>JADKHR010000001.1:0-689516 GCA_016721625.1 Elusimicrobiota bacterium
AAGGCGGAGGCAGAAATTTGGACGGATTACCGGAACCCCAAAGAAGGCGACGGGTTTTGGGTGAATCAGACAGAGGTGGAATACGGGGTGACGGATCGTTATAGCCTGGGGCTCTATGGCGTTTTTATCGAGGGACAAGGGTTCTCCGCGGTGAAAGTGGAGAACCGTTACCGCCTGAACGAGCCTGGCGAATGGCCCGTGGACACGGCCCTTTATCTGGAATTTAAGAAGGGGATCCAGGACAAAGCCCAGGATGAGATCGAAGGGAAAGTCATTCTCTCCAAGGATTGGGGCCCCGTGAATATTTCCGCCAATCCGATTTTGGAACTTGAAAAAGAGGAAAAGCCCGGCGGGGACGAGTGGGAATTGGAGGCGGGTCTGGCCCTGGGAACGTGTTACACCCGTTTCTGGAAGCGTGTGACCCCGGGTATTGAACTTTTTCTTGCGGAGAAGGAAAGCCGGGTCACGCCGGGATTCTACATCGACCTCGCTCCGGATGTCCGGTTGAACCTGGGTGCGGGGATCGGGATCGAGAAGGCGGCTGATCCTTTTCAGTTGAAGACCATTTTGGAGTTGGAGTTTTAAATGAGGCTTTTGGCCCCCACTGGGGTAACGTCAGATCCCGGGGTTGTTCCCTCTCCCCGACCCTCTCCCGCTTTCGAGGCGAGAGAGGGCGTGGTCATGGGAAAGAAGGGGGCGGTTCTGTGCCTGTGACTTCGTCGGTTTCCGTGGGCGCTCCGGCCAAAACCCGCACGCTCGTTCTCGTGGGGAACCCCAACGTGGGGAAGTCGGTGATTTTTGGGCGGTTGACGGGGCAGTACGCCACGGTGTCCAACTATCCGGGGACGACGGTGGAGGTCTCCTCGGGGTGGAGCTGGTTGGCGGGGGGGAAGTGGCGCGTGATCGACACGCCGGGGGTGAACTCGCTTTTGCCGTCCTCGGAGGACGAACGGGTGACGCGGGATTATTTACTGAAGGAACGGCCGGACGCGGTGTTGGCCGTTCTCGACTCAAAAAATCTGCGGCGCGGGTTGTTAACGACGTTGGAACTGGTGGACTACGGGATCCCCATGGTGGTGGCGTTGAATCTCGCCGATGAGGCGTTGGATCGCGGCATCGCGGTGGACGCCGCCGGCCTCAGCCGGCATTTGGGCGTTCCGGTGGTCCCGACCGTGGCCACCACGGGGGAAGGGATGGCCGAGTTAAAGCGCGCGGTGGAACGGGCCGCGAGGCCCATCCTTTCCACCAGGGATCCTTCGGAAATCGGGCGGGCCCTGGAAACCCTCGCTCCCCTTTTGGGGGAGGGAAATCCCGCGGCCCGCGCGGTCGGTTTGGCGCTCCTCTCGGGGGACGACACGGTTCTCACCTGGAGGCGGGAGGGGGGATCGTCCGAGGCGGCGCTCTTTCAAGCGGCGGAGCGGGAACGCGCTCGTTTTGCGCGGCCGCCCCGCCAAATCCTTTTTGATGGGCGGGAAGCCCGCGTGCGGGAGATCTGCGCGGAGGTGATGTCGATCCGGGGGCGGCTGGCGCCAAAAATATCCCAACGGCTCGGGCAATGGGCCCTTCGGCCCTGGCCGGGATTTTTGATCGCGGGCCTGGTCCTTTACGGGGTGTATGAATTTGTGGGCGTGTTCGGCGCGGGGATGGCGGTTAATTTTCTGGAAAAAACGGTGTTCGGCCAATGGATCACGCCGGGGGCGACCTGGCTGACGGAAAAAATCTTGCCCTGGCCCTTCGCCAGGGATCTTTTGGTGGGCCCCTACGGCGTGGTGAGCATGGCTTTCTCCTATGCCTTTGCGCTCATCCTTCCCATCGTGGCGACCTTTTTCCTGGCCTTCGGCCTCCTGGAGGATTCAGGCTACCTGCCTCGGCTTTCGGTGTTGTTGGACCGCGTGTTCCGCTTGATGGGTCTGAACGGGGCGCGCGGTCCTGCCCATGATTCTAGGGCTCGGGTGCGATACCATGGCCACCATGACCACGCGGATTTTGGACACGAAAAAAGAAAGGATGATCGTGACCCTTCTGCTGGCCCTTTCGGTGCCTTGTTCGGCCCAGCTGGCGGTGATCCTGGGGATGGCGGCCGGGCTCTCGCCGAAGGTCCTGGGGGTGTGGCTCTTTGTACTCGTGGGGACGACCCTCGCCACCGGATGGGCGGCTTCCCGAATACTTCCCGGGGCGCGCTCGACTTTTCTCATGGAGATCCCGCCGATCCGTCGGCCACTCTTTCGGAACATTTGGATGAAAATGCGGGTGAGGTTGACGTGGTATTTGAAAGAGGTGGTGCCTCTCTTCGTCTACGGAACCCTCGGGCTCTTTTTCTTGGACCGCTGGGGATGGCTCAAGGCGGCGGAGCGGGGGTTCTCTCCCATCGTTCAACAATGGCTCGGGCTTCCCGCCCAGGCCACCGAGGCGTTTCTGGTGGGGTTTCTTCGTCGGGATTACGGGGCGGCGGGCCTCTACTCGCTTCAGAAGGCGGGGCTCTTGGATTTGCGGCAGGTGACGGTGAGCCTGGTCCTTATCACGCTTTTCATGCCCTGCGTGGCCCAGTGGCTCATGATGTTCAAGGAGCGGGGATGGAAAGGGGCGCTGACCATCACGGTGGCGGTGCTGGCGGTGGCGTTGGGGATTTCGGGGGCGCTGAACCGGGTGATTCTTTTTTTTCCGTGGTTGGTGGGTGGGTAGAATAAAGGGGTCTATTGAAGGTTCTAACTTTATCGACGAAAAAACAACAGAGCTTCTTTCTCCCCCTTGGGGTGGGGCGGATGGGGCGGTGATCTTCGTTGGAAACACACCCTCTCCCTCCCCTCTCCCGCCAGCGGGAGAGGGAAATTCCTTTAGAAGGGCAAGAGAGGCAAAAAAAGGAAGGAGCTTTTTATGACGGAGACGCAAAAGTATCCTATGCCGACGGCGGAGCGTGAGGATGTGGAGGAATCGTTGGGGCTTCTTTGGCACAAACGGGAGGGGGGGGTGACGGACGCGGCGGGGCTCCGTTCGGCGCTCATCGCGGCGGGAAGCCCGGAGGGGTTCGATCGACTGCTTCGGCACGGGTTCATCCAGGAAGTTTCAGGCCGAACGATCATGACCCCGACGGGAGATGAACTGGCCCGAAACGTGGTTCGGCGTCTGCGGTTGGCGGAGCGGCTCCTGACCGACGTTTTGCTCATCGACCGGAACGCGGTGGACCCCAACGCCTGCGTGCTGGAACACAGCATTTCGCCCGAGGTCACCGAATCCATTTGCACGCTTCTCGGGCATCCCGCGGAGTGCCCCCACGGTCTCTCCATTCCGCCGGGGGCCTGTTGCGGACGAAACGACGGGCACCTCTCTCCCATCGTCACGCCGCTCTCCCGCCTGGCGGCGGGGGAAAGGGGCCGTGTGGCCTACCTTCAATTGAAAGACCATCCCGAACTGCACCGTTTGCTTTCCCTGGGCGTCATCCCGGGCGCGCCTCTCCACCTGCACCAAACCTTCCCGGCTTTCGTCGTGGAGGTGGGGGAAAGCCAACTGGCGTTGGAGTCCGCCATCGCCGCCCGGATCTTTGTGCGCCGGGCGGAGGGGCCTTTAATTTCGTAATATTTCCTTTCCATTCCAAAGGAAAGGACCCCCATGCCCCTCGCTCCCCTCACGCGCCCCATCGTTTTTTTTGACCTGGAGACCACCGGCCTTTTGGTGGAACTGGACCGGATCATCGAAATCGGTCTCATCAAGCTTTTTCCCGACGGGCGGACCGAGCGGCTCGTCCAACGGTTCAACCCCTCCATGCGCATTCCCCAGGAGTCCATCGCCATCCACGGAATCACCAACGACATGTTGAAGGACCAACCGGCCTTCCGCGATTGGGCGCCGCGGCTTTTTGAAATTTTCGAGGACGCGGACATCGGGGGCTTTTCTTTGAACCGATTGGACATCCCCATGCTCACGAAGGAGTTCACCCAAGCGGGTTTCGCGTTCTCCATGGACGGCCGCCGCATCGCCGACGCCAGCAAGATCTTTCGGGAAAAGGAACCCCGCAACCTCACCGCCGCCTACCGGTTTTACTGCGGCAAAGATCTGGTGGGCGCCCATTCGGCCGGAGCCGACGCCGAGGCCAGCTACGAAGTCTTTCTCGCCCAACTGGACCGCTACGGGGACCTCCCCAAAGAAATGAATGGGATCCATCGGTTTTGCACCGCCCCCGGGCCTTCCCAGGTGGACCTGGACGGGCGGTTGGTGTGGCGGGACGGCGAAGCCTATTTCAATTTCGGCAAACACCGTTTCCATAAATTGGCGGCCGTCGTCCAAGAGGATCCCGACTACATTAAATGGATCGTAGAGAAAGCCGATTTTTCACCCGACTTCGTTGAGATCTGTCGACAGTCCCGTCGGGGAATCTTTCCTCGCCAACCGCCGTCGGCCTTGCCGAAGAAGCCATGAATCACCAGCTGGTCATGTGGGTGGTGTTCAATTTGGTCGTGGCGGCGATGCTATACATCGATTTGGCGGTGGCGCAAAAGAAGAGCCACGCCGTCGGCATGAAAGAGGCCGCCCTCTGGAGCCTCGTCTGGGTGGGGGTGTCTCTCCTTTTCAGCGTTGGGATCCACTTCTATCTTTCCCCGGAAAAAGCTCTTCAGTTCCTGACGGGCTATGTCATCGAGAAATCTCTGTCCGTCGATAACATGTTCGTGTTCATTATGATCTTTTCGTTTTTTGCGGTTGAACCGGCCCAGCAACCGCGTGTTTTGAAATGGGGAATCCTGGGAGCGTTGGGCATGCGGTTCGTGCTTATTTTTGTTGGGGCGGCCCTCGTGGAGAGGTTCCACTGGGTCCTTTACCTCTTCGGAGCGATCCTTCTCTGGTCCGCCTACAAAATGGCTTTTGGCGTTGAAAAGCAGTTCAACCCCGATGAGAATCCGCTCTTTCGCCGATTGAAATCCATTCTGCCGATGACGGGAGTTCATGGGGACCGTTTTTTCGTCCGCATCGGAGGGCGGCTCCACACGACCCCGCTGTTCTTGGCTTTGGTCGTGGTTGAATTCAGCGATTTGGTGTTTGCCTTGGATTCCATTCCGGCCATTTTTTCCATCACGACCGACACTTTTCTGGTCTACACCTCCAATGTCTTTGCCATCCTGGGATTGCGCGCCCTCTATTTTTTGGTCAATGGTTTGGTTCAGATCTTCGCCTACTTGAAATACGGGGTGGCCGTCATTCTTGGCTTCGTCGGGATAAAAATGCTGGTCAACGAGTGGTTCCACATTTCAACCGCCGCGTCCATGGGAGTCGTGTTGGGGGTCCTCGTGCTTTCCGTGCTTCTGTCGGTGTTGCGGCGCCCTCGCCCCCCGGAGAAACTGGAGGGGGGCGCTTGACCCCTTACCAGCGGGCAGTGACCTCGCTCCAGTCGGCGCGGACCAACCGTTTTCCTTCCAAGCGCACGTTCAGCGCGACGGCGTCGTCGTAGTAGATCGAAAGGCCCCGGGCCTCCAGGGTTCCGCCCACCCGCACCGTTCCCAAAATCGCGGCGGCTCCCTCGTCGTGTTTTAACAGATCCCCCTGCACCCACACCAGGCCCCGGATCGCCGCGTTTTCGATGGTCAGACAACAGCGGCCCGGCTGGTCCGCCAGGGGAGCGAACCGTTCCCAGGTTTCTTTCGCCTCCGGCCCATACTCCCGCTGGGCCCCGGCCGGCAGGACCGAACGCAGTTCTCCCGACTGACCCTCCAACTTTAAATGATTTTCCGGCCCTGTTAAAATCAACGCTTCGACCTCCAGAAATGCCCCCCGGGCCGACAGTTTTGTTTCGATGGGTTCCGGGGTGTCGTTTTCAATCAGGATAACGGCCGTGGGGTCCGAGAGGGCGTACTTTCGGCCGTCCGGGGAGGCTTGGAAGCGGATTCCTTGGCCGCTGTTAGCCGAGGCGAGAAAATGGCCGGAGCTGGCGGGAGACGCCAGGGCGGGCCAGGACCCTTCCCCGTTCCATTCGACTCGGCCACCGGAATCGGGAACCAGCGGGATGGACGTTTTTTTGGCGCGCTCCCGGTAATAAGCCAAATCCAGAACGGGGGCGTCGCCCAGGGTTTTATCGTTGGAGCGCCGGTTCCCCGCCCCGTTTTCGCGGTCGTTCCAATACACGACCCGCCCCTGGGCGAATTTTCTGGGAAATCCATCCGTGTTTCCAAGCAAGAGGTTACCCCGGGCCACCACGGGCCCCCAGTGCACGTGGACCGACGGGCCCAGAGCCATGTCGCCCGCCGTTTGCAGGGCCGCGGGCAGGCCGTCTTTCGTAAAAACGGCCTGAAGCGCCCGGGTGTCCCCCGAGGTGGTGTCCAGTCCGGTGGTGAGAACCGTCACGTCCCTGGACGTGGGCCCGGGGACGAACCGTATCCGGTAAAAGCCCCCTGAGAAATCGGAATAGTTGAGATCGTCGTTGTAATGGGGCACGGCGGTCCCCACTCGCGCCCTTTGCCAAACGATCTCCGACTCTTGGAGTTTGGCCAAGCCGCGTTTCAGCCCCGCTTCCGCCAGGCGCCCGGCCACGGTGTTTATTTCCTTGGGGCGGGAGAGGATGTGTTCGGCGTTGATGAAATGAGCGGCGGGCGGGGCGAAAACCGCCAAGCCGAGAAGCGAAACCATGGCTCCCAAAAACGCGTGGCCGCGAAGGGGGATCGAAGATTTCTTTCGATGAGCGGGGGCGCGGGAGTCGTGGGGAGGAAGCGCCTCGGGCGAGTCGGAGACAGCGGGGTTTTGCGGCTCCGACAAGGTTTTTGCCGGACCGAGTGACGCTTTCGCTCGGCGCCAGGGATTCACCAAGAGGTTCCATCCTCTCCGCATTCCCTTCCTCCCGGCCCCGGGAGAAAAACGTCCGGGGTTCCGCTCCACGATAAGCTTGCCCCCGGCACCGCCAAATTTCAAGGGAAATTATTGTAACGGAAACTTTGACGGCCTAAACGATGATCGATAAAGTCAAGTAACATTTTTGTAAAAGTTTGGTTGATGAGGACGCGTGTCTTTTTCATCGATCCGGGGCCTGGGTGAGGGTTTGTGGGCGGTCCTCTCCGGGGCAAAGGAGAATCGGCGGGCTCACTCTCCGCCCTGGTTTTTGTAGAATGGGGACGTCACTCCAAAATACGAGGTCCGCCCCATGAACACGCCTGCCCACGTCGACATTGATCCTTCGCTTCCGACTTCCCCCCCCGGAGATCCGGCGCTGGATGTCTTTCGGGGGGACCGGCGGGACCTGGACGTTTTCTTTCGTCCCAAATCGGTGGCCGTGGTCGGCGCCACCGAGCATGCGGGCACCGTGGGGCGGACGTTGTTGTGGAACCTTATTTCCTCTTCCTTCGGCGGTACCGTTTATCCCGTGAACCCCAAACGGCCCAGCGTGCTGGGCATCAAGGCCTATCCGCGCATCTCCGACGTGCCCGAGGCGGTGGATCTGGCCGTCATCGCCACGCCGGCCCCGACGGTGCCGGACGTGATCGCCGAGTGCGTGTCCCTGGGCGTTCCGGGAGCCATTGTGATCTCGGCGGGTTTTAAGGAACACGGCGCCGAAGGGGCCGCCCTGGAAAAGCGCATGCGGGAAATTTCCCGGGGAAAAATGCGGATTTTGGGCCCCAACTGCTTGGGCTTTATGTGCCCGCCTTCGGGTTTGAACGCCACCTTCGCCAAGGGAATTTCGGCCAAGGGTTCCGTGGGGTTCCTGAGCCAATCCGGAGCGCTTTGCACGGCGGTCTTGGATTGGAGTTTCCGTGAGAAAATCGGGTTTTCGGCCTTCGTGTCTTTGGGGTCCATGTTGGACATCGGGTGGGGCGACCTGATCGACTATTTGGGCAACGACCCGAAAACGGAAAGCATCGTTATCTATATGGAATCGGTGGGGGACGCCCGGGCCTTCATGTCGGCGGCGCGGGAAGTATCCATGACGAAACCCATCATCGTGATCAAAGCCGGGCGTACGGACGCCGCCGCGAAAGCGGCGGTGAGCCACACGGGGTCCCTGGTGGGGCGGGACGACGTGTTGGACGCCGCCTTCGAACGGTGCGGTGTGATCCGGGTGGACGCCATCTCCGACCTCTTTCAAATGGCCGGCACGTTGGCCAGACAGCCCCGGCCCAAGGGGCCCCGGTTGACCATCGTGACCAACGCCGGAGGGCCCGGCGTTTTGGCGGCGGATTCCTTGATCGAGAATGGCGGCCAGTTGGCGGAACTGAGCGCCGACACCATGAAAGAGTTGAACGGGTTCCTTCCGGCCCCTTGGAGCCACGGAAACCCGGTGGACGTTTTGGGGGACGCCGACGCGGCCCGTTACGGCCACGCCTTCGAGGCGGCGGCCAAGGACCCCAATTCCGACGGGCTCCTCTTGATTCTGACGCCCCAGGACATGACGGATGCCACCGGATCGGCCCAGCAGTTGGCGCTCAAAGCCGGAACCCTGGGGGGGAAACCCATCCTGGCCAGTTGGATGGGGGGAGAGACTGTGGAAGCGGGTCGGAACATTCTCGCGGCCGCGGGCGTGCCGGTGTTCAATTATCCGGACACCGCCGCCAAGATCTTTTGCACCATGTTTTCCTACAGCGCCAACCTCCAGTCCCTTTACGAAACGCCCCGCCATTCGGCCGGGGTCGACGGCAAGGGCGTGGACCTGACACAAGTGAGCGCGTTGATTGAGACCGCGCGGGCCGCCGGACGGACCGTGTTGACGGAAGAAGAGTCCAAAAGGCTCCTCTCCCTCTATGGGATCCCGACGGTGGAAACCCGGCTCGCGGCCACGGCCGAGGACGCGGCTCGCGAGGCCGACGCCTTGGGATATCCCATCGTCCTGAAGCTTCATTCCGAGACCGTCACCCACAAGTCCGACGTGGGGGCGTGATCCTCAATCTGGAAGACGCTTCCGCCGTCCGTCAGGCCTTTGACACCATTCGAAAAAACGTGGCCTCCCTCAAGGGGCCCGGCCATTTCGGCGGGGTTTCCGTCCAGCGCATGATCCGCTTAGAGGGGAACGAAGTGATCCTGGGCGCCAGTCCTGATCCCCAGTTCGGCCCGGTTCTCCTCTTCGGGACGGGGGGGAAACTGGTGGAGATTTACCAGGACAAAGCCCTGGGCCTTCCGCCGCTCACGAACATCCTGGCTCGCCGCATGATGGCCAAGACGAAAATTTGGAAAGCGCTTCAAGGCGTGCGCGGGCAAAAAGCCGCGGATCTGGCCACCTTGGAGCGGGTGATGATCCGTTTCAGTTGGCTGGTGTTGGAGCAAACGGCCATCAAAGAGATCGACATCAACCCGCTCTTGGTGTCCCCCGAGGGCGTGGTCGCCATGGACGGACGGGTCGTCCTTTATACAGCGGAGGAAGAAAAGTCCCGGGTCCGCTCGGCCATCCGTCCCTACCCGATCTCCTACGACAAGCCCGGCACGGCCAGAGATGGAACCCCCATGCGGTTTCGGCCGGTGCGGCCGGAAGACGAGCCGCTCCTGGTGGAGTTCCACGGGAAAGTGTCGGAACGGAGCGTGGCGAGCCGTTATTTAAAGACCTTTGAGTTCAGCGAGCGGGTGGCCCACGAGCGCCTTCGCCGGGTGTGCTTCGTGGATTACGATCGGCAGATGGTGATCGTGGCGGAGCAGCCGGGGAAGGAAGGCCAGCCGTCGTCCCTTTGGGCGGTGGGGCGGCTTTCTCGACGTCCTGGAACCCAGAGCGCCCAGTGGACCATGCTGGTGGCGGACCCCTACCAGAACCGCGGCGTGGGGACCGAGTTCCTAAAGCACATGATCCACATCGCCCGCGAGGAACGGCTTAAAATTCTTTGGGCGGATATTCGGCAGGACAACGAGGACATGCTTCATATTTCCGAGCGGCTGGGGTTCCGCCACACGACCTGTACCGACGGCACCGTCCGCGCCCAACTCGTTTTGTGAGGTCGGTTCGGAACGTGAGTCCCTTCGGCGTGCCCGTGCGGGTTCCGGGTTCCCGCCCATGATTCCCACCGTCGGATACGCGGCCCCGGCGGCCGGCGCGCCCCTGGCGAAGTTTCAATTCGAACGGCGGGACCCCGGGGACCGGGACGTTCGGATCGATATCCTCTTTTGCGGCATCTGCCACAGCGACGTCCATTCCTCCCGGGGCGAGTGGGGCGAGGGGCATTTCCCCCTGGTCCCCGGCCATGAAATCGTCGGGCGCGTGGAGCGAACGGGGGCCCGGGCCACGCGGTTTAAACCGGGGGACCTGGTGGGCGTCGGGTGTTATGTGAATTCCTGCCGGACCTGCGCCTCCTGCCGAGAGGGACAGGAAGGCTATTGCGAGGCCGGCCCCCTTTTCACCTACAATAGCCAAGACAAAACCGGTGGTTTTACCCAGGGGGGATATTCTTCCACGATCGTGGTGGACGAGGATTTTGTCCTGCGGATTCCAGACGGTCTTTCGCCGGAGAGGGCGGCGCCGCTCCTCTGCGCGGGCATCACCACCTACTCCCCTTTGAAACGCTGGAAGGTGGGGCGGGGGCACCGGCTGGGCGTGGTGGGCCTCGGCGGACTGGGGCACATGGCCGTTAAGTTCGGGTCGTCCTTCGGGGCCCAGGTGACCGTGTTCAGCACTTCTCCCGGCAAGGAAACCGAAGCCCGTCGGTTGGGCGCCCGGGATTTCGTGCTGGTCAAAGACGCGGCGCGGATGTCCGCTCTCTCGAAGCGGTTCGATTTTATCCTGGACACGGTGTCGGCGGCCCATAACATGGACGGACTATTGGAACTCCTTCGCCGCGATGGCGCCTTGATCCTGGTGGGCGCGCCGCCGGACCCGATCCCCGTGTCGGCCTTCTCTCTCATCCTCGGCCGGCGCAGTCTGGCCGGGTCCCTGATCGGGGGAATCCCGGAAATCCAGGAGATGTTGGACGCTTGCGGCAAAACCGGCGTTCAATCCGACGTGGAGGTCATCGCCCCGTCCCAGGTGAACGCCGCCTTCGATCGGGTCGTCCGGGGGGACGTCCGCTACCGGTTTGTTTTGGACATGAAAAAAATCTAACCCCATGGACCTTTACTTCGACAACGCGGCCACGTCTTGGCCGAAACCGCCGGCGGTGGTGAAAAGCCTAGAGGTTTATCAGCGCACCGTGGGGGCCAGCGCGGGCCGGGGGGCCTATCCCCGGGCCCAGGCCTCCGGCGAGGTGTTGGCGGGGTGCCGCCGGGCCTTGGCGGGGCTCGTGAACGCTCCCGATCCGGGGCGGGTGATCTTCACGCTCAACTGTTCAGACGCCTTGAACCTGGCCATCCACGGATTTCCTTGGCGCCGGGGGGATCGGGCGCTCGTGACGCCCTTCGAACACAACTCCGTTCTTCGTCCTCTCCACGCGCTCAAGGCGCGCCGCGGCATCGCCATCGACCTCCTGCCGGTGGACGGGGACGGCCGCGTCGTGGTCTATAAACTGCCGGGCGTCCTTCGACCCCGGACCCGCCTGGTGGCCTGCGTGCACGCCTCCAATGTGACGGGCGTCGTTCAACCCGTGGCGGAGGTGGGCGCCTTCGCTCGACGGAAAGGAATCCTATTCTTGGTGGACGCCGCCCAGTCGGCGGGGGCCCTGCCCATCGACGTGAGTAAAATGAACATCGATCTGCTGGCTTTTCCAGGGCACAAGGGCCTGCTGGGGCCCCTCGGCACGGGGGCCTTGGTGATGTCGCCGGACGTGGACCTGGACCCGCTCCGCCAGGGGGGGACCGGGAGCCTTTCGGAAAAAGAAGTTCAGCCGGAATTTTATCCCGACCGTTTGGAGACCGGCAGTCACAACGCCCCGGGCCTGCTTGGTCTTTGGGAAGGAGTGCGTTTCGTGTCCCAACGGGGCGTGGCGAGCATTCGGCGCCACGAGCGGGCGTTGTTGGACCAGTTTCGGGAAGGGATCCAGCGGGTTCCCGGGGTTCGTTTTTTTGGACCGGCCAAAACCGTTCACCAGGCCGCGGTGGTTTCGCTTTTGTTCGGAAACGAGGACCCCCGTCGGACGGCCGCCCGGTTGTGGGCCCGGAGTCGAGTGATGGTTCGGGCCGGGCTCCACTGCGCTCCGTGGGCCCATCGTCAGATCGGGACCTTTCCCCTGGGAACCTTCCGTTTTTCCTTCGGGCCTTTCGTGACCCCGCGCCACATCGATCGCGCCGTGGCCGCGCTCCGAGCCCTCTAAGACTTTCGCCCATGTCCCGTTCCGTCAATCCCGTCGAAGCGCTTTTTCAACAGATGCGTCTGCGTCCGTTCCATGCCCTCCGAGAGCGGTGGAAGGAAGGCTACGGTCTGCGTGATTTTCGGGCCGATCTTTTGGCCGGGGTGACGGTGGGCCTCGTGGCCTTGCCCCTTTCCATGGCGCTCGCGGTGGCGAGCGGCGTTGCTCCGCAATACGGGCTTTACACCGCCATCGTGGCGGGGTTCGTCGTCCCGCTTTTCGGCGGGTCCCGGACCCAGGTAACGGGGCCCACGGCCGCGTTCGTGGTGATCCTGGCGCCCATCGCGTCGCGGTTCGGATTGCCCGGTTTGTTGATCGCGGGGTTCATGGCCGGGGTTTTGTTGGTCGTGATGGGCGTGGCGCGCATGGGGCGGGTGATCCAGTTCGTGCCCTATCCGGTGACCACGGGGTTCACGGCGGGGATCGCCCTTGTCATCGCCACCTTGCAGATGAAGGACTTCTTTGGCCTTCAACCCGGCCCGCTTCCGGATCATTTCCTCGCCCGAGTGGGCGCCTTGTGGTCGGCTCGGGCGACCGGGTCTTGGCCGGAATTGGCCGTCGGTCTTTTCACTTTGGGCCTCATGGTTCTGTGGCCCAAAATCTCCCGCCGGGTTCCGGCCCTGCTGGCCTCCCTGGTCCTCGTCACCGTTGGAGTGGCCCTGGCGCATCATTTTTGGCCCACGTTCCAGGTGGCCACGATCCAATCCCGTTTTCCATCCGCCACGGGAGGCGGCGTTCCATCGGGGCCGCCGCCCTTCCAGTGGCCCTGGCGTTGGACGGGCCCCGAGGGAGTTCCTCCTACCTTGAACTTGGGTTATATTGAGTCCCTCGTTCCCGCCGCTTTCGCCATCGCCCTTTTGGGCGCCATTGAATCCCTGCTTTCCGCCGTGGTGGCCGACGGCATGACCCGCACCCGCCACGACCCCGACGCGGAGCTGGTGGCGCTGGGCCAAGGGAACATGCTGGGGGCCTTGTTTGGCGGCATCCCGGCCACCGGCGCTTTCGCTCGAACGGCCGCGAACATAAGGGCCGGCGCCCGCTCGCCCGTGGCGGCCATGGTTCATGCGCTTTTTATCCTGTTGGTCGTCTTGTTTTTCGGCGCGGTGATTTCCCAGGTTCCCATGGCGGCCATGGCGGCTCTTCTCTTGGTGGTCGCTTACCACATGTCGGAGATCCATCGGGTGCGCCAATTGATCCGGCTCGCTCCGCGGAGCGACATCTTGGTTCTTCTGGTCTGTTTCACCTTGACGGTGGCCTTCGATATGGTGATCGGGGTTTCGGTGGGGATCGTTTTGGCCGCATTGCTCTTCCTTCGCCGCATGGCCGGGCACACCCGCGGGCGGGTGGTGGTTCAAGGCCACGCGGCCGACGGGCGGACCTGGCCCAAAGACGTGTTCGTCTATGAAATCAACGGTCCCCTCTTTTTCGGAGCCGTGGAAAATGCGATCGGGGCGCTCCGCGCCATCGGGCAGGAGGCCCGTTCGGTGATCCTTTTAATGGAGGACGTCTCCCACCTGGACGTGACCGCGCTCGTATCGCTGGAGAGCGCGCTCATGGACCTCCTGCGTTCCCGCCGGCAGGTGTCCCTCGTGGGCGCGGGTCACCAACCGCTCCGGCTTCTTCGGCAGGCCGGTCTGGTGGGAGAGGGGCGGCCCGTTCACTCCTGCGCGACGGTGGAAGAGGCCTTGGCCCATTTTGCCGAAAGGAAATAACAATGAACGAAAAAACAACACCGAAGAATAACGCCGCCAAAGGACTTTCCGGGTCGAGCGAACAACGATTGGCGGGCGCGGCGTCCGTGACGGACGGCGGGCAGGAAGCGAGGGTCATCCAATACATCAACCTAAAACTGGCCGCCCGGGGCCAGCCCACGTACGGGGGGGTCTCCAACGATTTGTTGGAAGTGGCGTGGCCCCTCCTTCAAAACCATCAGGAAAAAAGCCGTCTTTTGGCGGGCCATCTGTGCCCCGCCGACCGCCGGGTTCAGAATTTCCTGGACGCCTATTTTAAAGAATCTCCGGGCGCGGATCCCGTGGCTCTTCCGAACCTGACGTTCACGCTGGACCGGGCGGGCCTGGCGCGGGCGTTTTCTCTCCCGCCGGACCAGGACTTTTTTGCCTCCGATGTGGTCCAAACCTACCGGGTGAAGCAGGGGATTCTGCACAACCCCAAAAACGATCGTCGGACCACCGCGGGGGTTTTCCATGTGGCGGAAGGGGGCCTTCCGATTGCCTGGGACAAAAAAGCCGTGCCCAAAGGGGTGTATCGAAACCTTTTGGCGGCGGCGGTGCGCCCTCCGGAAAACTTGATGGTGTTGCCCTTCACCGCGGGGCAATTCGACCGGGCGCGGGTGTGGGTCTCCCTCCTCCTGCGTCCGCTGGTTTGCCCGGCGGTGCCGGGCCGTCGGCCGGAGAAACGGATGGAGGTTCGGTTCTTCGCCCCCGGTTCGCTCGTTGGAAACTTGGATTTTCTGGAACGTATTTTCGGGAACGGGGGCGACCCCTCGCTTCCCGCCAACGACGCGGCCCTGGACCCGGACGGTTGGACCGGCCACAGCGGTTGCGTGATCCTGGCCCCGCATTTGGTCACGCTCAAGAAAAAGGACCTGGGTCTGCCGCCCGCGGCCTCCGCCACCGCGCGACAAAAACGCGACGGGATGTGCTGGGCCGACCCCGAGGAACTTTACAACGAAGGACAGGCGTTCAAGGTCACCGCCCGGGACGCGCGGGGGGTGATGGTCACCGTGATCGCCGACAACTATTTCGGTTACTGTAAGAAGGAAGTCAAAACCCAGATCAGTTTTGCCGCCAACCTGTCCGGCTGGGCGGAGGAAGAGCACGCCGGGGGGGCCGTGGCGTTCCCCAACTACGACCTGGGCGTGCGGTTCGTCCAAGAAGATTTAGCGCTTCCCCAAAATGGCTTGACCTTTGCCGACGTGGCGGCCCTTTACGGCGAGTGCATGGACCTTCAACCGGAAGGGCACGGCGTGGACCTCCGGTTTCCGGACGTTTTGTACGTCCCCGAGGACGCCGTCTTCGATATGCTGGCGAAGACCGTCACTTGGAACCTCAACGGAGAGAGCCGGACGATCCCTCTTCTCGCCCGAAACATTCACCTGCTTCCGAACGGCTACAAGGTGGGGCTCTCCCGGGTTTCGGGAGGACAAGGCTGGCACTTGACCGGGACTTCCGCCGAGGGGACCCTTTGCCATAAACCCAGTACCGTGAGCGGCGGGGGAAAATCCGAGATCTCCAAATCCATCGAGGACGCCATGATTCAGGGCCCGGTCTTCGTGGCCGACTTCCCGAAAGATATGGAGGCCGTGGAGCGCATCATTAGCCGGTCTTACGGCGATCGGTTCAAGGACCCCAGAATGGCCCAGCGGGTCTCGCGTCCCATTCTGGGCCCGGAACGGTCCCTGGGTTCGGTGATTAAACTCCTCACCCCGGGTCCGACCTACAACAATGATTTCAACGAATGGTTACGGTCCATCCCGCCCCACGTCAAAGACCAGGTGTTCATCTTGAAGCGCTTCCACCAGCCGGACTGGGGGGCGGACTGGCGGAGCCATTTCAGCGTGGACATGGTGAACGGAGCTCCCGGCCACGAGCTGAAGTTGGACGGCCGACGGCTTCGGGCCAGCTACCTGCGGGTGGGGTTCGAACGGGACGGGTCGCGGCGGATTTATCGCGTTCGGCAGGATTTTTCCCGCACGGAGAAGATCCAGGTGGAAGACGACATCACGGTTTCCGTCGTCGTGCCGCGGACCCATTTGACGGGACTCAACCCGTCTTACCCGAACCCCAGCGTCAAAATCGTGGGGAACTGCGAAGAGCGTTTGTTTCAACGGCCCGATGACGCCGTCCTTCCGGGTTACGACAAACAGGCGGAAGCGGATATGGCGGGCCGGGACGTGTTCCTTTCCAACTGGGAACCGCTGGGGCGGTCCGAAGCGAGTGAGATGGAGCAGGACGCCCTGACCTTTGAACTGTTCACCCAACCGGTTCGGACGCTCTTTGAACGGTTCCTGGCGGACGGGAAACCGGCCTATATCGTCTCCTCGGCACGGCCGAGACTGGTGGACGGAAAACCTTCTAAAAACCCCCGCTACCTCCAAGAGCGGCCCGATCGGATGAACCCCCGGGCCGTCCACTTGGCGGAGATGGGCACCCGTCTGTTCCGAAAGATTCTCATGGGTCAGCCGGTCCCCTGGGTGGTGAACGCCGTGCTCCCGGCCCGCCGGAACAATCCCCCGGAAGCCGCCAAAGGCGGAGCGGGGGCCCCGCCGCTCTGCGTCTACAATCCCATTCATTACCAGGAACTGCCGGAACTGTTCATGGACTTCATTTGCAGTCTGACGGGGAAATCGCCCTCCACCACGGGGTTTGGCTCGGAGGGCGCCCTCACCAAGGGGCCCTTCAACGCCCTTCCTCCCGTCATTGATTTGAACAACGCCCTGGTTTCCTTTATTCTCACCGGCGCCCACGGTTTTTCCACGGCGGCGGGCTACGTGGGCCCCCATTTCCGCGTGGACCACGACATCAGCTTGTTGGTTCCGGAAATCTGGGCCCGAATGAGCGTCGAGGAACTGGACCCGGCGTTTTTGATCCGGGAAGGATATCTCGAACCCGTGGTTGATTTCGATCACCAGGGGCGGCGGATTTTGGCAAGCCGGTTGGGCTACCGCATCACCCAACGGTTCGTGCGGGGGTTTTGGGTCGGGTCTTCAACAACCCGAACGTGGTATTGACGGACGAAATGCTCCGGCCCGAAATCCAGGATCGGGAGGTTTTCGTGCAGGGGGTCGAGGCGATCGTGTCGGCCCAGCGGAGGGTGGCGGAGGATTATTTCGCGGACGGGAGCATCGCCTTCGCCTGCCCCCCGATCCGGGCGCTTTTGCACCTGATGGCCAAGGGGAATTTTGAGGGAAAGGACCTTTCCCATCCCGACGTCCGTCGGCTTTTCACGCGGGAAACCCTGCTGGCCAGCGACTGGTACCAGGTGCGTTTGGCGAACCAGCAGTCCAAGGACGTCGCCCTCGCCCGCCGTCACGTGGCGAGCCTGGAGGACGCCGTCAAATCGTTCGGGACCGAGGAATCCACCCGGCTCGGTTTCCATCAACGGCTGGCGCGCGCGCGCCAGATGTTGAAAGAGGCCGAAGCCCTCGGCGCCCGCGCCTCGCTCGTCGGCACGCTCGGCGCCGACCCCTACTGTTCTTGAAATCTTTAGGGGCGAATAAGGGGGGTCACCGCATGAGGAGAAGCACGAGGGTTTGGGTGGACAGGACGCGCAACAACATGGTGAGCGGGTAGACGGTGGCGTAGGAGAGGGCCGGGAGTTCGGACCCCATGAAGGTGTTGGCGAAGGCCAGGGCGGGGGGGTCGGTCATGGCGCCGGCCAGGAGACCGCAGAGGGCGGTGAAGTTGGTTTTCAGGAAAAAGCGGCCCACACAGCCCACGATCAAAAGCGGCAGGAGGGTAATGGCGGCGCCCCAGAGGACCCAGGCGACGCCGTCCCCCGTTAGGAGGGTCTGCACGAATTTTCCGCCGGATTTCAACCCCACGCAGGTCAAGAAAAGAGAAATCCCCAATTCCCGGATCATGAAGTTGGCGGAAATCGGCATGTGCCAGACCAGGGATTTCCACTGGCCGATCCGTGCCAGGACGATGGCCACGATCAGCGGTCCTCCGGCCAAACCCAACCGCACGGGCGCGGGAAGCCCCGGGATTTTCAGCGGCAGGCTTCCGACCAAAACACCGAGCGCGATGCCCACGAGAAGAGGAATGATCTGGGGGTCGTTCAGTTGTTTCGGGGAGTTCCCGAGTTCTCTGGCCGCCTCCTGGATCGCTTCGGGCGGACCCACCACGAGAACCGAATCGCCGAATTTGAGCTGAAGCGTGGGCGAGGCCGCGAACTCTAAATCCATCCGGGAGAGGCGCGTGATTTTGACCCCGAACCGCCGGGGGAAGGCCAGTTCGTCGATGGACATCCCCAAGACGCTTTTTTTCGTCACGACGACCCGTTTTGAGGAAATATCGCTTTCCACTTCCCGGAGGTCGATCTCCGCTTTTTTGCCCAAAATGCGTTCCAGCTCCTCTACCTTTTCTTTCGGGCCGATGGCCAAAAGGACGTCGCCCAAGGCCAGGACGGTTTCAGCGCGGGCCACGGTCACCTGGCCGGCCCTCATAATTCGGGACACCACCACGGAGGCGTGGGGCGCGCCTGGCATTCGGCCGATGGCGAGGCCGGCCACGTCGGCCTTCGTCACTTCCAGGTTCACGGCGAAAAGCGGTGGCGCCTGGGTTTTCTTTTCGGAGGCGAAGGCCTCCAATTCTTTTTCCGGTTGGATGCGGAAAACCGATCGCACCAAAAGCATCGTCACGATGATCCCGATGACGCCGAAGGGATACGCCACGGCGTAACCCAAACCCGGTAACTTCGCCAAATCCGACGTCGGGCCCAGGACGTCCCGAAGGGCCTGTTGGGCGGCGCCCAGGCTCGGGGTGTTGGTGGTGGCGCCCGCGAGGACGCCCACCGCCGCGGGAAGCGGCACCCCCCCAACGAAATGCGCCAGGGCGGCGACGCCCACTCCCAAAAGGACCACGGACGCCGCCATGACATTCAACGGCAGGCCGCCTTTCCGAAGCGACGAGAAGAAACCGGGACCGACCTGGAGACCGATGGCGTAAACGAACAGGATGAGACCGAACTCCCGGATGAAGTCTAAAACGTGCTCATCGATGGTGGCCCCGAAATGGCCGAAAAGGAGGCCGACAAAAAGGACGCCGGCCACCCCCAGGCTCACGCCGTAGGCCTTCAAATGGCCCAGGGCCAGGCCGAGCCCGGCGACCAAGGAAATGACCATCACCGCGTGGGGGACGGTGGCGGGATCCATCAATGTGGAAAAGAGGGGCATGGAGTGCCTCGCGAAGGGGATGAATTAAAAAGTGAGATGACGGAGCGCCGAGGCGCAAAGTACCACGCCGAGCGTGACGCCGATATTGAGCCGGGCCCAAAAAGCCATGCGACGGGCCGCCCCGCGGAATTCGGGACTGTCCGGCCGGTCGGCGTGAAGCGCCAAAGCGGGACCCCAGCGTTTGTCGTGCAGGACGCCTAAAATCAACATGACGACGAAGAGGACCATTTTTGCCCAAAAGATCCGGCCGTAGGACGTGTCGAGAAACGACGACAACGAACTGAGAAAGAGGAAACGCACCTGCCAAAGCCCCGTCAAAATCAAAAGGCCGAGGGCCGCGTGGCTCACCCGCTGGAACCGTTTGGCCACGGCCAGGGCCAGGGGCATTCGTTCCTTCGGCGTCATGGACCGACGGAGGACGGGGCCTAAAATCAACCCGAGGAAAATCTGGCCGCCGACCCAAATCATGGCGGCCGTCAGGTGAATAAAATGAAGAAAGATGTCCATGGTGTTGTCCTTTTTAGTAGAGAAACTCCCGAATATCGTAAAGAGCCCGGCGTTCGCCTCGGGGAGGAAGGGCGGCTTCCATTTCCTTTCGTTGGGCGCCCAGGGCCGATTCCCCCATCGGCGTCCACCCTCGATCGGCGGCCGCCCGCCCGTAGGGGGAGCCCTCCTCCACGATCAAGGGTGAAAAATAAACCAAGTCGCCGGGGCCAAGGGGGGACCGTTTTAAAAGCGAGAGGGTCCCCTCCACGTGCCTCCGGGCATTTTCAACCCCGCCCGCGCCCAAGAGGACGATCAGGCCGAGATCGATTCCGGCCCCCTTCAATTTCGCGGCGGCTTCGATCACGGTGTCCGAGGTTCCCGGTTTCTGAAGCCATCGCCTCAAATCGTCACAGCCCGTTTCCACACCCAAATACGCCCGCCGAAAACCGGTTTTCGCCAACGCTCTTAAATCGGCAGGGGTCCAGGCGGCCAATCGCGCGGCTTCCGCGAACCCATAGAGTCCGCCGATGCCGTCCCGTTGCGGGGCGGCCAAACGCGGAAACCGGGCCGCCAACTTTTCGGCGGTTGAAATCAATAGGTCCGGCGGCGCTTGGAACGCGTTGGCGTCGCCGAGAAAAATCGAACAGCGGCCCGCCAGGGCGGGGCCGAAAAAGGTTTCGGCTTCATCCGTGTGGCGCAAAATTTCTTCCGCTGATCTCACGCGGAAAGGCCGCCCCGCGTAGAAGTCGCAGAAGGCGCATTGGTTCCAAGCGCATCCTTCCACCACCTGAATGACCAGCGCCAAATATTGGTCCGGAGGAAGAATGCCCAACGGACGCCAGACCCGCGCAAAATGGGCAGGGTCCTGGTCCCAGGATTTTTCCAGTCCCTCCGCCAGCCGGGCCAAGGTGCGGGAGGCGGCTTCGATATCGGGGGCGAGTTCCCGACCGCGATCCATGCGGCGCAGAGCCTTTCGGCCCGCCAGTTCCGGCAGGGCCAGCCGGGCTTGGGCCAGGAGTGTTCCGAACCGAGCTCTCAGGGCGGACCGTTCAGGATCGGTGAGTTCCCGGATATGCCGGCGGGCGTCGCTGTCGCCTTCCCAAACCCACTTTTTTTCCAGGCAACGGCCATCCAACCCCCGCGCCGTGTAGAGGCCCCCCTCGTAGAGGCCCTGGGGCCGACCCAGGGGGTCAAAACCCAGGGTGGCCAGGGGGGAGAGCACGAGGGAATAACCGCCCTGGGTTTCTCCCAGCGTTAGGAATTCGATCGCGTGGGTCGTTGGGGGCATGAAATGGAAAAGCCCCCCAGGGACCGCACCGGGGGGCCGACCTGGCGACTATGATACCTTATTAAAAAAAGGTAAAAACATGATGAAGATCATGGTCCGTTTGGCCCGCACCGTTATACTAGTGTAGTGTCTCACAAATCGCTTAACAATGGGAGGCCCGAGTCCGTTCGGATTCGAGGCGCGAGGCCCGGCGCAGAGCGCCGGGCACCTGGGGCGCCAGAGGCGCTGATGCGGAGGGCGCGATGCGGGCCATCGTAACCGACGAGCAACGAAGAAGCCGGACGGAGGCGGGCCTCCCTTCCATATATTTCGCCTCGCTAAAGCGAGGCGATCCGTTGAGGAAGGTCCGGGCGCTTTTGCGCGGCGAGCGGCGTCGCTCGTCAGTTGCATACTCCCGGTATGCGCCTTCCTCGCTCCTTGTCGCCACACAAAATCGCCCGGACCATTGTCAAGGGATTTGTGAGACGCTACACTGGAGGTCCAATGTCTAAGCTTGCCTCAGAACCCCTTGTTTCCGGGACCGTCGCGCCCCAGGGCCGCGGCCAGGAACCCAATAAACCCGTCGCCCCTCCGCGCTTAATTTTTTGGGAAACCACGGCCGGGTGCAACCTCCGGTGCGTTCATTGTCGTCGTCTGGACGTTCTGGACCAGGTCTCCGACACCGATCTTCCCACCGACGCGGCCAAGGGCATGATCGCCGACATCGCCTCCAGCTACAAGCCGATCCTGGTCCTTTCCGGCGGGGAACCGCTTTTTCGGCCCGACATTTTGGATTTGGCCGGTTTCGCCCGGGACCAGGGCCTGCGGGTGGCCCTGGCCACCAACGGGACCCTGGTGACGGCGGAAAAAGCCAAAGCCATCAAAGACGCCGGGGTGGCCCGGGTCAGCATTTCCCTGGACGGGGCGAAAGCTCCCACCCACGACCGGTTCCGCGGCGCGGGGAATTTCGAGCGCGCCCTGGCCGGGTTTGACCATTTGAAACGCGAAGGGGTTTCGCTCCAGATCAACATGACGGTGACCCGCTACAACGCCGAGGAACTGCCCACGCTCTACGACATGTGCCTGGCCCGGGGGGCGTCCGCTTTGCATTTGTTCATGCTCGTGCCCGTGGGGTGCGGCGTGCAGATCGCCGAAACGGACATGCTTCCGTCGGCGGAATACGAGAAATGGTTGAATTGGTTTTACGATCGGGACATCGAGAAAAAGATGGAACTGAAGGCCACCTGCGCGCCCCATTATTTCCGCATCGTCCGCCAACGCTCGAAAGAAATCGGCGGGCTTCCCCCCAGCCATCACCGGCAGGAAGCCAAAGGCGCGACGCATCCCAACCAGTCGCTCCACCAAACCACCAAAGGGTGCTTGGCCGGGCAGGGGGTCTGTTTCGTTTCCCACAAGGGAGAGGTGTTCCCCTGCGGGTACCTCCCTATTTCCGTCGGAAATATTCGAACGACGCCCTTTAAGACCCTCTGGGAACATTCTCCGGTTTTTGAAAATTTGCGGGACCCGTCTAAGTTGGAAGGGAAGTGTGGCGTCTGCAGTTTTAAATACGTCTGCGGCGGATGCCGGGCCCGGGCCTATTACGCCCACGGGGACGAACTGGCGGAAGAACCCCACTGCATTTACGTGCCTCCCGGGTTCGAGGAGAGTTCGGCGTGCGACGCGTTTTAGCGGTGGTGGGGGTGGGGGGAACGGCCCTGATCTTATGGGCCGGGGCCGCTTCCTGCGGGCGCGCGAATTCCGCGTCGGGGGACGTTGTCGGAGCGACGGCGCCTGAACTTTTCGGCCCGGCCGATTTAGGTCCGGACTCCGTCGACGTCACCGCCTACCCCCGAGCCCAGCAGGAAAACTATCAACTGTTCGTGGCCAAGTGTTCGGTGTGCCACACCCTGGCTCGGCCGATTAATTCCACGATCGCGGACGCGCCCACCTGGACGCGTTATGTCTCCCGCATGCACGTCAAAACCGAGGCTCGGTCGGGGCAACCGTTGTTGTCCTCCGCCGAAGCCAAGCGGGTGATCTCCTTTTTGGTTTTTGACAGCAAAGAAAGGAAAGTGAAGAAGGCCGAGGCGTTTCAATCGCTTCAGGCTGAGCTCGTCACACGCTATGAACGCGCCCTCAAGGAACGGGATCGGTTGAAAAGCGAAGGAGGCCGGTCCCAGGCGAGGGAGTCGGCTCCCTATGTGGGGGACCGTTAATTTGAACGCAAATAATAAAAGGAGAACTTCATGAAACGTCTCATCCAAAGTGTGATGGTGTTGGCGGTTCTGGCGGGAATGGGCGGGGTCGCTTTTGCGGAGGATGCGGCGAAAATTTATAGTTCCAAATGCGCCATGTGCCACGGCAAGGATGCCAAGGGAAACCCTGGGATGGCCAAAAGTCTTGGCGCCGAAAAGTTGAACTTGCTGGACGCGGCTACCCAGGCCAAGACGGACGCTGATTTAATCAAGGCCACCGCCGAGGGCGCCGGAACTCCGAAGGCCTCAGGGGCCAAGCCCATGCCCGCGTTCAAAGGCAAAGTGGCCGACGTCGACATCAAGGCCCTGGTCGCCTACGTGCGGTCCTTGGCGCCAAAGAAATAAATTTCTCACCCTAGATCGTTTCAATAAGGAGAACATTCATGAACCGTTTGATTCGAAGTGTGTTGGCGGGATTGATCCTGGCGGGGGCGTCGGGCGTGGCGTTCGCGGAAGACGCGGCGAAACTTTACGCCACGAAATGCGCCATGTGCCACGGGAAGGACGCCAAAGGAAGCGCCTCCATGGCCAAGGCCAAGAAGGTGGACAACGCCGTCCTGGATCTTGTGGACGCGGCCACCCTGGCGAAGACCGACAAAGAATGGATCCAGGCAACAGCCGAAGGCGTTGGCACTCCCACCGCCAGCGGGGCCAAGCCCATGCCTGCCTACAAGGGAAAAATCGCCGACGCGGACATCGCGGCCCTGCTGGCCTACGTCCGTACCCTGGCCCCGAAAGCGGACGCCGTTCCGGCGGAACCCGCTGTCCGAAAATAAACGGTTTCCTTCGCGCCCCCCGTGCCGGTTCGCCCACACCTCGCCCGAAGTCTCGGACCCTGGGTATTGGCGGCCGTCCTGGGGGGCGCGTTTTTCTTGTCGCCGGGGCGGGCCCGGGCGGACGGCAACGAGGACTGTTTGGCCTGCCACGCCGAGGAGGGGATGGGGGCTCCCGTGGTGGACGGGGCGGCTTTCGGGAAATCCATCCATGGCAAGAACCTTTGCGTTTCCTGCCATGCCGACGCCAAGGAACTGCCCCACGCGGAAAAGCTGGCCCCGGTTTCCTGCGGACGGTGCCACCGGGTGGAAACCCAAATCTATCTTCAGTCCGACCACGGCAAGGCAGTGGCTCGGGGAAAGATGGAAGCGGCCTCGTGCAAAGACTGCCACGGCCACAGCCATGCTTTGTTGGATTCCCGCCATCCGCTATCGCCCGTTAACCGAAAAAATATTCCCGCCACCTGCGCCCATTGCCATGGAAAGGCTGACAGTCCCATCAACGAGCGCCTGACTGAACGAAAACCCATCGAAAGCTACGAGCACACCGTTCACGGGATGGCCTTCGCGGAAGGGAAAATGAACGCCGCTGTTTGCTCGGACTGCCACGGCACCCACGACCTTCACGGCTCGGCCAACCCAGCCAGCCGCGTCAATCGGGCGCGGATTCCGGAGACCTGCGGCCGTTGTCACCAGAACGTCCTCTCCGTTTACCGCGAGAGCATCCACGGCAAGGCCAGCGCGTTGGGCATCAAAGAGACCCCGGTCTGCACGGACTGCCATGGGGAACACACCATTCGGTCGGTGAAGAGCGCAGGTTCCTCCG
The DNA here is from genome assembly GCA_016721625.1 of Elusimicrobiota bacterium. Taxonomy (NCBI): domain Bacteria; kingdom Pseudomonadati; phylum Elusimicrobiota; species Elusimicrobiota bacterium. The sequence goes on from JADKHR010000001.1 coordinate 24,688, forward strand.
CCAGTCTGGGCGGGGTGACCCGCACTTGCGTGGGATGCCATGAGTCCGAAAAAATCATCGCCAAATTCGGTCTCCCCGCCGGTCGGCTGAAGAGCTACATGGACAGCTATCACGGACTCGCTTCTAAGCAAGGGGATCTTCGCGTGGCCAACTGCGCGTCCTGTCACGGCTGGCACGACGTGCTTCCCTCCGATGACCCGCGTTCCTGGGTCAACAAACAGAACCTCGCCAATACCTGCGGCCGTTGCCATGTGGGGGCCCAGGCCAAGCTGGCCGCCGGCCGGATTCACGGGGGGAAAGGCACCCGTCCGAATTTCTGGATCTTCTTTTTCCGATGGTTTTACTTGATCGTGATCCCGCTCACCTTGGGCGGAATGATGGTCCACAATCTCCTGGATTTCCTTCGGAAGTTGCTGTCGTCCCCCTCGGAGGTGGAAGGAGAACACTCCCGCCGTGAGTTGAACCTGCTCCGTTTGAACCTGAACGAGAGGCTTCAGCATGGCGCTCTGACTTTGACCTTCGTCATTCTGGCCTACAGTGGGTTCGCTTTGAAATTCCCCGAGGCCTGGTGGGCTCTCCCGTTCCAATGGGCGGGGGGAGAATTCGTTCGAAAGGCGATCCACCGCTGGACGGCCCTCGTTTTCGTCCTCACGGGGCTTTGGCACGGGGTTTACATGATCGGGACCCGTCGGGGCCGGTTCCTCCTTCGGGTGAATCTCCGGCCGCGCCTGCGGGACTTGTTCGAACCGCCGCGCCTCCTGCTCTACAACCTCGGTCTTTCGAAGCGAAAGCCCGAACTCCGCTACCCGTCCTACATCGAGCGGTCCGAATACTGGGCCCTGGTGTGGGGATCCTTGGTGATGTTGGTGACGGGCGGCGTTCTGGTGTTCAACAATTTCGTTTTGAAACACGCGCCTCTCTGGGTCCCCTACCTCGCCACGATGATCCATTTCTACGAAGCCATTCTTGCGTGCTTGTCGATCCTCGTCTGGCACGCCTATTGGGCGATGTTCGACCCGGCGGTTTATCCCATGAGTTGGGCTTGGCTCAGCGGACGACTGCGCCGTAAACCGGTTTTGAAGGGGACTCCATGAGAAAAATTTTTCGTTGGCGCAGTCCGTTTTCTGGCGGGTCCACAGTGGTGACCGGGGCGGGGCTGGTGGCCTTGGCCGCGGGGCTCCTGGGATTAGGCGTTCCTGTGGGCGCCAGTTTTTCAGGGCCCGAGACTTGCGCCGCCTGCCATCCCCAGGAATATGATGAATGGAAACCGTCGGTTCATGCGGCGGCCTACGCCGCGCCGGGGTTCCAGAAGGCGTGGAAACAGAACGGATCGAAGCCTTCCTGTCTCGCTTGCCACTCCACCGGGGCCAAGGGGGGGGCTTTCGCCTTTCCGGGGGTCACCTGCGAGTCCTGCCACGGGGCCATGGCGGAGGGGCATCCGGGGGACAAGATGCCCATGCCGGTTTCTTCCGACATGTGCCGGACCTGCCACAAAAAATCCTATGACGAATGGAAACTCAGTCGGCACGGACAGAAAAACATCCGCTGTTTCGATTGCCACAAAGTTCACGCCCAAGGTCTGCGGGTCGGCGGGGGGGACGCGCTGTGCGGGTCCTGCCACGCGGCGAAAATGATAGATTTCGCCCACGCCACCCACCACCAGGAGGGCCTGCGTTGCTGGACCTGCCATTTCCCGGCCTCGTCGGCCGGGGCCGACGCCCTGATGGGCACCGGGGCCCCCGCCCACAACCTGTCCGTCGGGGCGGAAGTCTGCGCCCGTTGCCACGAAGACACGGTGCACAAGAGCGCCCGCCTCACGGATCTCCGTCGGCAGGTGAGCGAGAACCAAAAAGAGATGACCGTGGCGGGCGTCAAAAGCGTTTTCGACTTGAACGAGCACGCCCGGGATCTCCAGTGGCGTTTGGACCGGGCGCGTCAAAGCCTCTGGCTGGTGGCGATCCTGGGGTTCCTGGCCGGGGCGGGCCTTGGGTGGTTGGCGGCGTGGATCGCCCTGCGCCCCAAAAAATGATCCGCCGAGAAATCGCCTGACCTCTCCCGTGGATCCTTCCAAAGCCTCGGAGTCCGTGCCGGGTCCAATGGCTCCGGGCGTATCTCGCCGCTCCTTTTTGAAAGGCGCCGTGGGCGCGGCGGCCGCCGCGGCCCTTCCTAAAACCTTCGCCCACGCGGAGGGCCGGGTGTCCAAGGGCGATGTCTTCTCCGTCTTGGTGGACCTCTCGCGATGCATCGGGTGCCGTTCCTGCATGAGGGCCTGCCAACGCGCCAACGATCTGAACGCGCCCCAGGAGTGGATGGACATAGACCATCTGGACCGGCGGTTGGATCTCACGTATAACCAATGGACCGTGGTGAACCGCGAAGGGATAGAGCCCTCCATCCTCCGCCACGTCAAACGCCAATGCATGCATTGTCTGGAACCTGCTTGCGTTTCGGTCTGCCCCGTGGCGGCGCTCGCTCAGACGGAACAGGGCCCGGTGATTTATCGGGAAAGCCGGTGCATCGGGTGTCGTTACTGCATGGTGGCCTGCCCCTTCGAGGTGCCGCGGTTCGAGTGGAACAACGGACTCACGCCGGTCATCGGCAAATGCCAGTTTTGCGCCCAGGAACGGTTGTTTAAAGGCCTTCCGCCGGGATGCTCGGAGGCTTGCCCCACGGGCGCCCTCAAATTTGGCAAACGGTCGGACTTGTTGTTTGAGGCCAAAACCCGCCTGGGGTCCCACCCCGAAAAATATGTGGACCACATTTTCGGCGAGGAGGAGATCGGCGGCACCTCCTGGCTTTATATTTCCGATGTCCCCTTCGAAAAGCTCGGGTTCAAGACGAACCTTCCCAAACGTCCGCTTCCCTCCCTCACCTGGGACGTGGTGAGCTGGATCCCCGGGATCGCGGCGGTTTTGGCCTCGCTCTTCGGGGTTCTCGCCTATTCTTTTTCCCGCAAACCCCACGTTCCTCCCGGCGGCGCCAAAAAGGAGGACGCTTGATCGGCTGGTCGTTTTTGGCGGCCGTCCTAGGGATTCTGTGTTGGCTGGCGGTGGCCTATGGTCTGGGCCGGCCCCCGCGCCACGGCCGGCTTCTGGGGTGGTCCGCGGTCGGATCGCTTTGGGCCGTAACGGCGGTGGTCCTCGCCATTCGGTTTTTCCTGGGAATGGGCGCCATGAGCCACATGTCGGACCGCTTTCCCTGGGGGGTATGGATCGGCCTGCTTCAAAGCGGGGTGGCCCTTTCCGGCGGCGGGTTCGTGATGGCGGCCACCGTGCACATCTTCCACCTTAAACGGTTCGAGCCGATCCTTCGCCCGGTGGTCCTCTTGGCCTTCCTGGGCTACACCTTCGTGGCGCTCACCCTGTTTATCGAGGTCGGACGGCCCTGGGCGCTGTGGCACCCCCTGGCCATGTGGCAACACCATTCCATCATGTTCGAGGTGGCCTGGTGCGTGACGCTCTATTTCACCGTTTTGGCGACGGAATTCAGCCCGGTCATCTTCGAGCGGCTGGGCCTGCCGAAGGCCGTTTCTTTCATCCACGCGGTGGCGATCCCGGTCGTCATTGCAGGGGTCATCCTCTCCACCCTGCACCAATCCTCCATGGGTTCGATGTTTTTAATCGTTCCTCAGAAGATGCATCCCTTGTGGTATTCCACGCTCCTGCCGGTGTTCTTTTTTATGAGCTCCGTGGGCGTGGGCCTCTGCGTGACGGTCATCGCCTCTTTCTACTCTGCCCGGGTGTTCGGGAAAACCCTGGACCGCTGGATGTTGGCGGACCTGGCGAGGGCGGCGTCGGTTCTTCTTTTTCTCTACGCCGCGGTCCGCGTGGTGGACGTGACGGCCCGCGGGGTCTGGGGACGGTTGGGCGATCCGGCGTGGCTGGGGGCCCTGTTCCTTCTGGAGGTGGTGGGCGGCGCTCTTTTGCCGGCGGTGTTTTTGTCCCGGCGGTCGACGTTGGAACGTCCCCGCCGGATGGTGTGGTGGGGGCTCCCGGCGATCGGCGGCGTGGTGCTGAACCGGCTCAGCGTGAGCTGGTTCGCCATGGTTCCCTATACGGGGTCCGGCTATGTTCCCCATTGGATGGAGGTGGCCGTGTCGTTCACGTTGTTCACGGTCGTCGTGACGGTCTTCGGTTTGGCGGTCCGCTATTTGCCCGTCTTCCCGAAAGAATCTTCGGTGGTTTCCTAGAGGTCTCTCTATGTCCCAGCGCCGCCTGCCTGAATTCTTTTACAACTGGATTTCCATCGGAGGGGCTTTGCTCGCCATGGGATCTTTCGCGATCATCGCGCTCTTGGTCCTGATCGATTTGTTCGTGGAGAGCACGACCCTCTATTTAGGGTTATTGACTTATACCATCCTTCCCGGCTTTTTGGTGGCGGGTTTGGTGCTGATTGCCGTGGGGGCCCTTCTGGAACGGCGCCGGGAGGCCAAGGGACATGGGGCCAGCCTGGATCCGGTGTTCAGCCTGGACCTTCGAAACGCGCGACAGCGCACCGCCCTTTTTATTTTCGTGGGCGGGACGGCGGTCTTTTTGGTGGCGTCGGCCCTGGGCACCTACAAGGCCTACCACATCACCGAATCCACGAAGTTTTGCGGCACCCTTTGCCACACCGTCATGAATCCGGAATACACGGCCTACCAACGCTCGGCCCACGCCCGGGTGGCCTGCGTGTCCTGCCATATCGGGCCGGGGGCGGGGTGGTTTGTTAAATCGAAATTGTCGGGGGCCTATCAGGTGTATTCGGCGGCGTTCAAAAAATACCACCGGCCCATCGAAACCCCGGTGCGCAACCTCCGTCCCGCCCGGGAAACCTGCGAGCAGTGCCATTGGCCGGAGAAATTTTTCGGGGAACGCCGCCACGTCAACCCCCGCTATTTGGCTGACGAAAAAAATACGCCCTACCCGCTCACCCTTCTGATCAACACCGGGGGCGGGGGCTCCCTCCGCGGGCCGGGCCACGGCATCCATTGGCACATGGCCATCAACAACAAAGTGGAATACATCGCCCGGGACCGCGCCCGCCAGGAAATCGCCTGGTTGCGCGTGACCAACCGGTCCGGCCAAATGACGGAATTCAACCTCGCCGAGAACCCTTTAACCGTGGAGGAGCGCCGCCAGGCCGAAATTCGCGTGATGGATTGCATTGATTGCCACAACCGCCCCAGCCACAATTATCGGCCGCCCACCCGCGAGGTGGACGCGGCTCTCTACGACGGCCGCATTCCCGCCACGCTTCCTTTCATCAAGCGGGAATCCGTGAAAGCTTTGGACGGGGATTACCCCGACACTCCGTCGGCCATGGCCGCCATCGACCAGAAACTGAGGGGGTTCTATCAGGAGAAATTCGCGAAAGTTTCCAAGGAACGATCCGCCGAGGTGGACGCCGCTGTTCTCGCCGTCCAGGATATTTACCGCCACAGCCTGTTCCCGGAAATGAAAGTGACCTGGCGGCAATATCCGGAAAACATCGGGCACACGCTCTCGCCGGGCTGTTTCCGTTGCCACGGAAGCGGGTTGACTTCTTCCGACGGCAAAACAATTTCGCGGAACTGCACCTCCTGCCACGTGCTTTTGGGCCAGGGGAAAGAACCCGGTGACGGGCTCATGTCCGTCCGCGGCCTCACCTTCAAGCATCCAACGGATATCGGTGGCGCGGAGGCGGAAGGCAATTGCACCGCTTGTCACCAGGGCGGCGCGGAACTCTACGAATAACCCAAGACAGGTTTTTAAGATTTGGACGGTTGTAAATTTATTGTAACACATGATACAGATCATAAATTTAGACGAATTAATCAGTTATACACATGGTGCTGGAGGAATTTTTTGAAAGAAACAAACCTCCATCATGATTTAGCGGATCGGTTTGCGTCGGTGCGCGGGTGACCGGCGGATAACGAAGAAAAATTAATTCGGGGAGACCCATGAAAAAAACGCGAAAAAAGATCCTGCACGCACTTCTTCTCCTTTCCTTCGTTGGAGCGGTGAGCCTGGCGTTGAACGCCGGGCGATCCCTCCGCGCGGAGGATGCGCCTCCTCCGGCGCCGGCCGTGACCCCTGCAGCTCCCGCGGCGGCGGAACCGGTGGTGGTGAACGAAGCCACTGAAAAAGCCGAGTTCGTCGGCGCCGAGTCCTGCGCCAACTGCCACGCGGACCAGGTGGAATCCTTCAAATCCGCCCAACACGCCCGCGGGTTCGCGAAACAAAAAAATATTGAATTCGAAAAGTCCTGCGAAACCTGCCACGGCCCCGGATCTCTCCACGTGAACGCCGGAGGCGACAAGACGAATCCCGGTTTCGCCACGATGAAAGACCCCAAAAAACTTTCCGCGAAAGCGGTCAGCGAGACCTGTTTTCAATGCCACAAAGACACGGGCCGGTCCCACTGGAAAGGGAGCGCCCACGAAAGAGCCGACGTCTCCTGCGTCGAATGCCACAGCGTGCACAGCCCCAAGAGAGTCCGGGCCCAGTTGGTTCAGCCCACGGAAGCCGACACCTGCTACACCTGTCATCGGGAAATTAGAGGCCAAATGCGCCGGTCGGCCCACATGCCCGTGGAAGAGGGGAAGATGAACTGTTCCTCCTGCCACAATGCGCATGGGTCCGCCACGCCAAAACAATTGACGGCCAAGAGCGTGAACCAACTTTGCTTTGATTGCCACCAAGACAAAAGGGGTCCGATGCTCTGGAAACATCCTCCGGTTCAGGAGAGTTGTCTCACTTGCCACCACCCCCATGGGTCACACCACGACAAGATGTTGAATGTTAAACAACCATTCCTTTGTCAACGGTGCCATGTGGCCGGCGGTCACCCCAGCACGCCGTTGGGGAGCTTGGAGATCGGTCAGGGGAGCAACAAGGTCGTGAGCCAATCCTGCGCCGAGTGCCATCCGAACGTTCACGGGTCCAACCACCCGGGCGGCAAGTACTTCGCTCGTTAAACGGAGGACGACCGACAATGAAAATTAAACACTTATGTTTCATGACCTCCTTCCTCTTCGGGGGCAGTTTCCTGACCTCCGCCCTGGCCGAAACAAAGATTTCCCAGGACGTGGAAGTGGGTGTTCAAGGCGTTTCCGTTAACACGTCCGAGGCGAAGTTTGAAGAATACGGCGAGGTTCCGAACGGCCCGTTCATGAATTATTACTCCATGGACGTGGACGCCGAGAAATATGACCTCTCCTTTTTCACCCGCCGTCCCAGTTTGGACGACCAGTCGGCGGAGTTGAACTATGACCGTGGCGGAAAGCTTTGGTTTAACGCGGGCTACGCCCAAAATCCACACCGTTGGGCCAACTCTTCGGTCAGCCTGTATAACGAAGTCAGCCCCGGGGTTCTAGCCCTGCCGGATGGGATGCAGGGGACGCTCCAGACCTTTGGGAACACCACGGCCAACTGGTTCAATGTGATGAACAGCACGTTCGCCGGCCTGGCTCACACCGAAGAGCTTTACGTTCGGGGGGACAGGTCCTCGGTTAACCTGGGCTTTGCCCCCGCTCCCCAGTGGGCGGTGAACCTGGACCTCTACAAGGAAAAAAAGGCGGGCAAACAAATGGGCATGTTTGGGTTCGGCCGCAACTATGCGGTCGAGATGGCCCGAACGGTCGATCAAACCGTCTACGATTCAGCCTTGGGCTTAGCGTACTCCGGAAAACGTCTGTCCATGGGAATGAAATATGGGTTCAACTCTTTTAAAAACGATGTGGACAAGCTGACCTTTGACAGCTATCGGCGACAGACCGACATTGTGGGGAGCCTCACCTCCGGCGTGGGGGCTTCTAAGGGGCAAGGCTCCGTTCAACCGGATAACATCGCCCAAAGCTTCGCGGCTAACCTGGGCCTGGACGTGGCGCCCAAGACCCGTTTTGAGGCCGACGCCTCTTACACCTATATGCGGCAAAATGCAGACCTGTTGCCCCATACGGTGAACACGGCCGCGGCGGCCTCGGCCGACCCGCTCCCTGAAAAATCAGCCGACACAAAAAATGCTTTTTGGGTTCAAAACTATCGGTTGACCCACCAATTGACCCAATCCATGGCCCTGGGCGCCCGCCTCCGTTCAGAGCAAATGGGAGACAACTCGAAACACATGGACTTTGGCGGACACGTGGCCATGGACCAGCTCTGGGAGGCCGATGACTGGGCCACCCATCGGTTTGGGTACCGCAAGAACAACACGGGACTGACCATGGACTGGAACCTGTCCAAGGCCTGGCTTTTTGGCGCGGAAGCGTTCAATGAAACAGCTACCCGTGAAATGCGGAATTTCAAAGAGACGAGTGACGACAATATTATTGGGCGGTTGGAGTTCCACCCGGCCCCCACCTTCAAGGTTCGGGCGCGATACACCAACGCCTACAGGAGTGCCTCGGATTATGAGGCTCCATCGAGCACAACCGTTGAACTGGCTGGCCTTCGATACTTTGATATCGCGGCCCGCGCTCGTAACGCCGGTGATCTGAGCGTCACGGGTTGGAAAGGAGCCCTGTCCTATGGCTTGAACGGCGGTTTCGCCACGGACAAATTCAACTCCGGGGATGGCCCGACAAACGATGATGTCACCATCGCGACCAACAACGTGGCGATGATGTACGGCTTGTTGCATTCCCACACGGCCACCGCCGGTGCCGACCTCGCGCTGGATGTTTCAAGTCAGGTCGGATTTTTTGGGTTCTATCAGTTTCAATGGATCCGCGGGGTTCAGCGGTCCAATCGTAGCGGCGGGGGATCGCCGACTTCAGACGTCCAGGAAATCTGGGAGGTTCAAACCACAGACCGTTACGACGTTGTGGGGGTGGGCGTGGACCTTCGTCCTGTTGAGCGGCTGAAGTTTGTCTTGGCCTACGATCTGTCTCATTCCGAAGGAGCCATGGATTACCTCACGGTCAATGCAGGAAATTCCACGACCTTGAAGGCACCTCCGGAAACCGTGACCACGAAACAGGTTTACCGCTTGGACGGAGAAATAAAAGCAAGTTCGAACTTGACTTGCACGCTGGGGTACACGCGCGAGGACTACAAAATACATGACTTCGCTAACCAAAACCTCGGTTTGACCTCAGGTCAAGCGGCCGGCCAAACAAACGTGACACTGGCTGACAACAGCGAAGATTATAAAGCCCACATTGTGAGTGCCCGATTGAATTTGCGATGGTGAACTGAACTCCTTTTCCGAAAGCACTTATTGTACCGCCCTCCCCCCAGAGAACGGGGGGAGGGCGGTGCATTTATGGGTGAGGGGGTGGTCTTTCGTTGATCGTGGAGCGTAGGGGAGAACAAACAACCAGAGATCGGTTAGAGGGAATTTTGTCATGCCCCGATTCACTCTTCGGGTCCTTCGGACCCGCCTCTCCTGCCGCGAAGGAGGGAGAGGGAGGGAAAACGACGATTTTATTTCGGGGTGCCGGCGCCGCGCTGGGAGAGGCGTTCCACCATGCGGCGGGCTTCGACGTTGTCGGGATAATGGTCCAGGGCCTTTTGGGCCAGTTCCAGGGCCTGCTTCGGGTCTCCCTCTATGATGGCGTCGAGGGATTCGGCGTAAAGTTCTTTGGAAATATCAGTAATAGGTGGTCCTTCTGTTCCGCTTAAGACTTTCAAAAGATGCTCGGCCTCGAGATAATTCGGCCGGTATTTGAGAGCTTTCCGGGCGTAGACGACCGCCGTCTTCGAGTCCCCGTCCCGGGCTGAACCCAGGGCCAGGTTGTAGGCGTCTTTGGCAATCAGATCCTGACAGAGGGGTCGGAGTCGGAGGGCTTCCTCATCGGTGGTGTCGTGTTTCAGAATTTCCTCGAACTTTAGCAGGGCTTCCTCATACCGTTTTTGTTCGAACAGTTCCCGCCCGCTTTCCAACTCAGGTTCGTTTATATTACTCTGTCTTGCCATCAAGGAATCCCCCAGGACTGGAACGCTGAGGGTGACGGAGAATATCAAAAGGAAGACGATCCTTTTCATTGCGGGGTACCGGCGCCGCGCTGGGAGAGGCGTTCCACCATGCGGCGGGCTTCCGTGTTGTCAGGCCAAAGCTCCAGGGCCTTTTGGGCGAGCTCCAGGGCCTTCTGCGGGTCCCCCGCCAGGAAGGAATCAAGGGATTGGTTGTAAAGTTCTTTGGATTTCACCATATCTTCCCCGCCTTTTTTCGCCAGAAGCGTTTTGAGCAGTTCCGCGGCCTCGGGGAAATTCGGCCAGTTTCTGAGCGCTTTCTGAGCGTAGGCCACCGCCGTTTTCGTGTCCCCGTCCCGGGCGGAACGCAGGGCCAGGTTGTAAGCGTCTTTGGCGATCAGGTTCCGACTGAGGTCCCGGAATCGGAGGGCTTCCTCGTCGCCGGTGTTGTTCTTCAGGATTTCTTCGAACTTCACCAGGGCTTCCTCATAGCGTTTTTGTTCGAAAAGTTCCCGCCCGCTTTCCGCCAGGGGGCGGATGATTTCCGTTATGCGTTGCGTTTCGGCGGCCTCCTGGTATTTCTTTTGGACCTCCTCCACCCGCGCTTTCAGCTCCCGCGCTTCGGGGTGGTCGGGGGTCAGGGACAATACTTTGTCGGCCAGCTCGCCGGCTTGCACGAAATCCTGCGCGGCGAACGATTGGACCGCCATGGCATAGAAGCTTTCGGTCAAACTTTGAAATCGTTCGTCGATCCGGTTCAAGTAGGTCTTGGCGCCCATGTGGTCGGGTTGGAGGGCCATGATGGACTGGAACTCCCGCCGCGCGCGGAGCAGGTCGTCCACCTGGAAGAACTGCTCGCCCCGGGCGAAGTGATCGTCCACCTGGCCTTGGAGTTGTTCCGCCCGGGCCTCATCGGCCATCTGCTTGAATTCCGACTCGATCCGCCGCGCCAACAGTTTGGCCGGGCGGTGCCAGGGGGCCACGGTCAGAATTTGGGTCGCCTGCATGTAGGCGTCCACCATGTACCCCTGGGCGTAGCGGGAGAGCGCGCGCTTATAGGCCATCTCCACCTGGGTCGTGACCTGCACTTGCCGGTAGGCGGGCCCGAACCGCATGCCCAAGCTGATCCGATGGCTGTCACCGAACCGCCCGAACGGCACGAACGCGTAGTCCAGGTGGAGCCGTTCGTTGCCGATCCCGAACCCGGAGGTCAGGCCCGTGTCCAGATCGTTGTTGCCTTTATAGCCCAGGCGGAAGGCCAGAATGTCCCAGATCCGGTAGTCGGCCCCAGGTTGAGGTAGGGACCCCGGCCCCAGGCAGGACCAGGTCGCCGGCCAGCGTCATGTTGTCGCCGAAAAGCGGATACGCGCCCAGTTTCATGGCCATGGGGAAAGAGGCTTTCTCTGAATCGAAGGTCAGGCCGGTCCCCGCGTTTTGGAGGACAAAGCCGGTACGGAGACCCTGGTTCCATTTGCTCTGGGCTTCGTAGATGAGCCCCACGTCCGCCATGTAGCCCAGGGCCGACTCTTGGTCCAAGGTTTTCTTCAACACCTTGAGGTTCACCCCCGTCTGGATCCCGGAGAACCAACCCAGGTCCTCCCAAGGCTTCGCCCACCCCAGGGTCAGCAGGGAGTCGGAGGCCGCCACGTTTCCGGTGATCCCGTTGGTGCTGTCGAACCCTCGATGTCGCCCACCCGCAGGAACGATCCGCCCACGCCCAAAACCCCGCCCGAGGCCGTGGGCCGGGCAAAGTAAAACACGTCCTGGTCCGTCCCTGCACGGCGGCGTTGTGCATGAACATGATTTCGCTCTGCGTCAGCCCGCCCAACCCCGCCGGGTTCCAATAGAGGCTCGTGGCGTCGTTCACCGCCGCCGTTTGCGCCTCCCCCAGCCACCCCCGCGCGCCCACCCCCATCTGGAGGAAGTTCGCCGTGGTGTTGCCGGAGGATTTTGCCAGAAGGGTGGGAACCAGCCCGAACAGCGCGGCCGTCAGCACGAGGGCGTCCGGCGTCCCTCCTTTCCAAAACCGCCGCCCGAGGGAACTCATCGGATCACCATCAGCTTTCCGACCTTCCGCTCTTGGTCGTTTTCAATCACGTAGAGATAGACGTCCGACGCGACGGGATCGCCCCCGTCCGAGTCCACGGGGTCCCAGCGGACGAACCCGGCCCCCGTGTCGTCCGACAGGGTTTTCACCAGCCGTCCATCCAAGGTGAACACCTGGACCTTCGCAATCTGGGAATTCGGGAAACTGAAGACGATCCCGCCGGTGTCTTTCGCCGCGCGGTAGGGGACGGGGAACGGATGGGCTTCCGTCAGGTCGAAGGAGGCGGTTCCGATCAACGCGTACACGGAAAAGTGCCGCAGTTCAACGGACACGTTGTGAAGGGTCGTGTCCACCCGACTACCCGGCAGTTTCATCCAAGCGCCGGACAATTCGTCCAAAGCGTAGATCGCCAAACGGTCCACCTTGACGGGGTGGCCGCTTTCGGTTCCGTCCACGATCCCGTTGCCGTCCGCGTCTGAATATCCGAAGGTGAGGGTGACGGGCGCTCCGAACGGCGCCGTCAGCCGGGTCCCGTCCGAGGCGTAATGGTTGAACTCCTTGGTCGCCAGCACCTGATTGAAGTCTCCGCCGGACCGGCGGGGCACGGCCCCGCTCGCGCCGCGCACGGTGGCCCCGATGGGCGCGGGGTCGTTCTTCACATCGTCGTCGAAGGCCACGCCGGAAGGGTCCGGCCCGAAGGCGTTGGCGCTCACCTCCAACCGCGCCCCGTTGTCCAGGGTCACGAACACCGTCCGGGCATTCGGGTCGATCTGGGTGAAGAACGCGATGGAGAACTGTTGGTTGGCGGGCAAGGGGTTGCCTCCCAAGTCCCGCAGGTTCCAGGTGCTGGAACGGATTTCATACCGCGCGCCCCGTTCGAGGGGGACGGTGGGCGTCACATCCATGTAGGTCGTCGACGTCTCCACCACCGTGGCCAAGGAGGCAAAAGAAACGGACGTGTTCACCTGTTGGCCCAGGGCATTGTGGGTTTGGATGAAGGAGAGGGCCCCCGGGCTGGCCAGATTCATGGGTTCGGAGAAAATCAAGCGGATCGGCGCGGACGGGTCCACGGCCGCGTAGTGGTAATCCGACTTCGGCATTTTGGCCCCCGCCAAGGAAACCCCCTTAAAAGTCGGCGGCAGGGAGTCTGCCTTAAAGTTGTAGATAAATGAGGTGGACGTGGGCTGCCAGTTCCCCGCCAGGTCCAACCCCATCGCCTTGAAATAATACGTCCCCGTGGCGGGAACGACCCCCAGGCTGGACAAAGAAAGCCGAACGGCGGGCCCGGCCACGAAGTACGTCGCGGTGCTCTGGACCGGCACCGGCGAGTTATCGTTCAGGGCGAAGCTGTAGGCCCACCCCACGATGGGGCTTCTGGACACCGAATTGCCCAAGTCGATAACAGGCCACGAGAAATCAATCGTTTGAAACCCCAACGTCCCGCCGTTGTCGGGAATCACGAAGCCCGCCCACTGCGCAACGATGGGGCCGGCCAGGGGCGGCGTTCGATCAATGAAAAAACGAAAAGAGGGACTGCCGGGATAGACTGTGCCATCGAAACCAACGGTGGCTCCAACTGCGTTTTTTAATAGTTGATTCCCTTGCAGGTGAAGATAGTATTCTCCCTCATCGGGAATACAAAATCCACTTAAACCGCCGTCGTGAAAAATGCCAATGGCGGAATCCGTTGAACAGGGGTCGACAGGGTTGAAAAGGCCGTTCCAGCCGGTGGACCGTAAAACATCGAAGGTCCCAATCTGCGCTCCGTTCGGATCGGAGTTCACGTGAAAGTTGAAGTGGGCCGACCCAACCGCTTTAAACGGGAGCGACGGGGCGTTGAAATAAAGCCTTTGGGCCAGGCTCATGGCTGGTGTATAAGGGGTCCCAATTAAACTCACGACCGGAACCCCGGCGACGCCTTTGATGACCGTGGTGGCTGAAAAAACTTCTTCCTCTCCCTCCGAGTTTCGGGTCTTCACTTGAAGATAGTGGCCGCCCAGGGGGAGGGACCCCGCGAGAAAATTCACCCGGGAAATCGTGGCATCGTTGGGGGTGCCCCAATCCTTAAATTCTTTCCAAACGGGGGTTGGCGAGGCCGCGATCTGATGGCTAGGGTTTCCGGGATCCAGCATGAGCCATTTAAGGTGCCAGAGGGAGGGGATTGCTGGGACGGGATCCTGGACCATTTGGATAGCATACTCCGTGGTTTTCTGGTTCCCTCCCCGTTCGAGACGAAATTGCAGGGTGGTTTGGTCGACGGTTGCCACCACCTCGACGGGAAGAGCCACCTCCGCCCGGGTGGCGACGGTTGTGGAAAGCGAGACGGCGTGATTCGCCAAATCCTTCGCTTGCGCTCTCACCCGGAATGCATGCGTGGTGTCCGGCAAAAGTGCCCCGAAATAAAACGAATTCCCAATGATGGCGTGTTCGCTGAAACTTTCTCCATCTATCGCTGGGTTGAAGGTGGTGTCGGGATCGTTGAGGCCGGGATTCCAAACCAGATCCAGCTGGGTGGGGGAGGGCTTCCCAACGAATGGAGGAACGGAGAAAGATCGGATAACCGGCGCCTCGGGTCGTGAAAAGGTGAAGGTGGTGGCGAGGCTGGAAGGGATTCCTTGGTGGTTTATGGCTCGGACACCCAGATAATACTGCCGATTGGGGACAACCGCGGTGAAGGTAGTCCCCGTGCTGGTGACCACTACGGTTGTCGAAATGGCGGCCGAAAAACCGATGCTCGTTGAGATGGATGCCTCATACCGGGTGTTGGGGGGGAAGGGATTTACACCCTGGTTCCAACCAAAAGAGATGGATGTCGTTCCCGGGCCGGGTGTAAGGCTGGTGGGTGTTGCGGCCAGGGTGACACCTGTCATCGGGACGGAGGCGTCCATCCAGCCGCCAGCGGGTAACGCCAGGGTTTCAAGGGTGAGGAAATAGGTCGTATTGGCGAGCAATGGCAAGGCATTGAGGTTCAAAGATCGGGTTGTTGAGCTGATGTGCGTGACATCTCCCTCTTTGACCCAATCGAGAAGATAAACGGTGTCGGGATCGTTTGATGCTTGGGCTGTGTGGGAAGACCAGGTGACATCAAGCTGGCTTTGACCAGGGACCACATTGGCCAATTGAGGCGCCAGGGGGGCGGTCACGGTGCTGGCGAAAATGCCAGGGACGTCCACCCCTGTGGCGGACACGTTCGCTGGGTCATGAAGGGCCGTGACCAGGGCATAATAATCCCGATTCGCCAAAATGTTCGTGGTCGGGGTTTCAAAGAACACCGACGTCCCCCTGGTTGAGCTTGACGCAACGAAATCTGTCAACCCCGCATCGGAAAAGAGATCCACCCGATACTCTGTGGAAGAACCGTTCCCGTTCCTGTTCCAAGCTACTTTGACCTGGCGCGTGGGGTCGCTGGGCGGCGCGACGAATGTGACACCGGCGGGAATATTGGGTTTGGTAAACGCCGCCCCATAAAGGGTGGGTGGATCCGAATAAAGATTTGTCCCCGTCCGGTTCATGGCGGTGACGGAACTCTGGTAGAGGGCGTTCCCCGTCAGTCCTAAAAAAGTGGCGGCCCCGGAAGGGGTGCCTCCATAAAAAACCCGGGATGAAACCGTTGTAATGAAACTGTCCGAGGAGACTTGAAAAAGGTAAGAAAAAGAACCGCTCTCCCCCATGTTCACAGGATAAACCCATCGAAGGGTCGCGCTCGTGGAGAACACATCGGCGCCGGAGGACAGGGGGTTTTTAACACCGGTCACAACGGAGCTGATGGCGGACGTGCCGATCAGGATGTCGGATGAGTCGTAAACCGACACCCGGGCATAATAGGTCGTATTCCCGTCCAAACCGGGAATGGATGTGGCGACATTGACCCCAGAGAAAGGAGGCTCAGTAGCGATGGGATAAGGGTCCCACCCCGTGACGTCGAGGCCGGTTATGTTGTATGTGATCCTCGAGAATGAATTGGTTTCTGAGTTGGTCCAGTTAACGTTCACTTTATCCGTTGAAGCGCTGATCGCGGTGATGGTCGGAATTGGTTGGCCCGTGGTTCCCGAAAGAACGTTGCTCCATCCTGACCAAACACCGGCTTTGTTCTTTGACCTCACGCGAACAAAGTACGTCTTATTTTTTAACAGATCTGGGCTCGTGTTTGACTGTTGGAACCGCACCGTTATGTTGCCGACGGTGGAGGAAGAAAAGTTAAAGGAACCAGCCACCTGATTCGTTCCGTTGAAAAGGCTGGATTCATCGATCTGAAAATCAAATGGTAATAGGTATCCGTTAGGGTTCTTGGCATCAAAGGTTACATCCAGTGCTTTGCTGTTCGTCGTGACGGCGAGGACCGAGACGAGGGTCGGGGTTTGGGTGAGAGTGCATTCCGTTTTCGATGCGATAAAATAAGACTCATTGTTAGGGTTCGTATTTCCAACGGCCAGATCGAAAGCGCGAACTCCGATCGAGTAATATTGGTTGTAAAGAAGGCCTGAAATAGGGAAGGGGCTCAAACGGCCACCCACCGTACCCGGGTTGGGAATCGAGTCCGGGATGGAATTCGCCGAGACGAAATCCGACGAGGACATAAGAACCGTTCCATTGGCTACCGGCATGAACCGGACCTGATAGGAGCCCACTGGAAGCTGGTGGCTGTCGTCGTTCTGCATTCCAGGTTCCAGCCAAGAGACGGAAAATTTATTGAAGGCGTTGGTGCTTAGGATCATGCCGCTTGGGGTCTCAGGATAATAAAAAATGGCCTGGGGCCCGCCTAAAATCTTACCGCTTAGATCGCCCGCGATGGAAAGAACGGGTTCGATGGAATCCAGGGAACCTGTCAAGGTGTTGTTGCTTAAGTCTTTGGTGAACAGGCCCCCGCCTGAATTGACATCGCTCCGCGTGATGCGGGAAGAAATCCCATCCGAAGATTCGAGGGCGAAAGCCAAAGAATAGGAAAACCACACCCCAAGGCCGATAACCCCGACCTTAAGAAAATCCGTCGCGCTCCAACCGCGTTTGGCCCAACGACCTCGATTCACGATTCTCCTCCGGGGCTATCCACCCGTCAAATCCAGCGGCTTAGTGTTTTAGAACGCTTACCCGAACAGATTTTGAATCCGGGTTTATTGGCCCGCCTGTTGGATTAAAGCAACGCACCGTTACCGTATTAATCGCCGTCACGGACCCGTACAACATTAATTCATTAAAGTCAGCGTCCGATGGAGCCCCAATCAGAACCACATCCCCTACCGCCGCTCCCGTGAGGGGTATGTCCTTGCTATCGCTTGAACCAGCACTGATGTTGCCAAAATTAACTGGTGTAGAGGTGGAGAGATAACCTTTCAAAGGGGTCCCTCCATTCAAGATCAAGCCACCACCGATAGAAGCTTGATTGGATCCATTTAATTGCACCAACCCGTTGGCGACGTTCACGGTGTTGCCTTTGAGGGTTACGCTGCTGGAATCCAAAAGCGCGTTGGGCACCGTGCCTGACAACAGGTTCGATGCGTCCAGATACCGAGAATCCAAATCTGTTCGGTTGATTTCAGTCAGCCCCACCGCTCCAGCGGCCACGGCAAGGGCGTAGGGGGCCGAAACAAGTTTCTGTCGAGGGGAAAACACCGCGCCATTAACCGTGATTTCAACGAATTTTTCTGATCCATCAAAAAGGTTGGAAGGAATGGCCGTAATTTCTCCAATCATAGCGTTAAATACGCCATTGGTTACTGGAACAACCCTACTCCCGTCGGAATAAGAACAGCCCCTTGTCGGAGCGGAACAAATACTGAAAGAAATATTTCTATTGCCGTTGAAAGGATTCCCGGCATTGTCGGTCAATTTCCCTTGATAATTAATTTTTGAGGGAGCCGCAGTTTCACCAACAATGGGAAAACATACGGCGAACCCAAGACCGAGAATGGTTTTAATAGCGAGGGACATTTTTTTCATAGGGCTACCCTTTTTGTTGAATTTGACTCCCGTCTGCCTGGCCGGCTTCCCGCTGGCTCGAGACCGGCCCTACCCCAAGGATCTTAAACCTGTGGCCCCACAAGGGGGCCTCAATCCGCATTCTTGCAACATTTGAGCCAATATCATTTTCCCTCTAATTTTCCAACTATTTTTCTAAGGTGGTCCCTTTCATCAAATAAATAAGGATTCTTATTTTCTAAGATCACGGTTTTTGGAGGCGAGTTGAGACCCGACTGCGGGTGAGTCAACCCCCCGTGTTCGCCCCTTTTGTCCGTGGCCGGGGGACAACTTTTCACCTAAATAGGAATTGCATGGTATGACCTGCGTCATGGCGGGTTTCGTGGTTTTGTGAGAGAATAAAAGGGCGATAGGAAGTGTTGCCCACGTGGCCCGTTTCGACCGATGGGGGTCGAGAAGGGGGTTCGGTTATGGAGAAAATTCGGCCGAAAGAACGTCGGGTTCACCTCTACCAGCTTCGGTCCGGGTTGGGGGAGGATCCGTCGGAGATTCTCACCCGGCTCACTCACAAAGTTTGGCAGACCATCGACGAGCGGGCGAAGACCTCTCTCGATCCCCACCTGTGGCCCGAAATTTTCCGAATTTTTCGGGAAGTTTTTAAAGACCGCCTTTCCTTCAACCCCCAATGCGGGCATTTCGACTCCTGTCTTGAGGTCCCCTGCGTGCTTTGCGGGCGGGGGCCCCACACCCACGCCGTCCTCAAAAAAGTGTTCCTGCTTGAAACCCGCCGTCCTTTGCCGAACTTTCTGAAAGCGGTGGCTTCGGCGCTCGCCCGCCGTTTGCGGATGAAGGGCGTTCCGGCCCATCCGGGCGGGCGGCCCTTAAGCGAGATATTGGGGGAGAGCATGGTGGATTCCCTTAAAGAGAATTTTTTTGTGAGCGACCTGTGCCTCGTCTGCCCGGCGCGGGA
This sequence comes from Elusimicrobiota bacterium, assembly GCA_016721625.1. Classification (NCBI taxonomy): domain Bacteria; kingdom Pseudomonadati; phylum Elusimicrobiota; species Elusimicrobiota bacterium. The sequence goes on from JADKHR010000001.1 coordinate 43,499, forward strand.
AAGCCTGGGGGATCGGCGGGTCTGGGCTCGGGATCTGCTGGAGACGCCTTGGGGGTCCTGGCGGGACGTTCTTCCCCAGGAAGTCCTTCAACTGGAAGAGGCGGAAGAGGCTTAACGGAGATACCATGAAAATTCTTTTGGCGGTGGATGGGTCCAAAAATTCCCAATGGGCGGAGGGGTTGCTGTCCCAGGTGGCGGGCCAGGGGCACTCGGTCGAAGTGATCACCGTGACCCCAGTGGTTCTTCCGGGCGCGGCGGGAGCGCCTTCCATCACCCAAGCCCTGAGGGAAAGCGGGGAGCGGATGGTTCGGGTGGTGGCGAAAGGGCTGGAAAAAAAATTTAAGACCTCTTGCGCGGTCCTCCCATCGCACGATGTGGCGGGGACCCTGTTGGACCGGGCGAAAAAAATCCGGGCGGATCTCTTGGTCTTGGGCGCTCGGGGTCTGACGCCCATCAAGACATTTTTCCTCGGGAGCGTTTCCAACAAAGTCACCCGCCACGCCGAATGCTCGGTGCTGGTGGCCCACCGGAAACCCGGCCGGGGGGTGCGGATCCTCTCCGCCGTGGACGGTTCTCCCATGGGGCGGCGGGCCCTGGATTTTTTGGCTCGTTTGGGGGTCGCCCGGTCTTCCCCCATGACACTGCTCCATGTCGCCGCCGACCCCATGGCCCTCTGGATACCCGAGACAGGGTTTCCGGGTGGGTACGGCCATGTGGCCGCTTACGAGGAATCCCTTAAGGCCCTTCGGGAGAGAGGGGAGCGTTTATTGGCCGACGCGAAAACCGAGTGGAGGGGCCGGTTCGCTTCGGTGCGAACCCTGATTCGGGAGGGCCATCCCTCCGGCGAAATTTTAGTGGCGGCGAAGAAGACGCGGGCGAACCTGGTGGTGGTGGGGCGACGCGGCCTTTCGAAGCTGGACCGGTTCATCATGGGAAGCGTATCGCAAAAAGTTTCTTCCTATGCGCCCTGTTCGGTGTTGATCGTCCATTGAGGCGGCCATGACCTTGCCGGTGGAGCATCTCACGCGGTTCCTGGCCACGGCGGCCAAGATCCTTCCGGAACGTCCGGGGGGCGGGCACGGGCCTAAACCCTACATCACCATCTCCCGCCAGGCGGGGGCTGGGGGGTTTTCCGTTGCCGAGGCGTTGTTGGAGAAAACCAAGGGCGCTCGACCGGCCACGATTTTCGGCGGGTGGAGCCTTTTTCATGAACGGTTGGCGGAACTCGTGGCCGAGAACCCCGCGCTCAAAGTGTCGCTTCGGGGACTGGCGGAGGAGGAATTCGCCTCGGGCTTGGAGGACATGGTGTCGTCCTGGATTGCCGGGCTTTCCCCTCAGTCCGCCGTGGTGGGGCATCTCTTCAAAGTGGTGCGAACGCTAGCCGGGGAGGGCAAGGTGATCATCGTCGGTCGGGCGGGGGCCTGCCTCACCCGGCATATCCCCGGAGGCCTTCATTTGCGTCTGGTGGCCTCTCTTCCCACGCGAGTTCGGCGCATCATGGTCCGCCACGGGCTGTCTGAAAAGGCGGCAGCGCGGAGGGTGGCCGATCGGGACCGGGCCCGGGCGGCCCTGGTCAAAACCTATTTCCACAGGGACATCGAGGACCCCTTGCTGTACGACCTGGTCTGGAACACGGAGACGGTGTCCGCCGATGTGATCGCGGCGACGTCCCTTCGCGCGGTCGAGGCCATTTTGCGTCACGGGCGGGGGGCCGCCGCCCCGTCTGTCGTTGACCGAATCGCCCTGCCCCTACGCTGATGAATGGAGGTGTCATGACGAAAACAAAATCGCGGAGCCCGTCCATCCCCTCGGGTGTTTTTATGCCGGGGACGAACCTGACGGATTACTTGGAACAGCGGGGAGACCTGCGCGCGTTGTTTGACCGGGTGCACGCCCATTTTTTTGAATCCTTGGGCGTGGGAGGGCTGGCCGACGAAACCCCGCGCCGATCCTCGGGAACCCGAAGCCGATCCAAGGGAGAGACCCATGCTCAAAGCCACTCTCGGTAGAGAGCTCGTCGTCAAGCGTTTGAACGAAATCGGCGTATTGGCTGAAATCGTCAAAAGCGTCGCCGAAAAGGGCGTCAGCATCCTGGCGGTGAGCGCTTGGGTGGAGGGGCGGGACGGGGTGTTCCGTCTTTTGGTGGATGACGAGCTCCGGGCGGCGGACGCCCTCCGCGCCAAAAATCTTGACGTGCGCGAAGGCGTGGTGGTGGTGGTCGAAGTTCCTCACCGACCCGGAATGCTGAAATGGCTCACGGAGAAGTTGCGGGACGCCAAGATCGACCTCCATCACCTCTACGGGTCGGCGGCGTCCGATCAGGCGAAGTGCGTGGTGGTTTTTTCAAGTTCCGATAATCAACGGGCCGTCGTCCTCCTGAACCAGGCCGCCCATTGATTTTTGAGGACCGCCGCGCGGCCGGCCGCGCGTTGGCCGGGGCCCTGGCCCGTTGGCCAGGTCCGTGGATAAATCCTTTGGTCATCGCCCTCCCCCGCGGCGGGGTCCCGGTGGGCCATGAGGTGGCCCTCTCCCTTCGGGCCGAATTCGATATCCTCTGTGTGCGAAAGCTCGGCGCGCCCGGGCGGCCGGAACTCGCCATCGGCGCCCTGGCCGACGGGGGCGAGCCGCTCACCGTTCTGAACCAAGGCATCATCTCCCAGTTGGGTGTTTCCCCATCCTATGTGGAGGAAGAAATCGCCCGCCAAACCCGCCGGTTGGCGCAACTGGAAAAGGCCTTGCGCCAGGGACGCCCGGTGGTTCCCCGGCGGGGCCGGGACGTCGTCCTGGTGGACGATGGGCTCGCCACGGGGGCCACCGCCCGGGCGGCACTCCAACGGTTAAGACGGGACGATGTCCATCGTCTGATCCTCGCCGTTCCCGTGTCGCCGCCGGAAATCCTCAAGGAATTTCGCGCCCTGACCGATGGGGTGGTGTGCCTCCACTCCCCGCCTGATTTTAACGCGGTGGGAGCCTATTACGCCCATTTCGGCCCGGTGAGCGAAATTGAAGTTCTCCAGCTCACCGCCCCCCGCCCCGTATCTCCCCAGTCGCTCAATTGATATAATTCGAACTCGGTGAAACAGGCCGCTGACCCGGAAAGTTCAGTTGGACGCGAGGACCGAGACGGAAAAGACGGCCCTTTTTACGAAACAAAAAAGTGAGAGCGTAGCCGGGACTACGGTCGAACTTTTTTGTGAAGGAAAAAGGGACGGATTTTACGTCGAATCCCGTGGCCAACTGAATTTTCCGGGCGAGGGGGGGCCCGTAGCTCAGGCGGATAGAGCACCTGCCTTCTAAGCAGGGGGTCGGCGGTTCGAGTCCGCCCGGGCCCGCTTCATTTCTGGGGGAAACATGTTGACGGAATCAGCGATCAAGCTGTTGGTTGGAATCGGTCTCCTCATCGTGAGCGTGGCTTACCTGTACCGGCCCGTGCTCGTTCTGCGGGCCAACGCCTGGGCGCGGACTTTGTTGTTCAACGACGCCCATTTGCTCCATTACCGTCGGCGATGGGGGCTTTTGGCTTTCCTGGCGTCCGTTCTCTTTCTTTATTCCGGTTTTCTCAATCTGTCGAAGTTAAAAAATGCGGCGCCGACGGTTGATCTGACGGAAGGGTATCGAGATTTTTTCGAGTACCGGTTCGATGAGGCCGCGGCGATCGCCAAAGAAGTGCTGAAGCGGGATTCGGGGAACCCCCACGCCCTTTTTCTCTTTCAGCAGGCGAGTCGAGCGGCCAAACGGGCCTCTCCAAAACCCTGAAAAATTCCATCTCGTTCTCGGCCCCCGGCCTTCTTCGGAAAGCCCGAGCTCGGTTAAAGCGGCTCGTTCCTCTCGGCTGGCAGGTGGAACTTTTTTTTGAAGCGGAGGCCACGCGGGAGGTCTCTTGGGCCGAGGGAAGTCCCAAAGATGTTTCTTCCGGAGTGGGGGCCGGGGTTTCCCTTCGAGCCGTCAAAAACGGTCGTTCCGGTTTCGCCAGCGGGACGGACAGCTCGCTCCCCGGCATCCGCGCTTTGTTCGACCGCGCCCGGGACGCCGCAGGGGCCACGGCCCCCGACCCGACTCGCCTCCTCCCTCGCCCTCTTTTCCCCGCCCCATCGATCCCCTTGAATGGACCGAGGGTCCCGGCTGCGGTCCGTTCCGAAGAGGAACTCCTCAAACGATTGAAGGTTTTGGAACGCCAACTGCTGTCCGGCGACCGCCGGGTCAAGAAGGCGCTCCGGTTCTCCTTCCATGAAGCGCGCGGGGCCCACGCCATCGTCAGCACGGAGGGGGTGGCCGCGGCGGAACCCTGGAACGCGGTTTCTTTCAGCGCGGAGATTTTGGGGGCCTCAGGGAAAGAAACCGAAACGGCCTGGGGGTCCATGGAAAAAAAATCATGGGGGGAACTCGATCCCCGGGCGGTGGTGGCGGAGACCCGCGGGCGGCTCCTCACCTCTTTCGGCGCGCGCCCGATTCGTTCCGGGGGCTGGCCCGTGATCTTCACCCCCCGGGTGGGGGTGGACCTGGTGGAACTGTTTTCCCAGGCGCTGTTGGCCGACGCCGTCCAAAAAGGGCGATCCTGTCTGGCGGGGCGCCGGGGAAAAAATGTCGGGTCCGCCATGGTCACTTTTGTGGACGACGGGCGTTTTCCGGGCGGGCTGGCCACGAGCCGTTGGGACGACGAGGGCCATCCGACCCAACGGACCCTCGCCGTGGCGGGCGGGGTTCTCCGCTCCTATTTATACGACACGACCACGGCCCGAAAGGATGGGGTCTCCAGCACGGGCAACGCCAAGCGGCCGGGCCGGGAGGCTCCCCCCTCGCCCGGGGTGACGAATTTTCACTTGGCACCGGGGTCCGTGCCTGCGGCGGTTCTCTACCGGTCCACCCCCCGGGCCTTCGTGGTGCGGGACGTGATCGGCATGCACACGGCGGACCCCGTGAGCGGGGAATTCTCTGTGGGGGCCTCCGGAATTCTTTGGGAGAAGGGCCGACCCGGCCGGGCGGTTCGGGGGGTCACTTTGTCCGGGAACTTACTAAATCTTTTGGGGCGTGTGGATGCCGTGGCGGAGGATTTGACGTGGCAGGGGACCTTCGGCGCTCCCACCTTCCGCGTCCAGGAGCTCTCCATTGGCGGATCTTAGAACCGTTTTTGCGGACGTTCCAACCGACCACCGCCGGTTCGGCGTGATCGGTTGGCCCCTCGGTTACAGCTTGTCCCCGGCCATGCAGAACGCCGCGATAGCGCGCTTTGGGTTTCGGGCCGTCTATCGGGCGGTTAAGGTGGCGCCGGCGGATTGGACGGAATTTCTGGAAACCGTCGGCGAACAAAACGGACTGGAGGGGTTCAACGTGACGATCCCCTACAAGGAAAAGATTTTGGCTCTGGCGTCCTCCGTGCATTCCAGCGCCGCCCTGTGCGGGGCGGCCAATACCCTGGTTCGGGGACCCCGGGGTTGGAAGGCTTTTTCCACCGACGGACAGGGCCTGCTGGATGACCTCCGAGAGAAAAATATCGCTTGGGAGGGGAAATCGGTGGTTCTCCTGGGCGCCGGCGGGGCCGCTCGGGCGGCGTTCTTCGCCTTGGGAAAAACCGCGCGCTCTATCGCCCTCGTCAACCGGTCCCGGGGACGTGCGGAAAATCTCGCCAAAGAGTTTCGTTCCCAGGGCGCCGGGGCGGAGGTTCAGGTCAACCCGGGTTTGCGGGAGGCTTTGGAAGGGGCGGAGCTCCTCGTCAACGCGACCTCCGTGGGATTGGGGGAGGGGGATCCGAGTCCTGTCCCAAGCAAGTCTCTTCGAGCGAGCCGGGCCGTTTACGACATGGTCTATCATCGGGAGACGGCGCTGGTCAAAGACGGGCGCGCGGCCGGGGCGGCGGCCGTTGGCGGGCTCGGTATGTTGGTCCAGCAAGGCGCCCAGGCTTTCGAACTCTGGTTTGGGGAGGATCTGAAAAAGGTAAAATACGACCCCCCGGAGTTAAGGGGAATCATGGCCAGCGCCGCCAGCGCGGCCTTAAAAGAAAGGACCAACCCGTGATCCGTTACGCCACCGCAGGAGAATCGCACGGACCCAGTTTGACGGCCATCCTGGAAGGAATTCCCGCCGGAGTCCCCGTCACCGAGAGCTCCGTGAATCATGAACTGTCGCGCCGCCAATACAGTTTCGGGCGGGGCGAACGTCTTCAATACATTGAAAAAGACCAGGCGAAAATCCTTTCCGGCGTTCGGTGGGGAGAAACCTTGGGGTCCCCCATCACCTTTCAGATTGAAAACAAGGACTGGGAGAACTGGGAGAAAATCATGTCGGTCTCGGCGGAAGACCGGGCGGAGAAGTTCCGTCTGACGCGTCCCCGTCCCGGCCACGCGGATTTGGTGGGCGTGCTCAAGTTTGACCGCAAAGACACCCGGGACATCCTGGAGCGCGCCTCCGCCCGGGAAACCGCCGCCCGCACCGCGGTCGGCGCCGTTTGCAAGCGGTTGTTGGAAGAGCTCGGGGTCCGGGTGTATTCCTGGGTCGAGGAAATCGGCGGTATCGCCGCCCCGGCGACGGATATTCCCGTGGAAGAGGCCTTCGCCCTGGCGGAGAAGTCCCCGGTGCGTTGCCCGGACAAGAAAACGGAGGAGAAAATGATGGACGCCATCAAGGACGCCAAGGCCAACGGCGATACCTTGGGCGGGGTGTACACGGTGGTGGCGACGGGGTGCCCCGTGGGCCTGGGCGACCACACCCAGTGGGATCTCAAGCTGGACGGGCGGCTGGCCCAGGCGCTTCTCTCCATTCAGGCCCACAAGGGCGTCGAAATGGGGCGCGGGTTCGACATGGCGCGCCGGAAAGGGTCCGACCTGCACGACGAAATTTTCCACAAAGAAGGCCGGGGTTTTTATCGGCGTAGCAACAACGCCGGCGGCATCGAGGGCGGCATGACGAACGGCGAACCCATCGTGATCCGCGCCGCCGTCAAGCCCCTGGCTTCCCTCCGGAAACCGCTCCGCTCCGTTAACATTTTGACCAAGGCGGAAATGACGGCCGAGATCGTCCGATCCGACGTCTGTCCCGTGGCCAGCGCCGCGGTGATCGGCGAGGCCGTGACGGCCATCGCCCTGGCCCAAGCGATGAAAGAGAAGTTCGGTTCCGATTCGCTTCGCGAAATGCAAGACCACCTCACCCGCTATCGGGAACATCTGCTGAATTACTGACGGCGCCCGGGGCCCCTTCCATGAACATCGTCCTCACCGGGTTTATGGCGACGGGGAAATCCTCCGTGGGCCAGCGGCTCGCCCAGCGGCTGGGTTGGGCTTTTTTCGATACCGATGAGATGATCGAACATCAGACCGGCCTTTCCATCGCCGACCTGTTTGCCAAGGGCGGGGAGGCGGCGTTCCGGGAACTCGAGGCCCAGACCGTGGGCTTGGTGGCGCTCATGGACAAAACGGTGATCGCCACGGGGGGCGGCGTTCCCCTGCGGGAATCGAACATGGACGAACTGGAGCGGAACGGGCGGGTGTTCCTGCTCACGGCTTCGCCGGAAACCATTGTTCGGCGTCTCGATTTGACCGCCGACCTTCGTCCGTTGCTGAAAGGCCCGAGCCCCCTGGAACGCGCGCGGGAGCTGTTGCGGGAGCGTGAAACGGTTTACGCCCGGTGCCATGAAAAAATCGCCACCGACGCTCTCACGGAGGATCAGGTGGTCGATCGAATCGTGGAACGATTTCAAGCGGATCCCCGCCCGTGAAACACATTCCCCTTCCATTGAGCGGCGGCCGGAGCCATGAGATCGTGGTCGGCGCCCCATTGGAAAAACTTGGCCGGGCGCTGGCTCCGTTGGTCCAAGGGCGGCGCGTGTTGGTGATCAGCTCTGCGCCCATCGCTCGGCGGTACGCGGCCCGGTTGCTGGGAGGGCTCTCGGGCGCGGGGTTTCAGACATCCCTTACCCGAATGCCGGACGGCGAATCCCACAAGACGCTGGAGGTGGTTCGATTTCTTTACGGGCGGGCCCTGGAGGCCAAACTTGATCGGCGATCGGTTTTGATCGCCCTGGGCGGCGGGGTGGTGGGGGACGTGTCCGGGTTCGTCGCGGCCAGCTTCCTGCGGGGAATCCCTTTCGTTCAATGTCCCACCACGCTCCTGGCGATGGTGGACGCCTCCATCGGCGGCAAGACCGGCGTGGACCTGCCTCAAGGCAAAAACCTCGTGGGGGCTTTTTGGCAACCGAAACGGGTCTGGATGGACCTCTCGACCCTGGCCACTTTGCCCGACCGGCAGTGGCGCACGGGAATCGCGGAAGTCATTAAATATGGACTGATGGCGGATCGAACGTTATTCGAACAGCTGGAGAAAATCGACCTTCCGGCCCTAAAAAAAGACGTCGGAATGCAAGGGTTTCTTGTTTCGCGTTCGGCCGCGATCAAGGCGGCCGTGGTCTCCAAAGACGAAGGGGAAACCCGGGGCTTGCGGGAAACGTTGAATTTGGGCCATACCTTTGGCCACGCCATCGAATCGGTCTCGGGCTACCGGGCTTATACCCATGGAGAGGCCATCTCCATCGGGATGTGCGCGGCCGCGCGGTTGGGCGCGCTGTTGGGGTCTTTCCCGGCCGATGCGGTTCCCCGGGTGGACCGTCTGTTTGAACGTTGGGGCCTACCCACCCGAGTGTCTCGCCGCTTGTCTCGGCCCCTTATTTTGGCCGCCATGTCGCGGGACAAAAAAACGGTGAACGGCGGGTTTCGCTTCGTCGTCCCGGTGGGCATCGGGCGGGCGAAGGTCGTGGGCGGGGTCGCGCCGGACCAGGTGTCACTGACATTGGCGGAGGTGGGACTTTGAGAATCCCTGCGGACACGCTTTCTGCGGAAGTCTTTCGCGCGCGGCGCGATCGCTTGGGGGCGGTTTTAGAGAAAAAGAAATGGGATGCCTACTTCTTTTCAGGCGTGGCCGACCTCTATTATTTGACAGGATTCCATTCGGAGGGGTTTTACGGGCTCGTGAGCGGGAAGAAGACCTGGCTTTTCGCCTCGGCCCTCTTGGCGGGGCAGGTGCGGGAGAACGCCCCCGGGTGCCGGCTGATCGTCGGGAAACGCTTGTCTCTCGCTTTGGAGGACCTGGCCAAGGAACATCGATTCAAACGGATCGGGTTCGATCCCGACCAATTGGTTTTCGTTTGGGCGACGCGCTCCGAAAAAAGGGCCTCCGGCCTGCCCCGAACCCCCTGGAGGAACTACGGATCGTCAAAGACGAGGAGGAACTGGCCCGTCTCCGGAAAGCCTGTCAGGTCACGGCCCAGGCGGTGGAGCACGTCAAACCCCGATTGCGGGTAGGCATGACGGAAAAGGGCATGGCTTGGGCCATCGAACAACAGTTTTATCGCCGCGGGGCCCAGGGGGTCGGGTTTGACCTGATCGCGGCCGTGGGGCAGAATACCGCCCTTCCCCACCACATCCCAGGGGAGACCCGTTTGGAACGGAATAGCCCGGTTCTGTTTGACGTGGGGTGCCGGGTGGGGGCCTACCGCTCCGACTTGACCCGTTCCTTCTTTTTCGGTAAAATCACTCCGAATTATCGACGGATTTACGGTGTCGTCGCCGCCGCCCAACGGGCGGGTATTGGAACGGTCCGGCCCGGGGTGACCGGCGGTCAGGTGGACGCCGCCACGCGGGGCGTGATTGCCCGGTCGGGACATGGGCGCACCTTCGTTCACAGCACGGGCCACGGGGTGGGGATCGATATTCACGAACCTCCCTGGATTCGGCCCAAGAGTCCCGATGTCCTCGCGGCGAACATGATCCTCACGGTCGAACCCGGCATATATCTGTCCGGACGGTTCGGCGTGCGGATCGAAGACACGCTTCGGGTGACCTCGGAAGGCCACGAAATCCTCACCACGCCATAAAGCGGTTTTTCAACTTTTAATAGGAGAAGTTCATGCTCAACACATCGGATATGGGAAACGGGACCGTCTTCATGCACGAAGGGGTGGTCTACCAAATCGTCTGGTTCCAACACCACAAACCCGGAAAGGGCGGGGCCATGTTGCGGGTCAAACTCCGAAACGTGCGCACCGGGGCCACCATCGAGCGGACCTTTAAGTCGGGGGAACGGTTCGAGGAACTATCCTTGGCCCGCAAACCCATGCAGTTCCTCTATTCCGAAGGCGACAATTACATCTTCATGGATCCCAAAACCTACGAACAGATTTCCGTTTCGCGCGCCACGTTGGGGGAATCCACTCGGTTTTTGTCGGAGAATATGGAGGTCCAGGCCACCTACCTTGAAGATGAATTTTTAGGGGTGGAGCTCCCCGCCAGCGTCGAGTTGAAAGTGGTGAGCACGGTCCCGGGGATCAAGGGGGATTCCGTCTCCAACATGGTGAAGCCCGCGACCCTGGAGAACGATATCGAGATCATGGTTCCCTTGTTCATTAAGGAAGGGGAATCCATTCGAGTCGATACCCGGACCAACGAATACGTGAGCCGCGTTTGAAGTCCCGCCCGAACGGCGAGGCCGCTTCCCCGAGCCTGAACGACCTCTTGGATTTCGCGGCCGAGGTCAACCTGTCGGAGGTGGTGTGGGAAAAGGATGGGCGCCGAATGGCTTTTAAGCGGGCCGTCACGGTGGGCCTGCCCGCCGCCGTGCCCCCGGCGGAAACCCCGGCCCTCCCCGCCGTTTCCCCAACGGCCCACCATCAAAAAATAAAGTCGCCCATGGTGGGAACCTTCATCCGCGCGCCCAAGGATCGGCCGCCGCTCGTGGTGGAAGGGGATGTGGTGTCTCCGGGCCAGCGCCTGGCGATCGTGGAGGCGATGCAGGTGCCCAAGGACGTGATCGCCACCGTGAAAGGGCGTATCCTTCGCGTGCTGGTGGACAACGGACGTCCGGTGGAATACGGCCAAGCGCTTTTTGAAATTGATCCGTCGGAGGGAGCCTGATGTTTAAAAAGATTTTGATCGCCAACCGGGGCGAGATCGCCGTCCGCGTCATCCGCGCCTGCCGGGAACTTGGCATTCGGACGGTGGCCGTCCATTCCGACATCGACCGGGAATCCCTTCACGTTCGGTTCGCCGACGAAACGGTTTGCATCGGGCCGGGTCCCGCCGTGGAAAGTTACTTAAACATTCCCGCCATCATCTCCGCCGCCGAAATCACGGGCGCGGACGCCATCCATCCGGGCTATGGGTTCCTTTCTGAAAACACCCACTTCGCCGAGGTGTGTGAAAGTTGCCACATCACTTTCATCGGGCCCTCCAAAGACGCCATCCGGAAAATGGGGGACAAGGCGGAAGCGCGGAAGATCATGGGCGATTACGGCGTTCCCATCATCCCCGGCACCAAGGGGTGCGTGGACGTCAACGACAAGGACCTTTTGAAGATTGCCAAAAAAATCGGGTATCCCGTGCTCGTCAAAGCCAAAGCCGGCGGCGGAGGCAAGGGCATGCGAGTGGTGCAGGATCCAAACTTCCTGAAAGATTCCATCGTGGCCGCCAGCACCGAGGCCAAAGCCAGTTTCGGCAACGGCGACGTTTATCTGGAGCGTTATTTGAACGCGCCGCGCCACATCGAAGTCCAGGTCCTGGGGGACGCCTTCGGGAACGTGGTCAGTTTTCCGGAGCGGGATTGCTCGGTCCAACGCCGCCATCAGAAATTGATCGAGGAGTCTCCCTCGTCTTCCATTTCGGAGAGCGTTCGGAAGAAAATGGGCAAGGCCGCCCGTTTGGCGGCGAAAGCCGTCAAATACCACACCGTGGGCACCGTGGAGTTTCTCTACGACAAGAAAGCCGACGATTTCTTTTTCATCGAAATGAACACCCGCATCCAGGTGGAACATCCGGTGACGGAAATGGTCACGGGCGTGGATTTGATCAAGGAACAGATCCGCACCGCGGCGGGGGAAAAGCTTCTTTTCACTTCCTCGGACATCCAAATCCGTCACCACGCTTTGGAGTGCCGCATCAACGCCGAGGACCCGGACCGGAACTTCATGCCCTCCCCCGGGAAGATCACCCAGCTGATCCTGCCCGGCGGGCCCGGCGTTCGGGTCGACACGCACATCTATCAGGGCTACACCATTCCGGCCTATTACGACAGCCTGATGGCTAAACTCATCGTCTCCACCCGTTACGGCGTCGGAGGGGGGCGGGAACATACCATCCGCCGCATGGCCCGGGCCTTGAACGAGTTCACCGTCGAAGGCGTGAAGACCACGATCCCCTTTCATCGGGACGTCATGGCCCATGACGCCTTCATGAACGGCGACGTCACCACGGATTTCATCGAAAAGCATTTGGCTCTCCAACCGGCGCACGGATGAAAAAGAAAATGGAAGGACCCGCCGCGACGTCGGTTCAGGATCTGATCCGGGCTCAGTTGCGGGATTCGGCGGATACCCTGCTCCGGTTGGCGGAGGAGGCGCCGCACATCGAAAAAGCCGCCCGGCTCCTCGTGAAGGCGCTTAAGAACAAGAAAAAATTGATCGCGTTCGGAAACGGCGGATCGGCCGCGGACGCCCAGCATTTGACGGCGGAACTCTCGGGCCGGTTTGAAAAGGAGCGGCCGGGTTTGCCCGCCGTGGCGCTCACCACGAACAGTTCCGCCCTGACCGCCATCGCCAACGATTATTCGTATAAAGAAGTGTTCTCCCGACAGCTTCAGAATTTCGTCCAGAAAGGCGACGTGGTGGTCGCGATTTCCACCTCCGGCAACTCGGAGAACGTTTTGGAGGGGGTTCGGGAAGCGAAAAAGGCCGGCGCGGTGGTCATCGCCTGGACCGGCAAGGGCGGGGGACGACTTAAAAAAATGGCGGACGTCTGTTTGGACGTTCCGGCTCAAAGAACGTCCCGCATCCAGGAAGGCCATTTGGTTCTGCTCCACACGCTGTGCGCCTTGGTGGAAGCCGCCTTGTTCCCAGCGGTGGGGAAGGCGAGTGGGTACAAGTAAGCCCATCGGCGGAAAACGAGGGGTGGGGAACGCCGCGTCCCGCGCGCTTCCTTCCGAAAGCCTGAACGCCGTCCTGGAAAAGGTTCGGCGCGGGAAGAGGGTGGTTTTCACGAACGGTTGTTTTGATTTGGTCCATGCGGGGCACTTGCGGGTACTGGAATGGGCCAAGGGCCAAGGGGACCTTCTGGTGGTGGGCCTGAACTCCGACGCCTCGGTTCGAAGGCTCAAGGGCCCGCGGCGCCCGATCCTTCCCCTGGCCGACCGGGCGGCGCTGGTGGCGGCGCTGAAACCCGTGGATTTTGTGACCTGGTTTTCCGAAGACACCCCGCTCCGCTTGATCCAACGGCTCCGGCCGGATGTTTTGGTGAAGGGGGGGGATTGGTCCTCCGATTCCATCGTGGGCCGTGAGGTCGTGAAGAGCGTGGTGCGGGTCCCGTTGTTGAAGGGTCGGTCCACGACGGGGCTCATCGAAAGGATCGTGGGCCGCTATGGTTCTTCGCCGTCCGCGAAATAAACCGAGGGCGTCGTTATCGGGGGCCGAGTCCGGAAAAATATACCGGGTTCTTGACGCGAATTTGAACCGCGCCCGGGAAGGGCTCCGGGTGCTGGAAGACACCGCGCGATTTTTTTGGGACGATCGAGCTCTCTTCGCGTCGTTTCGGAAGGCGCGCCACGCGCTGGACACCGCCACCCGCGCGGCGTACCCGACCTTGGTCGGCGGACGCGAGAGCGGGAAGGATCTCGGTCGCCGGATGGCGGAGGGAACCTCTCGGGATTGGCCGGGTCTCGTCGCCGCGAATTTCCGCCGCGTGCAAGAGGCCCTTCGGGTTTTGGAGGAATACGGAAAGGTTTTCGCTCCGGGCGCCTCGGTCCAATTTAAAAAAGTTCGGTTCCGAATGTACGTCGACGAAAAAAAAGCGCTAAGAATTCCGAACTAAGTCTTTGTGTCCTGTTGGTTTCTTAAAGGGGGGAACCTCGTGCCCGTCATTTCAATGTTTTATGGGATCATTGTGAAAATGTATTTCCTAGATAATAAACGGCATAAAAAACCCCACATCCACGCGAGCTTTCAAAGCCACGAGGTCGTTCTTTCCTTGCCCGGAGGTGGCGTTTTAGAAGGCCGGTTGCCTGGGAACAAGCTGAAGCTTCTGCATGCATGGGTTGAAATTCATCGGGATGAATTAATGGCCGATTGGGATTTGGCTTCAAAAGGCGAGGCTGTTTTTCAAATTGATCCTCTAAAATAGGAGGGTGAAATGCATCCGCGGGTGATCCAGGTGAAGGCTGAGGACGAATTTAAACTTCGGTTGACTTTTAAAAAAGGCCCGGACCGCTTGTTTGACATGAAGCCCTATCTTTCCATCGGGGTCTTTCGAGAGCTTTCCGACCTCGTTAAATTTAAGGCTGTTCGGGTCCATTTGGGAAGTATTCAGTGGCCGACCGGGCAAGATCTTTGTCCTGACACTCTCTTTGAGGAAAGCCACCCGATCGCGAAGCGAAAAAGGCGTTTTAAAAAAGCGGCCTGATCGATGGATGTCGTCGATAAAACGGATGTTTTGTCAGAGGCATCGCTGGCGGCGTGTCCAGGGAGGTTCATTGAAAAAGCGATTGTTTGATTTTTCGGATGTCCACTTGTACGTGGTCACCCAGCCTCCTCGGTCGGGGCAAAGTTACACGGCCATGGTCCAGGCGGCTTGCGCCGGAGGCGCGGACGTTGTCCAGTTGCGGGACAAAACCCTTTCAGCGCGGGAACTTTTCCGTCTGGCGAAAGACCTCCAGGCGATCTGCGACCGGACGGGGACGATTTTTATCTTGAACGATCGGGTGGACGTGGCTTTGGCGGCGGACGTGGACGGGGTCCATGTGGGACAAGAGGATTTGCCCGTCCGCGTGGTCCGGGAGATGCTGGGGCACAAGAAACGAATCGGGTGTTCCACCCATTCCACGGCCCAGGCCCTGGCCGCGGTGGGGGACGGCGCGGACTACGTGAGTTGCGGCCCGCTTTTCGCCACTCCGACCAAGCCCGACTACGCGCCGGTGGGTTTGGCCCTCTTGAAAGAATACAGCCAGCTTATCCGGATCCCGGTGGTGGCCATCGGGGGCATCGATGCCACCAACGCCGCCCAGGCGGTGGCGGCGGGAGCGGACCGGGTGGCCGTGGTTCGGGCGGTGTCCGGCGCGGCGGATGTCGAAGGGGCCGCCAGGGAATTGAAGGACCTGATTTTGAGGGCGAAGGAAAGTCGGAAAGCGACGGCGGTTGCCGGGAGGCCGAAACCATGAGCAATAAAAACCTGACCCAAATGCATCGGGCGAAAGCGGGTGAAGTCACCCCCGAAATGAAACGGATTTCCGTGGTGGAAAAGGTGGAGCCGGAGTTCATCCGACAGGAAGTCGCCCGGGGCCGCGCCATCATCCCCGCCAACGTGAACCACTTGAAACACCGCCTGGACCCCATGGTCATCGGGATTAACTTCAACTGCAAGATCAACGCCAACCTGGGCAACTCCTCCACCACGTCGGACATCCCGTGCGAATTAAACAAGGTCGACCTGGCGATTAAATACCACGCCGACACCGTCATGGACCTTTCCACCGGCAAGGACTTGGACGCGACCCGGGAAGCCGTGATCGCCCATTCGAAGGTGCCGGTGGGCACCGTGCCGATCTACGGGGTGTTGGCCCGTGTGGGGAAAGTGGAGGAAATCACGCCCCAGCTTTTCCTGGACGAAGTGGAAAAGCAGGCCCGCCAGGGGGTGGACTACATGACCATCCACGCGGGACTTCTCAGGGAACACATCCCCCTGACCAAAAACCGCCTCACCGGCATCGTCTCCCGGGGGGGATCTCTTTTGGCCCAATGGATGATTTCCCACAATCAAGAAAACTTCCTGTACACGCACTTCGGGGAACTCTGCGAGATCTTTAAACAGTATGACGTCTCTTTTTCCCTCGGGGACGGCCTCCGACCGGGTTGTCTGCACGACGCCAACGACGAAGCCCAGTTCGGAGAGCTGAAAGTGTTGGGCGAGCTGACGCTTAAGTCCTGGGAGCACGACGTCCAGGTGATGATCGAAGGTCCGGGCCACGTGCCGCTCCATTTAATCAAGATGAACGCGGAGATCCAACAAAAGTGGTGCCACGAGGCGCCCTTCTACACGTTGGGCCCCCTCGTCACCGACATCGCGCCGGGGTATGATCACATCACCTCCGCCATCGGCGCCGCCGTCATGGGGTGGGCCGGGGCCTCGCTACTTTGCTACGTGACTCCGGCGGAACATTTGTCTTTGCCGAACGCCGATGACGTGCGGCAGGGATGCATCGCCTACAAAATCGCCGCCCACGCCTCCGACATCGCCCGGGGCCGTCCCGGCGCGCGGGACCGGGACGACGAACTTTCCAAAGCCCGGTTTGAGTTTCGTTGGAAGGATCAGTTCCGCTTGTCTCTCGACCCGGAAGCCGCCCAGGCCAAGCACGATGCGACCCTTCCGGAGGAAGGCTTTAAGGACGCGCGCTTCTGTTCCATGTGCGGCCCCAAATTCTGTTCCATGCGCATTACCCAGGACGTCCACCGGCTCGTGCAGGAGCACGCGGCGCACGTTCAGGCGGGCGTGGTGGCTCCGACACTGGACACCCCGGCGGAAGTCCCCGCGGCCCTCAGGACGTAGCCCGGAATCCTCGGGCCATCCTGTCGCGGGGCGGTCGGAGAGGGAAAAAATGAAAAAGCCTCCACATCGTTCTTTTTAGTTCGGGTTCCGGCGACCTAGGCCAATCTGGGGCCCGGGTTCGATGTGTTGGGGCTGGCCTTAGGCCTTTTCGACGAGGTGAAGCTGACTCTCTGGCCTAAGAGCCACAAACCCGGTCTATCTATTACGACGACCGGGCCGGGCGCCGGAGGCATCCCCACGGGTCCGTCCAACCTGGTTTTTCGCGCGGTTCGCACGGTTTTTAAGGCCGCCCGAAAATCACTTCCTGCCGTTGAACTCCATTTGAAGGTTCGGCTTCCCGTGGCGGGCGGATTGGGGTCCTCTTCGGCGGCCATTGTGGGCGGGCTCGTCGCGGCCAATGCCGCGGTGGGGAACCGATTTTCGGTGGCCGATCTCGTGGAGATGGCGACCGCCATCGAGGGGCATCCGGACAATGTTTTGCCGGCCTTGGTCGGCGGATTGTGCGCCGGAGTGGTGACGAAAGACGGCGTCAAATTCGTCGCTTGGAAAGACGCGTCCATGAGAAAAAACCTTCGGGCGGTGGTCTGCACGCCGGATTTGCAGGTGCCCACGGAGAGGGCCCGTAAAATCCTTCCGGCCCGGGTGGACCGGCAAGACGCCATTTTTAACGCGGCCCATGTGGCTCTCTTCTTGAGTGCTATCAAGGAAAAGCGCTACGATCTATTGGGCGAAGCCATGGGGGACCGCTTGCATCAGCCCTATCGGGCGAAACTGGTCCCTGGCTTGATGTCGGTCGTTGTGGCGGCTCGACGAGCGGGAGCCTACGGCGCGGCGCTGTCCGGCGCGGGTCCGACGGTGTTGGCCCTGGCCCCCGTCTTTCGGGCCGAGGGCGCCGCCCGAGCCATGGAGCGTGCATTTCAGCGGAACGGCGTCGAGTCTCGTTCGACCGTTTTGGCCATCGAATCACGCGGGGCCCGAAGGATTCGTTGAGGTGGTTTGAGGAGAAGCGCCTTGTTTTGTTGGGATGGCTGTGCGTTGAAAGGAATGCCATAACGTGGAAGGGACGGGTGCCATGAGCCAGTTGGTTGTCATGAAATTCGGAGGAAGTTCCGTGGCGGACGCCGACCGCATTAAAAACGTGGCGGGTCGGGTGATCGCCAAGCGCAAGGGAGGCCACCGCGTCGTGGTGGTCGTCTCCGCCCCGGGGGACATGACGGACGATTTGATCGAGATGGCCGATAAAATCACGGATGAGCCTTCCGGGCGCGAGATGGACATGCTTTTGTCGACGGGGGAACAGGTCTCCATTGCGCTCCTGTCCATGGCCATCAACCATCGGGGCGTGCACGCGGTATCCCTCACGGGGCCCCAGGCGGGGATTTTCGCCGACGAAACCCACACGCGGGCCCGCATCACCGATATTCGCCCAGCGAAAATCTTGGGAGAGTTGAAAAAGGGACGCGTCGTCATCGTGGCCGGTTTTCAAGGGCTGAACCCCAACGAAGACATCACGACTCTGGGGCGCGGCGGGTCGGACTTGACGGCGGTGGCGCTGGCGGCGGCGCTCAAAGCCGACGTCTGCGAAATTTACACGGACGTGAAAGGCGTTTTCACCACCGATCCCCGGATCGTTCCCGAGGCGCAAAAGATCGACCGGATTTCGTTTGAGGAAATGCTGGAGCTGGCCGGAGCGGGGGCTCAAGTGATGCAACCCCGGTCCATTGAAGTGGGCAAAAAGTTCGGCGTGGACATCCACGTTCGATCCTCTTTTAGCGAAGAAGAAGGTACGTTGATCACGGCGGAGGTGCCGCGCATGGAAAACGTGGTGGTCTCGGGGGTCGCCTACGATCCCAAGCAGGCGAAAATCACATTGCGGAACATCCCGGACCGTCCGGGCGTGGCGGCCCGGGTGTTTGGTCCGCTGGCCGAGGAAGGTGTGAACGTGGACATGATTATCCAGTCGGCTCCCCAGGCCGGGCGGAACGATATCTCCTTCACCATCGGACGCGCCGACACCAAAAAAGCCATGAAGGTTTTGGACGAGGCGGCCGGAGTCCTCAAGGCCGAAGAGGTCGTTCTGGACGATAAAGTGGCCAAGATCTCCATCGTGGGCGTCGGCATGCGGAGCCATCCGGGCGTGGCGGCCAAACTCTTCAAGTCCCTGGCGGACGGCGGCGTCAACATTGATATGATCTCCACCTCGGAAATCAAGGTGGCCTGCATGGTGAAGGAAGACGATGGTCCCAAGGCCGTCCGCATCGCCCACAAAGCCTTCGAATTGGACAAGCCTCATCCCAAGGGGAAATAGTTTGGCCCCGCGATCGAAACCGGGCCAGGTTCTTCTCTACGACACCACCCTGCGGGACGGGACCCAGGGGGAGGGGATTTCTTTGTCCGTGGAGGACAAAGTCAAGATCGCCCAATCCTTGGATCGGTTGGGCGTGCGCTACATCGAGGGCGGCTGGCCCGGCTCGAACCCCAAGGACGAGGAGTTTTTTAAGCGGGCGCGCTCTCTGCGCTTCAAAAACGCCCGTCTCTCCGCCTTCGGCTCGACGCGCCGCAAAGACAGTCCCGCCCATTCGGACCCGAACCTGGCGGCCATCGTGCGGGTGAAAACCCCCGTGGCCTGCATTTTCGGCAAGTCCTGGGATCTGCATGTCCTTCATGCCCTGCGGGCCACTCCGGAGGAAAATCTGACGATGATCTCCGACTCCGTGCGTTTCCTGAAATCCAAGGGCAAAGAGGTGATTTACGACGCGGAGCATTTTTTTGACGGGTACCGGGCCAACGCGGAATACGCTTTGGCCAGCCTGAAGGCCGCCCTGCAGGCCGGCGCCGACAACTTGACGCTTTGCGATACCAACGGCGGCGCCCTCCCGCACCAGATCGCCGAGATCGTTCAAGACGTCCACCGCCATCTCCCGAAGGCGCCGCTGGGCATCCATTGCCATAACGACTCCGACGCCGCGGTGGCGAATTCCCTAGAAGCCGTGCGGCAGGGGGTGATCCTGGTCCAAGGCACCATCAACGGCATCGGGGAACGGTGCGGCAACGCCAACCTGATCTCCATCATCCCCGGGGTCATGAAAAAGCTGGATCGGCCGTGCCTCACCGATGTCCAATTGGCTTCCCTGACGGAAACCTCCCGCTACGTTTCGGAGATTGCCAATCAGGTGCCCCACGACGGACAGCCTTATGTGGGGCATTCGGCCTTCGCCCACAAGGGCGGGGTTCACGTGTCCGCCATGGCCCGGCACACCAGTACCTACGAACACATGGGGCCCGCGGTGGTCGGCAACAAGCGCCGCGTCCTCGTGTCTGAGCTGGCCGGGCGCTCCAACATGATCTTGAAAGCCCGGGAGTTCAATGTGGATTTGGAAAAACACCCCGAGGCCGTGGACAAGATCATCCATCAGGTGAAAGCCCTGGAAAACCAGGGTTATCATTTTGAAGGGGCCGAGGCCTCTTTCTATCTCCTCGTCATGCGGTTGGTCCATCCGTTCAAACCTTTTTTTGATCTGAAGGGGTTCCGGGTGATCGTGGAGGAGGATAAGACCACGGGCGGCTTGGTGGCCGAGGCCACGCTCAAAGTCGTGGTGGAGGGAAAGACGGAGCACCGCGTGGCCGAAGGGTCCGGCCCCATCGACGCGTTGGATCAGGCTCTCCGCCGCGCTCTGGAAAAATTTTATCCGGGCTTAAAAACCATGCGATTGATGGACTTCAAGGTCCGGGTCATCAACGCCACGGCGGGCACCGCCGCCAAGGTCCGGGTCTTCGCCAATTCCCGGGACCCTGACGAAGAATGGGGCACCGTGGGCGTCTCCGGCAACATCATTGAGGCCTCTTGGCAGGCCCTGCGGGACGCGGTGGAATATAAACTCCTAAAAGACAGCCAACGCCGAAAACCTCGGCGCGCCTAAATGATTTCCCGCGGCGCCGGGGTTTTGGCCGTCCTCCTGGCCTTTGTGGGTCTGCGGGGCGACGGGAGGTGGTGGGTGACGGTCGGTTTGGCGGGAGCCTACACCCTCGTGGAATTCAGCGACCGCCTTCACGCGCTTTTGCCACCGCGCTGGGCCCGGGGACTTTCCCCTAACACGTTCCGCTGGGTGGGCGCCGGTGTCGTTGGTTTGACGATCCTCCGCCTTATTTACGGTATCACCCAAGGAACCCTGGTCATGGCCGACGATTTGTTTCGCGACGCCGGTCTTTGATTCCGAAATTGTTAGAACCTGGATTCTTTTTTAAGGAGACTTTATGAAACCCCTGATCGTTGCCCTGTTCGTTTCAAGTCTTTTCCTGGCGGTTCACGCCGCGGAAAATCCTGTGGAAAATGCCCCCGCCAAAGACACCGCTGTTTCTCCGCCAGCCGCAGCGCCGAAAGCGGATGAAAAATCTGTTTCCACCCCCGCACCCGCCGCGACGGAAGCGAAAACGACTCCGCCGGACGATGTCAAAAAACCAGAAGAAATAGCGGCTCCCGCTACGACCTCTACCGCCGCAACGGATTCGAAAGATACGGTGTTCAGTTCCACGCCCGTTGTTTCCACGGTTTCGGCGCCATCCCCCGCGGAGGTCCCGCCGGCGATCGAAGTGAAAAAAGTGGAAACAGTGCCTCCTCCCTCGGTGGGTTTCGCGGCCCCTCTCCAAACGCTGGTCGCTTTCCATGAAAAGGAAATAGCCTCCTTGAAACAGACGATGACTCAATGGGAAACGAAGGTCGGCCCCGTTTTCCAGCGCCGACGGGACCTGGAACAATCCCTCAAAGCAAATCTGGAAAAAGTGGAGGAATTGAAAAAGCTAAACACCAAGGCCAGCAAAAAAGAAGCCAACAGCCTGAAGAAAGAGATTTCGGAAACCAAAAAAGGCCTTTCGTCCGTCGAAAAAGAAATCAGTGCCCAACGCAAAGTCCTGATCGCGGAAACCCGTGACGCTTCCCGTGTGTCGGAGCGGCTCCTGAAGGATTATAATCAACACGTTACCGCCGAGATCGAAGCTCTTCAGAAGTGAGGGGGGGGCGTATAGTATAATAGTGAAGGGCGTCCCCTAAGGGGGGCTAAAAATAACTTGACAGGGGATCTGGTTTACTGGTAGGCTATGGGTGATGTTAAACAATCGGGTGGTTGTCGTCGCTGTTCTTTTGGTCCGGGGCCTTGTCCCGGGCCTGGGGGGCGTCGCGCGATAGCCGGTTGTTAAAGCTGAAGGAACGAGGGCCGCCGGCGCAATCCACCGGCGGTTTTTTTGTTTACAGTCGAATTTTTGTTTAAAAGGGGAATGCCATGAACGCTGACCAACAGAATGCCCTGCATCTCATCTCTTGTCTCGTGGAAGACCGGCCCGGCGTTTTGGCCCGCATCAGCGGACTGATTTCGGCCCGGGGGTTCAATATCGATTCCTTGGCCGTGGGCGGCACTCAAATCGAGGGGATTTCTCGGGTGTCCCTGGTGTGCCGGGGGAATCAGCGGGTGGTGGGTCAAATCGTCGCCCAATTGAATAAATTGGTGGACGTGATCCGCGTGGCGGACTTGAGCTGGGATGATTGTTTGGAAAGCGAGCTGATGTTGGTCAAAATTTCCGCTCCGGCGGGCCGCGAGGCTTTGGATACGGTGTGCCGGGTGTTCCATGCCCGGGTGAGCGATTTGGGTTCGGCGGGGTTCATGGTGGAGGCCGCCGGGCGCGGGGAGGAAACCGACGCCCTCATTCAAGCCCTGGAACCCTTCGGGATCCAGGAAGTGTCCCGCACGGGCCGCATCGCCCTGCAAAGGGGCAAAACCCTGGACCTGACCGCCGACCTCCTGCCCCACGGAGAAGAGGGCAAGAATGTCCCCGGGGAAATGATGACGGGGGCCGACATGATCCCCCGCGTATTCGCCCAGGAGGGCGTGGACACGGTGTTCGGCTATTCGGGCGGGGCCATCCTGCCCGGCATTGACGCCTTTTTCCGGTTCAACGAAAAACAGCCGGACAATAAAAAGATTAAGTTCATTGTGCCCGCCAACGAACAAGGCGCCGGGTTCATGGCGTCCGGCTACGCCCGATCCACGGGCAAGGTGGGCGTGGCGTTTGTGACCTCCGGGCCCGGCGCCACGAACACCGTGACGCCCGTGCGCGACGCCGCGGCGGATTCGATTCCCCTGGTGGTATTGACGGGACAGGTGCCCCGCCCGGCCATCGGGAGCGACGCGTTTCAAGAGGCGCCGGTGTTCAACATCATGATGTCCTGCGCCAAACACGTGTTTTTGGTGGAAAAACCGGAAGAATTGGAAGCGACGCTTCGCACGGCGTTTTGGATCGCCCGCACCGGCCGGCCGGGGCCCGTGGTGGTGGATATTCCAAAAGACGTCCAGTTGTGGCAGGGGGCTTACCGCGGGGCGGGGTTACTGCCGCTCCGGGGGTACCGCCGCCGGGTGGACGTCTTGGCCAAATCCCGCTTGTCGGAAGAAGCCGCACGGATATTTTTCGAACACCTCACGGTGTCGGAACGGCCCCTCCTCTACGTGGGCGGCGGCGTCATCAACAGCGGGGCGGCGGCGGAGTTGAAAGAGTTCGCCGAAATTTTTCACTTGCCTGTGGTGACCTCCTTGATGGGCATCGGGTCCTTGGACACCCAACATCCCCAGTCCCTCCATATGTTGGGCATGCACGGGACCGCCTTCGCCAATTACGCGGTGGACGATTGTGATTTCCTGTTCTCCATCGGCGCGCGGTTCGACGATCGGGTGGCCGGAAAGGTGGCGGAATTCGCTCCCCACGCGAAGTTCATCGGCCATATGGACATCGACCCGGCGGAAATCGGCAAGGTGAAGGTGGCCACCTGGAGCCATGTGGCCGACGCCAAACGGGGCCTGCGGGACCTGATCGATGCGGGCAAACGGATGGGGTTCAAAAAAGACCTCTCCGCCTGGTGGAAGGCCTTGGACGCCAACCGGAAGAACCATGCCATGAACTACGATCGAAAAAGCCTGTTGATCCAACCCTATCACGCCTTGGAGATGTTGTCGGAAATGACGGGGGGCCAGGCGATCTTTACCACGGGAGTGGGCCAACATCAAATGTGGGCCGCCCAATATGGGCGCCACAAACTTCCGCGGCATTTCTTGACGTCCGGGAGCATGGGCACCATGGGGTTCGGCCTGCCGGCCGCCATCGGCGCCCAGTTCGCCAATCCCGGCAAGACCGTGATCAACATCGACGGGGACGGAAGCATTCGCATGAACCTGGGCGAGCTGGAAACGGTGACCACCTACGGGCTCCCCGTGAAAATCCTCCTCTTGAACAACGAGGGGGACGGCATGGTGCGCCAATGGCAAACGCTGTATTTCGGCAAGCGCTATTACGCCATCGACAAAAACCTTCACTCGATTCATTTCGTGAAGGCCGCCGAGGCCATGGGGTTCCCCTTCGCCAAACGCATTTCCAAACCCGCCGAGCTGGGCGACGCCCTGGGGGCCTTCGTCTCCAGCGAGGGCCCGGCGTTTCTGGAGGTCATGATCGATCCCAAGGCCATGGTGTATCCCATGGTGGGGCCGGGATCGGCCTACAAAGACATGGTGACCGGCGAATGGATCTCTCATCGGGGCGCTGTTCCCGCGCCGGCCCAGAAGGGCGACGCGGTTCCTGACCTCTTCTAGACTTGTTATAATTTGGCCGCTGTAAAAGGCCCCTCTCCCGGCCGATGGCCGCCCTCTCCCGCACGCGGGAGAGGGAAAACGCTTCAAAGAAACCGGGGGGCTACGATCTTCCTATGCGCTTTTTCAAATTAAGGAGCATTTATGACGACTGAATCGGGTTTCACGCTCAAAGCGAAAACGTTTTACGACAAGGACGCCGATCTGGGCCTTCTCAAAGGGAAGAAAATCGTGGTCTTGGGATACGGATCCCAGGGGCACGCCCAGGCCTTGAATTTAAAGGATTCGGGATTGAACGTCGTCGTGGCCGTCCGGCCCGGCGGGCGCGGCTACGCGTTGGCCTTGAAACACGGCTGGACCGTTGGAAAGAACCTGATCACCAACAACGTCGAGGCCATCAAGGACGCGGATTGGATCCATTTCCTTCTGCCCGACGAGGCTCAGGGAAAGTGTGGCGGGAGGAAGTGGCGCCGAACATGAAAAAAGGCGCGGTCCTCTCCTGGTCCCACGGGTTCAACATCCGGTTCGGCCAAGTGTCTCCTCCGAAAGAAGCCGACGTGGTTTTGATCGCCCCCAAAGGCCCGGGCCACTTGGTTCGGCGCACCTTCGAGGAAGGGAAAGGCACGCCCGCACTGGTGGCGGTCGAGCAGGATTATTCGGGCAAGGCTTTGGCTTACGCGCTGGCCTTTTGCAAAGGCGTCGGCGCTACCCGGGCGGGCGTCATCCAGACCACCTTCACGGAGGAGACCGAGACCGACCTCTTCGGGGAGCAGAACGTTTTGTGCGGCGGCGTCGTGGACTTGGTCAAGGCGGGGTTCGAGACGTTGGTGGAAGCCGGCTATCAGCCGGAAATCGCCTATTTCGAGTGCCTGCACGAATTGAAGCTCATCACCGACATGATTCAAGAGGGCGGCATCGGCTGGATGAATTATTCCATTTCCGACACCGCTGAATACGGGGAATACAGCCGCGGTCCGCGGTTGGTGACGGCGGAGACGAAAGCTCAGATGAAACGGAATTTGACGGAGGTCCAAAACGGCACCTTCGCTCGGGAATACCTGTTGGAGAAAATGGTCAACGGTCCCGTCATCAATTCCAACCGCCGGGCCAACGCCGAACACCTGATCGAAAAAGTCGGCGAAAAGCTCCGCGGCATGATGCCCTGGCTCAAGAAAAAGGAGTAAGGGCCCTCCATGAGCCGCTCCTCCCGTTTCGTTCCGATCCACGCCGACGGCTGGAAGTTTATCCTTGGGTTTGCGATCCTGGGGGGCCTGTTCTTTTTCTTGGGCCCCCTCTTCTCCCGGATCGTCGGCGGGGTGCTGGCGGCGGCGGCCTTGTTTTCCATGTATTTTTTCCGGGACACGGATCGGGCCGTTCCCGCGACCTCCGACCTCGTTTCACCGGCGGACGGGCGGGTATTGGAAATTGCGGAAATCGACGGGGAAGGATACGGGCGCGGGCGGGTTCTGCGTATTTTCCTCTCGGTATTCGACGGCCACGTTCAGCGGTCGCCCGTGGCGGGCACGGTGCGCCAGGTCCATTACCGACCCGGTTCCTTTTTGGACGCGCGGGATCCTCGCGCGCCCTTCGCCAACGAATGCAATGCCGTGGAAATTGAAAGTTTGCGCGGGCGGGTGGTGGTCCGCCAGATCGCGGGCCTCATCGCCCGGCGAATCCTCTGTTGGGTCCGGCCGGACGACACCTTGGACATGGGGGAACGGATCGGCTTGATTCGGTTCGGTTCCCAGGTGGATCTTTATGTGCCCCGCGACGTGGCCATCACCGTGAAAGAGGGGCAACGGGTTCGCGGGGGGGAAACGATCGTCGGGCGTTGGGTGGAACAATCCTCCCCCACTTCTTCCGTTTCCGAAACCGTGGGAGCGGCGCCATTTCCGGAGGTTCGCGCGTGACAAACCGAGGTCCTTTGAACTTTTTGCAGACGCTCTTCGATATTCGGCGGGAAAATAAACCCATGTTTCCGCCCGCTTCCCTGGCTCCGAAGCCGCCGGTCCGGCGGGGGATTTTCCTCCTCCCGGCCTTGCTGACTTTAACGAACATGGGGTTCGGTTTTTATTCCATCGTCAAATCCGTGAACCAAGAATTCAGCGCGGCGGCCACGGCCATCCTTCTGGGTCAGGTTTTTGACATCCTGGACGGGCTGGTGGCCCGGCTCACCCATACCTCCAGCCGGTTCGGCATTGAGCTGGATTCTTTGGCGGATTGGATGACCTTTTCCATCGCCCCCAGCTTCTTGATGTACGAGTTGGTCTTGAAGAACAACAAGTCCTGGGGCTTCGCCATCGCGTTGTTATTTATCATCTGTGGAGCTTTGCGGCTGGCCCGGTTCAACCTCAAGGCCCAGATGGGGGAACCTTCCTCGGGGTTTTTCACGGGCCTGCCGACCCCCGCCGCCGGCGGCGTGCTGGCTATTTTCGCCCTGCTGTATGATATCCAGGAGATCGGAAAACCCATTCGAAGCCTGCGTTTGGTGATGAGCCAGGTGCCGGTATTCTTCGAGGTGGTGCCCGCCATCATGCTGTTGCTGTCCCTCCTGATGGTGTCCGACGTTCATTACGCCAAATTTAGGGTGCAGAACCTCCTGCGGCCCCGGGGCTTGCGGGCGTTGGTTATTACCGTTTTGGCCATGCTCATGATCTGGGTGTATCCGCAGAACATGATTTTGATTCTGTACGTGTCTTACATCGGGTGGGGGCTCGTGGGCTATTTTCTGGTCCCCTCCCGGCGGAGAGAGACCTCCGTTCGGACCAAAGACGACCCGCTGGACAGCTACGGAAAATAGATGCCCAAACCAGACCGCATCCTGATTTTTGACACCACCCTGCGCGACGGGGAACAGTCCCCGGGCGCCAGCTTGAACATCAAAGAAAAGTTACAGGCCGCCCGCCAATTGGCGGAGCTGGGCGTGGACGTCATCGAGGCGGGATTCCCCGTTTCGAGCCCCGGCGATTTCGAGGCCGTCAAAACCGTGGCCAAAGAAATCCGCGGCCCCCAGATTTGCGGTTTGGCGCGCGCGGTGAAAGGCGACATCGACGCCTGCTGGAACGCGGTGAAGGTCGCCCAACACCCCCGCATACATACGTTTATCGCGACCTCGGACCTGCACATGGAGCAGAAGCTCCATATGTCCCGCCAACAGGTGTTGGACCGGGCCGTCGAAACCGTTCGCTACGCGAAAAAGTTGACCGAGAACGTGGAGTTCTCGGCCGAAGACGCCGTGCGGTCGGATTTTGATTATCTTTGCCGCGTCATCGAAGCCGTCATCGACGCCGGGGCCACGACGGTGAACATTCCCGACACCGTGGGGTATTCCATCCCCTCGGAATGGGGGGAGAAGATCCGAAGCCTCATCGCCCGGGTTTCCAACATCAAAAAAGCGGTCGTGAGCGTCCATTGCCACAACGATCTGGGGTTGGCCGTAGCCAACTCCCTGGCGGCCGTGCAACAGGGCGCTCGGCAAGTGGAATGCACCGTGAACGGGATCGGCGAACGAGCCGGAAACGCCTCCTTGGAGGAGATCGTGATGGCCCTCCGGACCCGGAAGGATCTCTTCCGCTTAACCACCGGCGTGAACGCCAAGGAAATCGCCCGGTCCAGCCGGTTGATCTCGAAACTGACCGGCATTCCGGTTCAGCCCAACAAGGCCGTGGTGGGGGCCAACGCTTTCGCCCATTCCTCCGGCATCCATCAGGACGGCGTGTTGAAGTCCCGCACCACCTACGAGATCATGAGCCCCGCGGACGTGGGCGTGGAAGAAAGCGCCCTGCTCCTGACCGCCCGGTCGGGGCGGAACGGGATCAGCAACCGGCTGAAACATCTGGGGCACGTTCTCCCAGCGGCGCAGATGGACATCCTGTTTTAAAAATTTAAGACGTTGGCGGACAAGAAGAAATACGTGTTCGACGACGATCTCCTGGCGCTCCTGGACCAGGAAGGGCGGGAAAAGGCGGGCGAAGTCTACCACCTGGAATATCTGAACACCACCTCCGGGACGGGGATCGTGCCCACGGCGACCCTCCGCTTGAAAAAAGAGGGGAAGATTTTTCAGGAAGCCTCCTGCGGCGACGGGCCCGTGGACGCGGCCTATCGGGCCATCGATAAGATCACGGGGCTACGCCCGGAATTGAAGGAATACGCTCTTCGATCGGTGTCCTCCGGAACGGACGCCCAGGGAGAAGTGTTGGTTCGGGTGGAGGACAAAGGGTTGGTGGTTTCCGGCCAGGGGACCTCGACCGACATCGTGGAAGCCAGCGCCAAGGCTTATTTGAACGCCGTGAATAAAATTATTTCCGCTCGGGCCGCCGGACGGCCGCTCGTGGCGAAGAAGGGGATGTGATGGGAAAAACACTGCTCGACAAAGTTTGGGACCTGCACCGGGTCCGGGAACTGCCCAACGGGCAAACCCAGTTGTTCATCGGTCTTCACCTCATCCACGAGGTCACGAGCCCGCAAGCCTTTCAGATGCTCCGGGAGAAGGGCCTTCCCGTCGCTTTTCCGGATCGCACCTTCGCCACGGCGGATCACATTATCCCGACGGAAAATCAAGCTCGCCCCTTCGCGGACGGGTTGGCGGAAGAAATGATGGCGGCGCTGGAAACCAACTGCCGGCAATTCGGAATCAAGTATTTTGACTTCAAATCGGGCGAGCAGGGCATCGTCCACGTCGTCGGGCCGGAGCAGGGGCTCACCCAGCCCGGCCTGACCGTCGTCTGCGGCGACAGCCACACCTCGACCCACGGCGCTTTCGGCGCCATCGCCTTCGGCGTGGGCACGACCCAGATCCGGGACATTTTGGCCACCCAGACCTTGGCGCTTTCGCGGCCCAAGGTGCGGCGCATTCGCGTTTCGGGGAATCTGGCGAAAGGCGTCTATGCCAAGGACGTGATTTTGGCCGTGATCCGTCAGTTGGGAGTGAAGGGCGGGATCGGTTACGCCTACGAGTTCGCCGGGGACGCCGTCGCCCGCATGACCATGGAAGAACGGCTCACCGTCTGCAACATGGCCATCGAGGGCGGCGCCCGGGTGGGTTACATCAATCCGGATTCTACCACCGTGGGATTTCTGCGGGGCCGGCCGCACGTTCCCGCGGGACCCGCTTTTGACAAGGCCTCGGCCTGGTGGCTTTCCATGGCTTCCGACGCCGACGCCTCTTTCTCGGACGAAGTGGCCCTGGACGGGGGCGCTCTGGAGCCCCAGATCGCTTGGGGCATCAACCCGGGCCAGACCGTGGGGGTTTCCGAAAATCTGCCTCAACCCGGGGCGTTGCTCGGGGGAGAGCGGGCGAGTTTGGAAGAGGCTTATCGCTTCACCTCCTTTGAGCCTGGAAAACCGGTGCGGGACATCGCCATCAACGTGGCGTTCATCGGATCCTGCACCAACGGGCGCATGTCGGACCTTCGGGAAGCGGCCAAAATCGCCCGGGGGCGCCAGGTGGCCAAAGGGGTACGCGCCTTGGTCGTGCCGGGGTCCCAGAAGGTTCAACGCCAGGCGGAGTCGGAAGGCCTG
Source organism: Elusimicrobiota bacterium (assembly GCA_016721625.1). NCBI lineage: Bacteria > Pseudomonadati > Elusimicrobiota > Elusimicrobiota bacterium. The sequence goes on from JADKHR010000001.1 coordinate 73,212, forward strand.
CATGAGCTTTTTCGAGCCGCCGGGTTTGAATGGAGGAACGCGGGTTGTTCCATGTGCTTGGCCATGAACCCGGACAAGCTGAAGGGGCGCGAGGTCAGCGCTTCCAGTTCCAACCGCAATTTCATCGGTCGACAGGGAAGCGCCACGGGGCGGACCCTGCTCATGAGTCCGGCCATGGTGGCCGCCGCGGCTATCCGCGGCCGCGTGGCCGATGTTCGGGAGATGCTATGAGCCTCGATTCCGTGATCCAACAAGTGAAAGGCCGGGCCGTCGCCGTACCGGGGGACGACATCGACACCGATCGCATCATGCCGGCGCGTTATTTGCGTTGCGTGACCTTTGAGAACATCGGGGCGAACACCTTTCAGGACGAACGCTTCGATCCGAGCGGAAAACCCAAAGTTCATCCGTTCAACGATTCGAAACACCAGGGCGCCTCCGTCCTGGTGGTGAACAAAAATTTTGGTTGCGGGTCTTCCCGCGAGCACGCCCCCCAGGGGATCTTGCGTTGGGGGATCCGGGCCATCGTGGGCGAATCCTTTGCGGAGATTTTTGCCGGCAACTGCACCGCCATCGGGCTCCCCGTTTTCACGGCGGCGGAGGCGGACGTTCGCGCCCTGATGGCCTACGCGACGGAGCATCCCGAAGGGACGGTGGAGGTGAATCTGAAAGGGAAGGAAGCCCTGTTTGGCGGAAAGCGGATCCCGCTGGAAATGCGGGAGTCGGCCAGGGCGCTCTTCATGGAGGGGACCTGGGATTCCAGCGCCACCCTGTTTTCGGCCATGGCCGCCGTGCAAGAGACGGCGCGGAAACTTCCCTACCTCCACTGGGGTTCTCTTTCATAACCCGTGGGCCCTCCTTCGGAGGAAAAAAAAATTGTGCCCCGCTCCGATTGCCGAGCGGCGACGGATTTCGTGGTGGAAGTTTACCAGGAAGATGGAAAAACCCTGCGGGGCATTTCAAGGCTGTTGGATTTGTCCGTCAGCGGGGCGTGCGTGGAATCCACCAGCGAGTGGAACGAGGGGGAGGACGTCGTGATTCGCGTACTCTTGGATCAACGGAACCTTTTGGTTCTTCCCGCCCGCGTGATTTGGAAACGTTTGTTCTCAAAGACCTCCCAATTCGGGTTGGTTTTTCGGGAATATCCGGCGGAAATTCACCAGGTGATTCAGACGTTCGTAGCGGATTTTGAGGCGCGGCTTCACCGCATGGCGCCGAAAGTTTTTTACAACGAGTAATCCAGGAGGTCCCACGTGAGTTCCGGAGTTCCCTCAAACAAAGCAAAATCGTCCTACAAAATCGCCGTGATGGGTGGCGACGGTACCGGCCCCGAAGTGGTCAACGAGGGGCTGAAAGTCCTCAAGGCCCTCGGAAAATCCCTCGGCATCACCTTTGATTGGATCCCCTACGATTTGGGCGGAGAACGCTACAAGAAAACGGGGGAAATTCTTCCGGATTCGGCCCTGGCGGAACTGCGCAAAGTCGACGCCATTTACCTCGGCGCCATCGGCCATCCCGATGTGAAGCCTGGAATCTTGGAGAAAGGGCTCCTGCTCCGTCTCCGCTTTGAGCTGGACCAATACATCAACCTCCGTCCCGTGAAACTCTACCCCAACGTGGCGACGCCGCTCAAAGACAAGGGGCCTGAACATATCGACTTCGTGGTGGTTCGGGAAAATACGGAGGGCCTCTACGTGGGCGCCGGCGGGTTTTTGAAAAAGGGAACGCCCGACGAAGTGGCCATCCAAGAATCCATCAACACGCGGAAAGGCGCGGAACGCTGTCTTCGCTACGCCTTTCAACTGACGCGGGAGCGCGCGAAAGGGAAAAAACTGACGCTCTGCGGAAAAACCAACGTTTTGACCTTCGCCTTCGACTTGTGGGAGCGGGCCTTTCACGAGGTGGCCAAGGACTTTAGCGATATCAAAACCGATTACGCCCACGTGGACGCCACCTGCATGTGGATGGTGAAAAACCCGGAATGGTTCGACGTGATTGTCACCGACAACATGTTCGGGGACATCATCACCGACCTGGGGGCCATGATCCAGGGCGGCATGGGGATCGCGGCGCGGGCGGCAACATCAACCCCGAGGGCGTTTCCATGTTCGAGCCCATCGGCGGTTCGGCTCCCAAATACACGGGCCAGAACGTCATCAACCCCTTGGCCGCCATTTGCGCCGGCGGCATGATGATGGACACCCTGGGCCAAAAAGAAGCCGCGCGCCGCGTCGAAGCCGCCGTGGTGAAACTGCTCCAATCCGGCAAGATGAAAAGCCAGGCCGCTGGAAAAATGGGCATGTCCACCACCGAAATCGGAGATTGGATCGCCGCCAACGTCTAGAAAGGTTTGAGCGAAAGGCCCCGGGGGTGTCGGCCACCTCCGGGGCCTTTTTTTTGTCTGCTTGTGTGGCAGGTGAACTATTCGGAATGTCTTGAGGTGTTTCTACCCAGGGTCATGGTCGGTGACATCCGGGCTGATCTGGGCGTCATGTCCAGGCGAGGGGAAAATGGGTAAGACGAATACTGGCTTGGGTGTCACCGCTGACGTTTGCCTATTTACAATAATGTTACAAGTTCTAAAGGCGGAATTAAGGTTTCGGGGCTAGAATGTAGGCAATGAAAAACAGGAAAGGCGCATTCAATAGGCGGATTTTGGCGTCCGTGGTATCTCTTGTTTATTCTGTTGCCAACGTGGCGTTTTGCCATGCGGCGGAGACAAATTTTTGGTCCACCCGTCTCGCGGCGGCACGCCAGGCGGGGCCATCCCGTGGGGCCTCCGCTCCAAAAACGTCCGACGCTTTGATCCTCGCTCAATTGCCGGGCGGAGCTCGACTGGATTTCCCCGGGCCGATGGAGAGCTCGGTCGTTCCGACGGTGCCGCTGGAACATTTGGTGGGCGGAAAAACCCCGGTTTTTGAAAGCGATCTTCCCCGCTGGTTGGCGGACGTTGTTGCTCCCTTCGGAAATATGAGGGACGTGTTTCTGTCCAAACAGCCGGGGGCTCCCCTCGTTATCCATATTCAGGACCTCCACGACTCGACGGAAGCGCAACGGAACATTGCCGGGCTGGTCGAGGCGCTTCAGGACCAACGTGGTGTCAGTTTGGTGGGGTTGGAGGGCGCGCAAGGGGGGTTCGCGACGGAGGCCTTCCGGTCTTTCCCGGACGGCGACCTGACCAAGGCCGTGGCCGAGCATTTCATGGAGGAAGGCTATTTAGGCGGCCCAGAATTCGCAGGTATTACGGCGAAGCGGATGCCTCTCCTCTGGGGCGTTGAGGATTTGCGCGCTTACGAGGCGAACGTGGCGTCCGTCAAGGCGTCGGCAAAAAATATCCCGGAGGTCGAGGTCTTCCTGCGGGAAGCGAGACGGGTGATGGGGGAAGTGAAAAAACGCCGCTTGTCTCTGCCCCTCCTGGAATTTGACCGGCATCTGACGGGGTATCATTCCCGCACGGAGCCCTTGGGCTCCTATACCCGCTATCTCTTGCATCGCTCCCGGGTTCCGCCGGACAAGGTGCCGAACTTGATCCTTTTACGGGACGCTTTGGATTGGGAAGAAACCTTGGACTTCAAGAAAATCGAAGCGGAACGGGCCGCCTTGCTGAATCGGATGGTTGGCGGACTTTCAAAGGAAAACCTCGATCGTTTGGTGGCCCGGAGCGTCTTGTATCGGTTGGCCCGAATTTCTTACGGAGACTACTACCGGTTTCTACGGAGTCTTTGCGTTGAAAGCGGAATAAGGCTGGACGATTTCGATCAATTGAGCGCCTACGTTCGTTACGTTCTTTTGGCGGAACGCATCAACCGCAACAACCTCCTGCTGGAACTGAGCGGGCTGGAGCGCGAGGTTCAAGACGGTTTGGCCGTTACCCCGGAGGAAAAAGAGGTGGTGGGGGCGGCCCGCCATCTCGCTCTTTTGGAACGGTTGGTTCGGCATGCCTTTACCCCCGCCGACTGGGTTTATCACCTCTCTCATGAGGCGGACATCCGGGGTGTCGGAAAGACGATCGTGAGTCTTGCCGAACAAACCGGGGTCCCGAACGACTTAAGCCCTCCCGCGCCGGAAACGCTTCAGCCCTTTGAGGAATTCTGCCTGCAAGCCCTTGGCCGCAACGGGGCGTTGGTCCAAAACCTCCTTGATAAAATGAAAATGGAAAATCGCCCCACGGCTGTCTTGGTGGCCGGCGGGTTCCACACGGAGGGGCTCACCCAATTGTTCCGGCAAAAAGATGTGTCTTACGCGGTTGTCACCCCGAAAATCAACGCCACTTTGCCGGACGGAACCCGTTCCTTGGAACTTCTCGCCCGCGATCCCGCGCCCTTGGAAAAACTTTTCGCCGGGGAAACGCTGAACATCCCCACGCCTCGCATGATGGCGGAAGGGAACGCTGGATTTGGACTGGTTAAGAAAATGTCCGTCTATTTTGGGGCGACCTTGCTGGCTCTTTTGGTGGCCGCCACCAACGTGGCGCCTTCGGCTCGGGCGACGGAATCGGTGGAAGCGTTCCCTGGGATTACGCGGGTGGACGTTCGGAGGTCGGGGCCGTCCGAGGTTTTGTCCCGGTTCGAATTGGATAATGGAGCCTCGGTCCCTGTCCGATCTTTCGTTGGGGTCAAGGGCGCCGTTCCGCCTTTTGCACCGGTGGTCACCGCCACGTTCCAGGACCGGAGCGTGTCGCTGGCTCCAGCGATCGGCATTTCCTTTGAGGAACGACTCCGCGGGGCTTGGGAGGGAGCCCTTTCCTTTGCCGCGGGGGTCGGCACTTTGGTCCGCGGGCGCCGGGCCAAAACATCGACCGTGGGTTTGGATCTCTCGCCTTACGCGGCGGGAATCGATCCTTGGGGGTCCAAAGCGGAGGGCGATCAGGCGATTCTGAGTCTCGTTTCTTCCGAAGCATCCGACGGTTACGTTGCCTCCGGCGATTTTGATTTGACCGGGAACGTTAATCTTTCATTCGGGAAAACCACCATCGGATCGATCACGGAGAGCGAATCGGGGGACCTGTTGGCTTCCCAAGGGAGCTCCCTTTTCTGGGAAGAACGGGCGGTTCTGGCCGCTGCGGTGGGTTCGGTCGGCGGAAATATATACGCGGGGGCCGGCGGGGACGAATTCAGAATCGTGATCTCGGGGGCGGACGCCAAGGAACGGCTGGCGATAGCCACCGCTGACTTTAACGCGCATTTCGTCGGCCGGTACGCCTTTTTTCATCTGAGCCATCCCCATCCGGATGCAGAGGATGTCCAAACGGAACTGAAAGAAAAAGTTCGTTCTTTCGCGCAAAACCGCGCCACGGCGGAGGAATCCAATCCCACGTTTCGACTGGTCCGGTTCGGCGATGGATTTTCTTTGGTTCTCCGGCGAGAAGGGACAACGCCGCTCACTTCCCGGGGATTGCAGGACGCCCTGGGGTTAGAACGAGGCGTGCGGGAGCGAAAGGTGGAACGGCTTGGCTTAAGCCCCTTTACCGTTTCCATGGGAGCCGTGCCCGTCTCGATGGCGCGAGAGGCCTTGGCACTGGTCGGGGGGAATGAAGATGTTGCAGAGGTCGACCGACAGGTCCTTCCTGCGGAACTTATGGTTTGGGTCCAGCGGTTCGCCAATGACGCCCTGGGGTTCGCGAAACGGGCTCGTAACAGGGTTTATAGTCCGGCGGATCTTCCCGCTTTGCAAAGGATTCTAAAGGCGGGATCGTTGACGAAAGATCATCGGGAGGCGTTGCGGAAGGAGCTCTCCAATCCCGCGACAATGACATCCCATTCTCCGGCGGGACCGGGGGTTCTTTCGCGCGGTGACTTTTGGGCTGAAACAGGGAAACGGTTGGAGGTCCGGCCGGGAGAGCCATGGAAACCCAGCCTCGACTTGTATTATTTTTCGATCACGCAATATTCCCCGGGATCGATGGGTCGGGTGGAGCGTTGGTGGGCCGCACACGCCGACAAAATCCCAGCTTCCCTTCGGCGTTTCTTGCCGGAAACCTGGTTTCGCCGCTTGGTGGTGTTCATCCAGGCGCGGGCGTTCCATCTCTTTCAAGGGTCGAATTATGAAAGGGGAAACCGCGCCATCCGCACGGTTGTCGATGCGGTCAAAACCTGGGCCAAACGTGGCCGTTTCACTTGGTCGACGGTTTTAATTGGAAACAGCGTGGACAACGTTTTTGTGGCGCGGAGCCGTCAATTGGGGGAGGATCCTCTGTCGACGGTCGGGTTTGCGGACATGGCCCGGTCGATCAAAAACCGTCTGAACGCGAGCGAATCGACCAGCGAGATCGACCCGCACCTCCTGGTGTTTCATGTGAGTTCCGGGGATTTGAAAAATCTTCCGGGGAACTCTTTGGCAGGGGCCTTGGACCTGATGGGCCGGACCGCGGACCTCTTGGAGGTCCATGCGCGGGAGGCCGCGGGGTATATGGGCAAAGGGTTGGACCAAGATCGATTGGTGAAAAGTTTGGAAGAAATATTCGACGTTCAAAAGGGCGAAAAGTTTGTTTCCTTGATTTTTAACCCCGATAAAGTGGAAAAACTCATGGCTGTTTACCGTCAATCACAAACCGAGGACAGCCTTCGGGGCGAGTCTTCTTTGTTTAGCCGGGCCCCGGCGGAATTAGGGAGCGCGCTCTTCCGCTCCTATCACTGGGTCCTTCAAAAGCTGGGAGTCGGCGAGCATCGGGCTCGGCTCTGGCTGGGCAGTCGGTATGTCCAGGGGTTCGTGGTCCCCTTCGTTGAATTGATCGGACTCCCCGGATTCGCCTGGGTTCTCGCGCCCTATCTGGGGTTTGCCCTCGCCGTCGTCCTCGGATCCGTGGCGTTTTCTTGGATTCATGGCTCGCCCCTGTCGGAGCGGGGTCCCCCGAGCCGTTGGAGTGAAATGGTGGGGCGGCAAGCCTCCAAGCAATTCCTGGTCCGCCTTTCGGCGGCCCTGGCCATCAATGCCCTCTCCCTCTTCATGGGCACCGATCAACTGTCCAACCTGCTTCAGGCCGCTCTACCGGCTCCGGATGCGGCGACGGTGGGTCTCACGGGATATATCGCCCACAGCGCATGGAATCTGTTTGTCCCTGAACAATTTCGGCTCACGCTTCGAAAGAACGGGCATGGGATAAAAATCGATCAGGAACAAGACCCTCTCCAACGGCTTCTCTCCGGTTACGCTCACCATCACCCCGCCCCGAACTCTAGAAGGAGACAGTTGGATTCGAACCGCCTCACCAAGGCGTATAGCGCCCTTTCGGCCATGTATCCTCCGGGGGAAGCGGACCAGTCCTTTTCGATAGAATTGGCGGTCGCCGCCGCGGAATTCGGAGCCGAGATAAACACCGTTCTCGCCGCATTTCTCGGAGGCTATGCGAAAGAAAAAGGGGCCGGGCATATTCCAGACGATTTTCAAATCCTATCGGGCATGACGTTAAGGGATTTCTCGGCCGCCAAAACGAGAGCGGAGAATTGGCTCTCGGCCATGGCGACCCCCTTCCCGGTGTACCCCGAATCGATTTCAATGATCCGGAATCAAATGGGGTTCTTTATGCAAGGGGCCCCCGCCCGGGATAAAGCCCCTCAGGAAGTTTTGCTTCTGACGCTCCTGGGGAAAACCCTCTGGTTCGACCGCGACCCGGATACCTGGGTGGAGGCGGAATATTTATTTTCTCCCCTGGCGGAGCGTTTCGGCCTGGACGGACTGGCAACGGACATTCTCAATCACTTGTTTGAGAAGGAGCAGCCGGCCCGATACCGTGAGGTCCCCACGGCGTTCAAGGAGTTGACGGGGTTGGACTATTACGAGGCTCATACCGTTTTGGAAAATTTTCGATATCGGTTGGAAGGGCAACTCGACTCCCTTCTCCCGGATGAACTGAAAGGCAAAGCCAAATTGGTGGCGCGGGTAAAAGGCGTCGCCTCGATCGCGGAGAAACTGGAGCGGGACGGGAAGGGGAAGAACCTTTCTGAACTGACCGACCTATTCGGCCTAACGGTGGTCTTCCCCGACGGCCACAGAGATCATGAGGTCGTTCGGCGGGCCTTGGAGAAATTTAAATTTTCCCTCAACCAAGAAAAAACAAAACTCAACCATCCGGAAGACCACCAATATGATTTTTATCGATTCGTGGGAGGGGTGTCTCTCCGGTCAGGGGTTCGCCCGAGTCGCCAGCAGACAATCGAATTGCAGGTCTATGACGAAAAAACGTGGCGTCTTTCAAAAGAAGGCGACGCGGCCCATTGGATATATAATCTTCAGAAAAGACTTGGCTCTCAGACCGTGGAAATAGACGATCTTTCGCTCACGGGAAACCTGCAAGAGGACGTTCGCTCGTTTTTAAATGATAAGTCCGAATCGGTTTTCGTCTCTGTTGTCATGGGGACGGAAATGGGAAAGCCCGTGTGCATCCCCGTCCGCCTCCAGAAAGGCGCCTTTTCCAAAGACGCCGCCGCGCATCGACGTATCGATCGGCTGAACCCCGGTTTCCTGGGATTGGACCTGTTGACCCCGTCCGCTTCCCCCCCTTCCCAATGGGAGAGGATCGCCTGGCCGAACGACCAACCGCTTCCTCCGGGAGCTGTTTTCGCCATTCGGCGAATGACCGGAAGACGCGTTTCTCTTCCCCGAAAAATCCAAGGCTCCATGTTAAGGCCCAGGACGCGACTGATGGATTTCCTGGCTTCCTCGGAAAATGCCAGTGGTCGGGGTCTTGCTACCCGGGGACGGATTCTCGTTCAAGAGGAACTGAAAATAAGGAACGTGAAAATTAACAACGTGGTTCCCGTGCGCCAACAAGGCAAGTTTTCTCAATGGAAGCAAAGTCTTAGAAATCTATTTTCTCAGGGACTTGAGCCCGATCGTGAAAACGCGCTCTTGACCCCTCTCGCGCGAAAACAGGGGTTCTTTGACACCGAAGAGTTGTTCGCCTACTTGGGCGCCATCGAAGGCGATCCGGAGAATTTGAAAGAAGCCCTGGGCCTTGTTGTTTCGCGGCTATTGGACTCCCATCTCGAGGTTGAAACGGTCTTTGATCAAAATAGCACCCCAGGGTTTCTCGTTTCCGCGAAATACGACCGACCTGGGTTGGAGGTGGCCATCCGAAAAGTCTTTAAACAGTTTGGTTTTGTCGTCAGGGGGGGTGTCCATCGTTTGGGGTCACAGGAGGGAGATAAAGCGAAGGGAGTTAAACAACTCTATTGGGTTATAACCCCGGTCGACTGGAACCTTTTGCCCGAGGCCGCCAAAGCCATTCGTCAAATTCCGGATATTCCGTATGAGGGGAAGATGATGGATCTTCGCCTTAAAATCGCGAGTCCACTGGGGGTCGGGGACCACGAGAAAATCCTTGAGGTGCTTTCTCATGCGGCGATCAGTTTTAAAAATCTCACTCTTCCTGACGCGAGCGAGTCTCGTTTTGTCATCGATGTGAGTGTTCCAGCTGGAACGCAGAAAATGGTGAGGGAAGTGTTGGAGAAGGCCTTGCCCGAAACGGATGGGTACGTGATAGAAATTGGATCTGCGGAACTTCTGGCGTCCGGCACCGGTTCTTCGATGCCTGTCGCCCTTTTCTTCGGTCTTCCGGTTTTGGAACCCACGTTGCTTTCGGCGGCGATTCTCGGAGTTATCCTAGGGCTTGTGTTCTTCCGTGATGATTTGCGGTCGCCGTCGGAGGCCTGGCGCTTCCTTAAAATGCGCGTTTCCGAATGGTTCTCACCGTCGCTCGGGCGATCGTTGGTTTCCCGTTGGGCTGGAGCGGGTGGTTTGGTCATCTTCCTGTTGTTGGTCCCGGGCAACGTGGACCTGTTCGCCGCCGGGGTTTTGCCTTTCTTGGCCCTGGGTATGAACGAAGCGGGTTCCCCGGCGCCCAAGCCGTTGGGCGAGCGGGTGGATTCGTTCATGGAGGGGTTGCGGGGCCACGAGGGGCCCGCTGTATTAAGGGCGGGCCTTGAGTTGGTCGGATCCTGCGGCGGGGTCATCGATGATCTGAGGACGGTCCGCAATGCGATCCGCGAAAATGCCGTTCGGAAAGCCGGTAGCGAATCCGGAGGAATGGCGGCGGTGGGGCAAATCAGCAAGATCGCGGAGGCTCGGTTGGTCCTCGCGGAAGTCAAACAGCTCCTCCGCCAATGGAGGAGAGAACTGAATCAAAACGGTGCGAAAATCATTTTCGACAAGGTTCTCGCACAACAGCAGGTGGATGCGCTGGGTAAAAAATGGTTGATTGTCCCGCTTCATGGCAACATGGAGACCGCTCCAGCCCACATGAGAAGAGATCTGGATCCTATCCACAACCTGGGACGTTTCCTCCTTAACCAAGCGATTGAGGCCATCACCGAAAGACAGGGGGAAGATAGAAAAAAAACGGATAGTTTGTTGAAGGAAGCTTTGAGCGACGTGGATTTTGCCGCCAAAGGAATCCTTCAAGCAAAATTCAGGACCCATTCGAAAGTTATGGTTTGGAACAATCTTCTCACGTTGGATCCTGCCCCTCTTATTGAAAAGGGGAAAAACTCGGGCGGTTTGGCCGCTGTCCTGCGATTCCCCGCTTCTTTGGGGGGCCACGCTTTGTTCGGCAGGGATTTCCTCACTCCGCTGTTTCTGGCCGCGGGGGCCAACCAGGGAGCGACGGATTATGTGCGGGCGCTCTTAAGGAGGCTCGGGGTTACTTGGGAGCCGAACCAGGTGGAGGTGGATCCTGCCCGGAACTGGCGAGATCCGAAAAAGGGGTTGTTCCTTTTAATCGCGGGGGAAATGTTCCGGGTTCTCCGGGCGGCCGGGTACGCCGTTCTGGCGGAGGATAGTGATCACCGCGTGGCGATCGAATCCGTTTTACGGGAGATCCGACTACATAAGACCGCCGGGGTTGAGCGGTTCAATATTCGGGTTCACGTGCTACGTTCTTTAACGGCCCCCGTGATTGGAATTCACGAAAAGGAATTTGCTTTTCATGTTCGCGGAGCGGACGATTTCTTTGATATTTATGTGCATGAAAAAACCCTGGACGGGTGGAAGGCTTCAGAAAAGGGAGAAGACTATTACCGTTCCGCCCTCATGGTCCTGTTTTACCATGAGTGGGCGGAGAGTTTTGGGGTGTCCCACGCCGAACTGGAGCGCATGGGTTTAACGATTGAGGGATTGAACTTGATGTTCGCGTCGGGGGACAGCCCGGACGATATTCGAGTGGAAATCATGCAACGCGGGATGTTGTCGATGGGAATGGTGGAGCCGGATGGACGGGTTTTGGATGTCCGATCCAGGGCCCAGGCCGCGTTGGCCCTGGAGGCGATGGTCCCCAAGGATCTTCCCCGCGACGTTCAGGGCTATGTGGGGACCTGGCAGATTTCGGAGGATCTTGGTCTTGTCTCAAAACAAAACTTGGAGGCCCTTCGGAACTCTCTCCCGGGGCAAGGGAAAGATACCTACGCACGGTTCCAAAGTGGAAAGCCAACGCCGGAGATCGATACGATGTTGGACGGGTTCCACAGCAATGATGTCGACTCTTTGGAAAGCGGTGTTCGGCTGGAGGCGGAACGGCTTGATCAAAAAGAACAGAAATTGGTGGATGAACTGGCGCGGGATATTTTGGCCCGAGTGAAAGGTGTTTTGAGCGCAGAGGGCGGGCGGACTATGGCCAGGGCCGAACCGTCGTATTTCCAGATTAAAAAGGAATTGGCGTTAATTCACGCGCTGGGGGGGAGCCTCTTCCTGTCCTTCTCCCGCCGGGACCCGTCGAGCCGATCCGTTCCCCCGGGACTTCTCCGGCTCTACCAGGAACGGGACCTGGCGTGGTTGGACCAACTTCCTTTCATGAACGCGCCATTCGGTTCCTTGGATCGGGAAGCCATCCTGTCGTCAACCCGGCGGACCGCCGAAGGGTATCGGGAAATCGCCGAAACTCGGCACGGGTTGGTGGGGGCCTTCGCCGCCTTGGACGAATCCTTGCTGGACGAATCCACCACCCCGGTCTTCCGGATATCCCAGGACCTTCTGGAGGGCCAGGCTCCCCTGACTGGCCCCCAACGCACGGCCCTGCGGGAGCTGACCGCCTTGGCGCGCCGGGCGGCGGTGGATCCCACCGTGGCGGGGCGGGTCGCGTTCCTGGTGGATAAAGGAGAAGGAGAGGCCCTTTCGTCTATGGAAATGTTGGGCCGGTTGGAAACCCGGTTGGGGATCGCCAGGGGAGCCTTGGGCGTCCTGGGGGCCGGCCGGGTGCTGAGCAACGAAAACCTTTTTGAAGAAAGTGTGGAGAATGGACGGACGGTCCGAACGTATTTAGCCAAAAAACTTTTCGTCCTGCTGGAAGCGAACGGCGTCCCATCCAAACGCGTGGACATCTATTCCGTCCCGCCAACGGATACGCTGGCCGAGGTATGGGATATCTCCGGTTTGAATGGAACCGCGGGCTTGGTTCTGCGGCTCATCGAACTGTGGGCCGGCGACGTGGCCATCCGGGTTTCCTCGGAATACGGCGTGGATTTTGAGAAACGAATGAGGGCGGTTAAATCTTCCGCCTAGTTGGGGTTCATCCCGGAAAGGAGATCCTTTTCATTCCCGTTGTGTGAATTACCAACTTTGCTCTGGTCGTTCGTTTGCGTATAGTATAAAAGTGAAGGGCGTCCCCTAAAATTGGTGGAGTTAAACGAGGACGATTTTGCCGAAGTTTTTTCGTTCTTCCATTCGGGTGTGGGCTTGGGCGGCGTCTTTGAGGGGGTAGACGGAATCGAGGACCGGGTTCAGGCGGCCGGCTTGGACATGGGCGAGGACCTCTTTCAGGCCTTCCTTTTTTCCCATGCGGGAGCCGTGGATGGCGATGTTGCGGCCGAAGAGGGATCGTAGATCAAACTGAATTTGTCTTCCGCTGGTGGCTCCGCAGGTCAGGAGCTTGCCTCCTTTAGCGATGGAGTTTAGACTTTTTTCGAAGGTGTCTTGGCCGATGTGTTCGACCACCAGGTCCACGCCGCGTTTGTCGGTTAATCGCATCACTTCCTGCTGAAAATCCGTTGCCCGGTAATTCACCACGTCATCTGCCCCGAGGGCCTTCGCCCTCTTTCCTTTCTCCGGATGGCCTACCGTTGTAATGACGTGGGCCCCCTTTAGCTTTGCGATTTGGATGGCGGCGATGCCGAGGCCGCTTCCCCCGGCATGGATGAGAACGGTTTGGCCTGGTTGGATATTTCCGTTCGTGACCAGCATGTGCCAGGCGGTGAGAAAAACCAGGGGGACGGAGGCCGCTTCTTCAAAACTGAGCGGGTCGGGAAAGGGCAGTAGGTTGGCGGCGGGGACCTTTACCCGTTCGGCGTAGCCGCCGTTGGACTGTTGGCCCAGGATGTCGTAACGGTCGCACAGGTGATCGTCGCCGGAAAGGCACTGGGGACAGGTTCCGCAGGAAATTCCAGGGGCCACCAAGACCTTTTGGCCAGGACTCCAGCCGGTGACGTTGGGGCCCACCGAGTCGATGATTCCCGACACGTCGGCGCCGAGGATGTGGGGAAGGGGCACGGAAATCCCGGGGATCCCCATGCGGATCCAAATGTCCAAATGGTTGAGGGCGCAGGCTTTGACCTGGACCAAAACCTCGTTGGGGCCCGGCTGGGGGGCGGGGACTTCCCCGAACGTTAGGACGTCGGGGCCGCCGTGTTGGTTGAAGAAGACGGCTTTCAATCGACCCTGGTCGCCCGATAAATCGGGCAACTACGCTGGACCGGCCAAAAGGGCATTTATGCGATGAGATTCAGGGTTTCTTCCAAGGTGCGGTGGACGCCGGTGAAGATCGGGGTGTCCCGCACGGTGAAGCGGCTCCCTTGGGTTTCCCTTAAGGCCATGACCAAATCCAGGAAGTCGGAGGGGTAATCGGATTCGAAGGCGACGACGAAATCTTGGTCGTCTAAGCCGAACGAATAGGTGGTGTTCAATTTGACGGAGGGGAACTTGTTTCCCACCACGATGTGTTCGTCCATCATTTTTTGGCGTTCCGACATGGGGAGAAGATACCACTCCCGCGTCTTCACGAAAGGATAGACGAAGAGATATTTGTATTTTCCGGGTTGGATTTTGGTGCGTTGGTTTTCGTGTTCGGGGTTGAGTTTGTCCACGTAGGTTGACCGTTTGGATTGGGCCAGGAAGGCGTGGGGGGTGGTGAGATAACCCCCCAAGCGGGTGCGGTGGAGCGCGGCGGACATGTCTTCGAAATCTTCCAGGCGGTAGCTGATGCGCCAGAGGAAGAAGTCGGTTTCCGCTCGGAACCCAAACGTGGAGTAGGCCAGGGTAATGACGGAGGAGGAAAACGCTTTCAGGGCGTCCAAGGCTTCTTTTTTGCCGGCGGCCCGTTCGGCTTCCGGCAGACGGCGCCAGGCGGGGTCCAGTTTGTAAAAGGCGAAGTTGACGAACTGCCGGGCGGCCGGGGGAGCGGCGGGGTTGGCCGGGTGTCCGGCGGGATGGGTGGCGGGAGCGTTCATGAGTCCTCCAACGGTGTTGTCGACGTAAAAATGACTTGACTTTCGTCATTCATATGCTAACATATTGACAGCACACAGGTGTGCGAAGAAGTGACAACGACGTCCTACCGGGCCCAGGCCCTGTGGGACTTTTTATTTTCGGTCGAAAAGGGAGAACTCGACCAATTTTTTCAGCTTTGGCGGGGGTCACCCGCCGGGGCCGGGCCGCCCCACCGGGGCGAATCCAACGGACGAAGGCGTCTCGTGCGCACGCGCGCATGAGGCGCCTTTTTGTTTTTCAGGACAAAGGAGAATTTTATGAAACCTTTCACTGCCCCTCTTAACCGCCCTTCCCCGGGAGTTCGATTTCTCGCCGTTCTCACGGCCGGGTCTCTCCTTTTTACGGTGTTGGGGTCCGCCCCGGCGGAGGCTTCTTTTTGGGAGGAACGCGCCGCTTCTTCCGCGCGTCGTCAAAACCAGGCCAACGAGAGCCCCATCCTTTTGGCCCAAGGGGTTCTGTCCCAATGGCCCATGGCGGGCCAGGCGGTCCGGGGGTTTATCCCTTTGGGCGGCGTTTCTTCCCCGTCCCCATCGGATCCCTTTTGGGCCCGAGCGTTGGTGACGCCTTTTGCCGATGTTCGCACCGTTCGAGGGGGAGGGACCGGCGATCTTCGAGTCGTTTTGGTCATGGACGCCCACGACGTGTATTCCGCCCAGCAGAACATGGCGCGGGTTTTGGAACGGTTGGGAACCCAGGGGAAAATTCTAGTGGGCGTGGAAGGAACGGCCGGTGCTTTTGATTTGGAACGACACCGAACCCTTCTTCCCGACCCGGATCAAAAGATATTAGTGGAGCATTTGTTGAAGAAGGGGTTCCTCAATGGGGCCGAGGCCTATGGTTTGACGTCGGCCCGCACGCCGGACCTGTGGGGTGTGGAGGATCCCGCCCTTTACGCCGCCAACATTCAGGCCTACCGAGGCACGTTGCCCCTGGAAGAGGAAACCCGAACGGCGTTGGAAACATTAAAGCGGGAAACGCGGGCCCGCGCCGAAATTGTGTTTTCAAAATCCTTGCGTGAACTGGACAGTGAAGTGGAGGCCATGCACGGAGACCGGGGCGACCTGGCTCGTTATGCCCGGGTGGTGACGCGAGGGGTCGGGAGCGGGGCGGGTCCTGAAACGTCCCGTTTCTTGGCCGCGAAAGAGAAAGAGGGGAAGCTTTCGTTTCCAGCCGTGGAACAGGCGCGAGCCGCCTTCATTGAACGGGTTTCGCCGCGCCTGTCGCCCGATGAAATGAATGCGCTCATTGAGAAAACCACGGCGTTTCGCGCCGGGGCGGTCTCGGCCAAAGACTATTATCGGTCTCTGGAATCCCTGGCTCTCTCCAAGGGGGTTCCGCTCGCGGCTTATCCGGCTTTCAAAGACTATGTGGGTTACGTTTCTTTGGCGGATGGGATTGTTCCGGAGCGGTTGTTTGAAGAACTGGAGAGCTTGGAGGCTCAGGCGTACGATCGGTTGGCGGTGGGCGAATCGCGGGTTCTGGCGGATTGGAACAAAGATCTGCGATTGGCTGATCGCGCCCTCCAGCATGCGCTGACTCCGCGGGAGTGGGCCCGGTTCCAGGAACGTCGCCCGGAACTATCGCGGCTGGAGGAAAGGGCGAGGGCGCTCCATCTTTCCGCTTTGCCCGCGCGTAAGCTTCAATCCAACCTTCCTCGGTTCGCGTTGTTTTTTGAATCGGCGGAAGCGCGAAATGAGAGTTTGCTTCAAAACGCGATGGCGGAGGCCCGTCGGCGCGGGGCCGCCACCGCCGTTTTGATCTCGGGCGGGTTTCACACGGGAGCGTTGGAAAAACGCTTGACGGCCGCCGGTGTTCCCCACGCGGTTCTTTCTCCCCGAATGGCGGACGTGCCGGATTCCGCGACGGGCTATCTCCAAGCGTTTGCGTCGACCCGGACGCCGCTGGAAAGGTTGCTCCTGGGCGATCGGCTTTTTATGAATCCCCCGTCGGCCACGGCGGTGGCCGGGCAACAGGAAGGGGATCCCTTTCACGAGGAACAGGTGGCGCTCAACCGCGCCACGCTCAGCTACGGCGCGGTTTTGGCCGGACAACGGGGACGGTTAGCGGGTTTTGTGGAACTTTGGAATCAGCGGCTCGGGGCTAAGAGCCGAGCCGCGTTTCAGTCCGTTAAAAAAGGGTTCGTAGAGATCATCACGTTCCGTTTTGCCGGCGCTGGACAGGACCTTCTTCTGGCCATCCCGGGGTCGGCTTCCGGGGCGGTTCGGGAAGGCGAAACGTTGCAAAAGGCGGTCAAGGAACGAGGCGGCCGGGTGGTGGAGACGGACCAGGTGGGCGATGTCCCCTACGTGCTGGGGGGGAGACTCATCACCCGAGTTCTTCCGGAAGTCGTGAGCGGCGCGGCGTTCCTCGGGTGGCTGGGAGCCAGCGCCCTGTCGCCGCCCCTTTGGCTGGCGAGCCTGGCGACCTCGGTCGTTTTTGGCGGCATCGCCTGGCGGGCGCTTGTGATGGCGTCGGTGTATTGGCACGGGTTGGGCCACGCGGCGGTTGTTCAAGCGTTCGGCGGTCAACCCGTGCGGACGAGCCTTGCCGAATACGGCCAACGTTTGCCCTGGACGCACCTGGTGCCCTTCTCCACCTTTTTCCTGCCCGGCGTCACGGCCCCGGGAAAGGCGCCGAAGTTCGACGAGGTGAACCTGACGGGCGCGCGGCGGCGGATCGCCGCCCTTGCGGGGCCTGCCATGAATCTTCTTGCCGTGGGCCTGCTGGCCCCCTTGGCCGCCCTTACCGGCCCTTGGGGAGTGGCGCATTTGGCTCTCGGAGCGGCCGCCGGGGTCCATCTTTGGACGGCGCTGACCTCCGTCTCGGACATCCGCACGGCGATCACGGGGCTCGGGCGTGCGTTTTACTGCGGCGTGATCGGCGTCGTTTACGGCGGTCCCAACGCCAAAGCGGAAATGATGCCGACGGGTGTTCAGCATCTGATGGATGAGTCGGTGCTTCGCACCCTCCATCGGGGGGGCCAATCCGGAGGTTTCGCGGTCGTCGGCGTGAGGGAAAACGGCCACGCCGAGTTCACCTTTTTCGTCGAGAAAAGGGCCAAGGAAGGAAATCGACGCGCCCGGTTAGGGGAATTGATGCGCGACGCCACGTCCCAACTGGCCCGGCGGGCGGGGAAAGCGGGGTTCGGGGGCCTGCGGCGTCTTTTGGTGGTGGGACACACGCGTTACGGAACCAACTTTGCTCAACCCGTCGCGTTGAACGCGCACCCTCATTTGGGGACGAACGACACCGATACGATTATTTACATCGGCGAAAAAAAACGTGAGGACAACTACGAGCGCCCCTGGGACCGGCCCCGTGGCGTGTCCGCCGTGAAGTCCATCCCCATGACTCGGGGCGTGGCGATCGCCCACAACGGGGACGACAACGCCACGGTCCTTTACCACTACGGCGAAAAGGACGTGGTGCTGACAAATGATGAAGACGCCTTGTTAAATGAACGCATGACCGGGTTCGAAAACCCGGCGAAAGGAGATTCCCCCCAGATCGCCACCCGTATGGAGCATTGGATCACCCAGGGATCCGTGGCGGCCTCGCTTCGACTGACGCTCCTGATGGTGGCCATGGAATCCTTGCGCGGACAGGCCACGCCCTTCGAGACGATCCTGGGTCGGGCGCCCACGCCGGCCTTGATGGAAACCCTTCTTCAGTCCCAGGCCCTTCAGACGTTTCCGGACGTTGTGAAGGCCCTGCACCGCGAGCATCCGGAGGCGGGGTTGGACGAATTGTTCCAGTCCGCCGGAGCCCAGATGGGGTCCCCGGAGGATGTTTGGGATTTGGAAGCCGCGATTCCTTTCGCGGAGGGGTCTGACATCGAAAAACAGCGGATGGCCCTGGCCGGTCAAGCCCAGGCCATTTTGCAGTCCTCCCCGTGGTTTATGGAGCTGTCCGATAGCGAACAGCGTCGGTTGGCGGCGCTGTTTTCGGAACTTTTCCTTAAATTTTTCTTCACGGGAGATTTTCGCCGGGCCGGTGTTCACTTGCTTCGCCGGGCGGATTCCACCTCGACCTTCGGAGTGATGGCGGGAACCCTTATGGAGGCGGAGGGGGCCCTGTGGTTGCGCCAAAACCAACCTTTTTATTTGTGGGTATCGGAGGACGGCAAGAGCGTGGCGGGGAGCAGTGAAGCCAAGGCTTTTCTTGGGGCCAAAAGCGGGGAAAGCCCGTTTCGTTACCGGTTGACGTTGCGCAACGGCGAGGTCGCCACTCTGCGCGGGTCGCGGTTGGTCATTGACCATGTGGACCATGGGCGCGTGGCGGAGTTTGATTTGTCCGAGATGGAGAAAGTGATCGCCCAGCCCCGCTGGTTGGATTTGGAGACCAGCCCTTATGTGTCTCCCTCTGATTCGCTGAAGGTCGCCCCGGAACACCGGGTGCGGGAAGATCTCGAAATGATTCCTTGGGTGAACCAAAAAATCAAAGAAGATTTCGCCGACCCGAAATCCAATAACAGTTTGTCGGGGCGGGCGTTCGTCGACTTGTTGATCCAGCGGTTGGCGAAGCGTCGGGCGGGTCAAAAGGGCGGCGAACTTGATCTGGTGATCGTCGGAACGGAAAAGAGTTACGATGCGGCGGTTCTCCATGCGAAGGCTCTGGCGAAAATAGCCAGTTTGGCAGGGAAACCCCTCAACATTCAGGTTGTTTACGGCGCGGAATTTAAGGGCGAGGACCTGGAGGACCTTCGCGACAAGGGTTTTGGGCCTGATACCCTGGTTCTGGGATTGGCGAGTTCCGGCCAGACGGCGAACACCTTATACGCACTTGAAAGCCTGAACATGGCCTGGCGTGGGTTGCGGGAATCCTCGCCCGGCGAAAGCGTCGATGCGACGCCGCCCCATTTCCTAGTGTCGGCGGACATGGACAATCCCTATTCGGAAGAAGTTTTGGGGCAGGGGTTGGCGGCGGGGGATCCTTTTAAGGCTCGGAATTTTGTGACGTTTCCCACCCTGGATTCCTTTCACCCCGCCGAAGCGGCCACGGTGACCCACAAGGCCACGGAGCGGCTGTTAAAGGAAGTGTCGGTCCTCTTCGCGGAAACCCTGGCCCAGCGGAGCGGGCGGTGGAAAAGCGGGGGATTGCCGAAAACGGTTCCGGCGGCGGTCCGCCAAATGGTGGACAACGGGGACGAATTGGATCGGCGCATCACGGGATTGGACGCGGATGGCAATCCGCACCGGGTTCTGCGCCGAAGCGGGGAACGCAACGATAT
Source organism: Elusimicrobiota bacterium (assembly GCA_016721625.1). Lineage (NCBI taxonomy): Bacteria > Pseudomonadati > Elusimicrobiota > Elusimicrobiota bacterium. Next base: position 92,911 of record JADKHR010000001.1, read on the forward strand.
CCCCGATCAGATCGACGCCGTCGCCGGGCGGATGAGTCAGGCGTTCTTGGAGTCGCTCTGGGCCACCGCGTCCACGGCGCTTTTTGTTTCCCTCACCCTGCTTCTCCACGCCACGCCGGCGACTCTGCTCTTGGGCTGGTTTCCCAACCAGCTGTTCCTCTTTTCCGCGGGGCTTCCCGTTCTGGCCGCCGTCGTCGGCCTCGGCGTTTTGGGCGCCGCGGCCTGGAAGACCCGTCTGTGGCGCTGGCACCCGCTTCTCTATGTTCTCGGTGGAGTGGTGTTCGCCAGCGCGGGTCTGTTGTTGGGCGAATCGCTGGTGTTGGGCCTGGATTCCCTGGGTGCCCTGTTGGGAAAAGGGGCGTTGGGATCGCGCTGGGGATTTCTGCCTGTGCCGGTGGATGTGTCACCGGTTAATCTCGTTAACGCCGTGACCTATGTTTTTTTTTCTTTTTCGGGTTCACACTGGGCCTGCGCAAGCTTCAGGGCCGGCCCCTCTGGGACCGTTTGGGCGGGCGCATTCTGGTTTTGTCGGATTACCAGCATTCCGTGGCTCGGTTGAGCGCGGCCCGTTGGCGGCGTTTGTTGAGCCACCGGTTTGGTTGGATGGGGTTGAACTCCATCAACGAGTCGTCCCTGGGGCGGCTCACCCACGAAGAGGCGCTCAATTCCAATGTGCGCGGAAACCTCTTCCTCCTCGGCGAAGCCCGCCACGCGGAAGGGCCCACGCTGATGAACTACAAACAGTTGGGTGGAAGCCCCAACGGACCGGGCCGCATCTGGCGGATGGGCATCGGCCACAAATCCAAGGACGCCGCCAGCGAGGGCTATTCCGAGGGGTACATTTCCCTGGCGATGAAAGGCGACAACCCCGCGGGGGAGGACCTGGCTTTCGGGGCCATTCAAGAACTTCTTCAGGATGCCCCCGCCCGGGATACGGCGGGGATGGTCCTCGCGTTGGTGGTCGCTGAGAAAATGTCGTCCATCAAACCCTTGGGGTTTGTGCCCGGAATGACCTCGAGCGAAGCGAAAACGTCCACCACCCAACAGCCCTTCCCGCCGCTTTCGGAAGAGGAGGTTCGGCGAATTTTCGGGCTTTCATTGCTTTCCGTCGGTCATCATAGAGAAATGCCGGTCGCGCCTTCCTCCCAAGATTCCCAACCGGTGGCGGTGGTGGCGCCATCCCCAGCTCCCATTCTCCCGTTGCCAAACGAAGGGCGTCCAAGGGGACCGACGATCTCGGTTTCGGCCGTTGAAGGGCCCGTGGTTGCGATGGATGAATCTCATCCGGTTACGGCGGCCGTGGCAACGATGGATGCGTCGCGAGCGTCGGGTCTGGAATCCCAGCCGGTTGTCCCGAGCGTCACCGATCGCGCGAGCCTTCTGTCCCTTGCCGAATACCTGGGGGTGTTTGTCGGCCCTGAAGAATCGACCGCGGGGATCGCGGCCCAAATTCAGACCGTTGTGCAATTTTCCGGAACGGTGAACCTCCCCAAGGACCATGCCCCCGCGTTTTACGGAGTGCTGGAACTCACGGAGGCGACATGGTTCCCCATCGCCAATTTCTCCCGGTTGGAATCCCGTCTGAGCGCGACGTACCCATCCACCCTCCCCGGGATCTCTCCGGGTTCATTGGAACGGAAGCGAGTTCAAGGTCTTTACGACTCCGCGCCAGCCAGAAGTGTCAGAGGAAAAGACGGCCGACGGCTCGGACGCGCCAACCCAAACCCGTGGGGCCAAAATTTATCTTTGGATTGTGCGTCCGTTGCGGAAGACCGCCATGGTCACCGCGGCGACCCTGGCCTTGGTCATGCTCACCTCCTTCGGCGGTTCCGTTCTCTTCCTTGTGGACCGCGGGTTGGCCGCCGTTTTTGACGTTCCTGTCGTGACGCAGGGGACCCAAGGGGGGCGGTTTTCAGACGTTCAAGCGCAAAACCTTGGCACCCCAGCACGCCTTCCGTCCACATCGGTGACGGCGACCGTTACCCAGCCGGCGGTTTCCGCCCAAACGGAAACAGCTTACGTGGGAACCCGGGTCACCGGGTTGCGATCTTTTTCTCATCACCCTTATGCGGGGGTTCGTGTTCTGGGACGTGTCGAGCCAAAAACATATGTGAACGTGTTGCGCCAGGAGAGCGGGTGGGTTCAGGTTCAGACGACAGCCGGGACAACCGGTTGGGTGTCCAGCCGGTCTCTTTTTGGTCTTCAAGGCGAACGCGCCCTCGTGGTCGGGCGGGGAGCGTCGCTTTATGACAAACGCCCCTTCAGCCAAGGGGCGAGCCAAGGATCGTTGCCCAAGGGCGCATCGGTGACCGTCTTGGAACGCCAAGGCGGTTGGGCGAAAGTGCAACGTCTTAACGCACCCGCCGATTCGTCGGTTTGGGTCTCGGCTCGCTATCTGCGCCCCCAAGCGCCGACGGCCAAGCCGGCCAACGGGACGACGCGATCATCGGGTCCTTCCCCGCGTGTGGAACCGTCCTCTCTTTCTATGCCCAGCGATCCATTGAGCCTGGTCCTCCTGTTGGGGCCTGTCGTTCCAATTCTGGGCCATCTTGGAAAACGGCGCGTTCCCCTGTCCAACAGTCCCGGATCTCTATTGCGCCGGCGGTTGATGGCCCAGTCTCGTCGACCTTTCACGGCCGAGGATCGACCCGTGGCCGAATCCTTGTTAGGGTATGTGGAGGCGCCCACCGATTCGGATCGATTCTCCCGCGCGCTACGGGTCTCCTTGGGGTATGGTTCGTTGTCCGGGAACGCCTGGGGCAAAGGTTCTCTGTACTCCGATTATCTCCAGACCCGTCAAACTCTTCTGGGGGGAGAAAAACCCAATCGGACAGAAGGGATCGCTCTCTCCCGGTTGGCGCGCGCCGTTTCCCAATGGACGCGAACCGGCACCCCCTCCTTCGCTCCGGGAGCCCTTCCAGTCATCGACCTGACTCCGGCGGAAGACGAAACCACCCTTTTCCATCATTGGGCTGTCGCTTTGGACCGAGTGTCCCAAGGGGAAGAGCCCCCCATCCTCTTGGCCCGGTCCGCGCGTCAACGGACGCGGTTGATCGCGGCGCTGGCCCAGTGGAGGGCCGCCAACCCTGAGTCGGGGTTGCGCCCCGATGTTCCATCGGCGTTCCGCTGGGTGTTCTTAGACGAGGTGGGGACGGAGGTCGTTCAACGGGACGAGGCGGGAAAACCCCTGGCGGTGCGCCTGGGCGCTCTGCTCCGCGCCGCCCAAGTGGATCTGAAGGGGGTAGGCGCCATCGATGTGGTCACCGGGGTTCGGGCCTCCTGGACCTGGGATCGAGCGGATTTGCCCGCCACGGTGGAGGTGCGCCTGATCCTTGGGGTATTGAAAAACCTTTCGCTGGCGGCGCCGCTGGAACAGGTGCAAGCCCTTCTCGGCTCGGCTCGGCGGGCGCTCACGTCGGCCTAACGATCGTCGACGGAGCAAAGAGATGGGGCGCCGTTTTGCCCTCCCGCGGAAGTGAATCGTCCGCGGGGAGGGTGGGTTTTTGCTAATATCCAACCCTCAATCCCTTTCGATCGGAGCCCTTATGAGAAAATTGAAGCTCGGCATGCCCAAAGGCAGTTTGCAGGAATCCACCATTGAACTTTTCAGGAAGGCGGGCATTCGGGTCAACGCCTCGGATCGATCCTATTTCCCGACGTCCGACGATGACGAGTTGGAAATCATGCTTGTTCGCTCCCAAGAAATGGCGACCTACGTGGAGGACGGGGTGTTCGACGCTGGGCTAACCGGGAAAGATTGGATTTTGGAGTCGGGAGCCAAAGTTCGGGAAGTCTGCGAATTGCTTTACGCCAAGTCCGGGTTCCGCCCCGTGCGCTGGGTTCTGTGCGTGCCCGAAGGGTCGTCCATTAAGTCCGTGAAGGACCTTCAGGGCAAACGCATTGCCACCGAGGTCGTGAACATCGTCAAAAAATATCTTCGCAAGAACAAGGTCACGGCCAAGGTCGAATTTTCTTGGGGGGCCACGGAGGCGAAAGCGGGACGATTCGTTGACGCGATCGTTGAACTGACGGAAACGGGATCCTCTCTCCGGGCCAACCACCTCCGGATCGTGGAGGAGCTTCTGACGTCCTCCACCCGGTTCATTTGCAATGAGAAAGCCTGGGCCGATCCGTGGAAACGGGAGAAAATCGAGAACATGGCGATCCTCCTGCAGGGTGCGCTGGCGGCCGAAGGGCTCGTGGGCATCAAAATGAATTTAAAAGAAAGCAATTTGGCCGCCGTCACCGCGCTTCTCCCTGCGCTCCGCAAACCCACCATTTCCCAGCTCACGGAAAAAGGGTGGGTGGCGCTCGAGGTCATCATGCCGGAGAAGGAAATTAAAAAGAATATCCCCGCCCTTAAACGCGCAGGGGCTGAGGGGATCATCGAATATCCCCTGAACAAGATTATCTACTAAGGCTCCCTCCGTGTCCGTTCGAGTTCGATTTGCCCCATCGCCCACCGGGTTCCTCCACATCGGAGGGGCCCGGACGGCCCTGTTTAATTGGCTTTACGCCCGTCATATGGGGGGGACTTTCATCCTCCGCATCGAAGACACCGACGAGACCCGGTCCACCCAGGAATCCGTGGATGCCATTTTTAACGGGATGAGATGGTTGGGACTGGATTGGGACGAAGGGCCCACGTCGGCGTCGGACCCCAACGCCGCCAAGGGTTCTTACGGGCCCTATTTTCAAATGCAACGGTTGGTCCATTACAAGAAATACGCCGACGAACTGGTGGCCGCCGGGAAAGCCTTTTACTGTTTCGCCACTCCCGAAGAAGTTCAAAAATCAAAGGAACGGGCCGCTCTCCTCAAAAAAGCCCCCAAGTTTGTCAGTCCCTTCCGGGACTTGACGCCCGCCCAGCGGGACGAGTTTGTTAAAGAAGGCCGGCCCTACACCATTCGATTTAAAACGCCCTATGCGGGGGTCGTGGAATTTGCCGACCTGATTCGGGGGCCCATGCGGTGGGAAAACGATTTGATCGAAGATTTTATCCTGCTCAAGACCTCCGGGATCCCGACTTACAATTTCGCCTGCGTGGTGGACGATCATCTAATGGAGATCACGCACGTCATTCGGGGGGACGACCATCTCTCGAACACGCCCCGGCAGGTGCTCTGTTACAACGCCTTGGGATGGACGCCGCCCATTTTTGCCCATCTCTCCATGATCTTGGGTCCGGACGGCCAACGGTTGTCCAAGCGCCACGGCGCCACGGCTGTCGAGGAATATCGTGACGCGGGGTATCTGCCCGAAGCCACCCGCAACTACCTGGCTCTCTTGGGCTGGTCCACGGAAGACAGTCAGGACCTTTTTACCCAGGAAGAGCTGATCAAAAAGTTTACGGTGGAGCGGTGCGGAAAGAGTCCCGCCATTTTTGACCCGAACAAGCTGGTTTGGATGAATGGGGAATACATCCGAAAAATGCCCATCGGGGAGTTGGTGGAACGTGCCCTCCCCTTCATTCGTAAGGCGGGTTATTTGGCGGGGCGGGAGGAAGAGAGGCGCTCTGAGATTTCTGCGGCCTTGTCTTTGGAGCACGAGAAGACCAAACTTCTCACCGACATTCCCCGATTGATCGAGTTTTTCTTTAAGGAGGTTGAATACGATCCGGCCTCTGTCGAGAAAGTTTTAAAAAAGCCGGAGGTGGTCGACATCCTGAAAGACGCCGTCCAGTTCTATGAAAATCTCACCCCATTTACGGCCGCTTCCACGGAACACGCCGCCAAGGATTTGGCGGCCAAGCGAGGAATCAAAAATGCCGCCGTTTTTCATCCCGTCCGCGTTTCCGTTTCGGGGCGCACACAGGGGCCCAGCCTCTTTCATATGTTGGAGGTTCTGGGGCGGGAAAGATCCGTCCAGCGTCTCCGGCAAACCATCGAAAAGCTCACCGCCGGTTTTCTCTGAGTTTTAGCATGGGCCCCTTTGAAGGCCTCTCAGGCGGAGTTTGATTTGATCCGCCCATTGGGGTGGGTTGCAAATATAACAAAAAATGTCATAATTTAGCGGAAGTCAAATCAATTCAGGAGACTATTATGGACAACGAACGCAAAGGCGGTACGACTTTTAAAGGAAACCCGTTGACCCTTCTCGGTCCGGTCATTAAGGTTGGGCAGAAAGCCCCGGATTTTCGTTTGGTGGCGGGAGATCTGAGCGAAGTGTCCCTGGCCAAATCCGATGGAAAAACAAGGCTCTTTATTGCGGTTCCTTCCTTGGACACTCCCGTATGCGAACAGGAAACCAAAAAGTTTAACCAGGCCGTTTCGGGAATCCCGGGTGTTCAAACCTATCTCGTCAGCATGGACCTACCCTTCGCGCAGGGGCGTTTCTGTCAAACGGCCGACATTAAGAACCTTCAAACGGTTTCCGATCACCGAGACGCTTCCTTCGGTCATGCCTATGGAACATTGATTAAAGAACTTCGCCTTCTTTCCCGGGCCATTTTCGTCGTCAATGCCCATGACGTGGTGACTTATGTCGAATATGTGGCGGAGATGACGAATCACCCCAACTACGAGGCCGCTCTGAACGCCCTCAAGACCCCCACCGCTGTGTAAGGCATTTTCACCAACCAAGTGATTTGCTAGAATGACGCCCGTTCGGCGCTGCTAAGGCGCCGAACGGGTTTTTTTGAGCTGATGGAGAAGCGTTGCCTTCCATTTTTTTCAAGGATAATTTTGCCGGAGGAGGGAATGGGTCCCATGTGGCAGTGACACATGGGACGCCAGGCTCGCCTGGCCAGAGGGGGGGGCGATCTGGCCCCCAGGCAAGATCAAAGAAGGCGGATTTTGCCGGATGAGGTAACGGTAGCCTGCCAGGCTCTGAACCTGGTCGTCTAGGTTCGAATCCTAGTCCGGCAGTTTTTATTTGTATAATCAAGCGGCATTTCTTAGTTATCTTTTCGAACCCTCGGGGCCCATCAAAGCCGCGATGCCCGAGGAAGGGGTGAACGGTCGTTAGGCCGAAAACCCAGGGCTGGGATAGCTCAGTTGGTAGAGCACACCCTTGGTAAGGGTGAGGTCGCCGGTTCAATCCCGGTTCCCAGCTGATTTTTTATCACGACGACAAACCTAAGGAGCACGAAAATGGCTAAACCCAAGTTTGAGCGAACCAAGCCTCACGTGAACGTGGGGACGATCGGACACGTGGACCACGGGAAGACGACGCTGACGGCGGCGATCCTTCAAGTTTTGTCGAAGACGGGGAAAGCGCAGATCAAGTCGTACCAGGACATTGCGAAGGGCGGAACGGTGCGTGACGATTCGAAGATCGTGACGATCGCGGTGTCGCACGTGGAATATGAGTCGGACAAACGGCACTACGCGCACATCGACTGCCCCGGCCACGCGGACTATATTAAGAACATGATCACGGGCGCGGCGCAGATGGACGGAGCGATTTTGGTGGTGTCGGCGGCGGACGGGCCCATGCCGCAGACGCGGGAGCACGTGCTGTTGGCGCGGCAGGTGAACGTGCCGAACCTGGTGGTGTTCCTGAACAAAGTGGATTTGGTGGACGACCCCGAGCTGTTGGACTTGGTCGAGATCGAAGTGCGGGACCTGCTGAACAAGTATGAGTTCCCCGGGGACAAGATTCCCGTGATCCGCGGATCGAGCCTGAAGGCGATGCAGGGAGACACGGAGTCGGAGATCGGGGAGAAAGCGATCTTGAAGTTGGTGGCGGCGCTGGACACGGCGATCCCGGACCCGAAGCGGGAGTTGGATAAGCCGTTCCTGGTCTCTGTGGAAGACGTGTTCACGATCACGGGGCGAGGGACGGTGGCGACGGGCCGTGTGGAGCGGGGCCGGGTGAAGGTGGGGAAAACGGGGAGATCGTGGGCCTGCAGGACACGAAGAAAGCGGTGGTGACGGGAATCGAAATGTTCCGGAAGGTGATGGACGAGGCGCAGGCGGGAGACAACGTGGGGATCCTTCTGCGTGGAATTGAAAAGGACCAGGTGGAGCGGGGCCAGGTGATCTGCGCGGCGGGAAGCATCAAGCCCCACAAGAAGTTCAAGGGGCAGGTGTATATCTTGAACAAAGAGGAAGGCGGGCGACACACGCCGTTCTTCAGCGGGTACCGGCCGCAGTTCTACGTGCGGACGACGGACGTGACGGGGAATTTGAAGTTGAAGGCGGGCGTGGAGATGGTGATGCCGGGGGACAACGTGGAAGTGGAAGTGGAGTTGATCACGCCGGTGGCGTTGGAGAACGGCGTGCGGTTCGCGATCCGGGAAGGCGGCCACACCGTCGGCGCCGGCGTCGTGACGGAAATCCTGGAGTAAGAGTTCACTTAAAGAAGAGAGGGCGAGAAAATGGCTGCCGATCGTTTCGTGTTCATGTTAGCGTGTTCGCAGTGCGATAACCGCAACTATCATTATGTGCGGGGACGCCGTCGGGAGAAAAAACTTGAAATGAAAAAGTTTTGTTCGACCTGCGGTAAACACACCCTGCACAAAGAGACAAAATAGAACCGTCGTTCATTTGAAAGGAGTCCTGCGAATGAGAACGTGGGCCGTGTTGTTTCTGGGTCTGTCGTTTGGCGGATGGGTTTGGGCTGGCTCGGCGGCGCCGGTGACGGGGAACAAGGCGGTATTGAAGAAGGTCTACGAGGCCTTCAACACCGCCAATCCGGGCGCGTTGGAAGGGCTCATCTCGGAAAAGGCCGTCAGTTATGACCTCCCGACAGGGATTAACCAAGGAATGCAGGGCACCCAGGAGTTGGTGATCCTGCTTCATCGCGCCTTCCCGGATTTGAAAATCCAGGTGGAAGACATGATCGCCGAAGGGGATCGGGTGGCGGCGCGGGTTTTTTTCAGCGGAACCCACGAGGGGGAATTCTTGGGGATTCCCGCCACGGGGCGCCAGGTGGCCTACACGGGGATCCACTATGTGAAATTCTCCGGCGGGAAGATCGTGGCTCTTTGGTCCTTCATGGATCACGAACGGCTCCGCCGTCAGTTGGGAGAGAAAGTTCCTTCCGCGAAGTAAGCGCGAAATATTTTAAGCTCCCACGCGGAGTGGGTTCTTAATTGTGGGCCCAGGGGGCCCGAAACTTTGCTGTGAGCACCCTCGCACGATGCCGCTAGGCATCGTCCCGGTTTGTAGGACGGGAGAGCTCGGGTGCCTGTGACTGAGGGCGGGGCCCCGAGGAAATGGTTGAAGGGCGCTAGCCCTGAAACCACGGCGGGCCCAGGGGGCCCGAAACTTTGCTGTGAGCACCCTCGCAGAGCTCGGGTGCCTGCGGCGGGCCCAGGGGGCCCGAAACTTTGCTGTGAGCACCCTCGCAGAGCTCGGGTGCCTGCGGCGGGCCCAGGGGGCCCGAATTCCCGCAGGGGGGCGTCGGTTAACTGGTAAACCACTGGTCTCCAAAACCAGGACTGGGGGTTCGAGTCCCTCCGCCCCTGCCATCTAGAAATAAAGGAAGGATAGGGACCCGCCTCGGGACCCGGCCACGCTTAAGCGTGGCGCGCAAAACGTGTGCCGAATGGCACACAGCGCCCTCCGCCCCTGCCATTTAATAGAGTAGTGAAACAATCCCCTCTCCCTCCCCCTCTCCCGCCAGCGGGAGAGGGAACCCGCTTCCAAAGGCTGAGGAGGCGCGGTTGGTCTAAGTTTGAAATGCCGTTAACCACGGGCACTCTGCCTGGTGGCCACCCCGCAATCCTCTTTCCAAAGGAAAGATCTTTTCCTCAGCCGCCATTACGGTGTCTTGTTTGTATTAGGCGGCGATGAAGTGGTTGGCTCCAGCCCAAGGGGTGGCTTCCAAGACCTCAAACTCAGTGGAAACCGGGTGGTCGACCAAGGCAAGGTGGGTTCGGCAGCGAGAGCATCCCAAGACGTGGTAGAAGCGGTAGTATTCGACAATCTCACCGGGGGCGGTGAATCCGCAGGGGCAATACAGCGGCGCCTCTTTGGCGGGGTTGTGGTAATCGAATCGGCGAATCGGGGCAAGACTTGATTTCATGGTGTCCTCCTGAGTTTCGGGGCGATAACTGGCTCCCGTGGCCTCTAGTTTAGCCCCGGATTTAATATAAAACAAAACAAATCTTTTTATAGTAATTATAAAAAATGTCAATTTGTTTCCGGGAATTCCGGCGGGGCTGTCTTTTGGGGATTTTCGTCGCGGTTGTCGACGTGGATGGGGGCGCGCCCGATAGGGCCAGGACCGTCGTTTCGTGGGGGGGGGGGCGTTTTCCTTCGAAAGCGCCAGAGGAACTGTCCCTTTTTATAAAAGTCAAATCGGTGATTGACGCGGGCTTCGTTTTTGACTAGAATAGCGGCGCCTTTCCGAAGTCGTTTCCGACCCACATACCTTTAACACTTTTTCGTTTTCGGGAAGAATGGATTGAAGCGGAGATTAAACGTGGAAAAAATTCGCCAGCTGTTCCAGTTTTTTCGTGACGCCTACGAGGAGCTAAAAAAGGTTTCCTGGCTCACGCGCCCGCAAATGATGGCGTCGACTTGGTTGGTCATTTTGTTGGTCATCGTCTTTTCTATTTTCGTTGGTGCTTTGGATTTTGTGATTTTGAAAAGTTTTCATTTCTTTATTTCCTGAACAAAAGGACTCCCTGTGGCGCGCGGATGGTATGTGATTCACACGTATTCCGGACATGAAGACAAGGTCAAGGCCCTCGTCGAAAAGACGGTTATTCAACAAGACTTGAAGGAACGAATTTTTCAACTTTTGATCCCCACGGAAGACGTGGTGGAACTTCGTCGAAACAAGAAGCAAGTTAAAAAGCGCAAGTTCTTTCCCGGCTATGTGTTGGTGGACATGGACGTGGACAACCAGACCTACTGGATGATCCGCAATACGGCGGGCGTCACGGGGTTCTTGGGCGGTGTGAAGCCCACGGCGCTTCCTGAGTCGGAGATCCAATCCCTCCTTCAGCTCACCGTGGCGCCGCCCGACCACAAGCCGCGGCCGGCGGTCCTCTTCGATAAGGGCGAAAAAGTCCGAATCAAAGAAGGTCCGTTCCGTCACTTCTTTGGAATGGTAGAAGAGATCAATGAGGACCGAGCCAAACTTCGGGTCACGGTGGATATCTTCGGTCGTTCCACGCCCGTGGAATTGGATTATCTGCAAGTGGAGAAACTTTAATGGCCCCCTAAAAAAATAAAAACACAAATCAAACTGCAAATTCCCGCCGCCGGGGCGAACCCGGCGCCTCCCGTGGGGCCCGCGTTGGGACAACACGGCGTGAACATCATGGATTTCTGCAAGCAGTTCAACGATCGAACCAAGGCGATGGAAGCCGGCATGACCATCCCCGCGGTCATTACCGTGTTCGAAGACCGGAGTTTCACCTTCATCACGAAGATGCCCCCGGTGTCGGCGTTGATCAAGAAGGCGGCAGGGTTGGCCAAGGCCAGCGCCGAACCCAACAAGACCAAGGTCGGAAAGCTTTCCCGTCCGCAATTGGAAGAAATCGCTAAAACGAAGATGCCGGATTTGAACGCCCCCAACCTGGAAGCTGCTATTCGAATGGTGAAGGGCACGGCCCGCAGTATGGGCGTCGAAACCGCCGACTGATTTAGAAGTCCGACTTCCCAACACCTCGCTCCGGCTACGCCGGGAGGAGGGAGCCCGCCGGAGGCGAAAGTGGCCGACCCGGGCGCGGGGAAGAAAGAGGTCCTCCATGAGCCGTCGAACCGAAGAACTCCAAAAAACCATTGAAGCTGGGAAGCGTTATTCCATTGAAGAGGCCATTGGTTTAGTCAAACAGAACGCCAAGGCGAAGTTCGACGAGACGGTCGAAATCCATGTGCGCCTGGGCGTTGACGCCAAAAAAGGCGACCAAAACGTTCGCGGAACCGTTTCTCTTCCCCACGGCACGGGTAAATCAAAACGCGTGGTGGTCGTTGCGAAGGGTGAAAAAGTGAAAGAGGCTCAAACGGCCGGAGCGGACGAGGCGGGAGACGCCGACATCGTTGAGAAAATTTCAAAGGGCTGGATGGATTTTGACATCCTGGTGGCGACGCCCGACGCCATGAGAGATTTGACCAAGTTGGCGAAGACGCTGGGTCCCAAGGGTCTCATGCCCAACCCCAAAAGCGGCACCGTGACATTTGACATTGCCCGGACTGTGAAGGAACTCAAAGCGGGTCGGATCGAGTTCAAAATGGACTCCACGGCGATCATTCATTCGATCCTTGGAAAAGCCTCGTTTTCCCAGGACAAATTGGTGGAAAACGCCAAGGCGTTCCTGGAGGCCATTGAAAACGCGAAACCTTCCACCGCCAAGGGAACCTATGTGCGGAGCGTGACCATCACCTCCACCATGGGCCCTGGCGTATCCGTGGTCACGGATTCCGTCAAAAAGTAGAATTGTCTTTTCCAAAAAAACCCAGCCTTCGCGGGCTGGGTTTTTTTATTGGAGGGGGGTTATTCGGGAAGGATCGCCCGGGTAAAGAACCACCGGTCCCGAATTTTTCGAAAGATGAAGACCCCCACCTGAATTTGGCCTGTTTGTTCCGTGGCCATCTCCTCGACGCTGGGTTCTTCCCGTCGGGCGATCATTTCCTTCATGGAATCCCGGAGGGGGCCCCAGGCGTGGGGGTCGGCTTCCAGCAGGCGGGGCCAGAGAAGATCGAACTCCCGGACCACATATTTTTTGGTTTTGTCTCCCTCCAAGGGGCCCTTGGTTTCGAAGGCGAACCGGGTGAGAGATTTGATGGTTTCCACCTCGTTGTCGAGGGCGGCTTTCCGGAAGTCGTTCCAGTAAAACCGAAACGAAAGGTCCTTCCTTGGTTCCTCTGGTTTTGGCTTGGATTTTTTGACGAGTTTGATGGGGGAGGCCGGCACGACGGCGGTGGTTTCTGGTTCAGAACGCGCCAAGTTTTCAAGCGGCGGTTCTTCCTCCACCGCTTCCTCCGCCGGGACGGGGACTTCAGCCTCGGCCGCTTTGGGGGGCCGGACCACGGGGGTTGACGCCAGGGGAACAGGCGTGGGGTCCGTTGGCGCGGGCGGCAACTCCTTCGCGGGGGAAGGCGCCTTTTTTTCCGCAACGGTCCCGGTTCCTAGGTCAGCCCCAACGAAAAGGCACGTTTCTTTCTTTGTCGCGATGCGAAAGCACCCGATGCGGATTTCCTCGTTTTTGAGGGCGGTCCGTTCCTTTTCTGAAAGATCTTCTTTCCCCGCGATCAAATCCCTCATGGTCTTTCCCTTGGTCCCGGAAGGAGCCTCGAGGAGTTCACGGAAAATCTTGCTGAAAGAACCGCGGGAATGGCGGGTGACGGAACCGTCAGCGGCGGTGGTTTCAAACGGGAAACGGGTGGTGTCCCGCAATAACTGGACGTTCTCCGCTAGGATGGCGGTGCGGAAATGGTACCAGAAGAAGACGGCCGGGTCGCGCTGGCGGACCCGGGGTTCCCCCGCGGAAGCGCCCCCCACCAATGACAACACCGTCAGAACCAACGCCGTGAAAACGGCCATGGTTCCTTTCGGAGCGCGATTTATTCTCATCGAGAGGATTTTATCAAATTTCCCGGAGATCTCTTGTTTTTTGGGCCAGGGCTTCCGTCCCCTGATCCCGCTCGGCGCATTTGTTGCACGCACCGCAGGGGCGGATCCCCCGGGGGTTAAGGCAGGAAAAGGCCAGGTGGAGCGGCAGGTCCCCGGCGGCGCGGAGGACCGCCTCCTTTCCCATTTTCTGGAAAGGGGCTCGGATGATGACGGGTTGGCCCAGCGCCAGGGTGAGGGAGCGAGCCAGGGACTTAAAAAAGATCGGTGTCGCGTCCCGAAACGGATTCCCCGCCAGTGTCCCCACGAGGATCTCGGTGGTCCGTCGCTGAGCGCCGAAGACGGCCGCCTGGGACAGCAACAGGGCGTTTCGTCCCGGCAGATATACGGCTTCGTTCCGGGATCGGTAGCCCGGAACGCCCTTTCCCGTCAAACTCCAATGGCCCGCATACAGGGTTTTGGCGGGGAGGTCGAGAACGGCCAGCGGTTGAAGCGCTGGGCAACCGACCGCGGCCAGAAAGCGTTTCAGCCAGTGAAGTTCCGCTCGTTCCCACCGAAGTCCGAACCGACAATATACCGGTTGCACTTTCCGGTAACGTTTGAGCGCCCAGCCCAACAGCGCCGCGCTGTCCAGGCCGCCGCTGGCCAATACCAAGACCTTGTCGTGGCGCATCTTGGTTAAGAATGTAGCAAACCAACTCCGGAGACGAAACTGCTAAAATTTCCCTATGAATCATTTGATTTTGGATGAAGCGGCCCGTTCGCGAGGCGAAGAGCTGGTGTTGGACGAACTTTTCGATTTGCGGTTGTACGAGCGGCTCCGGGGGGTGTCTCGCACCGGGTTGGCGGAGATGTTGGATCGCTTGGTCGCGGTGGAAGCCAAGCATTACGCTTTTTGGCAGGACTTTTTTTCCCTGAAGCGTTCCCGACTGGATTGGGGAAGACGTCTCAAATTGGAGATCGTCACGGCGGTTTGCCGCGTGGTGGGGCCCTCGGCTGTTCTCCTGGTTCTGGAGGGGATTGAGGTGTACGGCATCCGAAAATATTTGACCCTGTGGGACACCTACCGCGACACCCCGTTCGGACAGGCGTTGAAAGACACCCTGATGGATGAGTTCGAGCACGAAGATGAAATCGTTTCGGGTTTTGCCGGCCGAAAGATCAATCCCGAACGGGTGCGGGGAATTTTTCTCGGATTTAACGACGGATTGGTCGAAATTTTAGGGGCGGTGAGCGGGTTTTTTACGGCGCTCCGAGCCCCTTCCTTGGTTTTGGGGGCCAGCGTCGCCGTCGCCGTGGCGGGCGCTCTGTCCATGGCGGCGGGATCTTTTGCCGCCACCAGTTCCGAACGGGAGATCGAGCGGGTGCAGAAGGGAAAAGCCGCTTTCCTCGGGCGGAAGGACGAGACCGGCGATCCTCCTTCCCCGGTTTCGACAGGGATGATCGTGGGAATCAGTTATTTCATCGGGGCGAGCCTCCCGGTTCTTCCGTTGCTTTTCGGGGCCAAGAACGCGTTCGTGTCCGTGGCGTCGGGCGCCGTGGCCGCGGTGGTGGTTTCTTCGGTGTTGGCGTTCCTCTCCGGCATGGACGTGCGCCGTCGGATTGCGTTGAACCTCGCGGTGATCGCCCTGGCGGTGGGGGTGACGAGCTTGATCGGCACCCTGGTCCACCTTTTGTGGGGGGTGGCGATTTGAACGACGCGCAGAAAATCGAAGAGTTCCTCGAAGCCTCCTCGGCGATTCGCCGGGAGCTGGCCAAAACCATTGTTGACAGGACCAGGTGGTGGAGGAACTTTTGATCGGTCTTTTTGCCAGAGGGCATTGCCTTCTGGTCGGGGTGCCGGGCTTGGCCAAAACGCTTCTCGTTTCCTCTCTGGCTCAAATCTTGGACCTCAAATTTCAACGCATCCAATTCACGCCCGACCTCATGCCCTCGGACATCACAGGGACCGATATTCTTCAAGAAGATCCGGTCACCCGCCAACGGGCTTTTCAATTCGCTCCGGGGCCCCTCTTCGCCAACCTGATTCTCGCCGACGAAATCAACCGCACGCCGCCCAAGACCCAGGCCGCCTCCTCCAAGCTATGCAGGAACACCAGGTGACGGTTTTGGGAAGAACGTACCCGTTGCCGGATCCCTTTTTCGTCTTGGCCACCCAAAACCCCATCGAGCAGGAGGGCACCTACCCGTTGCCGGAAGCCCAATTGGACCGTTTCCTCTTTCAAATCAACATCGATTACCCGACGGCCGAGGAGGAACGGGACGTCCTCCAACAAACCACGGGCCCCCGGCGAGGGGACCTGGCCCGCTTGCTCTCCGGCGAGAAAATTTTGGAGTTTCAAGAACTCGTACGACGGGTTCCCGTCACCCCGAGCGTGGTGGAAAAGGTTCTTCGGCTGGTTCGGCGGACCCGACCCCAGGGAACCGACGCCGATGGCTCGGCTCGCTCGGCCCTGGCCTGGGGCGCCGGCCCACGGGCCGGCCAGGCGTTACTGCTGGGGGCCAAGGTTCGCTGTCTTTTGAAAGGCCGTTTCACCGTGTCCTGGGAGGACGTGGCCGCGCTGGCGGCGCCTGTCCTTCGCCATCGGCTCATCCTCTCTTTTCGCGGTGAGGCCGACGGGGTCCGGACGGACGACCTCGTTCGTCGTTTCATCGAGGAGTCCGGTCGGACCGAATGATGGAGAGCGGGGTTTTTGACCCGCGGTGGACGGCGCGTTTGGCGCCGTTGTCGTTCCATCCCCGGGGGCCCGCGGAAGGGCCTCGGGTGGGCCGGCACGAAAGCCATCGACGCGGGCGCGCGGGAGATTTCCTGGACCGGCGCGCCTACGCGCCCGGCGACGATCGGCGTCGAATCGATTGGACGGTATTCGCCCGGACGGATCGCTGGACGGTTCGGGAAGAACGGGAGGACACGAACCTTCGCGCTTCTCTCCTTCTGGATGTGTCCCCATCGATGACGTTTTCGGCCGATGGCCGTGGGACGAAGCTTCGTTACGGCGCGGGTCTCCTGGCCGCGCTGGCTTTCGTTCTTCACCATGGAAGGGAAGCGGCAGGCGTCGGTTTTTTCGACCGGGCCCTCCTCTCTTTCCAAACCCCCCAAACCGGGAACGATGTTTTGTCTCGTCTCTTCGCTCAACTCCAACATCCTCCCACCGGCGCGCCGGGTTGCTTTCAAGACTCCTTCAGGGAATTTCGTTCCCGGTGGCGAGGTCGTGGCGCCGTGGTGGTGGTGTCGGACTTTTTGGGTCCTCTCGATGATATCCTGTCCGGATTCCGTCTGTTGTGCGCCGGAGGGCTGGACGTTTCGGCCCTTCAGGTTTTGGATCCGGTGGAACTGGACCTGGCTTTTCAGGGAAACCGCCGGTTTCAGGACCTCGAAACGGGGGACTTGATTCGGGGCGACCCGGCGGTGATGGCCGAGTCTTACGCCAGAATAATGGCCGCGCGCCAGAGCGCTCTGTCGCGCGGAATGGCGGCGCTCGGTGTGGATTATCAACGGTTTATCACCAAACAACCGGTGGACGAAGCGGTGGCGACCTTCCTCCATCGACGGGCGGCCCGGTGATCGAATTCCTCCATCCGGGCGCTCTCGGGGCCCTTCCCGTGGCCGGCCTGCCTTTGGTTTTGCATGTGTGGGGGCGGATTCGCGCGAAACCAACTGTTTTTTCAGCTGTCTCCTGTTGCGCGAAGCGGCGGGGGATCGCTGGACGCCGGACCGGCTCCGGCGCTGGGCCCTCTTGGCGGCCCGGACGGCTCTCGCGGCCGCTGTGATCCTTTTCTTGGCGCGGCCGGGGTTCCGAGGCGCGCTAGGGGCCGGCCACGTTCGAGGGGTGATTCTTTTGGACGCGTCCTATTCGCTCCGTGTTTCCCAATCGGGTGAAACCGGTTTTGATCGTGCGCGGAACCTCGCCCGCGACGTGTTTCAAAACCGCCGGCCCGGGGACCAATGGGGCTTGGTTGTTTTTTCAGACCGGGTGGAAAGTTCGTTTCCTCCGGAGGCGGATCCCGCCGGGGTGGCGGGGGCTTTGGAAGCCGCGACCCCCACCCACCGGGGGACGCGTTTTTCGGCCGGGTTCGATGAAGCCTTAAAGCTTTTGGGGGGAGGGGGGACGGTGGTTTTGTTTTCGGACGCGGCCGCCCACGGGGCTGGAGAAGGCCAAAAACCTTGGCACGACACTCCGGGCGGGTTGGTGGTGGTCGAAGTGGTGTCGCCCCGCTCCAATGCGGCCATTGTGGGGAGCGGTCCAGCGGTCGGGAGGGGCCGCCCCGCGTGGAATTGCAGACCTGGGGGGATGCCTCGCCTCGAACGTGGACTCTCCGACGGGACGGGGGCGTGGAAGCCCGGGGTCGGGTTCGCTGGGAGGGGGAGCGAGGGACGGTGTTTTCCACGGCCCGGTCCGGCCCGGCCGAAATTTCCTTGGATCCTGACGCCTTGCCGGAGGACGACCGCTGGTTCCTGGTCACCGACCCCTTGCCCCCATTTTCCGTTTTGTGCGTGAACGGGGCTCCCAGCCTTTCCCCGGTGGGGGACGAAACCTTTTTCATCCGACCCGTCCTGGACGGTCTGTTGTCCGAAGGGGTGACGGTGGATTGGGCGTCCCCGGGGGACCTCTTCACAAAGGATTTGTCCCCTTTCCAAGTGGTGGCCCTCCTAAATCCGCCCCCGTTGACGACCTCCACGGTGGAGCGGTTGGCGAGCTTCGTGGAGGCGGGGGGAGGCCTCTGGATGACCGCGGGCGACCGCGGGGGATACCTCAGTCTTCGCGATCTTTTGCCTCTGGAGGCGCTTACCTCCCAGGAGATGGACGAAGGTTTAAGCGAGACGGGCGATGTCCCCCTGCCGAACCTCACGGGTTTTCTGTGGTCCCAGGTCCGTGTGCAACGGGTCTTAGCGGGGGCCCCCCGGCCGGGGGCGCGGGTGGTCCTGGCTTCGGATCGAACCAAAACGCCGGTTTTCACCGTGGGGGCGCGCGGTCGGGGGCGGGTGGCTCTGTGGGGATCCAGCATTGATCGGGATTGGACCAACTTCCCCGCCAAACCCTCCTTTCCCGTCCTGGTTGGAAACCTTTTGCGCTGGCTTTCGGGTTCGCGCGGCCAAGAGGAACGGACTTCCTATACGGTGGGGGAAACGGTGGAACGACCGGGTGGCGAGGGGGCGCCGATCGAGGTGCTTCGCCCCGACGGACGTCTCGATCGCGCGGCGCGAGTCCGGGACCTCTGGGTCTACGACCGCACCGACATTCCGGGAATCTACCACTGGAGGGGCGCTCGAACCCAAGCCGTGGCCGTTAACGTTCCCTCCGAAAAGGAAGGAAATTTATTCCGCTTGACGCCGGACCAGTGGCGGTCCTGGCTGGGCCCTGTTCCTTTTCGCTGGGTTCCGGCGGAACGGGCGCGTTCGACGGAGATCCAACAGGCGCTCCGGGGGCGAGATTTGACGCCGGGGGTCGCGAAGGTCATCCTGTGCCTGCTTATTCTCGAGTCGGGACTTCTGTGGAAACGACGGAGGAAAAGCCTTTGAAACGGATGGGAATCTTGGGGGCTATTTTTCTTATTCCTTTCCTCCTTTGCGGGGCCACGGGAAACCGGTTCGTCTTCGCCCAGTTGGAACGCCCGGGCCGCTGGGATCCCTATCCGGAGGTTTGGGGATGGGGGGCGGTTTTCCTCCGGCAGACCACGCGCTTGGACCCCGTCGACGAACGTCGCGTGTTGCGGTTGTCGGACGACGCGCTCTTCGAGTCTCCGTTCCTCGTGGTGGCGGGCCGGGGGGGGCTGGATTTTTCCGAACCAGACCTCGCGAGAATCCGGGATTATCTGGCGGCGGGGGGCCTGGTTTTTTTTGACGACACGGAGGCATCGTCTTCTTCGCCCTTTTCTCGGTCCGTCCGGGACCTTCCGGACCGGCTATTCTCCGGGGCCCGTTGGCGGCCTGTTCCTTTGGATCATGCCCTGTATCGGTCTTTTTTTCTGTTGCGTTCGGGCGCGGGGCGTCGGCGGGTGGATCCCGGCCTTCAGGGGTTGTGGTTGGCGGATCGACTGGTGATGGTGTGGAGTTCCAACGATCTTCTAGGCGCTGTGGCGCGGGACCGGGTGGGGCAACCTCTTTTTTCTTGCGAACCGGGGGGGGAGGGCCAGCGGGAAGAAAGCGCCCGACTCTTCGTCAACCTGGTTATGTTCTCGGTCACGGGAACCTATAAGACGGACGCCGTTCACCAGCCCTTCTTGGAAAAGAAACGGGTTCGATGAAATTTCATTTTGATTCTCATCTTCTTTGGCCGGGGGCCTTGCCGTGGACGGCCCTCACTCTTTTACTCATCGGCGGGTGGATGCTTCTGTCCCTCCGGCAAGGGGGGGCGCTTCCCGTTGTCATCCTGCGCGCTTGTTCCGCGGTGTTTCTGGCCCTCGCTCTTTTGTCATCCGGGATCCGGCGGCTGGGGCCTGTCCGCGATTTCCGTTTGGCCGTCGTGTGGGACGGGTCGGCCAGCATGATGGAATCGGACGGTCCCGCCTTAGAAACCCGATGGGCCGAAGCCCGGGCCGTTTGGGACGCGCTCCGCCGCTCGGTTCCGGCGGGGGCGGCCCGCCACTATCGGCTCGGGAGCGGGTGGAGTTCCATGGCCGAAACCGACGTGGCCGCGCTACGCCCAGATTTGGGCGAATGTTCCTTCTCGGCCTTGGGGCCCTTGGTCTCCTCCTGCGCTCCACGGGCCATCCTCCTGTTGTCCGACGGCCGGTCCAACGATGAGGCGGCGGCCCCCCCCGGTGTTCCAATTTTCGCCGTGGGGGTGGGGGGGCGGGGCGGCGGTCCCGACGTGGCGGTGGAATCCGTGGATTGCCCGCGCTGGGTCTTCGCGGGCCTACCGGTGGAAATCACCGCCCGGGTATCGGCGGGAGGCCTTTCCGGTCCTCCCGTCCAAGTCATTTTGCTGGAAAACGGACGGCCCCGCGCGCGAACCACCGTTGATCTTTCTTCCGGGCCGGTAACGGTCCCGCTCGTCTTTACGCCCTCGCGTCCGGGGCTCGCGCTCTGTTCGGTTCGGGCCGAACCTTTGCCGGGAGAAACCCGGACCGGCAATAATGATCGCCGCTTTGCCGTCGACGTTCAGCGGGATCGGGTGCGGACGCTCTACATCGCCGGTCGGCCCGGACCCCACTACCATTTCCTTCGCGCCCAGCTCAAGAACGACCCCTCGGTGGAACTGGTTTCGTTTGTCGTTCTTCGGGACCCTGAGGATGCCATGGCCTATTCGGAGTCGGACCTCTCCCTGATCCCCTTTCCCACCGCCGACGCTCTGGTGGCCCAGCTTCCGACTTTCGACCTGGTGGTTCTGGAGGAAATGACGGGATTGCGGATCGGCCTCGGGAGATCTTTTTATGAGGCCTTGGACCGGTGGGTTCGGGCCGGCGGAGGATTCCTTTCGGTAAACGAAGCGGGCGGTTCCCCGAACATCTTCCTCGGGGAGGACGTTCTTGAAAATCTCCTTCCCTGGGAGCCGGGGCCTCCGGCCTTAGGCCCGGAACGGTTC
This sequence comes from Elusimicrobiota bacterium, assembly GCA_016721625.1. Classification (NCBI taxonomy): domain Bacteria; kingdom Pseudomonadati; phylum Elusimicrobiota; species Elusimicrobiota bacterium. The sequence continues at coordinate 113,907 of JADKHR010000001.1, forward strand.
CGTTTGAAGCCCCTGGCCCCGGGGCATCCGCTCCTCGTCTTGGCGGACGGACCGACGAACGACGCCCGGTGGGCGAATTTGTCCGCTTTGGAGGGAAGCGGTTATTTCCCGAAAGGCGTTCGTCAGGGTGCACGGGCGTTGGCGGGGGAACCCGTGGGCGGGTTTCCCGTTTTGGCGGAACGGTCGCTGGGCCGGGGCCGCGTGGTGGGGATGGCGAACTCCACCAGTTGGCGGTGGGCTTTAGACGGAGGCCGTCGCGGAGAAGGTCCCGCCGACTATCAGCGGTTCTGGGAAAACGGTGTCCGGTGGTTGGCCGGTTCTCCTGGGTCCGGGCCCTTGCGTTTGGTGCGGCCCGGGGGCCCGTTGACCCCCCGCGCGCCGTGGCTGGTTCAGCTTCGAACCCCTCCCGATTTGGCCCGTCCGCCTCGCCTCCAGGTCATGGGTCCCGGAGGACGGAGGTTTCCCCTGGCGGTTCGGTCCAGCGGAATTTCCGGGGAGTTTGTTGCCGAATTTATCCCGCCGGACTCGGGTTTTTATGAACTACGGGCGGAAGCGGGAGAATCTTTCCGGGACCGGATGTGGGTGGAAGCGGCTTCTGAATGGGAGGAAACCCGCGATACCCGTCCCGATTTCTCCCGGCTGGCGGACCTGGCGCGCAAGTCCGGGGGCGTTTTCTTTGCCGCCGCGGATTTGAGGGAGAAGGACTGGCGTCGGTGGATTTCGAACTTGCCATGGGAAGACCGTTCGGCAGGGGGAGGGACTGAAAAAGGATGGGTCGCCTTGGCCCTGGCGTTCTTGGCGATGGAATTGGTGGTTCGGCGTCGACGAGGACTGCCGTGACGGTCACAGGGAAGACGGAACCTTCCCCGTCCCCGCGGGGGCGCGGCCCCGCTTCCCATTCGCTGGCGAAGAGTCTTTTCCGAGCGAGAATCTGGGGCCTGGGGGTGGGGGGACTCCGCGTGGTAGCGCGGGGAACGGGTTGGGCGGGACTCTGGGGGGCGATCCTTCTCCTATGGGCCGAGAAACAGCCCGACACGCCGGGACTGTTTGAAACGGCTTGGGTCTTGGCCGGAACGACGGCTATATTCTTCCTGGTTCGAAACATCGGGCGGTTGGTTCGGGAAACGTCCGCTTCGGCCGTGGCCGAATCTTTGGGGACGGAACCGCGGGACCTTCTGCGGACCGCCATGGAACTTTCCGCCGATCCTCAGGCGGGCGAGTTTCACACGGGCGCGATTTTACAAGCGGAGAAAGCTTTTCCGAAAAACTGGAAGTCGCGATTGACTTCCGGTCCCTGGTGGGGGACGGCGGCGCGAGCGGCGTTGGGCGGAATCCTGTTTTTGTTCGTGGCTTGGCGGGTGGACGGCCCGGCGCGGCGTCGAACGATCTGGCCCTTCGGTTCCGACGGCGGGGGGATCCTTTCCGTTCATCCCGGCAACGCCGTTTTTTTTCGGGGGGAAAATGTTTCGGTCACCGTGCGGGTGGCGGGGAGGAGTCCCTCCCCCCAATTGGAGGTCCGGGGTCCCGGATTGGAGGGAGAGGGCCGGTCTTTTCAATTCGTTTCATCGGGGGTTCATACCTACGTCTTTCGTTCACTGCAAGACGCCATCCAATACAGGGTTCTCTTTCGCGGGCGGCGGAGTCCGCGATTTCAATTGACGCCGTTCGATCCTCCCAAACTCTTGGCTCTTCGGGCCGAGGTCGAACCGCCGGCTTATGCGGGCAAAAAACCGGAGAGGCACGAGGATTCGCTGGCTTTAAAAGTGTTGGCCGGGTCGACCGTCCGATGGAGCCTCCGGTTGGATCCCGCGGACACCTCTCTGCGTGTCGACGGAGGTGGGAAGGACCTGGAGCCGACGAAAACCTCCGAGGGATGGCGTTGGGAGGATCGGGCGGATCGGAACTTGGAACGGCGGCTTTGGGCCCGACGATCAAAAGAGACGGGGGAGGCTCTGGTGGGGGAACTCTCGGTGGAGGCCGTTCCGGACGCGCCCCCGGTGGTGACCCTCCTGGGGCCCGCCGAGGACCTTCAGGCTGACTCCAAAGATCGGTTTCCCGTCACGGCCGAATTTCGGGACGACATCGGACTGGTGGAGTCGTCTCTGTTGGTGCGCGTGAACGGCGGGCCGTGGCGTCGGGAGCCCTGGGTTCGTTTTTCAAAAGGCGTTTCGGGGGAGGTCTTGGAGCGAGAATTCGACCTTGGCCGGTTCAGTCTTTCCGAAGGGGACCAACTGGAAATTCAGGCGGCGGCCCAGGATGGCCAGACGCCCGCCGGGGAAGGGCGGAGCGAGGTTCGGCGCGTCTCCATCGCCGCCTACTCCGCGGCTCACGAAAAAATTGAAGGGGATCTGGCCCTTTTTCAGAAAGATCTCCTGAATCGCTTGGCGGAGGAAATGGACCTTCGGGTCCAGGTTCGGGTCTCCACGCCCAACTGGAACGGCTTGGCGACGGGCCAACGGGATCTGGACCGTCGGTTGGCGGAGTCGAAAGATTCATTGGCGGAAATTCTAGACCGGATGTCGGTAGATCCGCGCACCGATCGGGGAAACCTCCTGGAACATCGGGGGATTCAAGAAAGTTTGAATGAGTTAACGCAACACATTCTCCCCCTGGCCGACCGTTCGTTGTCAAATCAGGACCGCCCCGGCGCCGAAAACGCCATGACCCAGGCGGTGGCGGAGCTTCAGCGGATGGCCCTTCTTTCAGAGCAGGCCCTTCGGGCGCAAAATACCCGGCGGTTGATCCGGGATCAGGGGGACCTATCCAACATGGCCGAAAATCTGGCGCGCTCCTTGGCCCAGGGGCCCCGCCTGTCCGAGTCGGAGGCTCGCGCTTTTCAGGAAACGGCTCGTGCCATGGAAGAGGCCCTCCGGCGTATCCGGGAACGATTAGAGAAAATGCCGAAAGATCTTTCAGAGGATTTCGTGAACCGAGCCGCCGTCGAAACCCTTCGGTTCGATCGTGTTTCAGGAGCGCTTTCTCGGATGGCCCAGGCCTTAGCGGTGAACGATGGAGCGGAGGCTCTTGCCGCCGCCCAGGAAGCGTTGGAACAAATTCAGGAAATCGAGCGTCAGTTGGCTCGGGCCGGCGCTGGGGCGCTCGGGCCGGGGATGGGCGGCGCGGGGATGGAAACGGCCGGCGCCTTGCGCGAGGCGGACGATCGGTTGAGGGAGATCATCGGGAAGCAAGAGTCCCTTTTGGACCGAACGGAAACCTCGGCGGCCCAAGTCCTCGAGCGCCATGGGATCCTTCAGGCGAAGGGCCTCGACCAACTTCGGGCGGCGGCCCCTCTCTGGGAATCGCGAGCGGGGGAATGGGCCGAAGGGCTTTCGGCGGAGGGCCACGAGAATGCGGTCGTTCAAGGACTTCGGCGATTGGAGGTTCTTTCCTTTGATTTGGGCCGAGCTCTGGGGTCCGGCCATTTGCCTGCCGCTATGGGACGTTTGGGGGAAATTCAGGCCCAGGCCGAGAAAACCCGGGATCTTCTCATGACGGATCTTGGGTCCAGCGGGGTTCCTTCGTCGGGTGGGGGCGTTCCAACGTCCAATCCCGGCGAGGCCATCGTTTCGGACGTGGCCTCCCTGGTTTCGGAATCACGGTCTTTTCTCGATTTGTTGGGGACCCCTTTTTCCGAAGGGGAATCTCTTTCCTTGGATGAACGCCTTCGCTTTCCTGTCTGGGCGGAGGAGCAGGACCTCTTGGGCCGAGAGACCCGCGGTTTAGCCCAGGCCTTGGCCGACCTGACCGGACGGAATGCGCTTCTTTCCCCGGGCCTTCCTCGACGGCTCTCGGATGCCGCCGTCCGGATGGAGGGTTCCGGTTCCGATCTGCGGCTTTTGGCTCTTCGCTCGGCCCAAAAAAATCAAGAACAAGCGCTGGAGCTCCTTCGGGACGTTCAGGAGAGTCTTTCAAAGGCTTCTCGAAACATGCAAAGTTTGTCGAGCGGCGCTGGGAGCCCGTCCATCCCGACGCTCCGTCAGGGGGGGGGATCGGGCGGAACAAGCGGTGCGGTGGAACTCCCCCGTCCGCACGATTTCCGCCCTCCCCGCGCGTTCCGGGAAGAACTGATGAAATCCATGAAAGAGGGCTACCCCAAAGACCAGGAGCGCGCGATTCAGGATTATTACCGGCACTGGGCAAAATGAGAGGGATTGTCTCGACACTAACGATCTTGCAATTCAGGTTGTTTAACTTATAATACGGGCGTGAAACGGGAGGCGGCACGATGAGGCGGGGTAACCGAAATATTGTCTGGTTATGTCTTCTAGGGGCCCTGCTGTGGCGGGGGCCCCTGTGGGCCCTGACACCGAGGGAGTTGACGGATCCCGTGGAGGCTTTGTCTCGGGCCTCGGCCCCGTTGAACGGGGTGGAATCTTTGCTGGCGGCCCAGGAACGGGACGCGGTTCGGGCGTATCGAGAAAAATTGATCGAAGAGGGCCGGTCGGACGCCGCTAACCGCGTGCGATGTTTGGAAGAACTCTACGCGGGGAACAACGCCGGTGCCCTACAGGCGTTGGAACTATTGGAAAAGAAGGACGCGTGGGCGACGTCGCGGGTAAACTATCTGACCGGGCTCATGGATGTTCAGCGGTCTTTCGCGCGGACGAAATCCGACCATTTCATTTTCCTGACGCGGTCGGAAGACGCCTTCCTGGGCCCCACCGCTCTGCCGTCGTTGGAAAACGCCTACGCGCGGGTGGCGGAGTTTTTTGGTTCCTCTCCAACGGTGGCGGTGCAGGTGGAAGTGTATCCGACGGTGGATAGTTTTGTCTTCGCCTCAACCTTATCGCGGGAGACGATCGAACGGACAGGGGCCGTGGCCTCCGTTGCGTTCGGGCGTGTCATGGCCCTGTCTCCGGAGGCGACGGCTTTCGGATACCGCTGGATGGATTTCCTCGTTCATGAATACGTCCACTCCAACCTCACCCGCGTTTCGGGCGGGAACTGCCCGATCTGGCTTCAGGAAGGAACCGCCCGATTCCTCGAGACAGGGTGGCGTCGGCCCGAAGGGTTCACCCATACACCCAGCGCGCGGGCTCTTTTAACCCGCGCCGTTCTCTCGGACACCTCCACGGTTTCGGGGCTGTTAACCTTCGGTTCCATGGAACCTTCTTTTCTTCGGTTAGAATCCCAGGAGAAGGCGTCGCTCGCGTTCGCGGAAACGTCGGACGCGGTGGATTTTATTGTTCGAGAATTCGGCCAGGAAAAATTGCGTGATCTGCTCATCGCGTTTCGATCAAAAACGAGGGCCGAAGCGTTCCAGTCTACCCTCGGCATGACCGAAGCGGAGTTCGAAAAAAACTGGCGGGATTCTCTGGCCGACTTGACGGAGGTCCCGACCGAATTGGCGCGGGGCGCGCTCACCGAGTCCATTCGTTTGGGGACCGGAGAAGACTTGTCTTTGGTGGGACCCGACATTCAAAATTTTTTGCGTCTTGGCGATCGTTTGCGCCAGCAAGGTTCATTGAACGGGGCCATCGTGGAATACAAGAAGGCCGTGGATTTGGAGCCAGACAACGGGGTGGCCTTGACGCGGTTGGCGCGGGCCTACGTGGGGGCCGAGAAGGCGTCTTCGGCGGAGGAGCTTCTGAAACGCGTCATGGAAAAAAACCACGCCTACGCTTCCTCCTTTGTCATGCTGGGGGACTTGTTTTTTGACGACGGCCGGTACGAGGAGGCCCAAACGGTTTTGCAACAGGCCCTGGAAATTAATCCCTTCCATCCAAAGATTCATGAGGTTTTGGGGCTCATCGCTGTGGATGTCGGTAATTTCGTTTTAGCGAGGCAATCGTTGAACCTGGCCCTGCGTTTCGACCCGAATAACGATGCTGTGCGGCAGGCGCTGAAGCGAATGCCGAAAGGGCGATGAGGGGCGGCTGGTGAGTTCCTCTGCGTCGGGCGAAAATCCCCCGGCTCTTTTTTCCCGGGTTCCGGATCTTTGGCGGGAACGCCTCACCCGGCTCGGCGGAATCGCCGCCCAAAACCATCTCCCCGCCGCCGCCGTGGGGGGCTGTGTGCGGGATCTCCTACTGGGTTTAAATCCGAAAGATTGGGACGTTGTGGTCGAAGGGCGGGCGGCGCCGCTGGTTCACTCCGCCGCCAAGGTCCTTTCCGCCCGGGTGGTCGAGCACCCGCGTTTCATGACCTTCACTCTCCATTTTCAAGACGGCACACACCTGGATGTCGCGACCGCTCGGGCGGAAACCTATTCCCAATCGGGTGCTCTCCCGCTGGTTCGCCGAGCGACGTTGGCCGAGGACGCCCGGCGAAGAGATTTCACCTCGAACGCCCTTTATTTGAGCCTCAGCCCCGAATCCGGTTCTCTCTTGGACCCCACGGGGGGGCAGGCAGACATGAAAGCCCGACTTCTCCGTGCCCTGCACGATCAAAGTTTTATCGACGACCCGACTCGCCTCCACCGCGCGGCCCGTTACTCCTCTCGCTATGGGTGGGCCGTGGAAGAGAAAACCATGGGTTTCATTCGTGAAGCCGTGAGCGAGGAACGTCCCAGATCCGTCAGTCTGGTGAGACTGCGGCATGAGCTATTCCGAATTTTAGAGGAAGAGGATCCGGTTCCCGCTCTCCGTTCCACATGGGAGTGGGGCCTTTGGAAATTCTGGGACGCCGACTGGAAGTTGACCGATGTTCTGGCTCAACGGGTGAAATCCACGCCAAGGGAATCCCCTCCCGTTCAGCGGTTGGCCGCTTTTTTGAGCCCCCATCCAATCACCGCGGAGGCGGCGCTCAAGCGATTTTCCACACCCATGGATTTGCGGAGAAGGGTTCTTGCCTTTCTCGCTCAGGGCCAGCCGATCGAACGCGCGTAGGATGAAGGCCCCACGAGTAAGGACCTCGACCTGGAAAAAGGTGGCCCCATAAATGGGGCAACTACAAACGGAATGTTCAGTCGTAAACACCAGGCGGCTAAAGAGACACGAGACACGGTTTGTGAGTTTCGCGTATAGTATAATACTTTAGGGCGTCCCCCGGTGTTAGAAGTGGAGGTGGGTTTCGGCGGTGTAGCGGGTGACTTTGGAGGCGGTGGGGCCGTAGAGGTCGCCGGGGAAGAAATAGGCCATTCCGAGATTGAAAGTGACGAAACCGGTGTAGCGGAAGGACAGGCCGGCGTCCAGTTCGGCGCCGAGGCTGTTTTGGCCGGCGACTTTGACGCGGGAGTCGTAGGTGTAATAATCCAGGGAGCCGGTCCAATGAATCTTCTGGACCGTGAAAATGCCTAAACCCATGGTTTTAATGCCGGAGGCTCCGGGCGGGAGGCCGGTGTCGGTGGGGGAAAAGGGGGACGACGGGCTGTAGGCGTCGGAGAGCGTGGCGCCGAAATGTTGGCCCCACCCGGCGCGTTGAAGGCCGTCCCAGCGGCCGGCGAAACTCGCGCGGAAGGCTTCGTCTTTGTCGGCGGTGCCGGGGTCGTCTCCTGAACCGGAGGCGTAAAGGGCTTTGACCCCGAAGCGGCCAAACTTCGCGGTGTCCGATTGGGCCCCCAGTTCCAACCGCTCGCCAAGACCCGCGATGGTGGTGTTCACGCCGCCGGGCCCCACGTTGGCGTCTCCCTTTTCCATGGCCACTTCCATCTTGTAGTAGGCGTCTTTTAGATTACCGAACAGGCGAAGGTCGTAGAAGTTTCGGACCACATGAGCGGCCGTGGTTGTGGCCCCGGCCAGGGTGTAGGGTGACGGGCCGCTGTTATTCTCCTGAATCCAAGCCAATTCCCAGCGAAGGTCGCCCTGGTCCAGGGCTCCCACCACGCCGTTTAAATCCGAATCGTTGTGCCCCTCGAGGCTTTCGGTGATCTTGGCGGTGAAAAGGTCCAGGCTAGCTCTTCGAGGCAAGGCGATTTTTGCGCGGAGGGCGTTGAACCCCAGCTGATCATCGGAAACCAGCATCCCGTCCCCGATGACGATGGGCTGACGGCCGATGGTGATATCAAGGTGTTTGTTCATGAGGTTCGGCATGTGCAGATACACCTGTTCGATCCAGGGCGTTCCATCGGTTTTGGGGTAGCGGGAGACGGGCGCTGAGGTGCTCCCTTCCAAGCCCCAAATGCTGACGGATTGCACCCGAATCCCCGCCTCCACATCTTCGTTCAACCAGCCCGTCATATAGAGGCGGGCCTGGTGGGAATAGTAACTCAGGTTGTCGCGGGTGTCCGGTTGGGTGTCGTTATTTTGAATGCCGATGGCGCGAAGGCGGTAATCCAGGCCCAGATTGAGGGCGGAGACCTCGGCACGAGCAAGTCCTGCCGCCAGGAGAAGAAGAACCAATGCTATGGCGCTTTTCATGGGAAGAATTCTAGCAAAAAAAAAAGTAACCCCGCCCTCCGGTTCACCGGAGGGCGGGGTTACGGGTAAATACAGTTTCAGGCGATTAGTTCGATCCGAATTTAAGGTCCAACTTCGCCCAAAGTTTCGACACGTTCTCGTCTGGAGCGCCGGCGCCGCCCGTCAGCAAATCATCGGGGGCTAGCATGGCGTACCCGGCTTTAACGGCGATGTCGTCGGAATGGGCATACGCGATGGCAAGATCAAGCTCATTTCCAATCTTGTTCCCAAGGACGGGAGCCGATTTGTCCGTTTTAACCATGTAATAATCGCCCATGGTCGTGAACTTTCTTCCCATCCAAGGCAGAACATAAGATCCGCCAAGGGTGACAACGTTCAATCCCAACGGTGTTTCCACTCCAGCGCCGGGCAATCCGTTGGCCACCGTGAACTCGTTGTCGTTGGAGAGGATCTCGCCGTAACGATAGTCGGAGCTTATGGAATGGAACGATTTGTCGTCGTTCCCTGTGTCGTCTCCTGAGCCCATGGCATATTGGGCATGGACATCAAAACCCATGTCCTTGTTTCCAAAGGCGCCCTTGACCAGCATGGCATTGCCCTTATAGTTGATTTTGGTACCGCTGTTGTTGTCCTGGCCGCCGTTCATCGCGTATTCCACGCTGGCGGTCAATTGGTCGTCAAACGCCACGATCCCCGCACGAAGGTCCATGACCGTGAGAGTGACGTTGTCGTTGGTGGCGGTGCCGCTGGTGTTGTTCGCCTGGTAGTACCCGATTTCCAGGGGAACTTTAATCTTGTCCAACGCGATGAGCTCATCGGAGGCGGCGGTGATCCAGCTGAGGTTGATGTCCCCCGGTCCAGCGGCGCCGGCGCCAGGGATATTGTTGTTGTCATACATCTTTCCGGTCGCCCCGAAGAGGTTGATTTTGCTGAACTTCTTGGAGATGGCCAAGGCGTCCAGGGCGTTCACGGATAAGGCGTCGTCGTTAACGGGGCCCAAGAACAAGATCAGGTCCCCTTCATGGCCCACATACTGGCGACCGAGACGAACCGTGTCCAATCCCAGGAAGTTTACCATGTCAACGTAGGCGTTTTGTATCGTGACGGCGGTCTGCTCCGTGTCAAGGTTCGTCGCGCCATTTCCATACTGCGCGGCGAAGGTTGCATCCGGATTCCGGACAAACTCCAACCGGCCTGAGACGTCCTTGTTTAGGTCCATGTTGATCCCCAGGCGAACCCGAGTGAGGGTGTCGCCCCGGTGATCGTCAGCGGCGGAGAAGTCCGTCTCGTTGTTCGCACTAACGCCCTTCACCTCCAAACTGCCGTCCACCTTGATGTTCTTAAGCCCCAGCATTTCCGCTTGGACCGAGGCTCCGAAAAGCCCCAACAACACCAACCCTGCAAGTAGCTTTCTCATTCTGGATGATTCCTCCTTCGTTGGAAGCGAAAGGGGATGCTTCGTCGCGCCCCCTCCCGTTAGTGCCCACCGAACCCGATTTCAAGCCTTCCCTCAGGGTGCAAGAAGCGGGCTCGCCGTGCGAGCCGGTCATCCTGCGTTCCTTTGGATCAGTCCTTCCCCGGCGCCTTCGGTGAGAGCGCGCGGGGAATCGGACTGTTTTTCAAGGAACCTGAAACCGATTTTATTCTACAACTACGTGAGAAATTAAGTCAAACACTTTTCGGCATAGGCATTTCCCGGTTTTTTAGTGCGTTGGCCGCTTTGTTGCAGAGAAGTGGGTACCTGAGTTGACCGGGTGTTCGGCAATTTCCTGGTTGGCCAATGACGGGAAAAATTATAGTCTTGTCAGATCCAAGATCGGGAACTCTCTCATGTTTTCGGGGTCGAAGACCCTGTGGGCAGAAGAAATTTAGTAAGGAAGGAATACTTTGACCGAAAATCCAGGACATTCGTCTCATCCCGCCCATCCCCACCACGGCGGCCAAGGGGGGGCTTCTCCTGCGCCCCGGCATGAGCCGGGGCGGGGAAAGTTGCGGGTGAAGGGTCCGCTTCATGCTTTCATTCAGAGGGTCGTCGCCCCCTTTGCGAAAAAACACAAGGTCGCTTTCATGGCGATCGTGGTGATTTTGGGTCTTCTCTTAATGATAGGGGGTATGAAGCTTTTTGGACTTTTTAGCGGGAAAGGCCCCGACACACCGAAAAAATCCGAGGGCGGCACGCTGGCTGTGAATGTGGTGGAGATGAAGGCGGAGCGATTCGTGGACCCGATGGTGGCGGTGGGGTCCATCCAAGGCGGGTCTGAGATTCCCCTGCGTTTTGAGACCGAAGGGGTGATCGACCTCTTTGAATTTCGAGAGGGGGACAAGCTTCGCAAGGGCGACGTCATCGCCCGCTTGAATCAACGGGACACCTACCTCAAGTTAAAAAAGCGCGCCTGGAGCTGGAGCAGTACGAGAAACTTTACGCCATCGGAGGCGTCTCCCTGAACAAATTGGAGGAGGCCAAAGTTTCCGCTGACTTGGCCGCCCTGGAAAATGAAAAGACGGTTCTTCGCTCTCCCAGGGACGGTATTTTGGGCGACAAGGACGCCGAGTTGGGAGAGTACATTACCCCGAACAAAAAAATTGCCACGCTCGTCAACATCGACAGCGTTGTGGTGAAAGTCGGCGTGATCGAAAAAGAGATCGACCGGATTTTTCCAGGGCAAAAAGTGGTTTTGACCGTGGACACCTACCCCAACGTGGAGTTCACCGGGAAGGTTGAAAACCTCAATCCCATGGTGGCGCCTGGAAGCCGGACCCTGGGTATCGAGGCTCGCCTCGCCAACGAGGGGGGGCTTCTGTTGCCCGGGATGTTCGCCCGGGTGCGCATCACGATCTTTGAGCAGGACAACGCCCTCACCGTGCCGAACGACGCCGTAGAAAAAACCTCCGGAGGAAGCCGCGTGTTCGTGGTGACCAAAAACAACACCGCCGAGGCTCGGGACGTGGAGGTCAGCTACGTTTCCAGCCAGTTCTCTCTTATTTCACGCGGACTCGAGCCCGGGGACCTCGTGATCACCCAGCGCCCCCAGGACTTGAAGGCCGGCGCCGCCGTCAAAATTATCGAAAAGAGCTGAAATGCTTCCGGCCTCTCGGGCGCATCGGAAAAAGTTCCGGCGCTGGTTGGCGGGCGTTGGGGCGTTGGCGGGGGCGGCCATGGTGGGCCTTTTCTGGTGGGGCCGGCGCGACCCGCCCTCGGTTCCCCCTTCCGCCGGACCTCCTACCAACCGCGTTCACGTCCTCGAGATGAAACGCGATTTGTTCGAAGACTCTCTTGAGGTGGTCGGGACCATCGTGGCTTCCTCGGCTGTGGATCTTCAATTTGAATCCGAAGGGGTGGTCGCCCAGTTTGATTTCTCCAACGGGGACCGGGTTTTGAAAGGCGACGTGATCGCCCGGTTGGACCAGGGCGACGCTCTGCTGGATCTTCGGGAAGCGCAAAATGATCTCCGCCGCGCCGAAAAACTTTTCAGCGTGGGCGGAATGACCCCCGACGATTTGGAGCGGGCGCGAATCAAGGTTCGGAAAGCGGAACGCGGCATGGAAAAAAGGGTCATCACGGCCATCGCTTCCGGGGTCATCGCCGACCGGGAAATCGCCGTGGGGCAATTTGTTACGCCGAACCGCGTGATTGCTCGGCTTCTGGCCGTGGAGAACGTGACCGTGACGGGGTGGGTGACCGAGCAGGCCATCGACGCGGTGGCCATCGGGCAGGGCGTGGTCGCCCGCGTGGCCACCTACGGGAACGTTTCTTTCAGGGGAAAAATCGATAAAATTGATCCCGAAGCGCAAAACCATCAATTTCGCGTGGAAGCGCGTCTGCAAAATCCGGGGGGACTTCTTCTTCCCGGTCTCATGGCGAGGGTGAAAATTGTGACGTTCAGCTCGCCGAACGCCTTGACGGTTCCCATGGAGGCTCTTCAGCCGGGCCGAGGCGGGGAGCGCCGGGTCCTTTTGGCGGGACCGGACAACCGGGTCGTGGCGCGGGCGGTACAAGCGGGATACCTATCCACCCAGTTCGCGGTGATCGAGCGGGGGCTGGAACCCGGGGACCGCGTGATTACCCAACACGCGGGGGATCTCGCTCCGGGCGATCCCATCACGATCATCGATCAAGATTGACGTCGGCGAGGGCGAGGATGGGATTTGTTTTTGGATTTGAGGGATAGGTCGGTTTCGTCGCCTTCCAGGTCGTTGGCCCTCGGTCTCGTTTTGAGTGGAGAGGCCTCACTTCAATAATTCTTTTTAAGGGGGGCTTGATTTTGGCCCGTTTGTCGCATACATTTAAAAAGCACGGCGTCGACCGGGCCCACTTATGAAACTTCGCGCGCGACTCAGCCTGTTTACAGGTCTCATCATTGTCTTCCTCGTGGGAAACATCAGCATTTCCACGCTTTTCCTTCTTCGGAAGGTTTTTCTGGCCGAAGTCCGCAATAACCAGGAAACCACGCTAAAGAACTTTTCCCGCGTTTGCGAGGAATCCCAGGTGTTGCGGGACCCGGTGATCGTCGCCAATTATATCGACAGCCTTCAGAAATCTCTGCCGGGATTGGCCTACGCGGCTTTCGCCAACGAAGAATCGAAAAGAATGTTGGGCGACACCCCCAAATTCCGAGAGATCTATCCTTTCGTTTCCCAGGCGTTGGTGGGGGGGCCGGCGCGACAAATTGTGCGAACACCGGCGGGCGAGGAAATTCTGGAAGTCTCCGGGGAAGTGAAACACGGCGGAGATCCCTTAGGGATGGCGCGCGTGGGTTTCTTTCAGACCTACGTCGAGGCGGCCATCGCAGAAAAAGTCGGCCGGGTTCAACGGATCGTGATGGCGGTGGCGGTGGTTTCTTTGTTGTTCGCCATTTTGGCGACTCTGGCGATGTCCGCCCAGATCACCCGTCCCCTGCATCTCCTGGCGGACGGGGCGAAAGCCATCGGAGACGGCAACCTGGACACCCAAATCTCCATCGAGCGCCGAGACGAGTTGGGGTTTTTGGCTCACGAATTTAACGTCATGGCTGTTAAACTGAAAGAGGTCGACCAGCTGAAAGACGAATTCGTTTCTTCTGTTTCCCATGAACTTCGGTCCCCGTTGGCCGCGATCTCGGGGTACGTGGAACTGATGACACGCAAACCTCTCGAACAGATCCCCGTGGAAAAGCGAACGAAGGCCTTCAACATCATTTTGGACAGTACCAACCGCCTCACTCAATTCATCAACGACATTTTAGATTTGGCTAAACTGAAGGCGGGCCGAGTGGATGTGAGGAAGACGTCTTTCCACGTTCCCAAGGCCCTCGAAGACACCCTGAACCTGTTTCAGCCGCTGTTGGATAAGAAAAAAATGACGGGCCGCTCCTTGGCCGACGCCTCTCTTCCCATCCTTCTTGCAGATGAGGAAAAAATACGCCAGGTGATCACGAACCTGGTGTCGAACGCCTATAAGTTCACTCCCGAGGGCGGAACGCTCACGCTGGATGCCAGGGACACCGGGGGGGAACTCACCGTCAGCGTGGCGGATACGGGCATCGGCATTCCCAAAGAATTTATCGGCCACCTGTTCGAACGCTTTAAGCAGGTGCCGGGAACGCGCGAGAAGATGGGGGGGCCCAAAGGGACGGGGCTGGGGCTGGCCATCGCCAAAGGCATTATCGAAGCTCACGGCGGCCGGATTTGGGCGGAAAGCGAGCTGGGCCGCGGCACGACGTTCTTATTCACCATCCCGAAAGTTCCCGTGGCGGCGACAACGAACGCGAGGATCTTCAACTAATGGACGAGACCGCGCCCCCGCCCCCTCCCCCCCGTCCGCGCATCCTCATCGTGGACGACGAGGCCAACCTCCCGATCTTTCTGAAGGACTTTCTGGAGGAATGCGGGTTCGACGTTTCCATGGCGATGACGGGAAAATCGGCCTTGCGGTTGGCGCTTGAAAACCCTCCCGACGCCATCATTCTGGACGTGGATTTGCCGGATACTGACGGGTACACCCTCTGCCGAGCCATGCGGCGGACCAGCACGCTTCGGACCGTCCCGATCGTCATGTTGACCGCTCTTTCGGACAAGCGCAACGAGATCGCCGGCCTCCGAGCCGGCGCCGATGATTACCTCACCAAACCGATCGACACAGAACGGCTTCAGGCGCGTTTGGAAAATGCTCTCAGCCGGAATATCCGGGAGTTGGACGCCAACCCCCTCACCCACCTTCCGGGCAACACCAGCATTCTCCAAGAGATGGAGCGACGCCTCCGGAAGCAGGAGGCCTTTGCGGTGATCTATTCGGACCTGAACAATTTTAAGGCGTTCAACGATCGCTATGGGTTCCTGCGCGGAGACCAGGCCATTAAACTGGCGGCCCAGTGCCTCGTTTTGTCCGTGGAAGGGCGCGCGGCCCAATCGGCGGTCTTAAGCGGGCTCTGGTTCATCGGCCATGTGGGGGGCGACGATTTCGTCGTGATTCTGCCGGCGGCACAGGCCGAGGACGCTTCCCGGGAGATCATTCAACGTTTTGACGCCGCTGTGCCCAATCTGTACGACCCGGAGGATCGCGCCCGGGGGTTCATCCTGGGCAAGACCCGGCAGGGGGAGCCGGCTCAGTTCCCGTTCATCGGGATCGCCCTCGCCATCGTTTCCAACGGGGACCGGCGCTTCACCCATCCGGGCGAAATCAGTTCCATGGCCAGCGAATTGAAAAGCTACGCCAAATCGTTCGGGAAGAGCGCTTTCGTCACCGACCGCCGGCGCCTCGCCGGGGACGGAGGGCCTCTGGACCCCCCTGCCTCCGAGCTCCCGGCAGCTAGCCAGAAAGGCAGTGACGTCCCGACTCTGCCGCCCGACCTTTTTAGCGAGTTGGGGTTCTCTTACGACAACCCGCCTTCGGCCGCCCCGAAGGAGAAATAGACCATGGCCGGGAAGAAGATCCTGATTATTGACGACGACGTCCAGCTTTGCCAGCTGGCCTCCGATATTTTGGAGGAGCACGGCTACCAAACCCTCGTGGCCAACAACACCGACCAGGGTTTTAAAAAGCTCTATGAGAACACCCCCGACCTGGTCCTGCTGGACGTTTGGCTTCCCAGCATCGGCGGTCTGGAATTTTGCCGCCAAATCCGCCAGGACGAGCGGGGCCGGCATGTCCCGGTTTTGATGTTGACGGTGCAGGACAAAGAATCCGACAAAGTGATGGGGCTTGAGATGGGCGCCGATGATTACATGACCAAACCCTTCAGCCAACGGGAACTATTGGCGCGGATCAAGGCCCTGCTCCGGCGGTTCGAACGGGCCCAGCCCGAGGTTCTCATCCTGTCTTCCGGAGACCTGACGGTGGACTTGGACAAACACATGGTTCGCTGTAAGGGGAAGGCCCTGGACCTCACGCCAAAAGAATTCGATCTTTTGACCGTCCTTCTTAAGAGCCGTAACAAGGCCATCAGCCGCCAGAGCCTCTTGACCTCGGTCTGGGGCTTCGACACCCCTGGGAACACCGGCACCATCGACGTTCACATCCGGCATTTGAGGAAAAAACTGGGGCCGCATGGGGATAAGATCATGACGGTTCTCGGGTTCGGTTATCGGTTTGACGGGTGACCCGTGAGCGGGCCGCGGATCCTGGTCGTCGACGACGAATCTGGTTTTCGGGAGTTGTGCGTCGATCTTTTGGCCGACTCGGGCTATCACGTGGAAGCCGCGACGGATGGGCAGGAAGCGTTGGACCGTTTGGAACACGTCTCCTTTCAGCTGGTTCTGACCGACATCAACATGCCGCACATGGACGGCATGACCCTCCTGAAGCTCGCCAAGGCGCGGTTTCCGCTGGTCGAAGTCGTTCTCATGACGGCGTTCGGCGGGCTCCAATCGGCCTTGGAAGCCCTTCGCCTGGGGGCCTACGATTACATCACGAAACCGTTCACGCGGGACGCCCTCCTCGCCATTGTGGGCCGGTGCCTGGAAAAACAACGCCTGTCCACGGAACTGAAACGCGTTCAAGAACAGCTGATCGAAAAGGAAAAGCTGGCCGCGCTGGGCTCGGTTTCCGGCTGGCTGGCGCACCGGATGCGGAACCCCCTGAGCGTCATTTTGATGTGCGCTCAATACCTGAAGACCCACTTCACGGCCACCGACGAAAAACGGGAGGTGGCTCTGGCCATCGAGGATAAGGTCAAAAGCTTGGAGCGCATGACTCATGACTTCATCCGGTTCTCCCGCACCTATCAGCCCCGTTTTCAATTGGAAGACCTGCACGATCTCGTCAACGACGTCCTTTCCCGGGTGCTGACCCGCGGCCCCCTGCAAAATGTCCACGTGGAGAAACGCTACGAAGAGCCCTTGCCCCTCGTTCCCCTGGACAAAGAACTGATGGAGGAGGTCTTGGGTTATCTCTTGGACAACGCCATCGACGCCCTCGCGGGTCCCGGCGGGATCACGGTTCGGGCGGGACGGGCACCGGGGGGGGTCTATATGGACGTTTCCGATAGCGGCCCCGGCATCACCCCGGAGGTCCGGGCACGGGTTTTCGAGCCCTTCTTCACCACGAAAGAGCGCGGAACCGGTCTCGGTTTGGCCATCGCCCGCAGGGTCATTGAGAGCCACGGCGGGGACCTGACCCTGATGGAAGGCGCTCCGACCACTTTCCACATACGCCTTCCCGGCCCCCGCCCCGAGCCGCTGAAGGGGGGAGAACCCCATGAGCGTTCGAAATGAGCCGTTTTTGGCGCCGATATGATTAAAAAAAACCTTCCCCGCATCCTCGTCGTGGACGACGAACCGGCCGTCGGCATGATTTTCCACCGGATCCTGGGAGAAGCGGGGTACGAAGTGATCAGCGCGGCGAGCGGAGTCGAATGTTTGCGCGTGTTGAAACGCCAGGACCCCAAATTGGTTTTTATGGATCTCCAGATGCCCGGCATGGACGGGGTGGAAACGCTCCGGCGGTTGCGGGAGACCCATCCCAGCTTGCCCGTCATCATTATGACGGCCTACCAAACGGTTAACTCCGCCGTGGAAACCATGAAGTTGGGGGCGCTCGACTACCTCATTAAACCCCTTGAGGGTGAAAAGCTCACCGCTGTGGTCAAACAGGCCTTGGAAGTGGGGAAGGTGTCCCGCCTGAGTCCCGTCACCCGGGACATCGCGGGGGCGTCGGGCGAGGAGGTGATCGCCCGGGGCGCGATGATGCAAAAGGTGATGTCCCTGGTGAATAAAGTCGCCCCGACGGACATCCCTGTGCTGATTCTGGGGGAAAGCGGAACGGGGAAGGAAGTGACGGCCCGTTCGGTTCATCGCCTCAGTCAGCGGGCCGACAAGCCTTTCGTTGTGGTGGACTGTGCGGCCCTGCCGGAGTCCCTCATCGAAAGCGAGCTTTTTGGGTATGAGAAAGGCGCTTTTACGGGCGCGGATGTCGCCCGCGCCGGAAAGTTTGAGCAAGCCAACGCCGGGACCTTGTTTCTGGACGAAATAGGCAACCTGCCCCTCCACATCCAGGTCAAACTTCTTCGCTTTCTTCAGGAACCCAAGATCGAACGGTTGGGGAGCCGCAAGGGCCCGGTCGAGATTAACGTGCGTATTCTGGTCGCCACCAACAGCGACCTGGAACGGGCCGTTGGAAGCGGGACTTTTCGCGAGGACTTGTACCACCGGCTTAAGGTTTTCGTCATCGAACTTCCCGCTCTCCGCCACCGGGGACCGGAGGACCTGGACGGGCTCCTCATCAACATCGTTGACTCTTTTCGTAAACAGCTTGGCAAAACCCACCTATCCGTTTCGGCGGAAGCGATGGCTCTTCTCAAAGCCTACCGATGGCCCGGCAATGTCCGGGAACTGCAGAACGCTCTGCGGAGCGCGACTTTGCTGGCGGAAGATGTGGTCTTGCCGGAACATCTGCCCATGAGCATCCAGAATTCCCGTCCGGCCAAAGCGGAGCCCGCCTCTCCCGGCGGTCTTAACGAGGTCATTCGGCGCGTGGAGCGGGAACACATCGGGAACGTCTTGAAAATGTTCCCTGGCGATCAGGCCGCCGCGGCTCGAGAATTAGGCCTTGACATCGGGGCTTTGGAGCTTAAACTTAAGGAGCTGGATTTGTAGCGGGTCGGGAGGGGCGATGGTCCGGAAAAGAAGGTCCACGTCGAGAGAAATCCGAGAACTTTACGAAACGTTCTTGCTGTTGGCGTTGCTACTTCTCCTTCTGGCCTTTCGATTCAAGTTCAGATCCGTTTCCTCATCCTCCGGCGTTTCAGCCCAACCTGCTGTCACCGACCTCCACCGTGGCGAATCGATTGAAGCCATATAAATCAGGTCGCTGAATAAAGCGGAAAATCCTAGAATTCACTTCGGCCGAAGTGTTGCATGAATGCGGATTGAGGCCCCCTTGTGGGGCCACAGGTTTAAGATCCTTGGGGTAGGGCCGGTCTCGAGCCAGCGGGAAGCCGGCCAGGCAGAACGGAGTCAAATTCAACAAAAAGGGTAGCCCAATGAAAAAAATGTCCCTCACTGTTAAAACCATTCTCGCCCTTGCGGCCGGCATCGCCCTCAGCTACCCGGCCCTGGCGGCCGCCCCCAATGAAATCGCCTACCAGGGAAAACTTACCGACAATGGGGGAAGCCCCCTAGCGGACGGGAGTTATAGCATTACATTTTCCGTCTATGGGTCCGCTTCGGGGGGAAGTCCAATTGAATCGGTGAATCAATCCGTCTCTACCGTAAATGGGGTCTTCAGCACGGTTGTTCTTTTCACCGCGAACCATTTTAGCGGTGGGACGAGTCGTTACCTGCAACTTCAACGCGTGGGGGCCCCTTCGCCGTTCCTCCCGCGCCAAAAACTCGTGGCCGCTCCCTACGCCCTTGCCGTGGCGGCTGGAGCGGTTGGTTTGACTGAAATCAACCAGTCCGATTTGGATTCTCGGTATTTGAACGCGGCGAACCTCACCGGGTCCGTGGCGGATGCCCGGTTAAGTTCCAATGTGACGCTTCAGGGGAATACGGTAAACGCGGCAAACGGGTTGGTGATTTTAAATGGATCCAATGAAGCCTCTATTGGCGGCGGTTTATCTTTGGGGGGTGGAACCGTTCTGAAGAAAATATTATCGGTCACCGGGCCGACCGATTTTGGAAGTTTGTCATCAGGCGCCACCTCGACCGATACCATCACAGTGACGGGGGCGAATCCGGGAGATGTCGTCCTGATCGGAGCGCCTTCGAACACTGACTTTAATAAATTAATGTTGTATGGGTCCGTGACATCTGTTAATACGGTGACGGTCCGTTGTTTCAATCCGACAAGTTCAACAGTAAATACAATCTCAGGGACTGTTCGGGTGAGCGTTCTACAATATTAAGAATACGGGTTTAATTTGGATTTAGCGGATGGATAGTTCCGGAGGAAAATCGTGAATCGAGGTCGTTGGGCCAGGCGCGGATGGCGCGTGACGGATTTTCTTAAGGTCGGGGTTATCGGCCTTGGGGTCCTGTTTTCCTTTTCTTTGGCCTTCGCCATCGAATATACGGATGGGACTTACAACATCACGCGGAGCGATATCAATGGGGAGGGAGCCATTAACGCCGATGATGGCTCAGTTCTATTGCAGGGGAGCATTGGAACTGTGGATGTTGGTACCTCTTCTTACTCGGGCGGCCGGCACCTGGGTGGAATTCAAGGGAACCTTTACTATCCAAGCATCCCCACCTCCTTCCAACCGGTGCCGTTATCGGTAACCTCCACCTCATTCAAAGTCAACTGGCTAGCCCCCGGGTCGGGAATCAAGTCCGACATTAGAGTTAACAATTATCAGTTGCGCCAACGAACCACCCCGATGAACCAGGCCAACTTCGACTCTTCGACCGACGTCCCGGCTAGCTTTTCCGCCGTCACCACAGGAACCCTGCACCCGGATATAACGGTCCCCGGGCTCAGTTACAACACGGTCTATTACATTGGCTTGGAAGCGCTTGATTCAGATTTCACCAAAAACAGGTCCTACCTCACCACGACCTCCGCCTGCACGCTGGCGCCGGAAATCACGAATGTTTCCTATGCGACGGATTACGACAACAAGTTAATCGCCGTTTCCTTTAACCCCAACAACCCGCGTTCAGACGCCTTGGATTTTGAGGGTCGCCTGTCGACCACCACAAGCTTTATCCTAGCCCAGACCCTTACGCAAGCGATAACGGACAACAACGCCACATCGGTGACCCTTCCGGATTTTAATAGCCTCGACCGGAACAAGACTTGGTATTTCCAAGCGAGGGCAAAAAATCAGGCCGGAGCCTATACCCCGTGGTATCCCGCCGTTCCCGTCGCCATGGTTTTCCAAAACGCCATTCCCACGGCAACGATGGCCGCCTCAGAGGTCTATGTGACCAGCGCCACTCTTCGCTGGAACGTCGCGGGTCTCCCGGCCGGAAACCAATACCAAGCGGAAGCCTCCTCGGATAATTTTTTTACCGTCAGCCGAAGCGCCCTTCTCCCAAACACCCAACCTTATTATCGCTTCCCCTTCCTCGATGATAACCAGGCCTACAAATTCCGCGTCCAAGTTTTTGACAACGTGAGCTCCCCCGTGGGTTATTCCAGCGAGATTTCAGCGGTCACGAGCGTCTTCCGCCCGACGGCGGTGCAAGCCTTCGATGTTTTCCAAACTAGCGCGACAGCGATTTGGTCCTGGAGCGGCGCCCCCCGCGCGCACTCTTTTAAAGTCGACATATCCTCCATTTCTCCGTCCTCCGGGTTCCTCAGCGCGGGGGCGGACGTCAACACAAACATCACCCCGTATCCGTTGAACTCCCTCCAAATCAACACCCCCTACTACATAAAGGTCACGGCCTTGAACTCCTCGGGGGTCCCCTCCGCGCAAGGCCCCGGCGACGTGGCCACTTTCTTCACCCAGGCGGTACCGCCCGGCCCCCTGGGTATTATGGTCCCCCCCGACCCTCGGCATCAAATCTCGTTCTCCTGGACCCACAACGGGAACAACCCGCTTTCTCGGTATCGGGCGGAACTTTCCCGGGATTCGGCTTTTTCCACGGTTCTGGCCTCGACGGATCTTCCCAGCGGGCAGGTTTCTCATATGTTTGAAAACGTGAACCCGTTGGTTCCGGGCGATCCTGTCCTCGCGAACGACGAGCATTTCGTCCGCGTTCGAACCCTCCAGGCGTCCAACGGATCGCCATTGGATCCGCCCGTGACTGGAAACAGTATCACCGCCCCCTTGGCCCCGGTTTTGATATCCGTGACCCGAGCCGTTCGCGATCTCGCCATCCAATGGACGGATGAGTCGGGAACCATTAAAAACTCCCCGAACACCCAGTACCGTAGCTTGGTCCACGGGTTTGTTTTTGGCTTCCCTGCCCCCATCGACCTATGCCATGCCAGCGACGGCGGGTAGCCCGACCTCGTTGACTCCAAACACCACCTACCAGGTTCAGGTGAACGCCCTAAGCCGAAGCGGCTCTTCTTTTTCTGGTCAAGCCTCATCGACGGTTGCCGTGACCTTGGCTAATTCGCCCATCCTTAACACGGCGGACCCCGACATTTTTGAAAGTTCCATTACCGTCCGATGGTCCGCGCCTGGGAACCCCGGCGACACGGAATACAAGGTGGAAATCTCCACCATCCAGACGTTTCCCTCGAATTCGACCTCGTCAGCCTCCGTCACGGGTCTCTTTCATAATTTCAATAACCTCGTTTCGAATCGAAAGTATTACGCGCGCGTCTCCGCCGTCAATCGCGAAGGCATTTGGGCCGCAAATTTGTTGTTTGATACATACCAAACCAAGCCCGCGCCTCCCGTGATCCTACCCTTTGGGAAACCCGTTTCCACGACCACCGCTGATTTGAATCTGGGATGGAGTGCCAACGGAAATGACGGAGCGACCTATTATGACACAAGGAGCCCTCCGTCCCTTATTTGGGACACGCCCAACCAGGTTTTGGGGCGGACCTTTCCAGGACTTCTGCCGAACAAGCCCTATTCGTTTGAAGTGCGGGCCAAAGACATCAACCTCACCCGATTAAAAGATGCCGTCAGCGTGACGACGACTGTCTATACCCGCGCCCAACCGGCCGACCCCTTTGAATACGGAAATGTCACGGATTTAGACACCTGGGAGATTCGAATCGCTTCGAAAGCCAACGATCCAAACACCACGGAATACGCTTTCCAGTTCGAAGCGGTGGGTTCGCCGACACCCTCCTTCCACGATCGGTTTCTTGTTTATTCCGGCGGGAATGCCGTCCCTAGCGCCATTACGGACATCAACAATACCAGTGTGTGGCGAACCCTGGCCCAATGGGGGCTCCTGGACGCGGGAACCGGTCGTTACGTTATTAACGGAGACAATTTGCCGAGCGAGAATCACCATCTTAAGGTGTTTGTCCGGAACGGGGACAAGCAGGTCGAGGCCCCGTCATACAATCTCATCGAACCGCAGTCGGGAACGCCGCGGGTTGAACTGACGGTGAGGGGAGCCACCGTCACGGCGGCGCAAAGTTGGCAGGCATCCGTTTTCGTCAGTTCAAGCGTCATCCCTTTTCGGGCCTCGGGTTCCTCCCATTTCAACATCCTCATGAGCTCCGTCCTGTCGGACAGCACCACCTTTTCCAACGGGAATTATACGTCGGTGGGCCAAGGTTGGAACGGGGTTCAAAAAGACACGGCTTATTGCTCCGACGATAGCATCAACGTGAACCCCACTTATGTGGGTCCGTTGCAGGGGGTGTGCGTTCCGGGAGAAGATCGATATTTCCTCCACATCGTGGGTGATAAAATGTCCGCAACGGGAAACCCCTCTTCGCCCATTTATCCCGGCGATCCCTCTTTCCGCATTTACGTGGATTTGACCCCGCCCCAGGCCGGCCCCATCGATGCGCAGTGGGCGGGCTTCGTGATTCCCGACAACGGCGGGACGTTGGGTTTTCAAACCATTGATTTCTCGTGGCCCGTTATCGACTTGGGCCATCCGGTGTCCAGAAGCCCCATCGTGGGGTGGGCGTACCGTTTCGTTCTCAACGACAACTCCCTGGACCCGGTCCAGAGCACGACGACGCGTTTCGTGGCTGGACCCGCCGTTCGGCTGGCTTTATCGAGCGCGGAAGGGAGCGGGGGGGTTGTTCCCGCCACGGGGACCTACTATTTCAAGGCGATCGGGTTGGACCTGGCGGGGAACTGGCAATCCGCGCCCACCTCCTTTACCTACAACTTCAAAGAGGACTCCCTGCCGCCGAGCTTCAAGGGTGTTTCCTTGGCGGGGGCCAAAATGCCGAAGTCGGATTACCACTACGCGGCCGTGGACCCGTCCGCGCCGATCCGCTTGATTTTCTCCGAACCCATGAATCTGGCCAGCCCGGGGGCCCTCTCCTTCATCCAAACCCACAATGCCCTGGGCCAACAGGTGAACGCCACCGTGACCTTTACCTCCACGGCGACGGTGGCGGATGGATCGACGACTTACATGGATGTGACCGCCAACGTGCCCCTCGAACGGGGCGCGCGATACGAAATCCTTTCCAGCACGTCGAACCTTCGGGACCTGGGCGGGAACCGCATGTCCCAAAACCAACAGTTTTCCGTCACGTTTTTCACCCAGATCGACCCGAACGCCGCGACGGTGTTCGTGACCCTGGACAACGGGGCGCGGTTGGACGTGAGCGCCAACGCTTTCGGCGCGGACCCTTCCGGAGTGGCCTTCGATGACGACGTCAGGAACGACCCCGCGCCCATCGGGGCCGCCGTGCGCGGCGCGAGCGGGGCCGTGTCCCGCCGGTCCGGCGGAGATTACAATCAAGTTTTGGCCACCAAGGAGTTCAACCATTACGCTTCGGACGGGACCCGGCTGACGGCGCCGTTCCGAGCGCCTGTCACCTTGACCTTCAGCTATCCAGACGCGGACGGCAACGGCATCGTGGACGGAACCGAAAGCGGCCACCCCGTCAAGGTGGACCGTTTGGCGATCTACGCTTTGGACGAATTGTCCGGCGCCTGGATGAAACTGCCGGGCAGCCGGGTGGACACCGCTCTTCGCCAAGTGTCCGTTGACCTGCGCCACTTTTCGGTGTACGCGTTGATCGGTACGGCCTCTTTCGACCTGACGGAAGCCCATCCGTTCCCTGTTCCCTACCGCGCGGCGAAAGACGCCGGGGGCATCGTCTTCAGTTTCCCCAATTCCCAGATCGCGAAGGTCCAGGTGTTCACCTTGGACGGACGGCTGGTGAAAACCCTGTCGGACGACACGGGGGCCGGGTTCGTCCGGTGGGACCCCGTGAACACGGACGGGGGCGATCCCGTCGCGTCGGACGTCTATCTTTACGTGATTGAAAACGACCAAGAGCGGAAGGTCGGCAAGCTGATGGTGATCCGATGAGTTCCCTCGGTCGGCGGTTTTGGAAAGGAGGGACGCCGGACGCCCTCGTGCTGACGGCCGCGCTGTTCGGGCTGGTTCCCACCCTTCTGGCAAAATCCTCCGGCAACACCACGGCGAACTTCCTCCAGATGGGGGTGGGCGCGCGGGGGGTGGCCATGGGGGAGGCGCAAACGGCGGCGGTGAACGACGCCACGAGCCTCTATTGGAACCCGGCGGGGTTGGGCGGGCTGACGCAGAGCGAAATCATGTTCATGCACAACGCCGCCGTGCAGGGGACGGACCAGGACGTGTTTTACTTTGCCCGGCCCACGGCCTCGGGCGGGGTTTTGGGCGTGGGCGGATCGTTCCTGCGGGTGGGCGACATCGAGGGGTTCGACAGCACCAACGGGATCACCGGAAACGTGGCGGCCTCCGACTCCCTGCTGACCCTGGGGTGGGCGAAGCCTTGGGAGGACCTGCGTTGGTTCTCCGGGATCCAGACGGGGGTGAACCTCAAGGTGTTGAAGAAAACCTTGGACCAAGAGTCGGCCCTGGGCTACATGGCGGACGTGGGGCTCATCTACGAAGCCCAGAGCAAATGGAACCAGGGTCTCCGTACCGGCTTTGTCCTCCAAAACGCGGGGACCGGCCTGACCTTCGATTCAGAGAAAGCCTCTTTCCCCATGGCCATGAAACTGGGCGCGGCGTATCCGCTTTTCGGCGACAACATGACGCTGGCCGGCGACCTGGTCCTGCCTGGGGCCGGGGGTCCCTACCTCAACCTGGGGGCCGACTACCGGATCTGGGACATTCTGGCCTTCCGCCTGGGCTATAAAGGCAACAACGATCTGGACACGGGCCTGACCTACGGGTTCGGGATCGGCAACGAACGGCTCCACCTGGACTACGCGTTCGTGCCGTTCGGGCGGTTCGGTGACAGCCATCGGATCAGCTTGGGCATGCGGTTCGGGCCCGCCTACCGGCAAGTGCAGGTCACGACCCAGGTGGAGATGGCCTATAAGCGCGCGCTCTCCCGCTACGCCCAGGGGTACATGGTGGACGCCTACATGCAGGCGACCCAAATTCTGACCGTGGCCCCTGGCACCGCCCGGCCAAACTGTTGGCGCGGCGGATCGAGTCGGAATTCAAGCAGATGGCCGATGAGGCCCCGGGCGGAATAACTCCAAGGCCAGGTGGACGATCACTTCGCCCGGGGCGAGCAGTTCTTCCAGGTGGACGACCTGCTCCGCGCGCGGCGGGAGTTCCAGTCCATCATGGCCCTCCAACCCGACCACATGGGCGCCAAGACCTACTTGAACCGGATCGACGAACGATTTCAAAGTTTGACCGAAAGCTTCTATGCCATGGCGGTCCAATCGTTCGCCGCGCAGGATTTCGTGCAAGCCGGCGAGCTGGCCGACAAAGTATTGTCCCTGACCCCCGACCACCCCGAAGCGCGGGAGCTGAAAGCGCGGGTGGAGGAGGTCCAAAAGAAATACCAGGAGGCCGCCGAAACGCAACGCATAACGGAAATCATCCGCCCCCTGGCGGAAAGCGGCGGGAACTTTTCGAACAAAAACGCTATGAGGAAGCCCTGGTGAAGTTCGAAGAAATCCTGAAGAACAACACCGGCGACGAGGAAGCCCTCCGATTCCGGGACCTCAGTCGGAACCTGATCGCCAAAGACGCTTACAACCTGGCCCTGCGTTCCGCCCGGGACGGGGACACGAAAACGGCGGTGGCCTACGCTCAGAAAGCGCTCAGAAACTGGCCGAATTTCCCCGAGGCCGCGGAACTGCTCAAAACGCTTCTGGCGAAAAAAGGCGGGGAAGATATGGTGAAATCCAAAGAACTTTACAACCAATCCCTTGATTCCTTCCTGGCGGGGGACCCGCAGAAGGCCCTGGAGCTCGCCCAAAAGGCCCTGGAGCTTTGGCCTGACAACACGGAAGCCCGCCGCATGGTGGAACGCCTCTCCCAGGGCGGCGCCGGCACCCCGAAAATCAGTTCCAAAAACACTCGTGGGGGGGATCACTTCTGAGAATTCTCAGGGGAAATGCTAACAAAGGTTGCATGGGTTGACAGCTCGACCTTTTTGATCAAAACTTAGCCTAAGTTGGAATCTTGACGTGAGGGGATATCTATTTTTTACATTATGAAGGCTTCGTGGGGCCGGTTTCTTTTTTTTATTTTCGCTGTTTCGCTTGGGCTGAGCTCCCCGGTCCTGGGGGATTCCCCTGTCGAGATGCTTCAGGGGGCCCTGGATGCTTATTTCGACAATCGGTTCGAGGATTCCGTACAGCTCTTTCAAAAAATCTTGGAGGTGGATCCGAAGAACGACGCCGCGCGAAAAGGGCTGAAGAACGCCCAACGCAAGAGGGACGAGCAGGTTCGCCGAGAGCGGGACCAAGAAAGGAAAGCCCTCTACGCCGCTCAAGAATTCGTCGCCCACGGGAAACTGGTGGAAGGATACGATCGGGTGGGGGACGTGTTGGCACGCTCGCCCAACCTTCCGGACGCGGTGGAACTTTTAAAGAAAATCCGTGTCAAGGCGGACGGGGCGCTCCGGAAGGCCAAACCGGGCTCGAGCGCCTTTTTTGAGGCCGAAGGCGTTTTGGCTTACATGGACGAGGATTGGTTCAAAACGGTGGACTCTTGGGAAAAAGTGCTCGTATTCAACAAGGACCGATTGGACTTATCCCAAAAGATTGCTTCCGCGAAGAAACGGTTGGCGGAGCAACAGCGGCAGGAGCGGATCCGCGTTCATTTGGACCTGGGCCAGGGCCTGATCCAGCAGGGCCTTTTCCCCGACGCGATTCGGGCGTTGGACGAAGTGTTGCGAATGGATCCGACCAACGCCGAGGCCCGCACCGCGCTGTACGAAGCCCGCCGTTTGGGCGCCCAGGCCCACAAGGAAGAAGTGGCGGGCCATGTGCAGGAGTTGAACCGAAAAGCCATGGACGCCTTCACGTCGGGACGCCGCAAAGAAGCCTTGGCGATTTTTGAAAAAGTATTAAGCCTGGACCCGGGCAACCTATTGGCCACGGATTACAAAAACCGGATTCTTGGGTTGGACCTCGCGATCGATGCGCCAGGACCCCGGGCTGGGGGCAACGGGAATGTTTTGGGCCGGGCGGAGGAGTTCTTTCAGAACAATCGGTTTCAGGATGGCATCGAAGCGTTGGAGCGGCATCTGGCTCAGAACCCGAACGATGCGAAGGCTCAACAACTCTTGGATGACGGACGGAACCGCCAACGGCAAGCGACGGACCAAGCTTACCGGGAGGCATTGACGGCCTACTCCCGAGGCGATCGAGAGGGCGCCATGCGGAAACTTCAGGACTGTTTGCGCATGAATCCCGACTTTACAAGGGCCAAGCAGGCCCTGGTGAAAATCATGCAGGAGGGGAACAAATGAAATCCCCATGGAAATTCTTCGCGGGGTTGGCCGGGGCGGCTTTCTTCTTGGGGGTTCCCGGGGCGGACGCCGCCCCCACGCCGGACAACGTCATCGAAAGCGTCAGCGTTCAGGGGGTCGGTCAATTCGGCAAAATCATTCTTCAATCCACCCGCCCCCTCAAATACCGTGAGGTCAGGGAAAAAGACACAGGGCTTGTCCTGTATTTTCTTGAGCCCGTTCTTTGCCGTCGCCCCGCCATCGAGCGCGCCTTTAGCGAAAGCGTGAGCGAAATCCGCTACGGCTACCGCGGCGGGGCGGCGCCCGCCTCGGGGGAAGAGGCCAAACCTCTGGAGTTCATTCATTTAAAATTCAAACAACCCACCGCTTACACCGTCGTTCAAAAGGAATGGCTTTTGGCTGTGGAACTTCGCCCCGCCCCCAAGCGGACCTCCGAAATGGCCAAGCCGCTGGATAAAAGGGACCAATTGGTGGTGGGAGATCAACCCGGTGTCCAGCGGTTGGGATTGCCGACCAGCCCCTTGTTGACGGATTTCCTGCGGGTGGGAATCGCCAACCATATGCCGCTTCGCGTCGCGGAAGAGGAGTTTCGCGTGGCCAACGTGCGCTACCTGGAGGCCATGCGGAACCTGATGCCCGCCGTGACGTGGAAATACAGCGAGTCCCAGGGTGAATTGAAAGAAAGCCCCACGGTCTCCACCGACGACACGAAATTCAGGCGCAAAGAATATGGGCTGGAGTTCGGGATCCCGATCTTCCACAGCGGCCGGAATTACTTTAATTTCCGCTCCGCCGCCGCCCAGAGATCCGTGGCGGAACAAAATGTGCGCAAGGTCCGCGGCGAAATCATTTTTGAGATCACGCGGGCCTATTACAACCTGATCCGCTCCCAGCGGGCCGTCAAAGTCCGGAAAGAACTCGGCCAGAGATCGGAAAAGATCATCGAGCTCGCCCGCAAGAAAAAACAGCTAGGCCTGATTACCCAAGCCGACTACCTGGGCGCCGAATCGCTTTTCAATCAGGGCTATTACCGGCTTCTGTCCGACGAAAAAGACCTGGAGATCGCCCGGCTCAAAATGGCCGGGCTGGTGAACATCGCGGAACCTCTACCCGAGGTTTTGTCCAATCCCGCTGATTCCATCGATCCCAACGCCTTGGTGGAATTGGCCATGCCTCCGGAATCCCTGATCGCCACTGGGCACGAGCACCGGCCTGAAATGCGGGTGGCCGAGCAGACGGCCGAAGCGCAATCCTACGGCTATCGCGCCGCCTGGGCCCAGGATCTCCTGAAGGTGGATGGGACCTATTTCACGGGAAATGCTGGCGGCGCCTTTGAGAGCGATCCCTTGGAGATGCGCAACAGTTGGAACGCGGGGCTTCAAGCGAGCCTGTTCTTCGGGGGAAGCACGTTAAAGGGCGCGGCCACCAAAGAACACACGGTGCCGGACTATGCGGAGACCACGGCGACGAACGTGGAAGGGAAAACCGTAAGCGTGGGAATGTTTGATGCGCTTAAAAGCGCCGGGGACGCTCGCCAGGCCAGGGCTGGCCGGGACCGCGCGATCTACGAGCGGGACCAGGCCCGGCGCGACGTGGAGGTGGACGTGCGCGAAGCCTATTACAACATCCAAAAAGGCAAGATCCAAATTCGGGGAGCCCGCTCAGAGGTGGATTACCGGGAGAAGGAGTTGGATATCGCCCACCAAAAAGAACGCATGAACATGGTGGAACCCCAGGAAACGTTGGCGGCCGAAAATGCGTTCGGAGAGGCGACGGCGAACTACGAAGAGGCGCTGGCCTTCTATCAGATTTCCTTGGCCGGTCTAGAACGCGCCGTGGGCGTCCCGTTGGCCTCCATCCCCGAGTTTCGGTAGAGATGAGTCTCCCCGCATTTTTTGTCCGCCGTCCTGTCACCGGGACGATGATTTTCTGCGGGGTTTGTTTGATGGGGTTGATCACCTGGTTCCTCAACGCCCGTGAATTGTTTCCCAGCATTTCCTACCCCCAACTCCTGGTCATTACCCGCTACGGCAACGCCGCCCCTGAAGAAATCGAAAACCTGATCACCAAGGTCATCGAAGAATCCGTCGGCACCGTGCCGAATTTAAAACGGGTCCGGTCGCTTTCGAAGGAAGGTATTTCCTTGGTCACGCTGGAGTTCGATTGGGGGACGGACATGGGTTTCGCCCACCTCTCCGCCCGGGAAAAAATAGACCAGATCAAAGACCGCCTGCCCTCCGAGTCCGAAGAGCCGATCATCAACCGCATCAACCCGTTCGCCCAGCCCATGATGATTTTCTCCATTAGCGGTTCGCTTCCCATGTCGGACATGACCCGCCAGGCGAAAACAGTGGTCAAGCAACGCTTGGAAAAGGTCCTGGGCGTGGCTTCCGCCGTGATCAGCGGGGGCGAAGAGCGTGAAATCCGCGTGGAAGTCGATATGGGCCGGATGGAATCCACTGGCGTGTCTTTGAACGGCATCGTAGATTCATTAAAAGAAACGAACATGAACTACCCCGCGGGCACCACCTTGGGGAAAACCTACCAGTATCTGGTGCGGACCGTCGCCGAGTTTACTCACTTGAGTGAGATTGGCGAGGTGGTGGTCAAAGTGGCCCGGCCGCCGGAGGAGCAACCACATTTCGAGCGGCGGCGCGGCGCTCCCCGGGAGGAGTCCACGCCGAAAGACCAGCGCTTGGTGCGCTTGGAAACCATGAGCCAGACCATCGACGGGTTCAAGGAAAAGACCAGTTTCTCCCGCCACAACGGGTTGGACAATATTTCCATCGCCGTCCAAAAACAGGCGGACGCCAACACCCTGAATACGGCCGCCCGCGTCCTCGCCGCCATTGACGAGATCCGGGTGAGCCTCCCCAGGGGGATGCAGGTGGACCTCGTTTATAATGAGGCCGATTTCATCCGTGACGCCATCAACGGCCTGGTGGTGGACAGCATTTTGGGCGGAATTTTGGCGTTCCTCGTCCTCTACTTCTTTTTACGGAACCTGACGTCCTCTTTGGTGGCCGCGCTGACCATCCCGGTTTCGGCCATGTTCACCTTTGTGTTTATGTATTTCGGCCACGTGTCCATCAACTTACTTTCTCTGGCGGGGATCGGCCTCGCCGTGGGCGCCTTGGTGGACAACGCGATTGTCTGCATGGAGAACGTGACTCGCCATCGGGAAGAGTTGGGCAAAGACCACGCCACCGCCGCCATCGACGGGACCCAGGAAGTCGTCATGCCCATGTTCAGTTCCGCGATCACCAACGTTGCCGTCTTCCTCCCTTTGATGTTCGTGCAGGGGGCCGCGCAAAAACTTTTCCGCGATCTTTTCATTGCGAACACGTTGGCCACCATGGGATCTTATTTCATCGCAATCACGCTCATCCCCCAGCTCATCAGCCACCCTGTGCCTTTGGCGGGGCTCCAGAAGTTGCTGGATCGGTTTATCCCGAAACGGAACCGGGCGCCTGTCCTCCAGGCCGAAGCCGTTCCTCTTCCCTGGCTCCGAAGGGCGTTTCGCTATTTCTCCCATGGAATTCCGGACCGGGACTACCATCGTTTGATCGATGGATATAAATCCATCCTGGACCGCTCCATCCGGGCCCCGCGCAAGCTCTCTCTGGGTCTCGGGATACTGGTGATGTTGAGCCTGCTCTTGATGGCTTTCCAACCCAAGGTGTTCATGCCCCAGTTTGACCAAGGCCGGTTCATCCTAAGGATCGACCTCCCTGTGGGAACTCGTCTCGACATCACCAACGGGGTGATGCAAAAAGTGGAACGGCAGGTGAAGGAAATCGGAGCGGTGACGGACGTCTCGGTGGCCGTGGGGTCCAATAATTCCGACGCCGTGGACGCGTTGACTTCCTACCAGGCTCAGGCCATCGTGAACCTCGACCGCCGACGGATGTCCACGGACGAGGTGATCGAGGCGCTCAAGGCTCGCTTGGACAAGGAAAACCTGGAGGGGGCCCAGGTTCAGTACCTCCTCCAAGGGAGCGTTCTATCCTCCGCCTTCGAGTCCAGTTCTCCCATTCTGATTGAAATCAAAGGGCACGATTTGGCGACCCTTCGAAAACTTTCGACGGACGTGGAAGCGGAAATCGCGAAAGTCCCCGGGATCTACGGGATAAAAACGTCCATGGCCCTCCCCTCCCCGGAAACCCGCGTGGACGTGGACCGCGTGCGGGCCGCGAGCTTCAATCTGTCTGTTTCTGAAATCGCCCGCACGGCGCTGATCGGTATAAAAGGGTTTGTGGCCACGACCTACAAGGAGGAAGGCCAGGAGGTGGATGTGCGGGTTCAACTGAGGCCGGAAGACCGGGTCAATATGGATTCGGTTCGACGGCTGGTGGTGCAAACCAGGAACGGCTTGATGATTCCCCTTTCTGAAATCGGGACCATTGAAACGGCCAAGGGCCCTAGCGAAATCAAGCACCTGGACCAACAGCGGGCCGTCTTGATCTCCGCCAACATTCTCAAACGCTCCTCCAGCGAGGTCATCGCCGACATCGACGCCCGCCTCGGCCAATTCGAGATGGCCGATTACCACCTGAAACTGAGCGGTGAGAGCCAACAGATGAAAGAATCTTTCGGTCCCCTGGGGATCGCCATGGTCTTGGGTGTCGTGGCGAACTACATGATCATGGCCGCTGAATTTGAGAGCCTCTGGCACCCTCTGATCGTCCTGGGCACCCTTCCTCTGGGAGTGATCGGGGTGGCGCTGAGCCTTTTTTTAACGCGCACGCCCTTGAGCGCGCCTGTGATCCTGGGGTGCATCATGTTGGGGGGGATGGTGGTCAATAACGGCATCGTCTTGATCGATTTCATGAACGTGCTCCGCCGGAGCGGCGTTGGCCTCCGGGACGCCGTGTTCCAGGCTTCCGCGGCGCGGTTCCGGCCCATCGTCATGTCCAACATGACGTCGGTGTTGGGGGTCTTGCCTTTGGCCGCGGGGTTGACGGAAGGATCGGAGTTGACGTCTCCCATGGCGGTGGTCTCCGTCGGCGGATTGACGGTTTCGGCCATCTTGACGATGCTCCTCATCCCGCTTCTCTACTACCATTGGGAGAAATGGCGCGCCGAACGCGTTTCCATGGACCCGATCGAGGGGAGCGACCCCCCGTCCCCCGAGCCTCCCGCGGCGGGGTAGACCCGTGCGTTCTTCTCACCCGTCGCTCTCCGTTCCCGCCCCGCGGGATCGCTTTCTTCTTCACTCCCTTTTATGAGCCTCCCCCGCACCGCCGTCGGTCGCCCCGTGACCACGCTGATGCTCTATGCGGCCCTCTGTTTCTTCGGGGTGTTCGCGTTCATCGTTCTTCCGGTGGACCTCATGCCCAACGCCGGCGCGGGAAGCCTCACCGTGATGATCGGCGTGCGGGGGGGATTGCCGCCCGAAGACATTGAGACCCTGGTCACCAAGGTGGTGGAAGAGGCCGTGGCCACGGCAGCCCACCTCCGGAACGTCCTATCGGTTTCTCGAAAAGACCGGTCCGTCGTCACCCTGACCTATGAGCCGGGCACCGACCTCAGTTTCGCCGCCCTGGAAATTCAAGAGCGGTTGGCCAAGATCAAAAATAAATTACCCCGGGACATTGAGAAACCCATCGTTGCCCACTACTCGGAGGGGGATTACCCGGTCCTCATTCTTTCGTTAACGAGCGACAAGCTCAGTCCCGAGAAAATGAGGGAGATTGTGGACAACCGTTTGAAACCCCAACTCTCGCGGGTGAACGGGGTGGCGAACGTGGAAGTCGGCGGCGGGAGGGAACGGAAAATTCTCGTGGAGTTTTATCAGGACCGCCTGGAGGCTTACCGGCTCTCCATCCGGCAGGTGATCGATGCCATCGGGAAAAACAACGTCAACCTGCTATCGGGAAAAACCCTCACCTCCCGCGACGAATGGGTGGTCCGCACCATGGGCCAGTATGGAACCATGGAGGAACTGAAGCAGTTGGTCGTCCTCCAGAGCGCCGAGGGGTCCTCCATCCGTTTGTCGGACATCGCCGATATCCGCGACTTTTATTTGGAGGCCGAGAGCTACGCCCGCCTGAACAAAAAGCCCACCGTGTCCGTCTACATCCAAAAGGACAACAACTCTAACACGATTCGCGTGGTGAAGCGGGCCAGGGACATGATTGCCAAATTTGAAAAAACACAGCTGGACCCCTCGATCCGCCTCCAGATCGTCACGGATCAATCCACGTTCATCCAAGAGGCCATGTCCAACGTCACCCAGAACTTTACTTGGGGCGCGATCTTGACTTGGGGGATTATTTTCTTGTTTTTAAAGGAGTGGAAACACACGACGGTGGTGTTCCTCTCGGTCCCCATCGCGGTCTTGATCACCCTGGGATTCATGTATCTCGCGGGCCTGTCCTTGAACGTGATGACCCTCACCGCTCTGGCCCTCGGCATCGGCATGGTGGTGGACAGCGCCACGGTGGTCCTGGAAAATATTTTAGAAAAGAAAAAACACCTCCTTCGGATCCATCCCGGGTCTGACCTCACGGAATGCACCATTCAGGGAACCGAAGAGCTTTTTATTTCTCTCGTAGGGTCCACCCTGACCACCGTTGTGGTATTCCTTCCTATCGTTTTTATCAATAAGCAGGTCAAGATCCTTTATTCGGGGTTGGCCTTCACCATCACGGTTTCCATGGCCGCGGCTCTCGTGGTGGCCGTCACCTTGGTGCCTCTTTTGGCCTCGCGGATCCAGCTTCCAAGCCACAAGGGGTATCTCAGTCCGGGGGGCCGGGCTCGTTTGGATCGCTTTTGGGCCGCAACCCTTCGCTTCACTCCCGCCTGGGTGTTTCGCTGGGCGGCCCATGGCGGGGGGTGGCGGAGCCGTATCTTTCCGTCGGAGATACCGGAAAAATATTGGACGCCGCCGCCGGATTATGTTCCGGTGGAAGAATCCCCTCCCGTGTCGGCGCCTGTTCCAGCCCCAGAGGACGGTTCCTTGCCGGCGTCCGACCCAGCTCCGGCGGCGTGGGGTATCCGGGCTTGGGTCAAATACTATTGGCACGCCTGGTTTTGGCCTTCGGCCCTTTTTGAGATCCGCCGGGCGCGGCACCATCCTCGCCGCGCCTTTGTTCATTGGTGCGCCCAGTCCGTGCGCCAACAAAAATGGATATCCCTGGGGATGGGCGCGGCGGCTCTTTTGTCGGTTTTCGTTTATTTGTTTGTCATGGAAAAGGATTTTCTGGGGACCACGGAACAAAACGAATTCATCATTTACATCGAACTCCCCGCCGGCGCCAAGCTCGATATCTCGGACCAGGTGGTGCGCGAAGTCGAGCAGAAACTCTCGGACACGCCGGAAATTGCCGAGGTCGTGAAAACCGCCGCCGCGCGGGTGGAGGGCTGGTCTTCCAAAGTGTATGTCACGTTGGCTCCCCGCAGCGAGCGTTCCCGCTCGGTTCAGGACGTGATCAACGAAATTCGCCCCAAAGTGGCCGACATCGGCCAGCAGTTCGACAGTTTTATTTACTTTTCAGAACCGGAATCTTCAAAAGAATTCTTCATTGACGTGTTTGGCCCGGACTACAACGAGCTTCGGGACATGGCCTCGGCCATTGCCGGTAAACTGCAGAACGTTCGGGGCTTGACCGACATCAAACTGCGCTACAAGCCGGGCCAGCCGGAGTTGCAAATCAAGGTCAACAAAGACCGGGCCGCGCTTTTCGGCCTAACGGTGAAGGACATTGCCGAAGACCTTCACGCTCAAATCCGGGGGCTCCGCCCCACGTTCTTTTTTGAGGAAGGCAACCAGCTCGAAATCATTGGGCGGGACAAGGAAATCTATCGTAAAACCGTTGAAGACATCGGACACCTTTCGGTGGCCGGACCCGAAGGAGACCCCATCAATATTTCCCAGATCACGGATTTCGGGTATGCCCTCACCCCCAGTGAAGTCTGGCGCAAAGACAAACAACGCGTGATTCAGGTGAGCGCCAACCGGGAAAAGCTGGCGCTCAGTTCGGCCGCCAAGCGGTCGTTGTCGGCGCTCCGGGGCCTTTCGGTCAAGCCGGGGTATTACTTCCAGATTGGTGGCGATTACGTGGACATGGTCCAAAACGAGCGCGAGTTCCGTTTCGCTTTTCTCATTATGGCGGCGTTGGTCTTTATCGTGTTGGCTAGCCTTTTCGAGTCCTACACCCAGGCCCTCATCGTCATGGTCACGATCCCCATGGCGCTGATCGGAAGCATCCCCTTGCTCCATTTTACCCACACCCCGGCTACCATGAGCGTCTACATCGGAATCATCATGTTGGGGGGAATCGTGGTGAGCGCCGCCATTATTTTGGTGGAGCGGATCAATCAATCCCGCCAGGAAGGCCGGGAACTGAAACGCGCCGTTTTGGAATCCAGCTGGATCCGTCTTTCTCCCATCCTCAACACATCGTTAACGACCATCGTGGATTTGGTCCCCATGGCCCTTTCGCGAAGCGATTCGGCCGCTCTCTGGGCGCCGCTTTCCTTGACCGTGATCGGCGGAGCGACCGTTTCCACCTTCTTGACCCTTTTTTATGGTTCCGGCGATTTACTACCACACGGAAATATTCAAACAGAGAGTTAAACTCTTCTTTGTGAGCGGAGTCCCGCCCCTCGCCGTTTCCCCATCGGTCCCAGAGGGGTCTTGATTTTTAAATTGATGGTCGGATGAAAATGGATCGAGTTCGAAGGAAGCGCCTTCAAATCGGAAGTTTGAACGGAGGAATTTCTATTTAACCGTGGTTGAGAATCCGAAGGAGATTCTTTTCAGTTTTTAGGCGAAGTTTCTTCCGGACCCTCCGCGCGGGATTGAGTTTCGTTGGCTCTCGCAGGGGAGGCCGGGGTCTTCGGAGCCCCTTGGACAGAAGGCGTTTTTTGTCGAAGGTCCCGGTTCAATTGGTTGATGCGGTTTATTTCGTTGATGGTCCGGAGCGTTTCTTGAACACCCGGATCGATGCCGGAGGGGCTCTGCCCAAATTCCCTGTTGTTCGGGCGAGTGTTGTCCACGGGAGCGGGATAGCGTTGCTGTCCCCACGCCCCCTCGGAAGAACGGGGTTTCAACCTCTGTTCTCGAAGCGCAGCCCAGAAGACCCAGCCCGCAACCCCCAACACAAAAAAGGCGCCCGCCCCCCACCAAAGCCAAAGTGAACGACGGGCGCCCATGGAAAAACCGGTTAAGAGGTCAGTCCTTTCGGGTGTTGGACTCGATTTTAACGAGAAGACCGATCACTTCCGCGATGGTCCAGAAAAAAAGAAGATAAAAGAAACCCAGGATCAAGGCCAAGACGGAAGTGGCTCGAGGCGCGTCGGCGGACCCGCCGCCCACCAAGATGATGACGAAGAACACCAGGCCGAGGAGCGCCGAGATCAGAGCCAATGCTTTGAATGTCAGGGGAATGTATTTAAGCGGTTTCGTGCTGTTCATAGGATCGAGCCTCCTCGAAAATAAACGAATACGTTCGACCCCCGGGCACATCGTCCCTGGAGTCCGCGTAAATCTATAACAGACTCCCGTTCCTGTCAAGGGAAAAATTATCTCCCCGGTCAAGCCCTTCGTTTGTGCCGTGTTCTCTTGATCTTAAATTGGAGCCGCTCTCTGGTCGCGCCATTGGTTGAAGCGTTGCAGGGATGTTTCCGCTGTTTCTTGGTGTCCGGGGTGGTGGTGCCCGTCTTCACGTCGGGCGGAAAACTTGTAAATAAATGGAAACATCTCTGTTTCAAGTAATTTACCGAAAATTTCCAACCTGTTTACAAGTTCTTAAGGCAATCTTAAGGTCTGTCTCGTATACTTTGAGGGCTAAGAACCCAATGGAAGGGGGAATGACAATGAAAGACCCACGTGAAATTTTCAGGCGCACTTTGTTTGCGCCCCTGCCACACACGCCGCCGGCGACGAAGTTTCTGCCGGACCTGGCGGCGTTGAAACGCGGCCTCGCCATGGCGATGGCGGCGATCACCTTTTTTAGCCAGACTGTTTGCGCGGGTACGGCGAGCCTCCCCCTCTTGCCGACCCATGCCACGTCCGGCGTCTTGGCGAAACAAACCCATCTCCTGGAACGGCTGATGAAATTGACGGGCGCATCGAAGAAAGGCGCGCCGGTGGTTTTCCACGGCAGCGAGTATAGCGACCGAAGGCCACTGACGGATCCCGGCACCGACCCTAAAACGCTTGAAGCGCAACAGAAGCGTATCGATGCAATAAACGAAATTAGAAAAAATAACCATCCAAGCGGCGAGGGAGATAAGGACATTGAAAACCTGAACAAAGCGGGCTATCTGTCGCCTCAGGAAATCCTGAAAGGCGCACAGATCGATGCGTTGGAGAAGGAACTGACTCCTGGCGACCTGGCGATGAAGACGGTGGCGGAGGTGGTGGAGAACATCAAACTGAAGATGAAGGCGATCTTCGGGTCGGCGACGGAGTTCAATTTCTCGGTGCGGAAAAACTTCGACGGGACGTTTTCGCGGACGTATTTGATCGACGGGCGTGCCAACCGGATCCTGAATTCCAAGACGCGGAACGAGCACGGGATGGCGGTGACGCAAAACATCACGAACATGCGGTACAACAAATCCCACATTTTGGTGTCCATGGACATCGAGCACGAAGACGTGAAGGGGCGGGTGAGCCATACGACGCGG
This sequence comes from Elusimicrobiota bacterium, assembly GCA_016721625.1. Taxonomy (NCBI): domain Bacteria; kingdom Pseudomonadati; phylum Elusimicrobiota; species Elusimicrobiota bacterium. Next base: position 152,580 of record JADKHR010000001.1, read on the forward strand.
CGGATGTCGTATCACGATGGGGCGAAGGCCAACGTGCAGGAAACGCAAAAGGTTGTGGAGATGTGGGAAGCAACGACAACGGCGCAGAACGAGCAAACAACGCTCCACCGGTGGGACATGCAGTATGACGAGGCCGACAATCTGACGCGGTTCCAGGAAACGGCGGTGGACGAGAACGAGAAGGTGACGGACCGGAAGTGGTGGGGGGGGACGTACGACGAGTCGAAGAACCTGCTGAAGTATGAGGAACTGACGACGGAGAAGGGTCTGGACACGTATGTGACGTGGCAGGCGGCGGGGTATGAGAAGAACGAGCTGTGGACGGGGCGGAAAGTCGGGGAGACGGACAGTTGGGGTCGGTCGGCCTACCACCTAACGGGCTACGTCAAAAACACGGTGGGCCCGGACGGTTTGGAGCAGAAGGACGTGACGGGGGACATGCGGTACAACGAGTATTCGAACCTGATCCACTACGATCGGGTGTTGACGGATTGGCAGGGGATGGATACGCGGGTCCTGTGGGACGGGGATTACGACCGGTATGACCGGGCGGCGGCCTATCGGCAGGTGACGACGGACGCCTTCGGACACAGCCGGACGGTGGATTTCACGGAGGGGGAGTATACGGTGGACGACGACCTGATCTCCTACCGGGAAAAGACGACGGAGAACGGGGAGACGAAAACGCGGTATTTCCAAGACGGGTTGTATGACACGAAGCACAACCTGATGGATTATTTCCAAACGGACACGGATTCGCGGGGACGGGTGAGCGGGAAACACTGGACGGCGTCGGGAGCCGGGCTTGGGTATGTGAAGGGGGAGTTGGTGGGGTATATGGAGATGCTGACGATGGGCCCCTTAAAGGTGAAGAACACGGTGACGGGGATCACCTATGACGCGCTGGACCGCCAGAACGGAGGTTTGGAGACGAAACGGGTGGTGGGGAAGGAAACCGATGGAGCCATGACGGACGTCACGGTGGTGACGGACACGCGGGCGCGGGACGAACAGCTGAAACGGAGCCGGCGGGCATTGAGCCAGGAGCTCGGGTATGAAATGAATTTGGTTGAAATCACGGGGACGACGGCGGTGAAGACGACGAACGGGACGGACAACGGGACGGGGGCCGTGGTGCGGCAATTGACGGAAACCACGGTGCGGAGCGAAATGACGACCCACGGGGATTTCCGGGAAGAGAAGACGCTGGCGGGGTCCTGGGATGGGGAGGAACTGGAAAGCGTGACCGACACGCGGCGGACGAACGTGGTTTTGGATGGGTTTGGGCGAGCGGTGGCCTATGTGGAGGAGACGACGCAGAACAATAACCCGGTCAGTTGGATGAGGACGAGGGTGGATTGGACGAGTTACAACGTGGACGGCAACGTGACGGCGAGCCACGAGAAGACGCTGAACACCTTGGGGGTGCGGGGGGAAACCACGCGGTCGCGAATGCTGTATGACCAGCAAAACCGCGTGGAAGAATACGATGTGACGAGCACGAACAAGGCGGAGGGGGCCATGACCGGGTCCACCACGCACCGAAGCAAAATCGGTTACAACGGTTTGGGCGACGCCACGACCTACCGGGAACGTCAGGTGAAGCTGGGGTCGACAGTGGTGGAGAACGTGGCGTGGAGAGGGACCTACGGGGTGTTGGGATTGGTGGGAAGTTCGGACCAGGTGAACCGGCGCGTGGGGGAAGAGATCGTAAACGGGGAGACCCGGCGGTTGGACGTGACGGAGACGACGCGGACGAGGGGGATGAAATACACGCGGGACGGGTCGTCTCTGCGGAAATACCAGGAAGATCTGACCAGCACGGCGTCGCCGGAGGCGATTCAGATCACGACGATGGACAAGGCCACCTACGACTCTTATGGGCGCGTGGCGACGTATGTGCAGAAGGTGGACCGGGTGACGGGCGCGGCGGTGGGGTCGGATGGAGTCATCGATGAAAAAGGCGGTTTTGCACGCGGTGACAGAATCGGAACGGAGCGGGGCGACCTTTGACCGGTTGGGCGGGCTCACGGGATATAAGGAATCGATGTCGCAACGGGATGGGCTGGGGTGTCCGGCGGGTGGAAGCATTTTGCATCGAGAAAACATCAAATTTCACCCCCTGGGTCAGATGCGATCCTATGACGGGGATGAAACGCGGGCGGATTCGCCGGACATCACCACCGAGCTCCATTGGACAGGCACGTTCGATCGCTATATGCGGTCGGCGGGCGCGCTGGAGCGGAAAACGGAACACCTGGCCGGCGGCGGGACGGGAGTGGAGACGACGACGGTGCGGAACGCGGTGGGATACGACGATTTCGGACAAATGGTGTCTTACACGGAAACCGTGGACCGGTCGGACGCTCCCGACGCGCTGACGACGGTGGTATGGGAAAATGGACTTTTCGATGGGGGGGGGAACCTCGAGGGGTATCGGGAGACCACGAAGGTGGCGGCCAAGGGTCCCGGGACGGGTTTGGACAATACAAAGACGGTGGAGCGGCGGGGGACCACTTACGATGGGTATGGGTTGTTGGCCGCTTTTGAGGAAACGACGACGGATACGGCCCAACCGGCGGTATATGTGACAACGACGCGGCAAGCCACGAGTTACGATCTGATGGGGCGGGAAATGGGGTCCGTGTCCCTTCGGCATGACGCGGGCGCGGCCGGGGCGGAAATCTCCGTCCCGGATAAATGGACCACCCTGGTGCAAGACGGGCGAAAGTACAACGACGTGGGGCTGGCGACCGGGTACCGCGAGGCGAGCTTCGATGGGCAAAGTTTGTCCCTCGGGGGGCGGGAACAGGCTTGGAAGTCCCTTTCGGCCGTCCAACAGCGGGACATCTTGTCGGGCACGCTGGCGGCGGCGGAGGCGGTGACTTTGACGTCCCATCAAGGGATCTCCTACGACGGCCGCGGGTTGGCGGTGGGGTATATGGAAAAGACATGGGACCTGTCCGTCTCCCTCGACCACCATCGCGGGACGGTTCGGACGGGAGCGGTGTACAACTCCCAGCGGCAACTGGTGGGCTATACGGACGTGCTCACGGATGACGCGAGTCCCGATGTGGTGGAAACCTTGAGCTCTTCAGGTGGTACCTATAACGGGTTCGGGCAAATGATCCATAGCTTTGAGGTTCGGGAACAATCGGGAGCGCTGGTGTCCCGGACAGAAGGGGATCGGCGAGTGGAATACGACGAGGAGGGGCGGGTAGCGGCGGAACGCAAAAAGACGGTTTCCGCTAACGGGATCGCGGTGGACCGGGATTACGAGGTGGTGGCGTTTGACGACTTCGGGCGCGTTTTGGCGGAGCGGACGAAAACGGTTCAGACGGGCGTTGCTCAGGACGGGAGACAGGTTTACGAAATTACCACGACATCGAATAAAACCGAAATGGGTTACGACCGAAACGGTCGTCTGAACCACTCCGTGGAGGCGAAGGTCTCCTCCGACCGCCCGGACGTGAGCGTGCGGACCGTTTGGGATGCCGAGACCTTCAACGAAAACAATCTCATGGGGTCCTCGAACGAAACGAAGGTGGAAACGAATCCGGCCGGCACGAACCAAACGACAACTTCACGGACCGGCCTGACCTACGATCTAAAAGGCCGGACAACGGCCTACCGCGACACCATCGCCGATAGCGCCGACAAAATCACCGAGGTCCTGAACTGGACGGGCCTGGGCTTTGACGGGGCAGGTTTGGTCACTGGGTTGTCGGAGGTTCGGCGTCGGACGAGCGGCGACTCCGAGAACCCCTTCGATGTGACGACGACGCTACGGAAAGAAGGCATGGGGTACGACCAATCGGGAAACTTGCGCCGATACACCCAGAAAAGTTCAGGGACAGAGAATCCTGACCTCATTTCTTCGGTGTCCTGGTTTGGCGCCTACGACTCTCTGAACCGGCTTTCGGGTTTCAAGGAAACCACCTTGAACACGGATGTGGGGACCGAGGGCCAGGTCTTTAAAGTGAACCTCGTCACCGTTCGGGACGGCAACCTCTATGATGATCAGAACCACTTGATCGGTTACGCGCAGATATCGACGGACGCTTTGGGCAATGACAGTTCCGTCCTCTGGGCGGGGCTCTACGACGGACGCGGCTTGGTCGAGCAGTTCGAAGAGAAAACCATTGACGCGCAGGTCAATCTGACGGTCAAGAGCCAGAAAGACATTACCTACGACGCCGCGGCCCGGGTCCAGACGTTCAATCAGAAGGTGACGGACCCGCTGGGCACGGTCACGGACACGACGCGGGAAGAAACCGCCTACAATACGGCCGGGCTCCTGGGATCCATGAGGGAACGGGCGAACAGTCTGGACGCCGGTGGCGTTCGGACGGTGACGACCAATCGCCAAGGTCCCACGCGCTACGACAGCTCGGGGCACTTGGCCCAACGGCACGATGACCTTCGAACGGCGGTATACGACACGGATGGAACGTTAAAAAGGGAAACGAACCAAGGGGAAGACCTTTTGATTGTCGCCTATAATGGGTTGGGCCAAGATGAGGCGTACACAAAGACGGTCGTCACGACGTCGCCGGATGGGTTGTTGAATCAAAAAACGACGGGCGAATTCTCCAAAGGGAAATTCAATCTCATTGGCCAGTTGGTTTCCAGCCACCAAAAAGACGTTAGCGCGGGGTCGAGCGTGGAGCCCTTGGTTCTGCCGTCCAATTGGGACGATCTGGCGTTGCAACCGGAGCAAAAGGTGGAATGGTTAAAAAACCTGACGTTCGTTGTGGAGGGGGTTAACACGTCTTTCGACGACCTCGGTTTAGCGGCCCCTTCTGTGGGCGGGTTGGAAATCGCTTGGAAAGATCTCTCCGCCGCGGACCGGGTCCGCCTCCTCTCGGAAGGAAAAACGATGTTGAACGGGAAACCGTTTTCCTTGGACGGTTCTCTCATTCGTTGGGATCTCAACACCTTGACCGAATACGATCAATCCCATACGACCTACTCCAAATACGGGGCGACCTCCGGATACCAACGGTCCGGCACCGAGAATGGGGTCGGTTACACCCAAACCTGGGACGCCTTGGGGTTCGACCGTCACAACCGGGCCATGGGTTTTACCGACTTCATGGCTCGCCAAGGCCAGGCGGCAACGACGACAACGCGTGAAAATATTGTCTATGACGTTCGATCCCTGGTGGCCACGTATCGGGACACGTTGACGAGCGCGGCATCGCCAGACCTGGTCACCCAATCCCAGGCGACGGTTCGTTATGACGCGCTGAAGCGGCAAAAACTCTCTCAACAGACGGTCACGCAAAAAGGCCGAACAGCGAAAGGAGAGGTCCTGGACACGATGCAGACCGTTGTGGATGACCACTACACCTACAACGGTTTTGACAAGACCACAGGCTATGACGAAATAAAGTTTCAAGGGAACACCCTGGCCTTGGGGGATGCGCGGCGGAGTTGGGACAGCCTGGACGCGGATGAGAAAGCCCGCCTGTTCTCAGGCGAAGTCAAACCCGACGACCAGATTTTAACCATCATCCGGATCTCGGGCGTGGCGTACAACGCTGCGGGTTTACAATCAGGATCCATCAACATCACCCGGGACCTTGGTCGGTCTTTGGTGGAGACGTCTCCTCTCGTGATCTCCGCCCCGTTGAACCTGGATTTCCCTTCTTCCTTGGGCGCTCTTCCCGTCCAGCCTCCCCGCTCGATCGGCCCGAACCTGAGGGTTTTGGCGGACGGGTCCGAGCAAGTGGGCCCGTTTTCCCGTTTGTTGGCGGATGGAAGTCGCGAAGAGCGCGGAATAACCACTTTTTCCAACGGGGAGATATCGAATTGGTTGTCCGTGACAATCCCGGATGGCCCCGTCCTCGCTAAAACAACAACGGCGGATAAGGACGGAAAGGAAATTTCGGAATCGTTTTCTGCTGTTTTCCAGGATGGGACGATCCTGAAAGAGACGGAATGGGCCGATGGGTCCGTTGAAAAAACGGAGAGTTCTCCGTCAGCGGAGGGAGGTGTGCGGACGCGGGGGACGACGACTTCGGCGGAAGGAGATATTTCTGTTTGGGAATCGTCGATGTCCTCGGATGGTTCCACTCAAACACGAACCTTGACGCCGGAGGGGGCTGTCGTGGAAACGCGCAGCCAAACGCGGTCGAACGGGAAAGTCGAAACTTTTTCGCGGACGACGTCGGCGGATGGGAGCGAGGTGTCGGAGTCGGTGACCATCAAGAACCCGGACGGGTCGGCGGATGAATGGGCTCGACGGCGGACGGGCGACGGGGCCATAGAGGAAACGACCACTCAATTCCATGTGGACGGGTCCTCGAAAACCTGGGGAAAAACAACGCCTCGCGGCGGCAAAACTTATAACTGGACGTCAACCAAAGACTCCGCTGGAAAAATTCAGATGGTCAAAGACAGCGAGGCCGATTCGGCCGCGAGCGTCGTTGTTTTCGGTGCGACGTTTGATTCTTTCAACCGGCAAATGGGACGGACAGAGGTGGCGTGGGATCAAAAGGCGGAAGGCCAGATTGTAAGCACCAACGTTCACGATATCCATTACAACGATCAAGGCCAGCAAACGGGGTTTATATCGGACCTTAAAAAGTGGGGGGTTGATTTGGAGTTGTTCGAGACCATTCAACGCGAAGGGATGGTTTACAATACTTTGGGACAAGTGGCCGGCTATGTGGACCAGCATACCGCGAACGGGTTGCAAAACACCACGACCATGATGGACATCACTTACGACTCCCAAGGCCGGATGACAGGGTCCACGGGGATCGCCCATAAAGAAGGACAAGAGCCTCGCTGGGTCTATTCGGACCCGGCCGGTGGAAAAGAGCTGAGCGGAGCCGATTTGGCCGCGCTCTTGAGCGCTCACCCAAAGAAAACAGTGGGGGATCTGGTCCGGGAGAACGTGGTCAGGGCGGAAAATCGGATTTTTCAGGTCAATGAAACCGTCCGCACTGTCATGTCCGACATCCAATACGACAGCCTCAACCGGGTTAAATATTCCAAAGAAACAGTGACCAACGCGGACCACACCCAAACGGTGAACGTGCTCTCGGAGATGTATTACGACCTTCGAGGGCGGTTGGTGGGTTCAGAAACCACGACGCGCGTGACGGGTTCCGTGGGCCAATTGATTTATCAATTGAAAGGGGCCGATCTGTCGGCCGCGGCTATGAGCGACCTCCTTCAATCGGAGTCCGCCAAAACCGGGAAAACCGCCAACGACGTTTTTTGGAGCTTGTTCCGGGCGGGGGACCTGCGGGCCGTGGAAGTGGCCGTGAACATGGATCGAACCTCCGCGAATAAACGGTCCGACATCCGTTACAACGCCAACGGCCAGATGATCCATTACGAAGACACGATGTCCGATCCGGATAACGGCGTTCTGAAGCAAGTGACCAAGGCGGATCTGACCTATAATCGGAAAGGGCAGATGTTGACGCAAACGTCGGCGGTGCACGCCGACATGAAAGGGTCCGGTTGGTCGGACTCCACCTCCGTCATGTCGTTGGCGTATGACGACCGCACGGGGCTCCTCCTGGGAGGAACGACCACGTCCAATTCCACCACTCAGCCACGGAAGGAATGGACGGACACCAACCAAGACGGCAAGGTGGACCGATTGATGCGCCCGCCCCAAGTCAAAGGCAAATCCGAACAACATTTCGGCGTTTTTAACGGGGCCGTGCAGTTAAACGATCAAACCTCCTCCCAGGAAACCTGGGGTTATGAGGTCGCCGGAAAAACATGGAACAAGAACGAAAACACGATGGTGTTCATTTACAACGCTTTGGGCCGTTCCCTGGGGGCGATCTCGGCCGGAACTTCCGAAACGAACGATGGGTACAACAACCTCACGACCGGATCGTCCACCCAACTCTTTGTGGCTATCAACGGGGAACAACGGATTCAGGCGAGTTTGAGCGACACGACCGCAAAAAACGCCGACGGTTCCGATAGCCATACGGTGATGACGAACCTTTATGCCTATGACAGCCGGGCCCACGTGACGGGGGCCCAAGGCGAGGGGTACACCAGCGGCAACGAGGTGGGGACCATCGACCCCGAACACGTTTGGAACGACGGTTGGGTGGACGCCAACCATAACGGATTGGTGGAAGACGGTGAAGTCGATGGGTCCCGGGCGGACGGCGTGCGGGACGCCAAGGAAGTGGTTTGGGTGGACACGAACAAAGACGGAATGGAACGGGGCGCCACCGTGGGCCGGACCGGCGGTTCCAGCGGCTCCATTTCACAGGAATACAAGGTGATCAACAACGAGGCTCGTTTGATCAAGAACACCTCGATCAGCGACAACACGTCCGAAACGGGGTCCACCTCGGCCCAGACCTTGGTCACCACCTACCGGTATGACGAGAATGGAAGATTGACCGGCGGCCAGTCCACCGGGACGACCGGGTCCACCACCCTGGATTGGTCGGACGGGCCGCCGAAGGCGCTGGTGAAATCCTCCACGGCTAACGGAACGGTGAAACAAACGTTTGTGGTCATTAACGGGGCCTTAAAACTGAAAGTTTCCCATTCGAAAATACCCAAAGCATGGACATGACGGTGACCTACGGATACGACGACCGGGGAAATACCAAATCGGCTCGAGGCACAGGAAACAGTGGGTCGGTGGAAAGGGGTTGGACGGATACATCGGTCCCCTTGGATGGAACGAAAGATACCTTCGGCGTGACGGGCCGCCAATCGGGGGAGGTGACCCAGGAATACAGCATCGTCAACAATCGGGCCTGTCTGATTTACAGCAAGACGGTGAGCACCACCCTGGATCCGGACACGTCCGCTCTCTTGCGTGACGGGGATGATCTTTTTCGCAAGACGACCTCGGAAGTCCGTTACATCATGGATTCCGTTGGGCGGACGATCGCGGCCTCCGGCGTGACGGAAACGGATGGGACCACCCAGAACGCGACGAAGCTTCCCAACGCCCTGACCGGGTCCGCCCCGGTGAAAACAGCCGCGACCACCCTCTCTTCGATGAAGGAGGGGGGCCCCCGGCCGGAAATGAACCCGCAACAGCTTTTGGCTAACGGCGATATGGGCGCGGCTCTCCTTCAAACGGCGGGAGTTTCCAGTCCCAAGGCGACTCAATTGGGGCGCATGGCCGTGATCAATGCCGCTCTTCCTGACGCCATCAACCCGGCCCTTGCCTCCAATGGAAAAACCATCACCCGAACCCATTCCACGACGATCCAAACCTTCGTTATGATCGGCGGGGCGGCCCGGGGGCTGGAAAGCAAGACGGTAGCGACTCAAACCAGCGGGGCATCCCAAACTCAAACCCTTTCTTCGACCCGCAACACCTATGACGAGAAAGGCCGCCAAACCGGGGCCGAAGGGGTTAGCGACAGCGTCGCGGTCAATTTGATGGCCAACGACGCCGACCGGGATGGGCAAACGGATTCGGTTTCGCGCCAGGCGGTTTTTTCCAAGGCGACCCAAACCTTCCGCATGATCAACGGACAGCTGGTGGTGGTCCATACGGATACGGTGTCGGATTCCTTTACCGGGGTTCAAGGGAACGATGTGTCCGGGGCCTCCAACGTGAGCCGGACGGTCGGCCAGGTGGCGACGCAATACAACGATAAAGCCCAGGTGATCGGCGCGACCGGCGGCGCCATTACCCGATCCGCCAACACCGTGTTGACGGATGGGCACCCTCATTTGGTGGTCAGCCTCGCCGCCACGACCAACCGTTATACCGTTGTGATGGGTCAAACGATGGTGCTTGAATCAAAGACCGCCACGGACAGTTATACGGGCTATACCAAAACGAACGGGGAGGGCATCCCTTTGGACGCGGTCAACGTCACGCATTCGGACAACGCCGTTCAAAACCAATACGACCAGCGCGCCCACCTCACAGGCGCCACGGGGGGAAGCGTGGGGGAAACACGGGGAACCGTTGCCACGGACGACAACCAGGATGGAACGGTGGACCGGTATGTGGAACAACGAACCACGTTCCAAACGACCAACACCTACGGCGTCGTCGCCGGATCGGCTCAAATCCTCCAGTCCGTGACCGACACGCGGAACGCCTTGGGCGCCACGGTGACGAACTCCAAATCCGAGACAAGGAGCTCCTTCAACGCGGACGGATTACTGGTCGGGGCGTCGGGCGAATCCGGGTCCATCACGGAAACCCAAGTATTGACGGAGAAGAAGGACAGCGCCGGGAAAACGACGGGGACGATTTCCACCCCGTCGGTGACCACCAGCTCCACCCAGAATCATTACGTGATCGTCCAGGGGCAATCGGTTGTGGCGCAAGCGCAAACCACTTCCGTTTCCCATGTGGGCGCCACCACGAACGTCAGCTCGAACACGACCGATTTCGTTTTTGACGACAAAGCGCGGCTGGTGTCGGCCACGGGGAAGAGCAACGGGGAAACCACCGTTCGGAACATTGACGGGACGGTCACCCGGACCCCGGTGAGTGGGGAGAATACCTTCCGGGTCGTCCTTGGGGCCTCGGCGGTGGTTCGGAGCGTGTCGACGTCGACCACCTACGCGGGGCCCAGCGTGACGACCACCGTATCCACCATGGATTATGACGTGGACACCCGCACGGGGGCCACGGTCGGGGGGAGGGGCCGGTCCACATCGGAAACCGTCACGAAGAACGTGGACCGGGCCGCGGACGGGAAGGTGTTGGGACAATCCACCACCACCACGTCTTCGACCAGCGACACCGAAAACGTCGTTGTTTTGGGCCAACTCGTTGCCAAAAAAGTTGTTTCGGGTTCAACGACGACGAATGGGAACTCGGTGACCACCAGCGAGTCTACTCAATTGAACGACTACAACGCCATTGGACAACTGACGGGAGGGACCGGGATTAATTCCAGCACGACCAAGACGCGGGTGTGGAACGACATCAATGGTGATAAATCGTGGCAAGAACCCGGCGAAACCGAAGAACAGGTGACCACGACGACCGGTCAGAACTTTTACATCCCCGTCCTGGGCCAGGCCGGGATTTGGGAGTCCGAAAGCGATAGCTCCTCCTCGAGCGCGAACACCGCCAGCGCGACGCACGGACAAACCTTTTATGAATGGAACGACCAAGGCCAAATGGCCGCCGGATCGGGAACCACGACTGGAAGCACGACCACGGAAAATTCGGACGGCACCCAGGAAACATCAACATTTAAAACCCAAAACCAATTCGCGATCGTTTGGGGCCAAGCGGTTTTGGCCCGGTCCGAAACGGACGCCCTGGAATCGAACGTGGCCGGCACGAGCGCGACCCGGACGAACACCGTGACGATTTACCGTTTCGAAAACGGCGAATTGGCGGGCGCCCGCGCGGAAACCCATTCCACGCGGGAAACCGAAGTGTTGCATAACGGGTCCGGCGCCGTCTCCACCCGCTACGAGGTCACGGTGAGCGAAGGCATCACGCTCTTTGAGATTCGTCAAGGCCAGGCCCTGGCGGCGAGCGTGACAATGACCAGCAAAACCTACGCCGACATGCAGGGGCGGGACGTGAATACCGCTAAAAAGGTGGACACGAATACCACGGTCACGCAAAACCAATACAACGCCAACGGTCAACTGATTAACGCGCTTTCGAACTTCACGCGATCCTCTCAAGCGGAAGCAAACGGAGCCTTTTCCCATTCGGATTCAAGCGGCGTCACTTTGAATATCATTAAACATGGTCAAAGCCATTCGGTGCGAGCCGAACAGACCACCACGTCCTATTCGCAAGAAACAGGCAACAACAAGGGGTCGGCGAAAGTTATTTCCTCTTCCCGGGGCGTGACGACCTTCGACTACAACGCGAAGGACCAGGCCACCGGAACGCGGACGGTGTCTTCAGAAGTTCAGAACACCAAAAACAACGACGGGACCTGGTCCCAATCCTATTCCCGGTCCACCAGCGACGCCCAAATGGCGCTGGGCGAAATGCGCGCCCTTCCCTCTGAAACCGTGTCCTTCACCCCGGAACGCGGCGGCGGGGCGATTGAATATATCGGAAGCGGTTTGCCCCCCACCGTGGAGGACGTTCTCAACACCGCCCAGGGTTTCTTTGCCGATGCCCGGGCTTTGGGGGCGCAGGCGCAGGGGGTGTTGCCGTCAGCTCTGCGCGGGCGGCTAGAGGCGGTGTCTGGGAGCCTTTCCTGGAGTCGGCTGACCACGAATTACAACAGTCGCGGGCAAGTGACGGGCGGGTCGAGCGCGGGATTGAACGCCTCCCATTTGAAAGTGTATTCCGACAAGGACCAAAACGGAAGCCTTGAATCCATGGTGTCGTTGTTGTCCTTCAGCTCGAACAACAACGTTTTCGGCGTCCAACACGGGTCTCTTTCTGTTTCGTCGGTGTCAAATCTTTCCCACAACATCAACCCGTCGGAAATAAGTTTCGGCGTCAATAACTCCCATTATAACTACGACGCGGACGGCCATCTGACGGGCGGTTCCGGCTCCTCCAACAATCGGACGGAGACCTCCGTCTACAATTCGGAATCAGGTTCCATCAACTCCAAAACCATCTATTCCAACAGCACTCAAACCTTTGGGGCCTACGCGGGCCAGCCGGTGTTGCTGGGTCAAACGACCACCACGCGGGAAAATAATCCTTTCGACACTGAAAACTTTTCAGTTTCTAACATGTCGTTCGTGATCGGGGCGGATGGCCGTACGGTTTCGGCCAGCGGGACGAACACGACCCACACCCTGGTGGCCCATGACCCCGGCGGGACCGGAAACGTTTCTTATTCCGCGAAAATAATTGAGGGAACACTATCGCAAACCTACGTGACTTATGGCGGCCAGTCCGTTGTCGGGCGGCAAACTAACGGTTCCAATAACACCAATCCTGACGGGAGTTCAGACAACCAGTCGGTAAGCCTGAGTTACACCTATGACAGCATGGGTCGTCTCGTGGCGGCCTCGGGGGCTGGGACGACCAGCGGCAACGACGGGTTGGGGCAAACCTCCACAGGCACTTTGTCTCAGCGGTTTGTCATCATGAACGGGGCCGCGATGCTTCAAAGTTCCCGGTCGATCTCGGACAGTTCCGGCAAAGGCACCAGCCATTCGGATATTACGACCACCAGCGGCTATGACAGCGAAGGCCGTTTGACGTCGATGTACGGATCGGGGTCGGTCAGCGGCACGAGCGTCGCCGAGAGCGGAAAAATCAGCAGTTACAGCGGGTCCGTGGAACAGTTCTATGTCATACGGATGGGGGCGGCGCTTCTGGCCAAGGCGATCAACACCAACGTTAGTTCCGCGACGGAAGATGGGATCAGCCGAACGAGCACTAGCGTCATCACCACGACCTATTCCTATGACCGCTTAAACCGCCTCGTGGCCGCCAATGCCTCGGGGACCATTTCCATCATCAGCGTCAACAGCCTGGTGACCCCGCGAACCCTGACAAGCACCACCCATTACGACGATTGGGGCGGGGCCCAGGGCCAATACCAATATGGTCCGTGGGTCGGCCTGGTTTACGACAACGGAGGGCCCGACCTCGTCGGTCCTCCCGCCGACACCTCTTCGGACAGCGGCGAGTTTGTGGCTGGATCTTATGTGGTCGGGTCCGGGACGATCTCCCAGAAACTCGGGGTCTTTTACGGCCAGGCGAAGGTTTTGGAGTCCACGACCAAAACCACCACAACGACTTACCTGAGTGTTCGCCGAATTACATCGTCCACGAAATACAATTTGTCCTTTGTAAAAGTCGCACCGCCCCAATATTGGTGGGTAGGCGCTTACACAGGCTCGGAGGATTCCTCTGAGGCGCTCGAGCAAAGGCACGAAGAAGCCGTCAAGTCGCGGGATGTCACCACCACGGACAGCATCTACACCACGTCGAAAACGACGTACATGGAATCGACAGAAACGTTCGGTTACTACGATTCCGGAAAACAATACGGCACTCTAAAAACCGTTCAAAACGGGTGGATCCAAAAAGGCGGCGGGGCGCAAGTGCATTTTTCGATGACGCGCACCAACCACAGCTGGGATTCCGAAGGCCGCGCGACCTCGTATACCGAAGACCGGTGGACCGAGGGTAGCGGCTCCAGCCACGCGGTGCGATGGAACATTGCCTACAACTCCCTGGGGCAGGTTTATTCCTATGCGGAGAGCTACTCAAAAAACGGCGGCGATCCGGCGACCATTTATGTCAATTGGATCGCTTACGACAGTGAAGGTCGGGAATATCAAAAGAATCAAACCGTTTATTGGAGTTATTCGACCTACGGAAACGTTCCAGGGCTTCAGGACGGGTTCGAGGGGTGGCAAAATGGGTGTGCGAACGTCACGATCACCACCTCTTACGACAGTTCGGACCGGGTGACGGCGACGTCCGCCTCGGGAACTGTTTACTCCGCTTGGAATTCCGAACTGGCCAGCAAGAGAAATTATTTCAGCGCTTTCAATTTCTCCTCCTCGACTTACAACATCGTCTATGACGCCTATGGCCGTCAGTTGTCCTACTCCTACGTTAACTACATGCCGGGCGTGGAACAAAAAAAGAAAAAACAATACGCCGTCATGGTGGTCACGTCTGGGACTTCCGCGGTTCTTGGGTTCGACGATTTCGATCGGGCGACGTCCACTTACTCCACGTACCAGAAAAGCGCCAACCGCGCCAGCGGATGGTCCCTGACGACGGATATAAAATACAACGATGCGGGCAACGTCGCCAGCCAAACGGAACGGTATTACAGCAGTTCGAAAAACGGAAAAGCCACAAGCAAGACCAACGGTTTGAAAACCGTCACGTATTCCTACGACAGCAAAAATCAAATTGTGACAAGGAACGAAAATAAAATCTGGGAAAAAACAAAATCCAACGGCGGAGGCTCCAGCGCGAAAGCGATTTTGGCGGCAGTCATTACCATCGTGATCGTATGGTTCTCTGGCGTCTATATCCCTTTTGGTGGGGAATCGACTTTGGGCGCGGTGGCGGCCACTGGAACGAGTATGGAGGCCGCCTTGGGGATGGCGGCTGTTTCCTTCGCCGCCAGCTTTACTGTGACTTTGGCCATGGGGGGCGACATTAAGACGGCCTTAATATCCGGTTTGTTCGCCGCGGTCGCGAGTTTTGTCGGTAGCGGGGGACTGTCTCAATTGACTGGCGGCGGGGGAGGTTTTGGGGATTTAATAAAGGGACTTGATGGTGCGCTAAAGACGATTACGGATTCTTTGAAATCTTTAACCGGTTTTGCGGAAGATTTTGTCACAAAGATTGGCGAAGCCATCCATGAACTGCTTCCGGGGAATCTCGGAGCGGGAAATCTCAGTCAAGTGACAAAAGATTTTTCTTTGGCGTTCACCAAAAGCATGGTTTCGAAAGCGGTTCAAGATGTGGTGGGGATTATCGTTTCCGACGTTATGAAGGAGAAAACCGGGTCCAACCTGGGTTTCCTGACCGGGTTGGTCTCCTCCTTGGCCTTGGGGGTCCTCGGTTTTAAAGGAGCCGAATTTTTTACGGGGCGAGGTTTCATGGCCACCCTGGCCAGGGTGGGGTCCGGTTTCGCGATCGAAAAAGTTTTGGGACCGAAAAATGCCTGGTTGAGCTCGTTGTTTTTGGCGATGTTCACTTTCAACGCACTTGAAGTGAAGGCAGACACGAACGGGAACAAGATCACCCTTAGCTTCTTCGAGATAACGGAAAAAAATTGGGCGGGGGGTACTGCAGGCGGCTGGGGCCAAAGTACTTGAAAAAATACAGGCGCGGTTTGCCGATCAAATGTACTTCGAAGGGTCCAACGGCCAATTGACCGCGGTGGGCCATCTGATGGTCCACAATGTCCAAGGTGCTTTTGACTCCTTAGCGTCTTTCGCCAACGATACCATGGCGCGCCAGGCAAATAACGAGAACTCCTACGTGGCGCCGGAAACCCGGCAGAACGAGCTCAGTCTCGTTGACCAAGCGTTGAAAAACGGGGAACTAACGGCTGACCAAGCCAAATTGCTGACTGAAATGAAAGACGGTTCTCTGCACGAACTGATGAAAATGGTGGGCTTGAAGTTTGAGACTCTCTCTCAAGGCCAGGAAAACGGGGACAAAACGATCTCCGGGGATATCAAGCTGGAAAATATCGCTGACAAAGAGACCCAAAATATTCTCAAAGCCGCTGGAAAAGAGAACGGGGACATCATCCAATTCAAAGTGAACGACCGCACAGGCGAGGTGTTCTTTAAAGTGGGGTTCGACCAGGCCCATCTGGCGGGGTTTGTCGGAGCGTTGGTGAAGGACAAGAATCAGGCGGCGACGATCATCGCCGGGTTCAATAAGCTGGGGGCGGACACGAAATTCGTTGCGGAATTCACGACCAACAAGGGGTTGGGAGGGAGCATCGTTGGCGTTGTGAATTTCGGAAACATCAAAGACGCGGCCGTCCGAAATGCGGTGGGAAACCTCGGGTACCAGGGGAACGACGAAGTGCAGGTGAATTATGACCTTCGGTCTGGTAAATTCACCCTGGATTCCAAAGTCAATTTCAAAAGCGTGGATGCCCTTGAAAATAAAACGGGCGTGAAGTTCGATGGTTCCGCAAAAAAAACCTTAATGGCCGTTGAAGCGGCCCGGGGTGTCATGGGCGTGAAGGCGAACATCACGGGCCTTTTGGCCGGCACGGATTCCAACGTCACGGCTGAAGGATATCTGTTCGCGGGCGCCGATGCGGCGCTTCTGGATACGTCCAGCCTTTTCGGAGATTCCGGAAAAACGCTTGAACTGATGAAAGGGCTCGGCGGAGCCTCCGTTTCGGGCCAGTTGGACGGGGATGGCGGAGTTCGAGAAACCGTGATCGTCCCAACCAATATGGCGGCTGTGGTCGAATGGGTGAACGCCCAGAAGGGAGCGGATTTGGAAGGGACCCCCCTGGGGGCCTTGGCGCGGACGAACCTCGATTTGCCTGCGGATTCGATCCGGAAAATGTCCTTTAATTTTTCGATGCGGGAGGACGGGGTTCCCGTTCAAATCACCACGCTGGAAGTGCGGGCGGACAAAGTGACGGAAACAACGCGCGAAAAATTGACCGCCGCGGGAATCACGCCGGTAAAAGAAGACGGTTTCTCCGTTTACAAATTTGAACTGGTGACCACCGCCATCGACGGCACCCACGTTTACCAGACGGGGGGAAGCGAAAAAGCCGCCACCCACGCCTTGGAGGGCACCGGCATCGAGGCGAAACTCACCCTACAAGGGAAAACCGTCAACGCTCAATTGGGCCCCGTGGAGGCGGACGGTACTAGGAAAGTGATGGAAATCAAACCTCTCTCTCTCGACTCGGGCGAAATCATGGAGGGTTCGCGTCTGTTGTTGACGCTGGACGGTAGCGCCGACTTAACGGCCACGCGAGTCGTGGAGGGAAAAACCGGCGGCTATTCGATCGTCGAATTCAAACTCGTCGTCGGCGATCAAGGCCTGGGCGCGCAATTCCCAACGACGCCTTCCGATACCGAGGGGGCGAAATCACGGTTTCCCGTGTCCAGATCCTCGACGGGAACGGGACCCAACGCCTCGCCGAAATCCGTGACGGCGACAACCAACCGGTCTTCGCGGTTCAAGAGAACGAGGGAGGGGTCTGGAGCGATCTAAAGGGTTTTGCCAATGCCCAAGGAGAGACCATCCACGGAGCCGATTTGAAGAAAATCTTAACCGGAGGCCAAATCCAGCTGGGCGGCAAATGGGTGGCCATATCGGGGGTCGACCTGAACGGCGGGTTTTCCCTAACCGTCAAATCGGGCGAAAATGGTTTTGAAATCGCCAGAGGCGTGCGAGTGTTTTCCGAGGGCGAAAAAGGCATTGGAGTCCGGTTAGGACAAAACGGGGATTGGCAGTTGTCCGACGGGAAGGGGAGCATTTCGGTTTCGGAATACAACCGAGCCGTGGGGGATAAAGGGTACCGGTTGATGGAAGGCGAAGGGCAACCGAAAGAAATTCCCTTCACATTCAAGGACGGCGCGATCCTCCTGAATCAAAGCCAAGTTTTGGTGGCTCCAGGCGGGCGAATGGAAACGTTGTTGAGCGGCTACACGGGTTCTGTCACGGGGCAGGTTTATGAGGCAAAACTTGAAATGACTCCCGCGGGACTGGCTCCCACCGGGATGCTGGCCATTGATGGACATAAACCCGAAGAAGGAACTTCGGGCGCCGGGGAAACCCCGAATCAATCCCAGGACACTCAACTTACCGTGAAGGGCGACAAAACCCTGTCGGGTTTTGTTTATGCTCAGGCTGGCCAGAAATTCATGAATCTGGGGCAACTCACCTTCGAAAAAGCCGGTTCAAGTTTTCAAGGGTTGACGGCCTTGTCGGATGGGGCGTCCGTTATCCGCATGAAAGACGCAACCGTTCCTGAAATGGGAACCGTGGAGCAAGAGGCCAAGGGCTTGAAGATCACCTATCGGGCGGAGGACGGACAAAAAACCATGACCCAGACGGGTCGGACCTCCAGTCCCACGCGGGAAACGACATTTACGGAATTGGTCATGGAATGGTCTCCCTTAACAAAGTCTTACAAAGAGGTATCCGGGCGGGTGGAAATCAAGCTGACGAAAGACGAACCGGAAAGGGGCCTGAAAGAAGGCGCCGTGATTCGGATCGTTTACGGAAAGAACTCCTTGGGCCAGTTGGCTGTGACGAAGGACGTCGATGCAGTGCTCAAAGGGAAAGACGTCCAGAAAGCCGCCGTGGTGGACCTGTTGTCTCCTCGCCAGGTTCAGAATTGGTCGGTTACGGTGATGAACCGGGCCCCCGGGCAGCCGGACCAGATATTTGTTTCCGCCACCTGGGTGGATGGTTTCAAGACCCGGGAGCTGGAAGGGAGCGTGGGGCAACAAAACGGGTTCACTGTTACCGGATCCTTGACCGACAAGAAAAGCGGGGAATTGATCCAGGCGGTGGCCGTGAATCCCTCTTTGGGCTTGCTGGGAAGTTTCTTTGATAGTCCAACGATTATCGCCCGCTACGCCGACGGAAAATTGACCGACTTGCAAAACTCCAAGGCCCCTGAGGCCAAGGTGGTCTCTCAAAAAGTGGCGGTGGAAGTGTTTAGCCCAAAAACCACCCCCGTCGTCAATTCAAACGGAAGCCGGTTCGCCGAAATGCCCTCTTTCACCGAAGACCCCACGAACCCCGGAACCGGGAACAATCGCGAGCGAATTTCCGGAACGGTTTACACGGCCGCCGCCGGCCAAGGCCAGAAACTGACCGAAAATCAGAAAACCCTCGCTGGGAATTTGGGCATCGCCACTGAAAAAGGAAAGGGAGCGACCCTTTACGGAGCCGCCTCCGAAACCCTCGTCGCGGCCAAAAACGGCATCCAAACGGGCGATGTCATCGAAAGGAGACCCGCCAGCCAAGATCTGACTGTCGTCCTGGACGGAAAGGACCGTCCCACCGGCGTATTCGACCGCCGCACCAACGTCTATAGCCAAGTCAAGGACGGCGTGGCCGTCGAAGCCAGAGGCGAGCGAAAAGCCGTTGCCGGCACCAACATCCTTTACGCCCAAGTCTCCAAAGCCCCCCCCGCCTGGATGGGCGCCCTCATGGAAGCCACCGGGGCGCGCTATGCGGCGGATGGCCGCCAACTGAAGACGGATGGAAAATACGCCTTGGGCGAACGGGGGACCCACGCTTACGTTCCAATCGCCAAAGGGTTCCTGGCCTTAACCGCGGGGACGAACGGCAAATTTTCACAAGTCCGTAGCCTTGGGATGGAGATAAAAGAAGTGGAGAAGGATAAAATGCAGGTAACCGCTGTTTCCCAAAAAATGGTTCTGCGCGTTAACGGGGCCCTGGAGACAAGCGTCCTTCGCAACGTCCTGAAAAACGATAGTTTCTCTCGACAGGTGGACACCTGGTATAAACTCAACGCGGATAATACGCCCAACCTGAACGCCCCCGTCAAAATTATGGCGACTTTCCATACGGACGGAAATGGGTTCATCAAAGGGAGCACATTAAAAGAGCCCCCCTCCGGAACCTACGTTTCAAAGATGGGGGGAACCCCCACTGGGAAGGATGGGCTTTGGATAACCCACTCCTCAAACAACCCGGGAGCCTGGTCGGAAGGGTTTCTTCCCTCTCAGGTTGGAACATTGAAACAGCAAGGGGTCACGTTGAATGTCGTTATCGACAAGGGTGGAAATGTCCGTGTCGGTGAAAATAGCTTAACCGGGAAGGTCACGGACGCCAAAGGAAACCCCGTGGAGGTTTCTTACAGCGTCTATGGCGTTCAATTGGTTCAAGGAAAGATCGTCCTAAGCCACATGATGACGGCAAAAGAAGGTCAAAGTTTTGAAGTGAATGCGGAAACCTCTAAATCGGGAAGCGGAGCGAAGACCCCCGCGAGCCACGGTTTTTCAATTGAGCACAAGCGGGACTCCAAAGATGAAATCGTACCAGGGGTCGCCATTATCACCGCGCTGTCGGATGGAGCGAAAGTGGCGGGGTCCATGGAGTTGAGCGGAACAAAAGGAGCTGTGCTAAAAACCCAACTCTCTCCGCTGGTGGAAGGTTCGACGTTTGTATCTGGGAAAGGCGGGTTTTCCTACAACGGTAAGACCCTCAACGAAGGCCAAAAAGGGCGCATCGAGGGTGGAAAAATCGAGGGGGCCGTTAAGAAGGAAATGGGAATGGATGCTACGGATGTTAAGGCCATCACCGGGAAGATTATGGAATCGCTCGAACGCAACCAAAAAGCCGGGAATTGGGCGGGGAGGGGGCAATCCGTTGACTTTGAAGGGGGAACTGTCAAGGGAACCGTGCGGGTGGACATGCCGACGGGTCGAATGGAATTGACATTGAATGATAAAGCGACGGGAAAGAGTTACGCAACTATCAAGGCCGATATTTCGGGATTGAAAGGAGCGGCGGGAAATGAAATTGAGAAAGCCATGTCCCAAGTGAAAGTGGCTTCCCCGGGAGAGTTTAAAGACCTTTTGGCAAAGGGCCATGCGACGGTCGAGGTCCACCTGAAGGGGGAAGATGCCAAATTCCATATGAATTCCGCTGGCGAACTTATCAATACATCGGGATATAAAACAGAACTGTCGGCCGGAATTGTCAAAGTCAATACGGCCAATGACGGAACGGCGATGGTCACCGCGTTTGTCGGGCGCGGAGACGTGGTCGATCTTAAATTTGCGGGGGGGGATGTCCAAATCGTGGGGGCCCTGGCCAAGGTTGATGGGGCGATTTATACGAAGGAAGGGTTGTCCATGCCAACGGCGGGAGGGGATTCCCAGGGGGGGAAGGGCGGGTCCCATGGCGACTACAAATTAGACCCCTCCGGCCATGGGGATTGGACGATCTCTGGAAAGGCCTGGGTTAGAGCCAACGACGAGGGGAATTTTGCGGTGAACCTCATGCAGGCGGGTGATACCGTTCAATTTGGCGGGGCAACGACGGTAAATTTTGCTGGAGGGGTTAAATCAACAGTGGCCGCCGGGGTTTACACGGTGACGTCAGACCAACTCGTGCGCGGCGGCGTCTTTGCAAGCGCCTGGGCGGGAGATGTAGCCGGGGTCGGAAACATTGTTGGGGGTTCGTTTAAATACATGGCGGGGAAAGGCGCCCTCATGTTGGGGGCCATGGGTGAAGCGGAAACGAGATTCACCAATATGGCCCTTGAAGGGAGCCAAATGATCAGCGGCATGGGGAATGCCGTGGTGATTGATGAAAGCGACGTGGCGGCAAAGGCTTTTGGCATCACCGCGACCGCGGCCATCGTCCTGACGGGCGGAACGAGTATTCTCTTGGCCGGCGGAACGGGGTTGTTGCGAGCGTTCGCCGTTTCGGTCGTGAACACGCCCTTCCGGGCCATCGCTATGGAAGCCGGAATTCGGGACGTTGGTTCAGCCTACGTAGGCTATGGATTGAATAAGAGCGGTGAAGTGGAAAAAATGGACGGATGGGACCGAACGGTTAAAGGAGCCACAGGCCTTTTGTTCCTGGGGCTTGGCGCCTATGGTTCGGGTCGTGCCGCGCCTGAGGCTGGGACTGCGAGAACCTTTAGCCAGACGATCAATTATATCTCGACTGGCAAAGTTTTTTCGGAAGCGGCAAATTCCATCGGTGTAGCATCAAAATCGCTTGCTACTTGGGTCGGGCGGGCTACGACCTATGCGCCTCTGGGAATTGGTGGACTAACGTTTGTTTCAAAGGCGTGGGGAGATCACAATTTAACCGGCGAATGGGATTTGGCGAGCGCGGCGGCATGGGGTATAGGCGCGGCGCTGGTGACACGGGGAGGGATGGCGCTTTATTCGTCTGGCGCGGGTTTCGTCTCCGGGGTAAGGTCTTTTGTTCAGGCCGGAGGGCTTTATCCCTTGGCCGGTGGAGTCGCCAGCGGAACGGGTGTTTGGTTTGCGACGGACGGTCAGCCCGTGGAAAAGAGGATTCAAACCACAGCCGTTGCGGTGGTGATTGGTTCGTTTATTGGTGGTGGCATCGGGTTGAGGGCAGGTGCGATGCGCGCGGTGATCGTCGACTCGTTCCCAGCTCTGCGGTCCGTTAGCCAGGGCCTTGTTGAGGCGCGAAAGGCGGACGGCGCATTGGGAGTGACCCGGCTCCGGGCCCAAACATTCATCGGCCAGCCTTTGGCCGCCGGGTTTCGTTTTGGTCGGTTGAACGCTTTGGGAATGGGAGATTTCATGACCGTCCTTCCCTCTTTTTCGAAAGACCCGATCACAGGAGCTTGGGGCCTGCACCATGATCCGCACATTTTGAGTGTCAATGAACGAGTCCAGAGCGCACTCAGCGGGATGATG
The DNA here is from genome assembly GCA_016721625.1 of Elusimicrobiota bacterium. Taxonomy (NCBI): domain Bacteria; kingdom Pseudomonadati; phylum Elusimicrobiota; species Elusimicrobiota bacterium. The sequence goes on from JADKHR010000001.1 coordinate 175,356, forward strand.
ATGGGGGCGATCTTCGGAGTCGTTGGCCCTTTGACGCCGGCGACCACGACCGGACAAAGCGGGCTGGGGTTCCTTGCCGTCAACGGTGGTCTCCAAAACGCCATGAAGGCCCTTCCTCTCGTCGGCGAAAGCCTGGGGACGGCCTATTCTATCGCCGTTTTCTCAGCCGTGGGGTCTTTGATTAACTTAGGGGCGGAAGGCGTTGTTCGGCCATTTTTTGGAGACAGCATGGCGGATGTCGTTGAGAGCGAAGCGGTCAATATGGCCCTGTCGGTGTTCCTCACGCCAACGGCAGGAAACCGGAATGCGGGCCGCGTGGCCGCCGCTGAATCACGGGTTTTCAAGGACGCGGAATTCCGCGCTTCGGTTTTAGAGGGAAGGGCCCATTCGGCGGAAGAACATATCGGGAAGGAAGGGATGGGCCAACTCAAGCAGACGGCCTTGCGGGCCGAAACGCTGGAGGCAAAAAAAGCGGTAAGAGGGACCGATACCCAAACGCTTTATGACGTCGCCCAAAAATTGGATGGGGTCGAATTTGATGGCAAGACCCGACTGGGTTCGTTGCAGGGGTTGGAAGGATTACGTGAAACCGCGTCCCCTTGGGGCCATCCATGCGTCAGCCCCAGTTCGGGAAACCATCATGGGTGAACTGTATGGTCGTCTTACTCGGGCCAACGGTTCAAAAGAGGCGGGGTGGATGGGGGAGATGAAACCGGGGGATTTGGTGCAACGAGATCGTAGCGTGAGTCTGTTTGATCCAAGTCGTCCTGCTTTGACGCAAAAGCCGGAGGGTGTTCAAGTGACCGAGGCTCTGCAAAAATTCGATCGAGGTGTTTTTGAAGCCAAGGTGGCCGAGGTGCATTTGACCGTGGCTAAAGCTCAGGTCATCAATAATGATCCTAAATCCTATTCTAAGGTTGAGGTCAAAGCCGCGGAAGTTCTTTTGGCGAAGGTCGAATCTCTAAGGCTGGCGGAGAAAACCGCAAAAGCGGAATACCTTGCCGCCGCTGACAACGCCAAAAAAGAAACCACACCATTGAATCAAGCCATCGCGGACCTGAAAAAAGCCGAACACCAAGTCCTCGAGGGCGGCTTAAATGCCTTGGTTCTACCTGGCGCAAAACTCAACATTCTTCAAGGTTTTTATGAAGGGCTGGTTGTTCGCCGTCAAGCCGCCTTTCAAAAATATCAACTTGAGGCTGAGAAAAGTGGAATTGAAAAGGAAGTTCGATCCGCAACCTCCGGCGATGCTGTGGCCGCCGCCGTTGCGAAAGCCCAAGGCCCCGTGCCGGTGGGTGAGATTTCCATTGTTGGAAAGATGGATGGACGTAGACTTGAAGTGCTTAAAGAACATGCTTTAGCATACGTGGAGGATGTGTTTTCCATTCGAAAAGCGCAAAACAAGGGGCCCATGAGCCAGGCGTCCTTTGACCGGATGACGAAAGAAATGGTTGTTAAATATGAGATGCTGAGCGAATTGGCCAAAAACGAAAGAGATGGCCAATTGGACCCAGACACGGTGGCTAAGATCCGTAAAGAATTGGGGGGAACGCTATGGCAAGCGAAAGCCATGGAGTTGAAGGGTGTTTCAAAAGCCGATGCGGACTCGCTTGTGGCTTATGGGGAATTTATTAAATCGAAGATAAGCGAAGTTCTTGGGAAATCGATCGGCCAGGTTGATAGTGTCGTGAAGGCCGAAGTTGAGTCCGCCCTGAAGGATTTCGCCCGTGCGAAAAAAGACGGTTCGGATATTCCTCTCCCCCTCTACGACTTTTCCATTCAGTCCTTTCTTCAGGAGAGGGGAATCCAGGCTGAAAAGGGAGGCGTGGTCGACCACCTTCAAGCGTTGGAGCAGGTTCTTGAACGGTATGGGTCAAACAAATTCTACCCCGACCAATACCTGGCTCTAAATAGTCTGCTAATGGGAAACCATATTGAAATGGAAGCCGGGGCCGGGAAAACGGAAATCGCGATCGCGTACCAAATCTTAATGGCAAAGACCCATGGAGCTAGGTATAGCGGCGTTGTGGTGGTTGATTCTGAAATTGCCGCCCAGAAATTCCTGGAGCGTGCTTTCCTTGGGATTAAGACGGGACCGGAAGGGAATCGACGGGAGCTGAGCGGGAAGGATTTTGCGAAAGAGTTCGGAATTGAATTGGTCAATGGGACCGCCATGTTCCAAGAACGAGACCTTAAGGGACTGGTTGAAAAACTCCGCGATCCGAATGCCCTGGTTGTCATTGATTACGCGAGTTTTGGCCACTTGCACAATTCGGCCGGCGCGGAGGGTGGCGAAGTTGGGAGGGCGCTCCGACAAATCAATAACATTGTGGTGGACGAAGTCCATGTGGCCGTGAGCGGAAACCAAGCCTATATCCGTGGTGGTGAGGGGACCCCGTTGGGGGCCTCGGCCGAGGGGCGGGCGCGAGTGGATCGGGTGGAATCGCTTCTTAATGCGGTTCTTTCGTTGAAAGCAGAAGAAATAACCACAGACATGCGAGACGTGTCAGGTTCAGATCCGAAAGCGAAAGTGTGGTTGTCTGAAAACGGTCGTGGGTTTGGAGTTTCTGAAGGTTTCCGTAAAGAATTGGAAACCATAGGATACAAAGATCACGAAATCTCGAGCGTGTTGCGGGCCTTGACGGACCGAAATAAAGAAGGACAACGCGACGGTGGGTTCTCCGTCGTGGATGGCAAGGTGATCTCGTTGGACGGTTACGGGTCCATTATGTTCAATACCCGGAACAACGATGTGAACCACCAAATCGCCCTGGGGCTCATATTGAACCGGGCCGTGGAATTTAAATTGGCCGGTGGCGCGGTCCGCATCGAGGACTTGAAAAGCGAACAGAAAATCTGGAGTCGGTTGGGAACGGTTGAGGTCCTGGCCATTGAGGAAGCCAAAACCGACGGCCACACCTCCCTGTTGGAAATATTTTATAAACCGAACGCCACGGTGGTCGGTATGACAGCCACGGCGGAGGGAAGGAAAACGCTGATTGGTATGGGTTTGGGTGGCGAAATCGTTTCCATCAGCGGATCCCGTTTCGATCCCAAGGAAATCAATCTCGTGACGGGCCTTCAGGAGGGCGTTAAAGGGGTCGCGGATTGGCTGTCAGAGCATATGCTTTCTGCTCTGGAACGGCGGACGAATTCCTCTGATGCGAATTGGAATCCCCATGAAAATCTCGATGGGATTTTTGCCAGCCCGAGCCGGTCCGCCCGCGACCAAATATTTAAGATGTTGGTTGATCGAGCCGAGTCGAGCCAGTCAAGCGAAATTAAAGTCCAGGTCGATGGAAAAATAAAAACGTTCGAAAGCGTCATATTAAAGGTGAGGGACGCTAAAGGGGCTTTACGCGAAGTGGAGTTGGTTCGGATTGAACCTGAAACATTTAACGTCAGCGACAAGCATTTCCTTAATGAGCTGGCGAAAAGCGTTGCGCTGGATAATTCGTCGCGTCCGCGCCTTGTGATGATGAACGAACAAGCCTTCACTGGAACAGATTTTCAGGGACGATACCGAATGGCTGTCTATGACCCCGAAGCGACCATGACAGAGACCCTCTATGCGCAGTTGTTAAACCGGATCGGCCGAACGATTCCGAATGCTGACATGCAAATGGGACACACACGTTGGGAAAGTGAAAAACAAAAGTTTGTCTTGGTCGATAATCTCTCGTCGGATGCGGCCAATGCCAAATTGGGGGCGTTGAGTCCTCAAGAGAGGGCGAGCCTGAGATCTTTGTGGTCGGAGGGGGGCTATAAAAATCCTGAGGCGAGCGGTCTTTTGGAGAGAGCCCCCAATGGGTCCAAAGTCGGTCAACTGAGCGAGCTGGAGACATTGAGTTTGCTCGCGAAATATAACGAGGCGACGGATCGGTCCCAGGCGACGGAACGCGTGGTGAGCGATACCCTCCGGGGACGACTTCTGATCATGAACATGAAAGGCCTTCTGGAAGATCCTTGGATCGGCGGCCAAGACAAAGCGAAAGTGGATGCCGCGTTAACGCGAATTATAAATCAGGGCCCGAGCGGCGTGGGAATTGTCCCGCGCGACGGAATTTTGACTCCAGAACAAATTGTTCTTCGGCTTTGGTCCAATGCCAGCCGCGAAGCCCTTCAGGAGTTTAAGGGCTTGCGGGCGAATATGAGGGACGAACGATCCCTCGCCATCGTTGATGGGTTTATCAAAAATATTGAAACCGCTAACAAAGAGTTCGGGACAAAAACCCTCGGCTCGGTCAATGCGGTTCGTGTTGAAAAAGGACAACAAAAGGTTGGTTCCTTAAACAAGGCGGAGACCGTCTTAGAATTGGCCATGGTCGCCAAAGAAATGGCCCATGATTTGGTGGCCCGCAAAGAGAGCGACGGGTCGGCCAATCTTGATCGCACCGTTCAACAGGTCAGCCAAGCCGTGACGGCCGCCCGGGGGCGAGAGGTGACGGTGAGCGAATCCAGCGTTTTGGAACAACAACTGGGTTCTTTCGCATCGGACCAAATTCGTGGGCCGTCCGCCCGTCTGGCGGGAACCTTGCAAGGCATGATTGGCGTCGGAAGCAACATTGCCTTGAGTAATGCCCTTGGGGTTTTGGCCAGCGGGACCTTTAACGGGGATTCGGTCGATTCTCTCAGTGATCAGGATATTGTGGGAAAGGTTTATGATCTTGGGATGGGGTTAGACAATGACCAGCAACGCGATGTTCTGGCCATGGCCTTAAACCCAACCCTGAATTGGCAGGAACTTTCCCGGGTGAACGGTGGTTATCTAATTCTCGGCCAAGACGCCAATTTGGCGAAGGCGGCAGACTTCAAATTGGTTTCTCGTGCCGACGGCGTCCAGCAAATCCTTAAAGAAAACACGGGAATTCAACGCTGGACAGCGGTTCCGTTGGCCTATGCCAGGGCCTTCTTCTCCTCATTCCGCGGAGAAAAAATCAGCGGCCGTGCCGCTCTGGCGACCAATGAGTATTTGTTGGGGGATACCAGTTGGCGGGGTTCTTTCCGCTTTCCTGTGGCGAAAAGCGATCGTGCGCTCGCCATGAAGATTATGTCAGGGGATCGGCAAGCGAGCGTTCCGCAGATCAACGCGCTGGTGGCGGCGTTCGGCGGTTCCGATCATTCAAAACAACAGGCGGTTCGCGCCGCTCTCCTTGGGGTGACCTCCCAGAAATGGGATAAGGCCATGGGGGTTTACAACCAAGAGGTGAGTTTCATAAAAAGCCAAGATGAGGCGCTATCCGCTCGCGCCGCGTCGAGTCTTCAAATGGCGGATGTTTTGTCCCCAAGTTTTGAAAACGGGGCGGTTCGGGCGCAGGTTCTTCAATCGCGACTCGAGACGGCACCCGCTTCAGACGCTCTTTGGAAATCGTTCCGGTTTACGACGACCGCCGCTGGAACCCTTGGTGGACTCGCTGCCGCTTTTGGAGGGCTCGGTATCGTCACTTCTTTGTTCGGATTGGCCGCCGGATTAATGGCGATGTCAAACCCGAAAGAGCCGACGGACAAGGAAAATGGGGTTATGCGGATGTTAAGGGATCAAGGAAATAACCCTTGGGTTCAAATCGGCACGCTTGGTTTTGGACTGGTGGGGTTAGGTGTGGTTCCCGTTGCGGCCATCGCCGCCACGTTGGTTGTCAGCTTGCCCCTTCTGGCCAAAAAATATGGCGTTGAGTTGGGCAACCGCCGGCTGGATGCAGGTTTCTTGTTCGGTGGAATGGGGACACCATCGGCTAATTCAAACCTTCAGAGAATGAACGCAGCCGAATCCCGCGTAGGTGCTTTGAGAGTTTTTGAACTTGAAACCAAAGAGGGCCGCACTTGGTTAGGACATTATTTCCCGCAAATTGAAGAAGCGGAACGGCGCCATGGCGATTTGGCCAATTTCCAAATGATTCGCGAAGGCGTGACTTATCAAGAACTGGTTGGGTTGTCGGACGGCGAATGGGCGACGGTGAAGGCGAACGCGGTCCTTGTTGGGGGGGAGGAATTTGTTGAGGCGCGGTCTCAGGTTCGCTTCTCGGATTTGAAAGAGACGGCGAAAATACAGGCTATGGTAACTAAGACCGTCGTGAGCCAAGACACGCCTCTTCCCCTTCCGGCGGAGGAAAGGGAAGGTCTCAAATTCGGAGCGCAAGATAACCTTGAGCAGCTGACTTATGACCAACTGATTGAAAAAGGAAAAGGACTCGTTAAACAAATAACGGCTACCATGACCGAAATGGCCGAAATGGACAAAATGGACGAAATTGATCCTAACAAGGCCGTTATCCTGCGCGACAAGGGAGTTGTCCTGCGCGGGCTGACGGTGAGTCTCGACGCTATCAACAAAAGGGCAAAATTGCTCAAAACTCAACCCACTTCGGTGCCCGTGCTTTCACCGCGAGAAGAGGATGATGTTCGATTTGGAGATTATCTGTCAGCCCTTGGGTCTGTGACTGAATTCACTGACTTATCGGGTGAGGGGCTTGATCCTACGTTGGTAATGAACGAATTCAAAGATTTCTCGTCGAACGCTGTTTCCTCTGGCGTGGAGGTCGACTCTGACGCCGGACAAACCGTTGGCGTTAAAGCGGCGGCGTTGTCGGTGGCGGGTCAGGCCTGGGCGGGGGTGGTTAGCGCCGGGGTGTCGTTGGCGGGCGTGACGGGGGTCGCTTTCGCGGGGATGACGTTGGGGGCGGCGCCCTTGGCGGTGCTGGGGGTGGCAGGGGGACTGTCGGCGGCGTATTACTTGGCGAACTGGAGCAGGGAGATCGGGGCGAGTCGATTGAATTCGGGGGCGCCGACGGCGTGGGTGGATGATGGGGACCATACGATTCGGGTGTCATGGGAACGGTTTGCGGGGTTGATGGAGACGAAATGGATGGGGTGGTTGAACCCGCTGGGGAAAAACAGCGTGGGGGCGAGCGTTTTGTGGCACGAACAGTCGCACCGGTTGCTGGGGGCCGGGGAAATGGGGGCGGCTTTGGCGCAGGTGATGCCGACGTTCGTGTCTTTGGCCTACAGCGCGGTTCGTTCGGTGCAGTCGCTGGCGAAGGGTGGAGAGGCGAAGCTTCTCTTGGTGTCCGGCGAGGAGACCCAAGCGATGTTGGGCGCGTTGGAGAACCGGTCGGCCATGGAAGGTCTGGCGGGGTTGGCCGCGGCGGCGCGGACGTCAGGGGTGGAGACGGTGGGTCAGGTCATCTTTAAAGTGACGGCGACGGGGGTGGACGTGGCAACGGTGCGGGGGATCACGGACGGGGTTCGGGCGGACGCGAACCAGGCTGTGGTGGAACAGGCCGGAATCGCGCCGGCGGCTCTTTCCCTGTGGGCTCACGTGCACGTGGGGCTGGCGAGTTTGACGGACAAGAAAACGGGGATGCCGATCCCGAGCGTGACGGACCTGTTGAACCCGGCGGGGATCGTGATGGACACGGCCAATAATATGACGTCGTATAAGTGGGTGGCCACGCGGGAAGGGTTGATGGTTCAGCTGTCGTCCAAGGGGGCCGCCGAATCCGAATTCGGGGCGCCGGTGAACAAGCCGTTGGGTCAGTGGCTGGTGGAGGCCTTGGACCGAGGCGAGTCGATTCCGCTGGATGGGCGGAACGGGGCCCTGCTGGGGGCATTGGTGGAGGCGGGGATGAAGGAGATGGGGGCGATCGACGAGGGGACGAAACTGACCCTGGAGCAGATCCATGAATTGGAAGGCAAACTGGCGCGTGAAGTGGGAGGCGCGGTGAATCGGCTGAACCTGCAATCGGCGACGGCGGGGTATGTGCGCGCGTATTTCAATGCACAGGCGGAGAAACCGCGGGCCTATGTGGGCGCCCTGGCGGACATTGAAAAGGTGAACGGAACAGCGCGCGAGGTTTTGTCGGCGTGGGGGATGTCGCCCTTCGTTCCTGTGACCCGTGGGGAGGTGGAGGGTCAGATCACTACGGTGAGGGCGGAGGATGTGGTGAGCCAAACGCTGAATCGCGAGATGGCGGCGGAACTGATCGAGGCGCTGAGCGTCGGCAACGGCGAAGGATCCTTGAAGGTCTTGAACGCCACGGCGAACCAGGTTCTGGCGCCGGTATACCGGGGCTATCTGGGATACGGGCTGAGCGGTCGGATCTCTGTGGAGCGGCGAGTGGGTGGAGAGGGTCTATCCGAAATGCGGATCGGGACAAAAGGGGATATCCGGATTCTCCTCCCACTGAGCCGAAAGGGCGAGGCGGACCCGACGGCAAAGGCGGCGGAACTGCTGGCCTTGGTGAACCTCGAAATGGCCGAGGCGGCGATTTATTCCGGGATGGCGGAATTGTCTGAGCTGGAAGGGCGCGCTCGTTCGGACATTGAAGCCTTGTCCGTGGCCTTGAGCCAGCGGGCGGCGGAGTCGGCCGGCTGGACAGCCCTGGCGGGGGCGGGAATGAGGATCTTCCTGAAAGACTCGCTGGCTTCCGACCTGAAACGCGTGGATGCGCAACGGCTAGCGTTGAGCCTATTGGATCAGGTGGTTCGGGAAACGAAAGATGGAGACCAACGGGCGGAAACGGTTCGGCAGGTGGTGAACCTGGCGGGCATGGGGCACAGCCTGTTGGAAATGACGGGAGCGGTGGTGTTCCCGAAAGTGCTGACGATCGACGCGAGGTCGTTCTTCACCAACGGCAAATTTAATGAGGCGTTGTGGAAGGCGGTGTCGACGCCGAAACCGGAGATGAACGTGCTGATTGTTGACAATCTGGACCCGGGCGAAAACCCAGCGGAAGGCCGTCGCGTCCCGCTTAAAGGGACTGGGGATGAAAAACGTCCGCCTGGCGGGCCGGGGGGTGGGGGTTCGGAACGGGAAGATTTACTTGGAAGATCTGATGAAAACGATCCCGGCGTTGTTCGGCTGGGACAAGAGCATCGTGCCCATGGTGCGCGTGGGGGTGGCGACGACCGACAAGGATCGTTGGAAATCCCTGAACGGGATCATCCCCGTGGTGTTGGAGGCTAACGTGGCGGCGGTGATCACCAACGCCTTTAAGCAGAGCCGGGTGGTGGATCTGAGCGCGTAGGAGGAGAAGGGGGGCTTCAGTGTGGGAAACATTCCCTCTCCCCTCCCCTCTCCCGCCAGCGGGAGAGGGAAACCGCTAAGAATCTCTTTAGCGCTCTGAGGCGCGCGATAGAACAAAAAAGCGTATTCCTTCTCCTCTCGGGAGAAGCTCCTTCGGACCCGGGGTCTGTTCGGCCCGTCGCCAACGCCTGCCACTGGCAGGCGCGATCCCAAAAGGCGAGGCCGCTAGGCGTCGTCCCCGTTAGCCGGAGGGGAGGCCGATGCGGAACCGACGATTTTCACAAACCGAATCCCTCACGCTGCCCTCTCCCGCGTGGAGAAGGAAATTCTCTTTCAGAGGGCTAGAGTGTTGGTTTTGCCCCTTGTCTAGGTGTTGAACTTCTGATACACTTGGGGAAAGGAGAATTAACCTATGCCCGCTAAAAATCCCCGCGTCATGGTGGTGATGGAACAGCCGTTGTATTACACGGTTTGCCGGAAAGCGAAACGAGACGGTGTTTCGCTATCGACGGAGATGCGCGATTTGGTTCGACAGGCGCTGGAGGACAACGAAGATATTATTTGGAGCCAGGTGGCCGATAAACGAACGGCTCGGCGTTCCTCTCCTCCCTCTGTGTCTCACAAAGCCTTCTGGAAGCGTTTGGGCATTTGATGCCGTATGAGATTGCCTATCTCCCGGAATGTTGGGAGGATGTGGAGTCCATCTCCCGGGATGATCTGAGGAGGATCAAAAACGCCATTGAGAAGCGGTTGGCGTTGGCTCCTGATAAGCTGGGGCGGCCCTTGCGGGGGGACTTAAAGGGTCGTTGGCGGATGCGGATAGGGGATTATCGAATTATTTATTCCATTAACGCAAACAGAGTTCTCATCCTTCTCGTTGGCAACCGGCGCGATATTTACGGCAGGTAATAAAAAAAAGTGAGTTCTTAAGCTTGAGTATCGATCAAAAGGAGAACTTTGTCGAAGTGGGTGAGGGCGTTGGGGGTGAGGGATTGGGGGGGGAGGCGCAGGGTTCGCGTGAAGGGGTTGTAGGAAAGGGTTTGGGTTCGGATGGGGAGCGTGGCGTCGTGGCCGAGGCTCGTGACCAGAGCGACGGCGGCGTCCCCTTCCAGAACGACTTCTTCGACGTCCAGTAACAGACGAACCACGTCCCCGATGTAGCGCCGGGCGTTCACGGGGTCGGCCACGACCTGGGACAGGCGGGCGGGGGCTCGGTTTTGTCGACGTAAATGGGTCTGAACAAAACCCTCCACCTTCTTTAAGTCGACCCGACCTCCCTCGAGCAAGGCGCCGGCTTCTTCTAAGGCTCTCCGGTCCAGGACGTGAACGTTGTTCCCGCGGCTAAATCCTTCTTTCTGAAGCTGTTCCATCATTTTAGTTCCTTCCCCTTCGGCGTTCAAAAACCCAATTTCTATTTTGTTGTTGGAACGGTTCGCCATGCTGGTGATCAGCCGCGCGACTTCCTTGGGGCTGGAGGCCACCATCCCCCAGTCCACAATGACGAGACCCGCCGGATTCTCGGGGTTGAGTAGCCCCGCCGCCAGAGTGTTGTGGAAGCTTGTTGGTCGGGCCTCCTGGCCGGGTGTTGGGGAAAGGTTCGGAGCGGGACGCGGGAAGCGTTCAATGAAACCAATGACGGTCGTCCTGGCGGCGCTCCATTCTTCCCGTGAGACATCGGACCCTGGGGCGGGGAAAGGGATCGTCCCCAGTTCATCCGCCAACCGGTCCGATTGTTCATGGGTCAATGGCGCGAGGGGGGCGGTCCTTTCCAGTTGGGAGGCGAGGGCGCCTAGTGGGGATTCCGTCGGGCTGTTTTCTCCCAAAATTCGGACCGCGGCAAGCAACGTGTTTTTGGGTTCGTTCGCCCGGTCCCGGCGGGGGGTGGGGGCGAAAAAGGCGCCGTCGGTTTGCCCCCACGGGGTGTTCCCGTCGGCACTAAAGGACATATTTTCGTGGGGGGACAACGCCATCCCGGCGCGAAATTCGCTGGGAGAGCCGTTTCCGGGGTCGGAGGGCCGGGGAGGCTTGCCCGTCGTTGAGCCGGAGGCCGAAGAGGGGCCTCCCTCGTCCGGGAACAAGTCGTTCAAGACTTCTTCCACGTGATCCACCAGCACGAACCGGAGGGGAACGGCCTGACGTTTCTCGTCCCGCTCGGGAGTGGCCCCGTCCTGGATCTTATCCATGAGGCCGCGGAGCCAGCGGAAGATGGGCAAGGTCTGCGTCGAGGCGTTTTTGGGAGTTTCGTCTTTCAATCTCCCTATTGAACGGAGCGCTTCTTCCCGGCTGAGTAGCCGGGTCAGGTCCTTCTCGGATCCGCGAAGAGTGAAACTTTGGATAAACGCCGATTCTTTCCCGGTTTGCTTTAACCCCTGAATTTCCTCTAACGGGATTTGTTCCTGCGATACCTCCACCCCCTCTGCTTTGGCTTTCGCCGGCAGGCCCTCCAAGAGGCGGTTCCAGAGGTCCGCTTCCTGCTGTCGTCTCCGGGCGGCCGGGCCGTCGTCCGCGGGATCCCCCGTGCCGGGGTCGGAATTGAGCGTCAGTTCCGCGACCCCGTTTTGGAGGAGGAGGCCGCGAAGATAGGGCTGACGGCGCATCATGGTTTCCAATTCTCGGCGCGTGCCGTCTCCGGCGGGGAGGTAAAACGTTTCGCCCTCTTCCGCGAAGGAACGAATGACTTTGCGAGAGAGCGTTCCGTGCTCCTTGGGATTGACGGGGAGGACATTCCCTTTCAGGTCAATTTCACCCCCGAGGCACACCCCGGCGGGGGGCGCCTGGCCGGTGATGGAAGAATAAAAAGCCGCGAGAAGGCCAAGGCCGGAGAATCCCATGCCGGGATTCTCCGTGGAGGCATCGTTAACGTCCACGTGGAGGTAGACCGTCCCGGGAAGTGCGTTGGGAAACCGTTTCTGAGCAAAGGAAAGGGCCAAATTCCAAGCCAACCGGCCGGTGTCGGCCAAGGTGTTGGGGCGGTCTTCTCGGTCTCCCAGAGAGAGGGGGAGTTGCATTCGCCATTTCGCTCCGGGACGGCGGACCGCGTGGGTGGTCATGAGCGCGCCTTCCTGCACCGGAATCTCCATGCGCCCCACTTCCGTTTCGCCGGGCCCCTCGCCCGTTCCCCGCGGCCCGCGCGGAGGTCCCAGGTATCGTTCCAGCGCATCGGCGTCCAGTCGGACCGGTCGGCCCGTTTCCACGTAATCGCCGAAGGCGGAATCGATCAGTTGATTCAACCGTTCTTCGATTTTTCGCGCATCGTCGAGTGGACTCAGGTGGTGGTCCACCAAGCGGGTCAGGAGCATCAAAGAATTTCCAATCGTGACCGGCGGGGTCCAGTCTTCCGAACCAACGGCTCCGCTCTCCCGGGTTAACCCCTTCGACCTGAGCAATCGCGGCAGTAAAACCTGGTTCGCCATGCCGATTTTGTCTTCGCGGGTGGGTTTTTCCACCTTCAGGATCGTCATCCGGCTTTGGAGGTGTTCGGGAATGGTTTCCAGCCGGTTCATGGTGATGACGGTGAGGGTTGGGCTCACGTCGAGAGAAAGTTCCAGAAAATCGTCGGTGAACCGCCGGTATTTGGGATCGAAAAAACGGGTGAGGGCGTTCAGGGGATCTCCAAAATGGCCATCCACGCGGCGTTTGTCGAGCTCATCAAACACCAACACCATGCGCTTGGTTTTTGTTTTTCGATAGGCTTTGACGATCGAGCCTTCCTCCGAGGACGTGTAGGTTCGAAAGAAGCCGACGAAATGCCGGGGATCGTCCACACCGGAACAAGCGATCACTTCGCTGGGAAGACCAAATATTTCACCGATCAAACGAGCCAGATGGGTTTTTGACGTTCCCGGCGGACCGCTCAGGGCGATGATGGGCATATCCGGTTCCCGTCCCTGGGAAATCTGGTGGAGGTAGAGTTCGTAGATCCGCATGACTTCTTGTTTGATGTCTTTCATCCCATAAACTTCGCGGTCCAGTTTCGCCATGGCCGCTCGCACCAGATCCGGGATTTGGTCGGGCGAAATGAGCGGGAGGGGTTTCTCTCTCCAGGGCCAGGCCAGGACGGTCTCGATCCACGTCGTGAGCATTTGCTGGTCGGCTCCGGCCCCAATCCGGGCCAGGCGGCTGATTTCACTCATCAGGCGTCGTCTCCCGACGGGGTCCGGGATTCGCCGCGCGGCGGCGCGGTACTCTTCGATATTCTCAGGGGCTCGTTCGGCCGATGCGAGGGCTTCTCCCACGGCTCGGTTCACGTCTTCAGCGGTGACGGCGGCGGATCCTCCGCTCCGGGCGGAAACGGCGGCTTTGAGGAGCGCCGAGAGAACCAGGGAAAGGTCCAGGTCGCTTTCCCGTTCCAGGAGTTCCGCCAACGACGCCTGGGCCGCCGGTTTAAAGGGGACCGGCCCCAGCCGGTCAACGACTTGGCCCGTCAGCCATTCCGCAAGGAAAGCGCCTCCCTTGGACGGGAGGAGGGGTGTGGATTGTACGGCTCGGTCGTAAGGCAGGGAGGTGTCGGTCAGGGCCAAATGGGTTTCCTCTTTTCCAAAAAACAAGAGAGGCGCGGGGAGAATCGCCCCCTGGGGGCCCTCGCGGCCCGAGGCGGTATCGATCAAAAAGGCCATGGGGGTGGCGAGGTCGTTATTAAAGTGACGGGAAAAGGCGTCCAGATCCACGGCTAAAACCACATCTCCCGCCGCCCGGGCTTGGGAAATGGTTTCCTGCAGGCGAGTCGTCAGAATTTTCGGATCCCCCACGATTGCGGGGAAGGTGACGGATAGAACACGGGTCGCCCGTTGGTCCGGAAAGGGCGAGGTCCGCTGGAAATAGTGCGCCGCGGCGTTTAAGAAACGCGCGGACAGGGCCTCGTCCGGGGAGTAAACCATAATCGATCGCGAGTCTTCCGTTGACAAACGCCGGGCCAGTTCTTCGGCGGCGGGGCGAAAGGCGGATAATTCTCTTTCCGTGAGGGGTACGCGCGGGGGGCGGGTGTGGTCCATCACCTCCCCGGCCTTCATCCGGAGGCGCAGGGCGTTCTCCCCCATCGCGGCCAGAGCGGTCACGGACACGTCGGAACTGGGGCGGCCGTGCTCCAAATCCGCGATGAGAAATGAAAGCGCGTTTTCCTGTTCCAAATCGGAGATGGGGGTCACGAACGGAAGTTCCCGTCCGCGCGCGGGTCGGGTGGCGGAAGCGGTGGGACCGGGAAAGTCGTTGAACTGGTGGCGCATGAAGGCCAGGTAATTATTAACCGCCGCTAGAAATCGTTGGTTATCCTCAAAAGACGGAGCGGTTTTTGACGTCGGAAGATCATCCAGAAGTTGGGTGAGGAACGTGTGGACGTGGTCAAAAAACCGATAGTCATCCGCCCTCGCCGCATTTCCTCCCAATTCGTCCCGGGACTGCGCCGCCCGCTGTCTTTGGTTGGTCCACCGGGTTCGAGCCTGCTGAATGTAGTCCCCGGAGGTCTGCGGCGTGGCGGTGAGCCATAGTTCCGTTTTCTCGATGGCTTGGCGGAGCAATGCGATTTCTTCCTCGACAACGGCGTCCCGGGCGCGGGCCGTGAGGACCCCCAGGGCCTGGAGGTCGGTCTCGCGAGCCGCGGCCGAAAGGCGTTTCCTCCATGCGGGAAGGGCGCGCAGGGTGGCCACAAAAGAGGGGTCGCCGACGGAGGCAAGACCGTGGAGGACGTTTAAAACCCGGCGCGCGTCTTCGTCCTGTTTAGAAGCGAGAAGCCTCTGCAGGGCCGGGGTCCTTTCTTCCGGGGAAGAGTGGAACGCCAGGCGATTGACCTCGTCCATGGATGAAACCTCGGGCCCAACGGGGGACGGCGGGGCCGGTGTCTCGTTTATGTCAGAGAGGGAATTCAAAACGATTTCCGGCTCGGATTCGGGGGACCCCATGGGGGGCTTGGTCTTTTGGATTTGCCCGGCCGGCTCCGCGTTTTGGGGAACCTCCAACAGTTTTTGCCCGGGAGGGCGAACAATCGCCCTGTTTAAAACTTCATACGAATGGTGAACGAGGACGCACGTGAGAAGGGGGGATGTTTCGGGATGAGCGGTGATAAAGGCGTCGATCTCCGCTCGGGTCCCTTCCAGCCAATGGCCCCAGGCGTTCTCGGGAAAGTGTAGACGGATGCGATTCCCATTCTCCACCGCGAATCGAAGAAGGTCGCCTCGGGCTAGGGCCACCCGCAGTTCGGGTTCGTTCCCCGCCGGCAAAAAAACCGTGTTAACGCCCGCCCGAAGCGCGGCGGAAAGTTTTTCCTCCAACCCGCCGATGCGCTGGGTTTTTCCCGTCGGGGAAATTTCGCCCGTCATGGCGACGCCGGCGCGAACGGGCCACCCGGTCCGCTCCGAATAGAGCGCCGTGGTAAAAGCCAATCCCGCCGAGGGGCCGGATTTTGGGAATTCCCCGGGGATATGGAAATGCGTGCGTCCTATTGATTCGGCTTCTCCCAGGGCCTGCTGGACGGACAGAACGGCGCGCTGGGCGCTGTCCCTCATGTCGGTTTTCATAAGGCCCGTCACGATCAACTCTCCTTCGTCCTCCCCCGGGAGGGAACGAAAATACGCTTGAACCGGGGCCACGGCGCCCCCTTGGGCGCCGGCGGCCAATCCACTCACTTGGCCGACGATGTCGGCGGAGGGAATGGAATCCACTCGGACGGGGGCGGCGCCCAACACGCGGCGGACGAAGGCGGGGTCCACGAGAACGGGAGCGGCCGGTCGGCCGGGCTGGGAAGCGAGAAGCCACTCGTGAAAAGCCTGGGAAAGCAACCGCCGCAGGAACTTTTGTAAATCACGGACGTCCTTACCGGGCAGGTATTCCGATACCAGGGTGCGGATGACCGCCGCGCGGTCCGGGAAGGGGACGCGTTTCTCCCCAAAATCGGTGAGGCGAACCGTCTCCGGGAAAACGTGGTCCAGTCCGATGGCGATCAATTCCTTGTCCGTGTATCGTCTCGTGAACACCCGGCGCAGGCGGCTCAGAAGATGATCGGGAAAAACCTTTTCGTCAATCTGGTTGGCGGTCAGGAGGACGCGCACCCGGGGACGGCGGTAACGCAGGCGGGAACCTAAATAGGTGTCGTGGTATTCCTGCCGCTTATCGAGGAAGTCCGTCAAGGCATCGAGGGCCTCCCGCGACATTTTGTCCACCTCGTCGATCAAAATTAAAACGTCTTCGGTGCCAGCTTCTTCCAGTTGGCGCGTGATCTCGCTGGGTTGGGAGCCGACAAACGTGCGTTTGATCCCTTTCCATCGTTTGGCGTCGGCGGTGCCTCCGGCGTTGATCTCGATGAATTTCCTGCCAGTGGCCTTCGCCAGGGCTTGCGCGATGGTGGTTTTTCCCGTGCCGGGTGGGCCTTCCAAAAGAACCATGTCGGCGGGGTCGGGGGCGGGGTTGCCTGACTGTTGGAAATCATGGAGCAGGTAGGTCCTTTCCAGTTCCGCCTTAAGTTCGTTTTGGCCCGAAATAAATCGGTCCAGTTCGTCCCGGAACGTTTTTCGTTTGGCTCGCCATTGTTGCAGGAGAGTCGTCTGTTCTTGGGGAGTTCGTTTCATCCTCTGGTCCTGTTCGGGTGTGGCTGGTGTCCGTGGCCAAAGGAAGCGCAGGGCTAAAAGGTGTCGAATATAAGCCAAGAGGGGAGAATGGTTGAAGTCGCTGGGCGGGGTGCGACGAAGTTCGTTCAGGTATTGCTCGAGCTCCGTCCCGACGTCCGCCGCCATGGCGTGGAGGGCGATCCCCGCTTGACGCCAGAGCGAGAGATGTTCGAAAGGAGGTAGTCCCTTCTGTTCCAAATCCAAGTCGCCGTTTTCGACCCGCGCCAGGCCAGCGCCCGCTCGGGCGCGCGCGTGCGCGCCGGCGCGGTCCAAAAGACCATCGGCCATGGGGAGGTCCATGGAGCCCTCGTTGACGGCCCTGACCAGCCGGTGAAGCAGATCGGGTTCGCTTTCCACCCCGCTTTTTTTCATTCGGTCGGCTCGGGCCTTAAGAATTGAAAGGACGAGGTCGGGGGCGGCCTCCACCGTGGCGATCGGCGTCGCGGTTCTCCTTCGGGAGGCCAACGGGTCTCGGCTTCCCTTGGAGCCTGAGAAAAAGATCAGAGTTCGTTCCGGACCTGGAACGCCCCGCTCCTGTTCCGCCTGGCGGAGATTTTGGACGGCGTCGGCGAGGGCGTCGGGTTCGGCGCGGAAAAGTTCTTCGAATTCCGCGAGGTCGAGGACGACGGCGTTGCCTCCGGCTTCTCCCAGCGAAACCAGAAGGTCCGACAATCGAACGGCGCGTTTTGCGGTCCCGTTCGGGGTCCGCATCATTTGGCCAAGGTTGATCCGCCAGAGTTTCCGCGGTCCCCAACCGTCGGTTCCCTTCCGGAACCGGGCCGCCAAGGCCTGCTCAAAAGGGGCGGTGGTGTGGGGCCAAGGATGTTGGACGCGGACCGCGCCGTCGATCAGGGCGATCGCGGCCCGATCCACGGCTCCTTCGATGGCCGGGTGGGTGATCAGGCGGATGTCGACGGGGCGCTGGGGGGGGCTTCCCGTCAGATCGGTCAGCACGCCCAAAACCCTTTCCCGCGCGCATCGGCGCCGCGCTTCAAACCCGTTCTGAAGGAGCGGAGCGGTTTCCGGAAAAAAATTCTGAATGTGGCGGTATTCTCCGTAAGCCGAGGGGAGCAAAAAATCGTCTCCCGCCCAGCGCGCCCCGGCCGGGTCTTGAGTCACGAGCGGGTGCAGCCAATAGCGAAGGCGGTGGGCCAGCCATTTGCGTTCGAACTTGAGGATATTGGCGAGAAGTTTGGCGTCCTCATTATTGAAGCCGTCCTTGTGGAGGAGGCGATCGAATTCGGCGCAAAACCAACCCCAACTATTCCCCGTTCCGTTGGGGGAGGCTTGGGCTTGATTGTGTTGAAGCGACAGGTTTCCGTGAAGGGCGTCCGCGGGGATATCGGGAGAGCGGGCGTTTAAATTGAATATCGATAGGGTGTTTTTTGCCTTTTGAAGATGTTCTTCCATCCCGGGCAGACGCTGTCCGCCGGCCGCAAAGAACTCCGTGGCGGTTCGATATTGGTCGGTGAGGAACGCGGCGTGTTCCTCAAAGAGCCGGGTGAAATGTCCGTTCAGGGCGGCGCTCCAGACCCGCAGGGAAAGGTTTTTTCCCGCGCGAGCGCGCTCGTCGGGTGAAAGTTGGCGAAACAATTCGTCCGACCAATGATCGTCCAGGTCCACCGCGTGAAGGAGGCGGAGGGTTTTATCCGCTTCGGGAAAGGCTCCCCGGCGAATCTGGCCTAACGCCTGTTGCATTAAATCGCTCGGGCCGGGGTCCCCCCGCGTGTTCCCGCGCGAAGCGCCGGTCTGTGTCGGGAGGAAATAGAGCGCGCCTCCGCCAACTGAAAAGAAAAACTGAAACAAAGGGTCTCGGAAAAGGGGGGGGAAAGGGACCCCGGCGGGAGAGATATCGGGAAGGGAGGACCACCAGACTCCGACTCTATTTTTCACCCGGGAGGCTCCCCGCGCCAGACGCAACCGAAGGGCCGATAGGCGGGGATGGCCGGAAAGAAGAACGGACAGCTCTCGGTCCATCGCGTCCGGCCTTCTGTCGGTCGAAGCACGGGATCTTTGCAGGGCCAGGAGCGCCTCCCGGCCTTCGATCAATTCAGGCTCCTCCGGGGTCCCTCCCAACAGAAAGGGAACCGGTTCTCCCTCTCCACGGCCGAGGCCCGCCAGACAGCGCTTTCCCTCAGATTCAAAGATTTCAGAGGAATCTAGCGACGGAGGGGCCTGTCGTTCGATTTCGCGCCAGCGTTCGGGATGGTGAAGGATCGTCATGGCCGCCACGAGCGCGGAGAGGGGCACCCGGCTCGGATCCAATTGGAAACGGCTGGCGTCCCTCAGGGTCTGGGAGGCGGTTTCCTCCTCCAAACGCGGAGTCCATTCAAGATACGAGGCCGGTTCCCAGCGAAGCCATCGACGGACACCGGGGGAGTGAAAACCGCCCGTGACGAGAGCGGCGAACCCGTTGCCCTGCGAGCGGGCCAGCGCCACGGCGTGGCGGGCCATGGCGCGGTCTCGTTGGCGGGCCAGCCGATAAAAGTCCAGGAGGCGGGGACCAGCCGCTCGATCCAATAACAGGAGACGCCTGGCGGTAAACTCGGTTGGGGAGGAAACTCTTCTCTTCCCGCACAAGGCGGAGAGATCTCGGTGAAAGGACTCCCACCCCATTTTCCCGCTCAGGGTTTGGAGCTCTTCCCATTCTTCGGGGGACATCTCCAGGGACCACAGGCGTTCGTTGAGCCGAAGCCACTTTTCCAGCCGAAGGAAGTCCGTGGCGTCGCGCCGTTCCGGAGCGGGGAGGCTCCGCACCTTCTGGAGCAACCGTTGGTCTTCCAAGCGGCCGAGGTCCCGTCGAATTAATTCTGGGTTGAGCGAGGCGGCGCGGTTGGCCCAGAAAGCCAACCGTTCCGAGTCTTGGGGCGAAAGGGGGGACGCCCCGGCCGTTGGGGGAAGGGCCAAGGCTTTGGCAAGTCGTCGCCGAATTTCTCCCGTTTCGGGACGCCGTTCGATTTTCTCCGTTTCGAGCCAATTCGAAAGGGAGGGGAACGCGGGCCGCGCCCAGGGGGAAGACCCCGCCGAATCCAGTTCTCGGAGGTAGGTGGTGAGGTCCATGCGGCCCCGCTCAAACCCTTCTTTCAAATCGACCAACCGGGCCGCGAGGGGGGGGAGGATCCGGGACTTCAGATTGGAAATCGCCGCCGAATAGACGGCCAGTATTCCTCCCATGGCCCCCCGAGCATCCGCGGTTTCTTTCCGCGCGCGCCGATTGGCCCGGAAAAGGCCCGCGTCTTCCGCGCCCACCACGCGAACCGGCGGCCCGTCGGAGGAAACCGAGAGAAATTCCTCCCCCGTCATCCACCCCGCTCGAAGGAAAACTTGGGCGAGGGAGTCCCGGTAGGCGGAATCCGAAAGGGAGCGGAACCACCCGGTGTCGAGCTCGCCCCAAGCCCCCTCGACGGCGACCAAGAAAGACTTATTTGAACCCGTCGGCGCGACCCGGCGGGCGAACTCCGCCAGGAGTTTAGCCGCGTTCTTCTGCGCGGCGGCGTTCCCGTGGATTTCTTGAAGGTGCAAAATGAGGGGAATCCCCCCAGATCCTTCGGGATCGGGAAAAGGCTTCGAAGCGAACGGCTGAAATTCCTCCGAAACGATCCCGTTCTTTCGGGAGAATGGAAGGAGCGCGAGCGGCGCGATCGAAGGACCGGTCGACTCACGGCCTCGATTCAGGCGCCTCTCTCGTCGCTCCGCCCACACATCCCGCGCAGAGGCGGACGCCTCTAGAACCGGACCTGCGGGGCCCGTCAGCAAGAGGGCCGCGGTCGTCAAGGCCGCCAGCGGTCGGCGCCATGAAAGAAGAGTGGAACGGGGTGAGGTGGTCATGAATGGACTTTAAAATAGCAAACGGAATGAAAGATCCTCTAAACAAATGGTAACAGAGTTGTAACGGAAACGTAAACGAATCGAACAGCAGTATTTACATGTTTGTTACAAGTTGTTAAGGCGGTGGACCGGAAATGAACGTATCCTTAGTTCGAGGACGGAAACACTTCGAGGAGGGCGGTCCATGGAAAACGCAAAAAGAATTCTTGTCATCGACGACGACATCGGAATGGCCGACTTGTTGGCCGATTTTTGCGAGGAAATGGGATGCGAGGTCCGCTGCGTCACGGATGGCCGAGAGGCGCTTCGCGCCGCCATCGATTTCCGACCGCACCTGATCACGCTGGACCTGGAAATGCCATTTTTGGATGGGTTCGAGGTTCTGCGTTTGCTTCGCGCGCACCCGGCCACGAACCGGACTCCCGTGGTGGTGGTCTCCGTGATTGCGGAGGATTCGGATTTGACAAGCGAAACCGTTTGCGGAAAACTCGCCAAGCCCGTTCGGTATGCCGCTTTTGCCGAGAAAATTCAGGCCATGCTCAAACCGGCGGTTTAACTTGTAAAGGGGGGGCTATTCGTAGCGGTAGCCGATTCGCTCCACGGTTTTGATCCGATCGCCCAGTTTGCCGAGTTTTCGACGAAGCCGCCCGACGTGAACATCCACCGTGCGGGTGTTGCCGAAATATTCATGGCCCCAGACCGTTTCGGAAAGTTCTGCCCGGGTCATCACCTTTCCCTGGTTGCGAAGGAGCGAGAGAAGCAAATCAAACTCTTTGGGGGAAAGCGCTAAGGGTTTCCATCCATAACAACGATGTGCTTCTCCATATCTACCGAGAGGCCTCCGTCCTTCAAGGGGGCCTCCTTTTTGTCTCCCCATTCCACTCGACGGAGAACGGCTTTGATGCGGGCCACGAGTTCCGTCTGATTGAACGGCTTCGTGATGTAATCGTCGGCGCCGATTTCCAATCCGGCGATCTTGTACGAGTCGAGGTTTTGAACGGTGAGGAAGACGACCGGGATGGTTCGAGTGGCGGGATCGGCCCGAAGGATTTTGCAGATTTCAAAACCATCTTTGTCCGGCAGTTGCAAGTCTAGGATGATGAGGTCGGGTTTGGAGTTTTGGATTTTTTTCAAGGCATCCGAGCCGCTTTCCGCCCCCACCGTGACGAAACCTTCCTTTCCGAGGATGCTCTCGACCAGCCGGCGAATATCTTTGTCGTCGTCCACCACCATGATCCGTTTTTTAAGCATTTTCTGCCCCCTCTGCGATTCTTGAAATTATCCTAAATGTTCGGCGCCCTTTTGTAAACCCCCGTTCTTCAGCCCAACGGGGAGGCTTTTTGTTCCGTTTCTTCCTTCACGGGTTCGGCCTGGCGAAGCACGACATGCACCGTGGTGCCGCGGTCCTGTTCGCTTTCAATCCAAACGCGCCCTCCGTGGGCCTCCACGAAGCCTTTGACGAGGGTCAGGCCGAGGCCCGACCCTTTGGTCTTTCGGGCCAGGCCCGTGGTGGGTTTGACCTGTTCAAACTTGTTGAAAACCGAGGCCAGGGCCTCCGCCGGAATTCCGATTCCCGTGTCCGTCACGCGAAGATGGATTTGGTTATTTTCCGCGGCGGCCAGCAAGGCGACCTGTCCTTCCAGGGGTGTGAACTTGAAGGCGTTGCTGAGGAGGTTGGTGATGACCTCGAGCAGTTTGTCGGCGTCTGCCCATAGAGGGGGGAGGTGTGGATCGATGCCGATGTGGAAATTAATGTTTTTCTCCTGCGCCATGGGACGAAAGACCACGGACATTTCTAAGGCGAGGTCTTGAAGGAGGACCCGTTCCTGGTGGAGTTCGATTTTGCCCGATTCAATTTTGGCGACGTCCAACAAATTATCGATGAACCGGGCCAGCCTCACGGAGTTCTTCTTAACGACGATCAGAAATTCACGCTGTTCCGCCGTGACGGGACCCGCGCTTTCCTTCAAAAGGAGTTCGACATAGCCTCGCAAAGAGGTCAGGGGGGAACGAAGTTCGTGCGTCACATTTGAAACAAAGTCCTGTTTTAAACGGTCCAGTTCTTGAAGTCGGGCGGCCATCACGTTGAATTCTTGGGCCAATTCCCCCAGTTCGTCTCGGGTCGTGATTCGAATTCGGTGGTCCAAGTTTCCCTCTCCAATCTTGTGGGCGCCGTCGCGCAGAAGGCCGATGGGCCGCGCCAAGAGCACGGCCAGCCCCACGGCGACAACGATCCCGAACCCCAGGGCCGCCAGAGCCGCCAAGAAAATGCGTTGGCGCGCCGCCTCCAAGGCTTGGTCCACCAGTTGGGCCATGGACGTGCGGGAATAACCGACCCGGGCGACGCCCAACCGCCGGGTCCCTTTTAAAATGGGAAGCGCGAGGTCGACCACATCGTCGGTGAGGCCGGTCTGTTGGCGGAGGAGTCCCCTGGTTTCGGCGGCCCGGAGGCTCACGGGGTCCGTGAGTTTCTGGTCGACGAAAGCGGGGTTCGTATGGGCCACCACGCGGCCCCCTTCGTCCAGGACCATGGCGTAGCTGAGCGCCCGGGACCGGCGGAGGAGAGAAAGATAGCTGGCGAGCAGTTGGTCGTTGTTGGCAGCGACCGACTCGCGGCGAATCTGCACCAACGAATTGACGTTGTCTTCCTGTGTTTGATCGAAACGGCGGACCAAATAGTGCCGCTCGGAAATAAAAAGTGAAACCCCCACGCTCGCGACGGCGCCCAGGACGAGAAAAGCGGAATGAAGAACAAGTTTGGTGCGAAGAGGAATTCGTTTCAAGGGATTTCAGTGTAACAGAGGTATTCCCGCCCGTCAAGGGAAACACCTTGTCGATTCATGGTTTGTCTGTTACTATTGTTTCAATCTTTGCGTAGGGGAGACCTATGTTTATTCTAACGAGCAACATGTTTGGTTTGGCTATTCTGAGTCTTGGTATCTTGGGGGTGATCGTGTCCCTCTTGATCTCAAACCGCCGAAGGTTCTTGATCGGCATTAGTCTGTCGGGGTTCCTGGTGGTGCTCGGAATATTTTACGTCGTCGACACCAGCCTGCGCCAATGGTGGACCGCTCGGAGCATCGCGAAATTACAAGCCAAAAACCGGGAAACCTTGGACCTGCTAAAAAATCGTAACGAGGCGACCGTCCCAGCGGTCCCTTTGACGGTCGAGGAGCGGGGCAACCAAACGCCGGCGCCCGCGGTTCCTCGCCCACGACGTCGTTCTTAACATAATCCGTCCGGCTCCCGTGGCCGTCTTTTCCGTCGTTCTTTTTGGCGGCGGGTTGGACTGTTTCTATGAAAGCGTTTCCTTTATTGCCGCCGCCCGGGCCCGGGGGGACACGGCCATCCTCTTTCTTCGCGGGCCGGCTTTGCGGGCGTTCGTTGAGTCCCGCTGGAGTCTGGACGAGGCTCTTCCATCCCCCGAATCCTTTCACTTTCAAAACAAAACCCCGCGGCGTTCCTGAAGGACCTTCACGCCCATGGCGGCGTTCGCGTATGCCTGCTCGGCTTGGGCCCGCCTCTGGAAAATAAATTCCGCGGTCCTCGCCGAAAGGGTGGACGCGGTGATCGGTTTAAACGCTTTCCTCTCTCAGGGCCAGGGCGGGCCGATCCTGACCTTTTAAAAGCGATATAATCCTCCCATGGGCACGGCTCCCCCCAGCGATATCGTCGCCGAAATCAAACGCCTCGCCAAAAGGCGGAACGCGGTCATCCTCGCGCACAACTACCAGGTGGGCGAGGTTCAGGATATCGCCGACGTCGTGGGGGATTCCCTCGCTCTGTCGCGGGAAGCCGCTCGGACGCGGGCCGACGTGATTGTTTTTTGCGGGGTCCATTTCATGGCCGAGACGGCGGCTCTCTTGGCGCCGGAAAAAACCGTACTCCTCCCGGACCTGGAGGCGGGCTGTTCGCTCGCGGCCACGGTGGACGCGGCCCAGGTCCGCCAGTGGAAAGCCCAACATCCGGCCGCCGTGGTGGTGGCCTATGTGAACACCACCGCCGCCGTAAAGGCGGAAGCCGATATTTGTTGTACCTCCTCCAACGCGGTCCGGGTGGTCGAATCCGTTCCGAAAGAGAAAGAAATTCTTTTTCTCCCGGACATGTTTCTGGGCCAGTTCGTTCGGGAGAAGACCGGGCGGCGGATCCATTTGTGGCCGGGGTCCTGCCACGTTCACCGCGCGATCCATGACGAAGACATTGAGGCCAAGAAGAAAGAGTTCCCCGGCGCCGAGCTTTTGGTCCACCCCGAGTGCGGATGTCTGACGTCCGCGCTCCGACACGCCGATTTCATCGCCTCCACGAGTGGAATGGTCCGGCACGTCTCCGAGTCTCCCCGCCAAACCTTTTTGGTCGCCACCGAGAACGGAATCCTCCACAGCATGAAAAAACAGAGTCCTGGAAAAACCTTCATCCCGGTGTCGCGGGCGGCCGAGTGCGAGTTCATGAAAAAGATTTCCTTGGAAAAGGTTCTCTGGTCCCTGGAGGGGATGAAACATCGCATCACTGTTCCGGCGGAGATCGCCGATAAGGCGCGACGGGCGATTGAACGCATGGTGGCGATTCCGGGCTTATGATCACCCTGCTTTTCTTCGCCCGGCTGGCTGAACTGACCGGGGTTCGGCGGATGGAAACGATGGCGTCAAACACCCCTCAGGCGCTGGCGGACGCCCGCCCCGAGTGGGACTTTTTGAGAGATCGGAGCCTTCGCGTGGCCGTTAATCGCCGCTGGGCCCATTGGGACACGCCTCTGTCGGATGGGGACGAGGTGGCTTTCCTTCCCCCCTGGGCTTCCCCCTAATGGAAAAGGTCCCATTTTTTACGGCCGGTCCCATTGCGGCGGATGGGCTGGAAGAGCGCGCCCGGCACTCCGAACCCGGGGCCGTGGTTTCGTTTCAAGGGTGGTACGGCCGGACCGCACCGCCCGGGGCCCGATCACCGCTTTGGAGTTCGAGGCCTACGAGGCCATGGGCGAGGTGGAAATGGCCCGGATCTTCGAAGAGGTTCAAGTGAAATGGCCTGGCACTCATATGCTGTGGCAACACCGGCTCGGCCGTGTTCCAGTGGGGGAAACGAGCCTTTTCCTCGTGGTCAGCGCTCCCCAACAAGACGCCGCTTTTGCGGCCTGCCACTTCGCGTTGGAACAGATGAAATCCCGTGTTCCCCTGTGGAAAAAGGATATTTTTTTGGACGGCGCCTCCCGCTGGTCCTCTCATCATCGGGAAACCTTGCTGATTTCCGACAGCGTTCTGACCTACCCCGCTTCATGACCGCCTGGATCTTTTCGACGGAGCCGGGGGTTTACCCTTGGTCCCGGGTGGAAGCCGATGGACGGGCCCGTTGGGACGGCATCCGGGGGCCCCTGGCCCGGCGGTGGCTCCGGGAGATCGCCGTTGGAGACACTATTTGGGGATATCACACCTCGCCAGAAAAAACCCTGGTTTGCCTGGCCCGGGCCGCGGCGGCGGCCGTCCCAGATCCCGCGGATGAAAAATGGCTGGCCATCGATGTGTCGTTT
Source organism: Elusimicrobiota bacterium (assembly GCA_016721625.1). NCBI lineage: Bacteria > Pseudomonadati > Elusimicrobiota > Elusimicrobiota bacterium. The sequence goes on from JADKHR010000001.1 coordinate 201,319, forward strand.
GAGCGCTGGCTCCAAAGGCCCGTTCCATTGGCGGAAATGCGTGCCAGCCCTGCGCTCTCCGAAATGCCTTTTTTGCGGATCCCCCGGCTTTCGGTGGCTCCCGTCACACCCCTCCAGGAACGCGCCTTAAAGTCTTTGGCGGGGGAAATGAAAAAACAATGAATCCCCTGCTCGGACAAATGGGAGCCATCGTTCTCGTTTCCGCGCATTTCATTCCCGGGTGGGGGTGGCGACGCAAAGAGGTCCAGTGGGTGCGCCCGCCGGGGCCCACCGCCGCTCATTTTCCTAACACGCGGGGGGCTGAGGCCTGGATGATGATGTTCGTGGCCCTGGGCTGGAACGTTTTGGCGTTTCTCACTTTTTTTGGTTTTTTCGGAAAGGCCCAGGGGATGGGAGTGGGCGCGGGGGGGAGTCTGGGCGTGGTGGGCCTGGCTCTCCTTTTGTGGGCTGTTTTGGAGACACGCCGTTGGCGTGTTTCACGGGGGGCCAAGGTGAACATTTGGGGCCGGGCGGCCCGGGGAAATGTTGGTGGGCGTCATCCGCACGGGCCTTTCCGAGGCGGACCCCGCGGGTCTGATCGTGAACTTGGATTGCTTGGAAAGCGATTCCGATTTAACTCGTCGGCTCTGGACGGCGGAAATTCACGCTCCCTCTCCCACGGGGCCGGACACCTGGCCCTTTCATTTCTCGATTCCCGAGGAGGCTCCCCCGTCAGGATTGTCTCCCAATGGCGTGGTCCTTTGGCGGTTGAGGGCGCGCACCGCCTCTCGGTCGGTTTTCGGGGCCAGCTTCGACTTGGGCGTGGCCCGGGTTCAGGGCCCGCCTTCCCGTGTGTTGCCGGTTCCTCCGCCGACGCTTCTCTCCCGTTCGGGCGGAGCCAGGCGGTATATCCGGGTGAGTGAGGAAGCCGGCGGGGTGGTTGTTCGTTTGGGGGCCCGGACCTCTTTCCCGGGTCCGAACCCCATCGTGTTGTGGGCCTTCGGTTTGGTGGCCGCTCTTTGGTTGCTGGTCATGACGGTGGCCTCCTCCGGGGCCTATGTTTTCCTGGGGCTGGCCAACGCCGCGGTGGCTCTCGGTTTGTTGTACACGTGGTTTGCACGGGTGGAATTGCGTGTCACCAGCGACGAGGTGATCGTGCGGAGGGTCTTTTTTAAATTCTCCGATGCCCGCCGATTTGCCCGGAGCGAGTTGACCGGCCTGCGGGTGAATTTGACGGGGCCCGAACCCCTCTACGGGGTTCGGATGGAACGGGGAAATCTGCGGCCCGTGGGCGTTTTTGAAGGGTTTTCTAACCTCTTGGACGCCCATGAAGCGGCTCGAACCCTGAGCCGAATTTTGGGTCGGCCGGTGGTATAAATTCAGGGAGGAGGTTTTATGTTGAAAGTTGGAGACCGGGCCCCGAATTTTTCGGCGCTGGATCAGAACGGGGAAAAGGTGGAACTTTCCAGTTTCAAGGGAAAGTCCGTTGTTTTGTATTTCTATCCGAAAGACCTGACGCCGGGGTGTACCGTGGAGGCTTGCGGGTTTCGGGACGATCACGGGGCCTTCAAAAAAAAGGGGGCCGTGGTGTTAGGCGTCAGCAAAGACGGGGCCGCCTCGCACAAGAAGTTCGCCGAAAAGCACGGACTCCCTTTTCCTCTTTTGGCCGACGAATCGGGATCCATCGTCAAAGCCTATGGGGCCTGGGGGGAAAAGTCCATGTATGGCAAGAAATACATGGGGATCCTGCGCGTTACCTACGTGCTGGGCGCCGATGGCCGCGTAAAGGCGGTTTTTCCAAAGGTCAAGCCCGCCGGCCATTCAACCGAAATTTTGGCGGTTCTTTGACTAAAGGCACCTAATTAAGTAATATATAAAAATGATTCAGCGCTATTTTACTTTGCAAGAGGCTCAAGCGTGCCTGCCGCGGGTTCGGGAGCTGGTGGCCGAGGTTCAAGAGCTGAAACGGCGAGCCCACGCTAAAATCTCCCACTGGCGGACCAGGGGAGAAGCCAATTTTGTCGAACTGGCCGTGTCGCAGGGGCAAGTCGAATTCCTTTATTCCGAGGTTCGCCATCGGCTGGAAACGCTCCTGGACCTGGGATGCGTTCCGAAGGATATGGATCAAGGTCTGGTGGATTTTCCTGCGCGGATCCCCGGATATGGGGAGGGGTATTTTTGTTGGAAGGCCGGAGAAGCGGAGGTGGGCCACTGGCACGGGCTGACCGAAGGTTTTTCGGGTCGGAAGCCGATCGTCGAAGCGGGGGTTCCCTGGAAAACCCTGCCAGGATTTCGCTCGCCGCTCCGGTAACCCTTTCCAGTCTTCTTTCGCCCGGGCAACCCCTTCCCCGCCTGAGCGCGTCCTCCGAATGGGCCAAGGAACCTCCCCCGAAATATAAAAGGCTTTCCTGGCGTTGTTTTTGAGAGAACGGTCTCTCGGAAAAATCGCTACGCTAGCCGAGACTTTTTTTCCGGCGGCGGTCCCAAAGGATGAGCAGGCTCGTCATGAAAAAGATGTCGCCGATCATGCCCGTCGCCAGGACAAAAACGTTCAATATCCCGAAATGAAAAATGGGAACGAATCGGCTGAGCAGTAGCACCCCGAAAGCGACGCCCAAAATCAGAAAAGAAGACATCATCCCTTCCCCCTTTGAGAGGAGAACCTCCTCAACGCAAACGGGAATGGGAACGCCCCGAAGACGCTTTTCTCGGAATGAAATCATGAAGTGAACCGTGTCGTCCACGATGATGCCGAAAGCAGAGGCGGCGATCAGCACCGTGCCCGTGTCGAGCGCCACCTTCGTTGCTCCCATCAGACCGAAATTGAGGATGATGGGGAAGAGGTTGGGAATCAAAAATAACGTGGCCAACCCCCAGGATCTCAACACCACCAGCATCACCAACCAGATGGACCCCACCGACTGAAAGAAATTCTTTGCTTGGTCTTCCACCATGACGCGGGAGGTATGAACTTCTTGCGCCATGTAGCCGGTCACCCGTATGTCCAAGGGCGTGTTCAGCTTTCGGGCAAAGTTTTCGATGCGGTGAATCATGTCCCCCAACCGCGCCGTGCTATGCTCGGAAATGCGCGCCACGATGCGGGTGTGGCGGAAATCTCCCGTCACGTAGTCATTGATGTCGTCGGCGCTGTAAAGCAGGAGGAACTGCGAGATCAAATTTTGTTTTTCCGGGGTTCGATAATAGGCCGGATCTTCGGCGTGAAACGATTGGTTCATGTCTTTCAGATAGTCCACGAAGGACGTGGTGGCGTCCACGGTCGGAAGAGTGTTGATGAAATTCTGAACCTGCTCGACGGTGGCCAGGTGGCGGGGTTCTTTGAAAGCCCCCGGCGTCGCCGATTGAAAGGAAACGCTCAAATCTTGTAGTCCGCACAAATTCGTTTCAACAAAGTCTGCGTCCTGTCGAATGGGGTCCGTTTTCCAAAAAAACTTCAACAGGTCGGTTTCCACCTTGACACGCGTCGCCAAGACTCCGGAGATCAGTAGCAATGTTAAGGACAAACCGACAATCATTCCGGATCGGGTATTTACCACGCGATTGGCCCAACGCAAAGAACGGCCGATGAGATGCTGTTCGGAAACCTGGCGGTCCCGGTAGACCTTGTCGGGATTCGAGTAAAGGAGGAGAGGGACGAGGAATCCAAAAGAAAATATAAATTCAAACATCATCGCCGCCGCCGCGATCCAACCGAACTGGGAAATGGCCGCAATGCGATTCGTGGTGAAAGAGAGGAACCCGAGCGCCGTGTTCAGGCTCGTGAGAAAACAAGGAAATAGGATTTCCCTCAAGGCCGCCGCCAGGGCGTCCCTTCGGTCCGGATGTTCGGTCAACAATCGTCGATCCAGGTGGACGAAGATATGGACCGTGTCCGATAGCGCGAGAGACATGCACAGCGGAATCACGATCGACGTGACGTTGTTGAGCGGGAACCCGCAAAAGGCCGATAAGCCCAGTGTGGAGGCAACGGTAAGGCAGATGTTGGCCATGGCCAAAAGAACAGGCGTCGGCTACGAAAGACCCATACGATCGTGAGAGCGACGAAAAAAAACGTTAAAGGAACGAACCGCACCAAATCGCGGTCCATGTAATCGTTGAGGGCCAGATTGGTGACGATGTACCCGGCCAAATGAAACTGTTTGCCGGAGGGGGAATACCGCTCCAGCACCGCGCGGGTCTTGCTGAGAAGTCGGTCTTTGTAGTGGGGGTCGTCGGGTCGGTCGAAGGCATAGACGACGATGGCGGTGGTCCGGCGATCGGAAGAAATGAGCTGGCGGAGGAAGAGGGGATTGCTTGTCGCGCGCCGTCCCAGATCTTCCAGTCCACGGGAATCGGCGGGGATGTCTTTGAGAAAACCCTCCGCGATAAAAGAGTCCTCTGTGCCCACGGTGTCCGTGACGTTGGCCAAGCTGGTCACGTCCATGATTTCCTCGATGTTTTTTAAATCGTTGGTGAGGGACCGGATCAGGGTGAGGTTCGCCGTCGTGAAGATGTCCTTGTCCTCAAAAGCGATAATAAAAAATTCCTCTTTGGGGAAGACTTTTTTGAAGTCGCGGAAGAACTTGGCCGACGGACTGGTCCAATCGAAGAAATCGTCGATAGAACTTGTCGTTTGTAAATGCACGACTTGGTAGGAAAAGAAAAGGCTCAGGAGGATGGTCCCGGCCAAAAGAAAGGCCGCCCGCCGAGTGATGAAATGGGCGGCGCGCGCCACCGTTTTTTCGCGGGACGGCAAAAAGCCGAAAATACTCATGGGAGCCAAAACCGGGGGGCTCGCTCGTTAACCGAGCCGGAGCGTTCGCGCGGGGTCATGTCGTCACGCGAATGAGCGATCGGCTATTGGGGTTTCGCGGGCGCACGAACGCCGGCTGTTTTGACCCGTCGATTGGCGAAGGGGCCGGTGTTGTAAGGGTGCGTCTCCACGGTTAGAACGGCGGAGGGCAAATGGTCCCTTCGGAGTTCCCCGAACCCGGAACTGTAGGTGGCGAGGCGATTGTCCAGCTGGGCTCGGGCCCGCTCGAGGAGGTCCGGCGTGTTCGCCGTCCCGGCGCGCAATTCCAAGGAGACACCCAAATTGAATGCGTCCGTGACGAACAATTGATGTCCATACACCGCTTCCGACAAGGCCGCGTCTTCTCTCACGGTCCGTTCCACGTCTTGGGGGAAAATGTTCGCCCCGTCGATGGATACGGTGCCGTCGGTGCGGCCGAAAATAAATAAGAACGGAAGGTGCAGATCGAAATACTTGTCGTGTCGTAAATTGAGACGATTCCAGTCCAACCCCGCTTCGGCCGCGGCCTGCCGTACCTCGTCGTAGGTCACCACAAAGCCTTCGTCGTGGATGTTGTAGCGGACGCGTGGAATCGTCAGAAGGGGCACGAGAACGGTGGAGGCGAATTCTCTTCGCGCCCCGGGGTTTCCGTCCGTGGGCCTGTTTTCGTTGTAATAGAACGAAGGATCGAACTGAAAAACCATGGGTAGACGATGGAGCAGATCTTCGCCCAGCAGTCGCGACAGAAACGCGCGGGCCGACGCCTCGGTTTTAAATGGAAGATTCTCTTCGCCCGATCGGAGACGCCACACCTCGTGGGCCTTCTTTTGATCGATGAAGGAGAGCGAGGCCACATAAAAAAGCGTCCGCACGGCATAGGCGAGGTGGGATTCGATGCCTTCCCCCAGCCCCTTGTCCGAGGACCCATAAACGGAAAAAATAACCGATTTGTTTCCGAGTTTGCGGATCAGGCTGTCTCGCCATTCTTCCACGAAACCTTCGCCTCCCACCACCACGTCAAAGTGATAATCGGAGAACTTGATGCCGACGGCTTCCAGTCGTTGTAAAAGAGAGAAGATAAAAGGCGGATAACCCGCCAAGAGCATTCGACGGGAAGGACCCAAGGAGCGAATGGTTTCCGTCGCTTCTTCCAAAAGCGTTCCAATGTTGATGATGGCCCCGTAAAATCGGGCGCTGGAGGCGAAATTTCCACCCGTCAGCCAGGAACCCATCACCCAGCAATTGACGATAAAATAATCGTGACCGAACATGTCCAGCAGGGTGTGGCCGATGAATCCGACCGTTTTATCAAAAGCCAGTTGTTCCTCAACGCTGTCGGCCCAGATGGTGGGTTGCCCCGAGGTTCCCGCGGATTTGTAGAGAGATCCCGCCCGCGGAATCCGGCCCCCGCGGCAAAGATCCACCAGCGTGTTCGTTTTAACGTAAGACGCCTTGTCCAACACGGGCATGTGGTCCTTGAAATCCTGAAAGGTCCGCAAGCCATTTGGAAAACATCCCTCCACTCTTTTCTTCAAGGCCGGGGTTTCCCGAATGAAATAGCGGACAACGGCGACAAGTTTGTTTTCCGACATTTTCCATAGGGCCGCGGGGGTGACGAGATTGAGAAAGACCTTGATTTGCGAGGGATGGTTCCACAGCCACCGTTCCACCATGATTTGGAGTCTGAGGGGAACAGGCAGGCCGAGGGAGTATGATAAATTGACGCTTTTCGCGGCAAGCCTGGCTATCATAGGGATTCTCCTAAAGTGAGAGTTCCCACTTCGGCCAGGCGATCCAGGTCCACGAGATGGATTCGGGGCGCCGGGGCGACCGGTTGACCGCTCAAAATCCTAACCGCCAGAGTGTTGGCCAAAGCGGCGATGCTCATTCCGCCGACCGCCAGTTGGGAAGCCGGGCAGGCGGTGCCGTCTTCCATGACTTTGAGGGCTTCGGAGAAGACGGCCACGATGGCGGGGTTCAGGTGAGCCCCCAACACCGACATGATCCCGGCAAAACGCTCAATATAAGATTCCCCATCGACGGGCCCGTGTTCTGGAAGACCGAAAAGCGTGCGCGCGGTGCATGAATGGCCCCCAGGAAAATAAAGGCCCGCCGCGCCCCAGCCGGCGGTGAGGCAGGACAATACGGTTTTTTTTGAAGGTGCGACTCGTCGTGCAGAGCGATCACGTCGGGAAGGTTAAGAAAATCAATCGTGTCTATCACGAAATCAATTTTGCCGACGATTTTCGCCACGTTCTTTTGCGTGACCCGCTCATTGAACGCCTCCACTTCGATATCGGGGTTGATGCCGACAAGCCGATCGCGCAAGGCTTCCACTTTTGGCCGGTTCAAGTCTTTGAATTCATAGGCCTGACGGTTGAGGTTGTGGGAAGACACCGTGTCGTGGTCCGCGAGAAAAAACTTTGTGAAACCAGTTCGAACCATGGACTCTGCGATGGTGCTTCCCGCCCCGCACCCTGCCACAAGAACTCGGGTGTTGCGGATCTTTTCCTGAATCGCGTCCAAGATATAACCCTTGTTTCGGAGAACAAGGTCTTGGTACCTTGTTTTTTGGGATTGCCGGCTTCTGTCCATCGTGGATTTGCTCCTAATAAGGGGTCTCGACTAAAGCGGATTTCTCGGCTAAGCCTACATGATGAATAGTGCTTTCGCAAGGGAACTTCATTTTCGGCGGATTCAACCCGAAATTGGAAAATGAGGCCTGGGGTGAAAAATCAATGGGTGGGGAAGGAGGGCCCATCGGGATCACCTTGGCCATGGGCCCGGAGCCGATTTCTTAATGGGGTCCTATCGTCGGGGCAGGGGTAGGCGATTTTTTGACGAAAGGCAACAAATTAAGTAATATATAACCATGCGGAAGAAATATTTTACATTCCAAGAGGTGCAAGCCGCTCCGCCCCAAGGGGAGGTTCTCCTGGGCAGGTCGAATGGTTTGAAACGGCGGGCGGAGGGCGAGATGATTTTTTTGGCTCAAAACAAGTAAACATGACTCCTGCCGCCCCCCCCTTAAAGAGCAACGGCGTCCCTTCGGCGCGGTCTCTGGAAACGTTGGCGGAAGAGCTTTTGGTTTTGGTTGGAGAAGATCCCCGCCGCCAGGGGCTTGTTCGGACACCCCAACGGGTGGCGAAGGCCTGGAAAGATTTGACATCGGGGTATGCGGTGGATGTGGGACAGCTCATCAACCGCGCCTTGTTTGACGAATCCTACAGCGAGATGGTGGTGGTGCGGGATATCTCCTTTTATTCGCTTTGTGAGCATCACCTGCTCCCCTTTTTCGGCGTCTGTCACGTTGCCTATGTGCCGAATGGAAAAATCATCGGACTTTCGAAAATTCCAAAACTCGTGAAGGCCTTTTCCCGCCGGCTTCAGGTGCAGGAGCGGCTGACCAACGAAATCGCCGACGTCATGATGCGCGAAGTAGCCCCCTGGGCGTGGGCGTGGTCATGGAGGCCCGGCACATGTGCATGGAAATGCGGGGCGCCGAAAGCATCAACAGCCCGACGGTCACCAGCTCGATGCTGGGCCTGTTCCGTACCGACGGGCGAACGCGCGACGAATTCTTGGCTTTGATCCACCCCAAGTAATTCCATGGACGTGCAAGGGGTTCTGTTCGACCTGGACGGGACTCTGATCGATAGCCGGAGGGACATCGCGGCCTGTGTCAATTTTACGTTGGCCGCCCTGGGGCGGCCTTCGCCCCTTTCTTTGGAGAGCGTTGAAAAGATGGTCGGGGATGGGGTGCGTCAGCTCCTCACCCGGGCGGCCGGGGTATTGGACGAACCAACGATGAAACGCGCGCTGGAAATTTTCCTTCCCTATTATTTGGACCATTGCGCCGACACGATTTAACTGTACCCGAACGTTCTTGAAACGCTGAAAGCCTTAAGGCCGCGGGGGTTGGCGGTGGTGACGAACAAGCCCATGGCGCACACGGAAAAAACACTGAAGGCCTTGGGGGTGGAATCCCTTTTCGAGGTGGTCTTGGGGGGGGATTCACTGTCGACGAGGAAACCCGACCCCGGACCGGTGACGGAGGCCCTTCGCCGGTTGGGAGTCTTGCCGGACCAGGCGGTCATGGTGGGGGACAGCCCCATGGATATTCAATCGGCTCAGGCGGCGGGGGTTCGGGTGGCGGCCGTCACCTATGGATTTAGAACCGGGGTTGAGTTAATGTCTTACTCTCCGGATTTTCTCATCAGCGCGTTCGCCGAATTGCGGGAGGTCGTCAAGTGAAACTCAATCAAGAGCAGGTGTTGCGCTATTCACGTCATCTGATCATGCCGGAAGTGGGTGTGGAGGGGCAGGAAAAACTGGCGGAAGCCAAAGTCCTTCTCATCGGCGCCGGGGGGTTGGGGTCGCCGAACGCGCTCTACCTGGCCGCGGCGGGGGTGGGAACGCTGGGACTCGTTGATTTCGACAAAGTCGACCACACCAACCTCCATCGCCAGGTGATCCACGGAACCTCCGACGTGGGCCGTTTGAAAGTGGAAAGCGCCAAGGATACTATTCAGGACATCAACCCCAACGTGTCCGTAAAAACCTACACCGTCCCCTTCACCCGGGAGGTGGCCCTGGATATTTTGAAGAACTACGACATTGTCGTGGATGGAACCGACAATTTTCAGACCCGTTACTTGACCAACGATGCCTGTGTTTTTTTGAAGAAGCCGAACGTGTACGCCTCCATTTTTCGTTTCGACGGCCAGGCCACAGTTTTTAAACCGGGCGACCCCGCAAGCCCCTGCTATCGGTGTCTTTATCCCGAACCGCCGCCTCCGGGGGAAGTGCCGTCCTGCGCCGAAGGCGGGGTCCTGGGGATCCTTCCCGGCCTGGTGGGGCTGATTCAGGCCACGGAAACCATCAAGCTGATTATCGGGAAAGGGCGTTCCCTGGTGGGCCGTCTCCTCTTGATCAACGCGCTGGAGATGACCTTTGACGAGCTTCAGATTCGCCGAAACCCCTCTTGCCCGGTCTGCGGGGACCACCCCACCGTGACCACCCTGGTCGACTACGACCAATTCTGCGGGATCGGGCGGGGAAATGAGTCCACCGAGAAATCCTTGAACGGCGGGGGGGACATGAGCGTGCGAGACCTGAAGGCCCGCTTGGACAGGAAAGATCGTTTCGTGCTTTTGGATGTGCGCGAGCCGAACGAATATGAAATCGCCCGCATTCCCGGTTCGCGGTTGATTCCCCTGGGCGACATTGCCCAGCGGGCGGGCGAATTGGACACGGCAGACGATATCGTGGTCCACTGTAAATCAGGGGTCCGGAGCCAAAAAGCCATCCAAATTCTTAAACAGATGGGCTTTAAAAGACTCACCAACGTCAAAGGCGGCATTCTGGCCTGGGCGGACGAAGTGGATTCTTCCATCCCGAAGTATTGACGTCTTCGAAAAATAAACTACAATATCCCGACTTCTTGCCCGCGCGGGCAAAAGACACCCCTGATGCCCATACATTCACTGGAAGATCTGGCGAAACGACTAAAGGTTTCTCGACGGACAGTTTCCCGGGTCTTGCGCGAAGAGAAAAACGTTTCTCCTCTCCTGCGGGAACGCGTGGCGCGTTATCTGAAGCGGGAAGACTACGTCCCCAACGCCCAAGCCTCCCGTTTGGCCGCGGGTCGGGTGCCCGTGGTGGGCCTTGTTTTTCCGGAAAGTTTTCTCCCTTCCATGGACGATTACGCGGCCCGGGTCATCCGGGGGGTTCTTCAAGCCGCTCAACTTCGGGATCACCAAGTCACTTTCTACGCCTTTAAAAATTTGGATTTGGCGGAGGCCTGCCGGCTTCACCAAGGCAAGCGGGTGGGGGGACTGCTTTTCGTCGCTTTTGGTCCGTCGGATTTCAAGGCGCTTCAAACCCTTCGCGGGCGGGACGTTCCCGTGGTGAGCGCGAACCTCATTTGTCCGGGTGTCGATTCCTTTGATTGTGACAATGTTCTGGGCGGTTACCTGGCGGCCAAACATTTGTTGGAGGCCGGGCGGAAGCGGGTGGCGTTTTTGCATGGCGATCCCGGGTGGGTGAGTTCCAACGACCGCTTCCGGGGTTTCAAGAAAGCTCTGGATGAAGGGGGGCAGGTTCCCCGGCCGGAGCTCGTGCAAAACGCCTACTACTCCATGTCCGCCGCCCACGACGCGGTGTTGAAAATGTTGGGTCGCCGCGGGGCCCGGCCGGACGCTATTTTTGCGGCCAACGATTTGATGTGCATGGGGGCCTACGCCGCCGTTCGGGAGCATAGCCTCCGGGTGCCCGAGGACGTGGCGTTGATCGGTTTCGACGACATTCCGGTCTGCGGACTCCCGATCCTCGAGACCACCCTTTCTTCCATCGCCCAGCCCCTGGACGACATCGCCCGGGCCGCCACGGATCGGCTCATGGATCTGATGGAGAGTGAAACCGTTTCCGCTCCGATCCACCGTCTCTTTCCACCCAAGTTGGTGGTCCGGGAGAGTTCCGGTGGCGCGCAACCACACCGCTGGGCCTGAATTCCTAAATCCCGCCTTGAAGAACCCTCTTTCATCAAATGTTGACGAAAAAGTCATAATTCGAGATAATGGGGGCATGTTGACAGCCAAGCGGCTTCGCCATGGGGTGGGGCTCCTGGAACGGATCGGCAACACCCCGCTCCTTCGGTTGGACCGCCTCTCCCGTTGGGTGCCGGAAGAGGTGGAGGTGTACGCCAAAGCGGAGTTCCTGAACCCCGGCGGGTCCGTGAAAGACCGGGCGGCTAAGAACATGATGCTGGAGGCCTTGGCCTCGGGAGAACTGACCAAAGACAAAATTCTCTTGGATTCCAGCTCGGGGAACACGGGAATCGCCTACGCCATGATCGGGGCGGCCTTGGGAATCCGGGTCCAGCTGGTGATGCCGCAAAACGCCTCGGAAAAAGGTCGGTTGATTGAAGCGTTCGGCGCCAAGGTCACCTACACCGATCCCTTGGAGGGCACGGACGGGGCCCAACTCGAATCCCATCGACTTTTCAAGGAAAGCCCCGGCCGTTACTATATGCCGGACCAGTACAATAACCCCAACAACTGGCGGGCCCATTACAAGACCACGGCGGAGGAGATTTGGCGCCAGACGGAAGGGCGGGTGACCCATTTTATCGGGGGTATCGGAACGAGCGGCACCTTGATGGGGACGGGGCGGCGGCTGAAGGAACTGAATCCGGAGGTTCAAATCATCGCGGTGGAACCCGCCACCCCGCTTCACGGGTTGGAAGGATTGAAACACATGGAAACCTCCATCGTGCCGGGGATCTACGACCCGCGCGTGCACGACCGGAAAATTTCCGTCTTCACCGAGGACGCCTACGAAATGTGCTGTCGGATGGCGCGGGAAGAGGGAATTCTGGTGGGATACTCCTGCGGGGCCGCTCTCCATGGTGTTTTTGAAGTGGCCCAGGGACTAAAAAACGGCGTGGTGGTGACGGTTCTCCCGGATTCGGGGAACGGTATCTCCGCACGCGATATTGGGGCGACCTTTTAGACAATTTCGAAGACTACATGAAGGACCACGACCTGTGACCCTGGTCTTGCCCCCGGACGTTTATGCCGGATTGAAAACCTGGGCGGAGGGTTGCTATCCCTTCGAAGGGTGCGGGGTTTTGGTGGGACGGTTTGAAAAGGGAGGCACCCGGTGCGTCGTGCGGTTCGAGCCTTTGGCCAACCAGCTGAGGGAAAAGACCAAGGCCCATCCAGGCGTTTTGGCCGCGGCCCGGGACACGCTCGGAAAACGAGCTGAAACCGAAGGGCAGTTTGAATTTGTGATGGACCCCGCCGCTTTCAACCGAGCGGTCCTGAAGGCGGCGAAAGACGGGTTGGATTTGGTGGGGGTTCTCCATACCCATCCCGACCACCCGGCCCGGCCCAGCTCCACGGACGCGGCTCAACCGCTTCTGGCGGGCTGGTCCAACGTCATCGTTTCGGTTAAAAAAGGCCTTTTTGACGAGGCCCGTTCCTGGTTTCGCGACGAAGAAACGGCGCCTTTCGTCGAGGAGCCCATTGAAGTGACCAAGGAGTCTCCCATGTCGGCTGTTCTTCCCGATTACGTTGAAAATGAAATCCGTCAGTTCGAGGAAAATGTCCGTTCTCTTAAGGCCGGGAAAATGGAAATGGATGATTTTCGTCGTTTCCGGTTGAACAATGGCATTTACGGGATCCGAAACCAGGTGGACAAGCAAATGATCCGGGTCAAGGTTCCCTTTGGGAAACTGACCCCGGAACAGCTGGAGGCCATGGCCGACGTGACCGAGATCTTCGCTCCCTCAAAAATCGGTCATTTCACCACGCGGCAGAACCTTCAAATCCATATGATCCCGCTGGAGGACACCCCCAAGATCATGCGGCGGCTGGCGGAAGCCGGTCTCACGCCCCGGGAAGGGTGCGGCAACACCGTGCGGAACATTACGGCGAACCCTTACACGGGCGTTCATCCCGATGACGTTTTTGATGTGGCGCCCTATGCCGACGCGGCGTTTAAGTTTTTTCTTCGCAACCCCTTAAGCCAAAACCTTCCGCGGAAATTTAAAATGGCTTTTGAAAGCACGGCCACGGATTACGCCTTGACGTCCATTCACGACATGGCTTTCGTGGCGGAAATTCGGGAGGGCGTTCGCGGCTTCAGAACCTATGTGGGTGGGGGGTTGGGGGCCACGCCCCAGGTGGCCATCCGTTTGGAAGATTTCACTCCCGCCGACCTTCTGATGCCGACGATCGAGACCGTGGTTCGGCTCTTTGACCGTTTCGGAGATCGCCAAGACAAGCTTCACGCCCGGATTAAGTTCCTGGTCAAAAAATGGGGGGCGGACGAATTCCGGAAAAAGTTTCAGGCCGAGCGTCGGGCCGTCTTGTCGACCCGGGCGGGGTCCATCGACTGGACGGTGCCCCTGGTGGAGGAATCCGCCCCCGTCCTTTCGGGGTCTATCCCGACGGAAACCCCGGCCCCCGGTTACGATCGCTGGAAGGCCACGAACGTGGCCCCCCAACGCCAATCCGGGTATAGCTGGGCCACGGTGGTTCTCCCCTTGGGCGACATCACCGTGGGTCAAATGCGCGCCTTGGCCGGAATTTCTCGCCGCTTGAACGGAGGGCGACTGCGGACCACCATCGAACAGAATTTCTTGTTGCGATGGGTGCGCCAAGATCATTTGCCGTTGCTCTACAATGCCCTGGTCAAAGCCGGGCTCGGCACGGCGGGGGGGAACCGGCTTTCGGATATCACCCGATGCCCCGGCGCGGACACCTGCCAAATTGCCGTCACCAAGTCCCGGGAACTGGCCATGGCTTTGGGGGATTGTTCACCAACGGTCTTTCGGCCGATGTGGACCTGGAAGGGCTCCACATCAAGATCTCCGGTTGCACCAACAGTTGCGGCCAACACCACATCGGAAGTCTCGGATTCTACGGAACCTACCGCAAGGTGGGCGAACGTCCTGTGCCCCATTACATGATGTTGGCGGGCGGATCGACGAAAGAAGGCGAGGCCCGGTTCGGCCAGGTGATCGCGGCCCTGCCGGCCCGGCTTGTTCCGGGCGCGGTCAAAAAAGTTATCGGCGCCTTCAAAGCCGAGCGGCAAAGTTCCGAAACCTTCGACGCCTGGTTTTACCGGGTCGGCAAGGCCCGGCTAAAAGAATTGGTTCAGGAGTTCACCACTCTCCCGCCCTATGCGGACAACCCCAGCCTCTATTTCGATTGGGGCGAGACCCAGGATTTCAAACCGGACATCGGGGTCGGAGAGTGCGCGGCGTAAAAAATGCGTGCTTCCAAAGGCTGGGCGGAGCGCTACGCGCGCCAGTTGATTCTGCCGGAGGTGGGCGGGGGGGGGCAGGAGAAAATTTCCAAGGCCCGGGTTCTTTTGGTGGGCGCGGGCGGGCTGGGTTCTCCGGCGGCTCTCTATTTGACGGCGGCCGGGGTGGGCACTCTGGTCCTCGTTGACAACGACGCGGTGGATCTTTCAAACCTCCATCGCCAGATTTTGCATTTTTCCCCGGATGTGGGCCGGCCCAAGGTGAGGTCCGCCAAGGACAAACTTTCGGCGCTCAATCCGGGGGTGCGGGTCCTGGCGAAAAAAAACCGTTTCACCTCCGCCAACGCCGCTGGTTTATTGGCGGGGTGCGACCTGGCGTTGGACGGTTCCGATAATTTCGAAACCCGGTACGCCTTGAACGCCGCCTGCGCGGCGCGGGGGGTTCCCTTGGTTTGGGGCGCGGTGCTTCGCTGGGAGGGACAGGTGATGACGGTCGCTCCCGGAAAGTCGGCGTGTTACGAGTGCCTTTTTCCCGAGCCGCCCTCCCCGGACCTGGCTCGTTCTTGTTCCGAAGCAGGAATCCTCGGGTCCGTGGCGGGAACCGTCGGGGCGCTCATGGCCACGGAGGGACTCAAGGTCCTGTTGGCTCGGGGTGAAACCCTGGCGGGGCGGCTGTGGGGGTTGGATCTTTTACGCATGCGGGTGAGGGAAAAGAGCGCGGTCCAGCGGCCGGATTGCCCGGCGTGCGGAAAGACAACGTTGACAAGGAAGGCCTAAATTCATTTAATCCGTGTTCTTCCAATAAATCGGAGAAGGGGTATCCCATGGCTGAGAATTATATTGTGGTGAGCAAGGTCAAGAAGATGGTGAAAGAGAAGGGTCTGCGGACGGGCGGCGATTACGTGGAAGCCCTGTCCAAGAAAGTGGAAGAGATGGTGAACGTCTGCGTCCAGAAGGTCCTGAGCGAGGGAAAGAAAAAGACACTCGGCGCGGAAGACCTTTAAACCGAGGCACCCCGCCTTTTCAATTAGGGTTTCTTTTCCTTTCTGACCGGCGCGCCCCGTGGGCGTTGCGCTTCGTCTGACGGACGAAGATCCTTGGGCGGGGCCTCGGATGGGTCGGACGGGATGGAGACGGTTTCGAAGGAAATCATCGGCCGGATGTTTTCGGCCCTGGCGCCGCGCTACCGTTGGTTCAACCGATGGTCCAGTCTCGGGATGGACGAGGCCTGGAGACGGAGCGTGGTGGCGGAGTTAACGGGTTGCCCTCGCGTTTTGGATCTTGGCACGGGCACCGGGGATTTGGCCTGGAGACTGCAGGCCCGCCGCTCTTTAAAATCTTGGACTGTGGGGTTGGATTTAAGCTTCGACATGCTCGCCCAAGCCCGGGCGGGTGGGGACGGTCCTTCCCCCGTTTGGGTTCAAGGAAGCGCGGACCAACTGCCTTTTCGGTCCGGGTCTTTCGATGGCGTGGTCTCCGCCTTTGTTCTGCGGAATCTTTTGGTGGGGGGTATTCTTCCCGCCGCGGTTCGCGACGCGTGCCGGGTTCTTCGACCAGGGGGGCGGTTGGTTTTCTTGGATCTCACCCGCCCGACCAAACTTTGGATGCGGTGGGGGCACGGGATCTACACCCGAACTTTCCTGCCTTTATTTGGGCGGATCTTATTCGGGCGGCGATGGCCGGGGTCCTATCTGGCGGCTTCTATTCGGGCGCTCCCGGGCCCGGAAACCTTCGAGCGGTTATTTCAAGAATGCGGATTGAGCGGATTTGAGTATCGGCCCCTGTGGGGGGGATTGGTGTCTCTTTACTTAGGAAGGAAATAACAATGATGGCGCTTCAGTATTTTCACATTCTGGTCTTCGCTTTAATCGCCGCGGCTTTTTTCCCGATTCTCCTGGGGGTGGCTTATCTGGCCCGGGAACGCGGGGTGAAAAAAGATTTGACCGCCTACGAATGCGGGATGGAACCCGTCGGATCCGCCTGGGTTTCGCCCAATATCCGATTTTATGTGTTCGCCCTGGTTTTTGTTATTTTCGATGTGGAAGCGCTCTTCGTTTTTCCCTGGGCCGTTCAGTTTAGAACGCTGGGGGTCCAGGGGTTCCTTGAGGTGATGGTTTTCGTCGGGGTGCTTTTCCTGGGGTTGGTCTATGCGTGGCGGCAGGGAGCGCTCCAATGGGAATAATTCAAGAAAAGGTCCTTCCCTCGACGATTTATAAAATTCCTGGGCTGGGCGAGATCAGCATGACCACGGTGGATTTCTTCATCGATTGGGCGCGAAAATCCAGCATTTGGCCCTTGACCTTCGGCCTGGCCTGTTGCGCCATCGAAATGATGGCGGCCTACGGCACCCGTTTCGACGTGAACCGGTTCGGCGTCATCCCGCGCCCCTCCCCGCGGCAGGCGGACCTCATGATCATCGCCGGCACCGTGACCAAAAAGATGGCCCCCGCCATTGAAAAACTTTACCACCAGATGCCGGAACCCCGTTTCGTGATTTCCATGGGAGCCTGCGCGAACTGCGGAGGCCCCTATTTCGATTCCTATTCCGTGGTGAAAGGCGTGGACCGGATCATTCCCGTGGACCTCTACATCCCCGGTTGCCCGCCCCGGCCGGAAGCTCTTTTGAACGCCGTCCTGGCTTTGCAAAAGAAGATCGACACCATGTACGTCGCCGGCATCAAAGTGAAAACCACATGACCGACAACGCCTCCCTTCTCGATCAGATTCGGGCGCGATTTCCGGAAGCGGCGGAGACAGTGTCCCCCGATCCGAAGTTCGTTCGGGGCAACGAGGAGCTCCAAATCAAAGTTCCAGCTTTATCGGTGGGCCGGCTGGCGGCGTTCCTCAAGGACAAGTTGGGGTTTGATTTCTTGAACTTTCTCACCGCTGTTGATTTTCCCAAAGAGAATCGTTTTGAGCTCGTCTACCACTTTTTACGTTCCTCCGATCCCGGCGTTCAGGTTTTCGTCAAGGCGGATCTTCCACGGGAGGGGGAACCTTCCCTCCCGTCCCTGGTGGCTTCCTACGCCGCCGCCGATTGGCAGGAGAGGGAAACTTACGATCTTTTCGGGATCCGCTTCGACGGGCATCCCAACCATAAGCGCATCCTCCTATGGGAAGGATACTCCGGTTGGCCGCTCCGAAAGGATTATGTCCATACCCGGGACAAATACGACAACGGGACCGAAGTGGGCACGCCCAAGACGCCGGCGGGGGGGGCGCGATGATGGATTTTCGGATCCTCTCTTTTAAAAAAAGGGCGCCCCAGGGAAAGGCGCGTGGTTCCTTCGCTTTTGTTCAGGCGAAAACCCTGGTGAAAGGCCTCTGGGCCCAACGGCAAAGGCCGTCTTTATCCCGCCTTTTGAAAAGGGCGGAGGGTGAGAATTTCGTTTGGGGGAGGTCCCGTGCCCACTGAGTGGTCTCTCCCGGCCGGCACGGTGAACGAGCGCGCGGACTCTCTTTTGTCCGGCCCCTCCTTTGAAACGAAAATGGAGCGGGTTTCCGAACACGAGATGCTGTTGAACATGGGGCCCCAACATCCCTCGACCCACGGGGTCTTGCGCGTGGTCCTCCGGTTGGACGGCGAGGTGGTGACGGGGGCCGCGCTGGACGTGGGCTATCTGCACCGGGGCGTGGAAAAACTGGCTGAAAACCGCACGTATCCGCAATTCGTCATCCTCACCGATCGGGACGACTATCTGTGCGCCATGCTGAACAATTGGGCGTACTGCCTGACGGTGGAAAAACTATTGAAAGTCGAAATTCCCCAGCGGGCGGAGTATTTGCGCGTGATCGCCGGAGAGATGAACCGCATCGCCTCGCACCTCCTTTTCATCGGGACCTTCGGGATCGATATCGGCGCCTTCACTCCTTTCCTCTACGCTTTCGGGCGGGAACGAGAAATGATTTTGGACCTTTTTGAACAGCTCTGCGGGGCGCGCATCACCTACAACTATGTCCGCATCGGCGGGGTGTCCAACGATTTGCCCGACGGCTGGATTGAAAAAGCCAAAAAGTTCGTGGCCCACATGAAGGGATGCCTCAAAGAATACGACGACCTTCTGAGCTACAACCCCATTTTCATGGACCGAACCAAAGGCATCGGCCTCTTGACCAAAGAGAAAGCCATCGCCTACGGCGTGTCCGGCCCCAACCTTCGCGCCAGCGGCGTCCCCCTGGATCTACGGAAAGACAGGCCCTACGGCGTCTATTCGAAATTCCAATTCAACGCCGCCGTGCGCCAGAACGGAGATTGCTGGGATCGATACATGGTTCGGCGGGATGAAATTGAGGAGTCCTGTCAGATTCTGGAGCAGGCGTTGGACGGCGTGCCCGCCGGGGACATTTTAGGGAAAGTTCCCAAAGCCAACCTTCGCCCGCCCGCCGGGGAAGCCTACGGGCAACTGGAAGGAGCCCGGGGTTTGCTGGGGGTTTATCTGGTGTCGGACGGAGGCTTAAGCCCCTATCGCCTGCATCTCCGCGCACCCTCTTACATCAACCTCGCCACCCTGCAGGAAATCCTGACCGGCTGGAAAGTGGCGGACGTGGTGGCCATTTTGGGTTCCGTGGACATCGTGTTGGGCGAGGTGGACCGGTGAGACGTTTCAAACGGGGAGCGGGATTCTAATGGCTTCCGGACCCTGGGCGGTCACGGGCCCCTGGTCGGCGTCCCAGACGCCCGCCGCCATACGCCGCCGGTATTTCCGGTCGGTGCTCGTTTTGGCGGCCATCCTGGCGCCGCTTTTCGCGATAACGGTTCTCGTCGGCGAACCGGATAAATACTTTCATAAAATTTTGGATCTTTTGACGGCCTTCGTGGAGAAAAAGGGAGGCCCGGCCTGGATTCCCACGGCGGTCACCATCGCCGTCCCCTGCATGGTGGTCCTGGGTCTGATTCAGGTTTTACCCATTTTTCTCGTGTGGTGGGAAATGAAGATCGCGGCGCATATCCAGGTCCGCCTCGGGCCCATGCGGGTGGGACGGTTCCACGGGATTCTGCAGACCATCGCCGACGGCATCAAACTGTTGTTGAAAGAGGATCTCATTCCGGAGGGGGCGGACCGGAAAATACACTTTATCGCGCCGGTGATCGCCGTGGCGCCGGCGTTGGTTTGTTTCGCTCCCATTCCGCTGGGGCACGCGGGGTTGGCGCCGGTGGGGTTGGACGTGGGCCTGCTTTTCGTCCTCGGCGTGTCCGGACTTTCCGTGATCGGTCTCTTGATGGCGGGGTGGGGATCCAACAACAAATACTCCATGTTGGGGGGCCTGCGGGCCGCGGCTCAGGTCGTGTCCTACGAGATCCCCCGCGTGATCTCGGTTTTGCCGGTGGTGATGTGGGCGGGGACCCTTTCTCTGGGCGGCATCGCCGCTCACCAAGGGGACCTCTGGCAGGGCTTTCTCCCCAAGTGGTTCATTTTCTATCCCGTGGTGGGGCAGGTTTCCTTCATCGTTTACTTGATCGCGTCCATCGCCGAAACCAACCGGACCCCCTTCGACATCGCCGAGGCGGAGTCGGAGTTGACGTCGGGGTTTCACACGGAATATTCAGGGATGAAATGGGCCATGTTTTTCATGGCGGAATACGCCTACATGTTCCTGGCTTGCGCCCTGGGCGCCGTGCTTTTCCTGGGTGGCGGCGGGGCCCCTCACCCGCGATTGAACTTCATTCCATCCTATGTCTGGTTTTTCGGAAAAACGTTTTTCCTGGCGTTCCTGTTTATTCTGTTCCGGTGGAGTTACCCCCGGCTTCGGGTGGACCGGCTCATGGAGTTTTGCTGGAAGTTCCTCCTGCCTTGGTCCCTCGGCAATGTCGCATTGGCCGGGTTCCTGTTTTTGATGAGGAGCCGGTAATGTTCGCTTACCTTAAGACCGTGTTTCAGACCTCCGTGGGATTGATGAAGGGGTTGAAAATCACGCTCCGGCATTTGTTTCTTCCCGCCATCACCGTCCAATATCCCTACGAAAAGTTGAATCTCTCGGAGCGTTTTCGCGGCGCCCTGGCGTTCCATCCGGAGATCTGCATTTCCTGCGAGATGTGCGTTCGCGCCTGTCCTTCGGTGTGTATTTCCCTGGAAGCGAAACGGAACGAGGAAACCAAGAAAAAAGATCTGGCTTGGTACAAAATCGATTTCGGCAAGTGCAACTATTGCCGCCTTTGCGAGGAGGCGTGCCCCACCAAGCCTAAATCCGTCCACCACACGAAGGAATATGAACTCACTTTCACGGGCCGAAACGAGTTCGTGATGGACTGGCGGCCGGAGGTGGCTCAACCCCAAGGGTCGGACGTGGGGCAGATTTGGACCTCTTTCACGGCGCGGGGCCAAAAGTTGGGCCTGGACCCCAAAACCAATGCCTCCTCCACGCCATCGGAACCGGTGGCTTGAATGGGACTTCCTTATGATTGAGGCGGCGGTGTTCCTGTTGTTGGTTCTAATGGTTCTCGTTCCGGCTGTTCTGGCCGTGAGCTTGAAAAATATTTTCCATTGCGCGCTCTGGCTGGTGGTGTCCTTGACGGGTGTGGCGGGGCTCTTTGCCATGCTGGGATCGGATTTCCTTTTTGTGGCGCAGATCTTGGTCTATGCCGGGGGGATTACGGTGCTTCTTCTTTTCGTGGTTCTGCTTTCGGGGAGTCCCAAGGATTGGGTTGTCAAACAGGTCAACAGCCAATGGGTGTGGAGCCTTCTTCTCGCCGGTATTTTCACGGCGCTCTTGGCCACCCTTTTCCGCCAGTTGCCCGAGGCGGCTTCTTTGGGGGAAACGAAGCCGGTGACGGAAGCCTTGGGTCTCGTGCTGGTTCGAGACCTGGCGCTTCCTTTTGAGGCGGTATCGCTGGTTCTCCTGGCCGCTTTGGTGGGCGCCATTCACTTCGGAAAAAGGACGCGGGCCTAATGGTCGGCCTGATCGGTTACTTGATGGTGGGAGCGGCGCTTTTGGGCATCGGGATCTTCGGCGCCCTTTCGCGCCGTAATATCCTCAGCGTTCTGATCGGGATCGAATTGATGTTCAACGCCGCGAACATTAATTTCGTGGCCTTCAACCGTTATCTTCATCCGGGCCAACCCTGGGGGCAGGGGTTCGCGGTGTTCGTGATCGCCTTGGCCGCGGGGGAAGCGGTGGTGGGATTGGCTCTCGTTTTGGCGATCTATCGAAACTTTAAAACGGTCTTGGCTGAAAATCTAGACCTCCTAAAAGGCTGACATGTTGAACCACGCGTATCTCATCCCTCTTTTGCCTCTCCTGGCCTCTCTGGTCATCCTGTTCTTCGGGAAGAGGCTTCCCTTGGGGGGCGCTTGGCTCGGGATCTTGGCCGCGGGTTGGGGGATCGCCCACTCTTTCGGTATTTTGGGAACGGTCTACGCCCATCCCGAGGTTCTCAACCAGCTGGGCGTTTCCGGGCGATTCTTCGAGGCCACCTGGGATTGGTTCACGGTGGGAAACGCGCGGGTGGAAATGGGCGTCATGATCGACGGCATGGCGGCGCTGATGCTCGTGGTGGTGACAGTGGTTTCCTTCCTGGTGCAGGTGTATTCCCTGGGATACCAGCACGGCAAGCCCCGCTTCTCGCGCTATTACGCTTACCTCTCATTTTTCACCTCCGCCATGTTGATCCTGGTGGTAGCTAACAACCTCCTTCAATTCTTCATGGGATGGGAGTTGATGGGACTTTCCTCCTACCTTCTGATCGGTTTTGAATTCGAGCGGCCCGCCGCGGCTTACGCGAGCCGGAAAGCGTTTATCACGACCCGGGTGGGCGATGTGGGTTTCTATTTGGGCCTGCTCCTGCTTTTCACCACCCTCGGGACTTTGAACTTCGGAATCATCGGGAGCGAATACGTCGCCAAGATTTCCCCGGCGCTGGCCACCGTGATCGCTCTCTTGCTCTTCGCCGGGGCGGTGGGAAAATCCGCCCAGGTACCGCTTCATGTGTGGTTGCCGGACGCCATGGAAGGCCCCACGCCTGTGTCGGCGCTGATCCACGCGGCCACCATGGTGGCCGCCGGGGTGTTTTTACTGGCGCGCTTTCATTTCCTTTTCGCTCTGTCGCCGGTGGCCAAAACGATCGTGGCCTGGACGGGCGGGGTCACCGCCCTGGGGGCCGCCTTGAGTGCCTTAACGGCCACGGACATCAAGAAAGTGCTGGCTTACTCCACCATCAGTCAATTGGGGTTCATGGTGATCGCCATGGGGGTGGGAAGTCCCCAGGCGGGTATCTTTCATTTAACCACGCACGCCTTCTTCAAGGCCCTTCTTTTCCTGGGGGCCGGAAGTGTGATCCACGCCGTTCACACCAACGAAATGCCGCTCATGGGCGGGTTGGCCAAAAAAATGCCTGTCACCGCCATCGCCATGATCTGCGCGTGGCTGGCGATTATCGGGTTCCCCTATGTGGGGTCCGGGTTCTACAGCAAAGAGGCCATCCTGGGAGCCATCCTGGAAGACCATCGATACGTTCTTTTCGGCGTGGCCGTTTTCTCGGCTTTTCTCACCACGTTTTATATGACTCGGCTCATGGTTCTGACGTTTTGGGGTTCGCCTCGGGATGCCCATCGGTTCGGCCATGCCGAGGAGAGCGGGCCCAGCATGATATACCCGCTCATGGTTTTGGCAGTATTTTCCGTGGTCACGGGCTTCCTGCTGGAATACCCCTTTCCTCTGGAAAAATGGGTGTCTCTCCCCGGTGCCCTGGCGGAGGGGGCCCACGGCGGGGCCCACGCGTTGGTTTTGTCCGCCTCCTTGGCGGCCCTCGCTTTGGGTTTGGGTCTTGCCTTTACGATGTACATCGGTAATTCGCCGGACCCGGCCCGTGTGGCGGCCCGGTTTCCCGCGCTCTACGAAATCGTCACGGTTCGTTATTTCGACCGGTTCTATTTAAAACTGGCCGATTGGTTTTGTTTCGTACCGGCCCGGGTGTTGGCGGCCTTTGACTATAACGTTCTCGACCAGTTTTTTGTGGACGGGGTCGGTCGGTTGGGGACAAAACTCTCGCGGGTTCAGCGATGGGTGGACGACCACATCGTGGACGGAATATTTGTCGATGGTTTCGGCTGGCTGGCCCTGCGGGCTGGCGCGGCCTTCCGTTCCCTTGAGTCGGGGGCGGTGCAGAATTATCTTTTGGCGGCGGCTTTGGGCGTGGGCGCGTTGGTGCTCTGGGCCGCGGGTGTTTTTGGATAAATTCCTGAGGAGCGACCGTATATGTTAAGCGTAACGACTTTTCTCCCGTTGGTCGGGGGTCTTTTGATTCTGGTTCTTCCTAAAGAACGGAAGGGGCTGATCCGCGCCGTGGCGGTGCTGGCCGCCGGGGCGGCCCTGGTGGCATCGATTTTGGCGTGGATGCGTTTTGACGCGGCCACGGCCGATTGGGCCCACATGCAATTGGTGGAGCGTTGCTCCTGGATTCCGACCTTTGGCATTCATTACGCCTTGGGCGTCGATGGCCTTTCTTTGCCGCTGGTGCTTTTGACCACGCTTCTTTCATTGGTTTCGATCATCGCGTCCTTCGGCATTGAAAATCGAATCAAAGAATATTTCTTTTGGTTCCTCCTGCTGGAAACCGGAATGTTGGGGGTCTTCGTTTCTCTGGATATGTTCCTGTTTTATGTTTTCTGGGAAATCACCCTGGTCCCCATGTATTTCTTGATCGGGATTTGGGGGGGACCGAAGAAAGAATACGCGGCGGTGAAGTTCTTCCTCTATACCTTGGCGGGAAGCGTGTTCATGTTGCTGGGAATCTTGGCCCTTTATTTCTCCAGCGAACCTCGGACGTTCGACATGGTTGAGTTGGCGCGACAATCCACGACGTTTGTGGGGCCTCGGTTCCTTTGGGTGTTTTTGGCGCTTTTCGTCGGGTTTGCGGTGAAGGTTCCCGCGTTCCCTTTCCACACTTGGTTGCCCCTGGCCCACGTGGAAGCCCCCACGGCGGTGTCCGTGATCCTGGCGGGCGTGTTGTTGAAAATGGGAACATACGGCCTGCTACGGGTTTCTTATAGCATCCTCCCCGAAGCGACGCGCTGGTTCATGCCCTTTCTTTTAATCATCGCCTTCATCAACATCGTTTACGGCGCCTTCTGCGCCATGAGTCAAAAAGACATGAAACGCATGGTGGCCTATTCCTCGGTCAACCACATGGGGTACTGCCTGCTGGGCATGGCCTCGATCACCGGAACGAACCCTGCGGCAGGGCTTTCCGGTGCGGTTCTCCAAATGGTGACCCACGGGATCATTACGGGGAGTCTCTTCCTTTTGGTCGGTGTCATTTACGACCAGGCCCATACCCGGAATATCGACGAGTTCGGCGGACTCGGCGCCCGGTTGCCGATTTTTGCCGGTATCATGACGGTTCAGGCCATGGCGTCCCTGGGTTTGCCGGGTCTGGCGGGATTCGTTTCGGAGTTCCTCTGTTACCTGGGCGGCTTCGGCCTCCGAACCCAACTTCTCTGGGTGGGTTTCTCCGTCATCGGCATCGTGGTCACGGCGGCGTTTTTCCTTAAACTGATCAAGGATGTTTTTCTTGGGCCGTTCAATCCCCGATGGGAAGGCCACCTAAAAGAAATGAGCGTTCGGGAATTGTGGACCACGGTTCCGCTCGTGTCCCTCACGATCTTGATCGGGGTTTATCCGGCCTTCCTTCTTCAGATGATGGGGCCCACCCTGGAACAGTTGATCCGGCACGTGGTGGGCGGGTAACCCCAGGGGCTTGAAGGAAACCCCATGATCGCTTCGCTCTCCCTCATCCGCGCTGAACTTCTTTTGACGGCCGCCGCCGTTTTCCTGCTCTTATTGGACAACGGCCGGCAGGAGCGGAAAGGCCTTTCGGTTTGGATCGCCGGGTTGGCCTTGGGGATCGGCGCATGGCTGGTGTTGGACAGCTCGGACGGAACGGCGTTCAACGTTGAGACGCTGGACGCCGGGGGGCGGTTTCTGAAGGTCTTGATTCTGGGCGCGGTCTTGCTGGTCTTGGCTCTTTGCCATGGATTTTCCGGTTTCGAGGGAACGGAAGACCATCCGTTTCACTGGTGCACGTTTGCCGGCCTTTTACTGCTGTCTTCGGTCGGGCTGTTGCTGATGGTGTCGGCCAATGATTTCCTGATGATCCTGATCTCCGTCGAGCTGGTCAGCGTGACCTCCTTCATTTTGACGGGCTTCCGAAAGGACGATCGGCGGGGGAGCGAAGCGGCGATCAAATATTTCCTGGTGGGGGCTTTTTCTTCGGGCCTCATGGTGTATGGAATGTCCCTTCTATACGGAGTAACCGGCGGAACGTCGGTGAGCTCCCTTTTCGGCCCCGGCGTCGCGAGCCTTCCGGCGCTCCCCCTCACGGGAGCACTGTTCTTCCTGTTGGCGGGATTCGGGTTTAAGTTGGCGCTGGTGCCCTTTCATATGTGGGCCCCGGATGTTTACGAAGGCGCGCCCACCCCGATCACGGCTTTCCTTTCGGTGGCGCCCAAAGCGGCGGCGTTCGGTTTGATGATCCGGGTGTTTCAAAACCATGGGGCCTTGCATGTCTCGACGCTCCTGGCGGTTCTGGCCGCGCTCACCATGACCGTGGGGAATTTGGCGGCGCTTCGACAGACCAACGTCAAACGTCTCTTGGCGTATTCGTCCATCGCTCAAATGGGGTATGTGATGATGGGGATCGTGGCGGCGGGTCCGGCCGGTCTGCGGTCGGTTCTGGTTTACCTCACGGCCTATGTGTTCACGAATCTCGGGGCCTTTGCCAGCGTCATCGCCGTGACCGAGGACGCGAAAACGGAATCCATCGAGGGTTTCGCCGGGTTGGCTTTCCGCTCCTTTCCTCTGGCCCTCTTGACAACCTTTTTTCTCCTGTCCCTCACCGGCATTCCTCCCCTGGTTGGGTTCATTGGTAAGTTCTCTCTTTTTTCGGCCGTTCTTCAAACTCCCGGCCTGGTCTGGCTGGCGGTGGTGGGCGCCGTCAATAGCGTCATTTCCTTGGCCTATTATTTTTCCATTGTGAGAGTGATGTTCTTTGTTCCGGCTTCGCGGATGGAGCGGGTTTCCCTGTCTCTGCCGGTGCGGGGGTGCCTGGGTGTGACGTCTTTGGCCACGGTGGGGGTGGGGGTGTTTCCCAATCTTCTGTTGGTGCTCGTCAAGGCCGTATGGCCCTAGTCCTCAAATTATTGGAACCGGTGTTGCGGGCCGAGGAAGCTCGGGAGTTGACGTCTTTTCTCGCGGAAATAGAGGAAACTCTGTCCGGCGTGGCCCGGTCCAAAACGGGTTTTTTGGCCCAGCTGACGGATTATGTTTTGACGGGTTCCGGCAAGCGGGTGCGGCCCGCGTTGGTGTTTCTGGGGTCTCAATTTGGGAAAACCGACCGCGCGGCCCTTCGGGAAACGGCGCTGGCGGTGGAAATGATCCACATCGCCACGCTCATCCATGACGATCTCGTGGACGAAGCGGTCATCCGCCGCCAACGGCCCACCGTGGGAGTCAAATTCGGAGAAGGATCCGCGGTCCTTCTGGGCGACTACGTGTACGCCGAGGCGTTTCAGCGATTGAGCGGTCTCCGGCTTTCGGACCTGATGACGCTTTTCGCGGGCGCCACCATGAGCATGTGCGAAGGGGAGATTGCCCAATACGAAACCCGTTACCGCTTCGATTTGTCCGAGGAGCTTTACCTTTCCTTCCTGAGAAAAAAAACCGCTTCCTTGATGGCCGCGGCCTGCCGGGCGGGCGGGATGCTGGCCGGCCTCCCGGAGGGATCCCTGAAGGCCTTGGAAACGTTCGGCGACCGCTTGGGCCTGGCGTTTCAAATCGTCGACGACATTTTGGATATTGAGGGGGACGAGGCCGTGGTGGGGAAAACCCTGCACACGGACCTCATCCACGGAAAAATGACCCTGCCGTTGATCGATTTCGCCGCGGGCCTTTCAACGGAAAAAGAGCGGGGCCGATTCCAGGATACCTTGCGGAACCCCAACGGGCGGGTGGACGCATTTATCGCGGAATTAAGGCGTTCCGGGGTGCTGGCGCGTTCAAAGGAAAAAGTTCGGACGCTTTTGGGGGAAGCGGAGGTGGCTCTGGCCCCCCTTCCGGATCTCCCCGCGAAGGCGCTCTTGCTCGATGTGGCGCGGCGTTTGTCCGACCGAAGGGTTTGATTTTTTAGGAGGCTCTTATGTTTGGTATGGGATGGCAGGAACTGTTTTTGGTTTTGTTGATCGCGCTTCTTTTCTTCGGCCCGAACAACCTTCCTGAATTGGGGAAAAGTCTTGGAAAGGCCATTTCCGCTTTTAAGAAAGGTTTGAAAGAAGGGGAAGAAGAAGGAAGCGGGACCCCTTCGGTCCGGCCCCCTGCCCCCCCCCAAGCGTAATCCTTCGAACCGATTGAGGTTCCTTCCGCTGTGCGCGGCTTTTTCGCCCGCTTTTGCGTCTTTTACCCCCTGTGAAAAAACTCATGTCAACCTCGAATTTTCCCTCTGATACGCCCCTGGACCGGGGGCGTCCTTTGTCGGAGCATTTGGGGGAATTGCGGGGACGGCTCATCTGGAGCCTGTCAACGGTGGGCGGGTTGGTGGTGCCGGGATGGTACCTCAGCCGGATTTTGATCGTGCAAATGACGCGGGTCACCGGGCCCCTGGTGTTCCTCTCCCCGACGGAAGCCTTTGGCGCACAGTTGAGGCTGGCGGGGATCCTTGGGTTGGTTTTGGGAGCGCCGGTCCTCCTTTATCACCTGTGGCGATTCATCGGCGTGGCTCTCACGGTGAGCGAGCGTCGGGTGGTACTCGGCGCCCTTCCCATTTCTTACATGTTGTTCGCGGTGGGGTCTGCGTTGGGCTGGTTCGTGATCGTTCCCGCGGGGATGCGTTTTCTGGTTGGGTTTTCATCGCCGGAAATCCGGCCGACGCTTTCCGTGGAAGCGTGCGTGAGCTTCGCCCTATGGACCTCCTTCGGCTTGGGGATCCTCTTTCAACTTCCGGTGGTGATCGGCGCTTTGGCCCACTGGGGATTGGTGCGGGCCGCCGTGCTCGTTCGCTATCGGCGCCACGCGTTTTTGGGCATCTTGATGGTGGCCGCGATCCTCACGCCCGGGCCGGACGTTTTTTCGCAACTGCTTTTGGCTCTGCCCACGTACGCGCTCTTTGAGGTTTCCGTCTTGTTCGCCCGGTTTCTGGAGCCTTGACAGGGAACGTCGGCTTGTTGTAAATTAAGGTTTCAATTTTGAATCCAAACAAATTAAGGGAGAACCCGCATGGCTGCCATTGACCCCGATTTCCAGAAAAATCAAAAAGTGGTTAAGAAAGATGAAAAGTTCGGTTATCAAATTTGGAGCCCCTTTGAGCCGCCCGCCAAACTCGGGATCCATGGCACCTGGGTGGCGGTGGACTTCGACCTCTGCATCGCCGACGGCGCGTGCTTGGACGCCTGCCCGGAGAACGTTTTCGCCTGGGTGGACACGCCGGGCCATCCCGCCTCCGCCAAGAAAGCCGCGCCCGCCAAAGAGGACGCTTGCATTTTCTGCATGGCCTGCGAGAGCGTTTGCCCCGTGGTGGCCATCAAGATCACCCCGAAATAGTTTCATTGCCCGACCACTGTTATTTCAAGAAACCCCGGGCGTTCGCCCCGGGGTTTCTTTTTTGGAGGGTTCTATGACCCAGCTTCCAGGAAAACTTTTTTCGGCGGGTGTTCTCGTTTTAGCCATGGGAATTTTCCCCGGTTCTCTGCGGGCGGGGTCCGCCCAGGTCTCGCTGGATTTCGATCATCTCTCCCCGTCCGGGGGAACGTTTTTCGGCTCCAATATGGATATTTACGACAACCGCCATCCGGAAAAACACCTGGATGGGGAACGGCTCCTGGACCGATCCTTTGAATGGTCGCAAAACCAAGTTTGGGTCTCCACGTGGATCGGCGGTGCGGCGGGGAGTATGAGCCGAGTCACGTCGGAGGCCTACGGGGGAAAGGCGTCCCTTCGGGCGGCGGTGTCCACTCTTCCACCGGGGTCCGTGGCCGCCCTGATCGTGGCGGGTGTCTGGGTGAACCCGGGTGAGACCTATCGTTTTTCCATGTGGACGAAAAGTTCAACTTTCGGGGGCGGCGTGAAGGTTTCCTTGTTGGATACGGTGAGTTTTTCGCCGTTGGCGGCTCCTGTGACGGTTTCCGGCACGGGTGCGGTTTGGACCCGCTCACAAGCTGACTTTTCCGTGACGGGGTCCACCAGCAACGCGTTCCTCGTCCTTCAGTTCCTCTCGACCGGAACCGTCTGGGTGGACCAACTGAGTCTCGTCCCGGCGGGGGCCGGAATCCCGGGGGAACCCTTGGACGGGGCCCTGGATCGAGTCCATTTAAAATTCATGCGGTTTCCAGCGGGGAGCGAAGCCAACGCGTATGATTGGTCCAAGGCCATTGGCCCTCGGGATACGCGGGAAGCCACGGTCCCGGTCCAGGCTTACTACACCGCCAACGCCGGAGCCGGTTTCGACAAGCAACCCTACGCCAACGATGTCGGAGTCGACGAATTTCTCCAAATGTGCGAACGGAAGGGGTGGACGCCCCTTCTCACCGTAAACGTCGCTTCCGGGCCCGCCCATGCCGCCAACTGGGTGGAATACTGCAACGGCGACGGGGGGACCTTCTGGGGCTCCCGCCGCGCCGCCAACGGGCGTTCGGCGCCTTACCATGTGACCTATTGGGAAGTGGGCAACGAACTTTGGAACCAAGAGGCCCCGGAACCGGGGGCCCAGGCTCACGCGAATGGATACACCCAAGGGAACACGGACAATTACATCTCCGTTTTTCAGTCCTTCGCCGCCGCCATGAAGGCCAAGGACCCCTCGATCCTCGTGGGCGCGGTGGGGGGGGCGAAACCCTCCGATTCCATCGTGGCGGGGTTCGTGGACCCGGACTGGGACGCCGACCTTTTAACGGGGGCGGGCCCCCGCATGGATTTCATCGCCAGCCACTATTACGCGCCCGGCCCCGACGCCGGGAACCCTTCCTTTTCCGTCGTCGCCCAGGTCCTCGCGGCAGCTCCATTTTATTTTGAGTCGGAAATGGCCGCACTCTCGGCGGCGGCTCCGGCCTCGGTCCAGCGGACGGTGACGGAATACGGGGTCTCCCCCGCCAGTACCGCCACCGCCGACGACACCGCGCTGGGCCAAACCTGGGCTGCTGGGCTCTATTGGGCCGGGATGCAGAACGCCTTTCTTCGGCAAAAGATCTCCTTCGCTACCCAGCACGATCTTCTGAACGAATCGGGGTCTCTCTTGATGAACACGAGCGACGCCGCGGGCCGGCACATCGTGGTGGAGCGCGTGCCCTCTTTGGTGTTGGGCCTGTATGCCGAAAATAGGAAAAGCGCTCTCCTCAACCCGACGACCTCCGTGGCCACCTTCTCTTCCCCCGCGATCGGGTGGATGTCCGCTCAAACGAACGTGCCTCTGCTGGACGTGGCGGCGAGCGCGGACCCAGCGACGGGGGACGTCTCCGTGTTCGTCGTGAACCGGAGCCCGACCGAAGATATTTCCACGGCGATCCGGTTCGAT
This sequence comes from Elusimicrobiota bacterium, assembly GCA_016721625.1. Taxonomy (NCBI): domain Bacteria; kingdom Pseudomonadati; phylum Elusimicrobiota; species Elusimicrobiota bacterium. Next base: position 232,350 of record JADKHR010000001.1, read on the forward strand.
CATTTTCCGGGATGGGTCCGATGTTTGGGGGGAGACGTTCTTTCCGGTCCGTCCCTGGACGCGAAGAACACGCCGGCCGATCCCCTCGCCATCGTTCGGCGTCCGGTTCCCGTTTCGGACGTCTCCGCGACGTCAACGGCGGCGGATTCCTTCCGGTCCTTTCAGTCCCTCTTCGGGAAAGCGTCGGTCAGCATCCTTCGATTTTCCTACGCCGATCCGAAAGTGTCGGGGGACGCCCCCGTGGCGTTTCCCGTTCCGTTCGACCCGGCGAAAGGATCCCCCTTGAGCGTCGCCCCGGTGGCGGAGGGTGCGGAACCCCAACTGTTTTCCATGGATGGACGCCTGGTCCGGAAGCTTCCGGCGGCCGTGGGCGGCCGAAGCCTGTGGGACGGCACGAACGCGGAGGGGCGACTCGTGGCCAGCGGGGTGTATCTGCTCCGGATCGAATCCGCCGGAAAACACTGGACCAAGAAGATCATCGTTCAGAGATAACGAATGGCTAAGAGTTTGATTAAACTTTCTTTTACCGCACGATACCCATCTCCCTTTCTAAACCAACTGGTGGCTGTCTGGCTTTCTATTTTCCTTCTAACCTCTGGGTGTGTCACGCCAAAGGTTGGCCAATTGGGACTGACACCGCGAAAGCTAGAAAGCCATATGGCGGCTGTTGCGCCGGATGGGAGCATTGCCATCCAAGCAACCCTCGTCGGACGGAAAGGTCGATTCAACCGATATGTTTTTAAAGACGGGAAATCTTTGCGGGACATGCCTCGTATCAGCTATTACCCGCAGGAGCTTGTCTCCATGAATTCAACCATCGGCGAGGGATGGAAAATGATCCCGCGTCATTTTTGGAATCGGGACGCTTCCCCCGATGAACTTCCGCCCCAATTTTCCAACGCCGCTTTCATCTATCCTATGGATCGGGCCCTTCCATACAAGACGGATCAAGGAGTAAAGCTTTTACAATTCAGTGAGTTCACGGGGATCCCAGACGAACGGGCTCCCTGGGCTTATTTTGCACAGGTTTTATTGATCCCAGCGGCGGCGGTTGACATCGTCATCGGTGGGGTTGTTCTTGTTGGTGGAGTTGTTCTTGTTGCGTTCCTCATCCCGGCCGCACTGATCTCCGGAATTGGACCCAACGGTCTGAGGCGCACGAATACGGACAAATGGGAAGTTCGAACCGTTCATTCCCACCCCTTCATTGGGGGGAAACCAAGTCCAAGTCTGACGTTTGAGATTGAAGTGCCGAAGAAGACGATACGGGTTCTGGGAAGCGATACTCTTATGGCACTGCACCCGATTCGCATGGGGGGCTTGACCGAAACCCAGTATCTTATTCAGATTTTCTGCGACGCGCATTCATATCCGGATTGGAAACGGATTTCCGAAAATGGGGTTCAAGGATCAACGACGCCCGCCCAGGGGTTATTCGGCGGGGCAAGCCAACCGGATTTTTCGCAATGGAAAAGGGATTATTATCCGGATCTTGACCGATTGGATTTGCCCAAGGAAACTTTGTATCGGAAGGATTTCATTCAAGGGGATGTGATCGTAACCTGGGAGGCAACGTATAACAAGAGATTCCTTAAGGGTCCGGAAACGGAAAAGAACCCATTAGCAGAACAGGACGAAAAGACAATTCGCCGTATCATGAACTCAATCGCCCTCATCGAGGACAAAAAGTGAAAATTCAAAGACCAAGGCTGGCGGCAGTTCCTCGGTTAAGGGAAGAGGCCTTGTCCCCGAATGAAATAAAGAGGGTTGGTTCGGCTCGGGGGCTCCTCCCGCCGCTTGCGGAGGGACGGGCAATGCGCTAAAATAAACCTGTTGCAAGGAAGGGGTTTGGCGAGGAGGATTCTCGCCGGGCCCTATCTCACACACCTTTGGATGGCCGTTGGGGTTCCCCTCTGGGGCCGACGGCGAGTGAAGAGGGTGGAGGCCGCTCGCCACGAGCGGAGAAAAACCGCGCGTCGTCCGGAACCCCTTGGTTCCGAGACCATCGTTGGCGTCCGCGTGAGAGCGGTCCTTTGCGGGACCGCTCTTTTTCGTGGAGGCGAGGACGCGACATTCAGGAGGCATCATGGCCACCGTATCGATGAAAGCCCTGTTGGAAGCCGGGGTCCATTTTGGACACCAAACCCGGCGTTGGAACCCGAAAATGGCGAAATATATTTTCGGAAGCCGCAACAATATTCACATCATCGACCTTCAAAAAACCGTCAAAGAGCTTAAAAAGGCTCTCGTCTATGTCCGGGACATGGCGGCGCAGGGAAAAACATTCCTTTTTGTGGGAACGAAGAAACAGGCCCGCGAAGCCATCGCGCAGGAGGCGGCGCGCTGCGATATGCCGTTCGTGCGGGACCGTTGGTTGGGCGGCACGTTGACGAACTTTGAGACCGTCCGCCGGTCGGCGAAACGGCTACAAGAACAGGAGCGCATGAAACAGAGCGGCGTTTTCACGTCCTTGTCGAAAAAAGAGGGGCTACGACGCGAGAAAGAAATCAAACGGTTGGGGAAATCCCTGGACGGCATCAAAAACATGTCCCGGCTTCCGGATGTCCTTTTCGTCGTGGACCCCGTTCAAGAGATCACGGCGGTCACCGAATCCCGGCGGATGGAAATCCCGGTGGTGTCCATTTGCGACACCAACTGCGATCCGGACTTGATCGACTATCCCATGCCCGGCAACGACGACGCCATTCGCTCGGTTCGGCTATTCTGCAAATTGGTGGCCGACACCATCCTGGAAGGGCGGGAATCCTCCAAACCCAAGGACCCGCTGGTGTCGGAAGACGTGGTGTTGGAACAAGAAATTCTTTTGACGGACGGCGTGGAATCCGGTTCCTTGGCGGCCGGAACCACCCCGGCCGGGAACTAGGCGGAGGATCGGACCATGGCGGAGATCACAAGCGAAGCGGTGGCCAAGCTCCGGGGAAAAACCGGGGCGGGGTTGATGGATTGTAAGCGCGCGTTGACCCAAACGGGCGGCGATTTTGAAAAGGCGATCTTGGTCGTTCGGGAGCAAGGGTCGGCCTCGGCGGCCAAGCGCTCCGGGCGCGTGACGGGGGACGGGCTCGTGACGTCCTACGTTGACCCGGCGGGAAAATCCGCGGTGTTGATGGAGCTGAATTGCGAGACGGACTTCGTGGCCCGCACCGAGGACTTTCAGAATTTCCTGACGGAGTTGGCCCAAGAAGCCGGCCGGGCGAATCCGGCCTGGAAGACGCCGGCGGACGCCCCGCAGGACCGTTTGCGGGACGTGGCGGCGAAGGTCAAAGAAAACATTCAATTGCGGAACGGCCGTTTCACCCGGTTCGACCGGGTGGCCCCCGGGATTTTCGCCGTCTACATCCATCCGTCGGCCCCCTATGGGAAAGTGGGCGTACTCCTGGAGCTCGGCGTGGCGGGGGACGGCGCGGCGGCGCTTGAAAAAGAGGAAGCCAAGGCCCTGGCTCGGGACCTGGCCATGCAGATCGCGGCCGCGAGCCCGCGGTTCGTCCGGAAGGAGGATGTTTCGGCGGACGTGGTGGAGCAGGAAGGGGCGATCGCCAAGGAACAAGCTCGGCGCGAGGGCAAACCCGAAAAAATATGGGATAAGATCGTGCAAGGGAAGATCCAACAATACTACGGTCAGTTCTGTTTGATGGAACAACCTTTTGTAAAGCCGGTGGAGGGTCAAAAACCTCCCACGGTGGGGCAGGTGGTGGAGCAGGTGTCGAAGAAAGTGGGCGCCACCCTGATCCCTCGCCGGTTCGTCCGCTTGAAAGTGGGCGAGGAAGATTAAACTGAAACCCGTCCGCCGCGTCGTCCTGAAACTTTCGGGCGAGGCTCTATTGGGCCGCTCGGGAGGAGGGGGGATCGACGTGGACGCGTTGTTCCGGATCGCCCAGGAACTGAACTCGGCGCGGAAAGCCCACCACCAAATCGCGGTGGTGGTGGGGGGCGGAAACATTTGGCGGGGCGGGCGCGGGCAGGGAAAAGAGTTGGACCGGGTGATTTCCGACCAGATGGGCATGTTAGCGACCCTGGTGAATGCCCTGGCCCTCCAGGACGCCTTGGAACAGACGGGGGTGCCGACGCGCGTCCTGTCGGCCATGGAAGTGGCGAAGGTGGCCGAACCTTACATTCGGCGGCGTGCCATTCGGCACCTTGAAAAAGGACGGATCGTTATTTTCGCCGCCGGGACGGGGAACCCCTTCTTCTCGACGGACACCGCCGCGGCGCTCCGGGCCTCGGAAATCGAGGCGGGCGCCGTTCTGAAAGCCACGCAAGTGGACGGCGTTTATGACGCCGATCCCCATAAGAATCCGCGCGCCAAAAAATACAAGAACTTGACTCTGCTCCAGGCCCTGCGGGACCGGTTGGGCGTCATGGACGCCACGGCGCTTTCGCTTTGTTTGGAAAACAAAATCCCTGTCCGCGTCTTCAACTTAAAGGAACCCGGGAACATTCGCCGGGCCATTTCGGGCGAAAACGTGGGAACCCTCGTGACCCCGTAAACGGAAAGGAAACGCCATGTCCAACGTCCCCCCCGCCGTCCAGCCGACCTTCAACGAAGCCGAAGGGAAAATGAAAAAATCCCTGGAAAAGCTCTTTCAGGAATTTTCGGCCCTCCGATCGGGCCACGCCACCGGAACTCTTTTGGATCACATCAAGGTGGACTATTATGGGACCCACACGCCGCTCAAGCAGTTGGCCGCCGTGGGGTTGCCGGATGGGCGGACCATTGAAATCAAACCCTGGGACGTGGGATCGCTTCAGGCCATTGAGAAAGCCATTCAAACCTCCGACCTGGGGCTCACGCCCAACAACGATGGAAAACTCATCCGCTTGGTGATCCCCATGCTGACGGAAGAGCGTCGGAAAGAAATGGTTCGGGCGGTCCGCAAGATCGCCGAAGATTTCCGTGTCGCCATCCGTAACGACCGGCGGGACGCCATGGAAAAGATCAAGAAAGCCGAAAAGGATAAAGTCTTGACCGAGGACCAACGCAAAACCGCCGAGGGAGCCCTTCAGGCCCTGACGGATCTTTACGTGAAGCGAGTGGACGACGGGCTCGCGGCCAAGGAAAAAGACATTCTGACCATTTAAGCCCGCGAGAAAAAGATTGAATCGAGGCGTTCGCCCTTCATTGGTTTTTCGAGATTTCCGTTAAGGGTCGATTTTTAGGCTCTTACCCTTCCATGCCTTCCCTTCTCCGCTCTCCAAAGTCCACAGCCCCCCGGGGGGGGGACGGACAATCCTTTGCTCCGGCCGTTCTTCCTGACGGCTTCGATCGGTCCCGCTTGCCGCGCCACGTGGCGGTGATCATGGACGGCAACGGGCGGTGGGCAAAAGAACGCGGTCTGCCTCGGCTCATGGGGCATCGGGCGGGGGCCGAGAGCGTGCGGGAAATCGTTCGTGTCTCGGGAGAATGGGGAATCGAAGCGCTCACCCTCTTCGCCTTTTCAACGGAAAATTGGTCCCGTTCGCCGCAAGAAGTGCGGGGGTTGATGAGTCTCCTGGTTCACACCCTGCGCAGGGAGGTCCGGGAGCTGGACCGGAACGGTGTCCAACTCCGGGCCATTGGGCGAATCGAAGGGCTTCCCGCGTCGGTTCAAAAGGAGCTTCGGCGAACCATCGACGCGTTGTCCGGAAACCGGGGCGTCCTCTTGACGCTGGCCTTGAATTACGGAGGACGACAGGAAATCGTCGACGCCGCGCGAGCCGCGTTGGCGGCGGGGGAGACGATCTCAGAAGAGTCCATTTCCCGGCATCTTCAAACAGCGCCCCTCCTGGACCCGGACCTTCTCATCCGGACCTCCGGCGAATACCGGCTTTCGAACTTCCTCCTCTGGCAGTCCGCTTACACGGAACTTTACGTCACACCCGTCTATTGGCCGGATTTTCGGAAGAAACAGTTCAGCGACGCGATCGCGGACTACCAGCGGCGTGAGCGTCGTTTCGGGGCCGCCTGACCCATGGTGCTTCCTCGCCTCCTCACTGCGTTGGTCCTGGCGCCCCTGTTCCTTTGGGCGTTGTTTCTGGGGAGCGTCCCCTTTATGGTTTTCATGTGGATGTTGATCCTCTTGGCTTTGTGGGAATTTCAACACATGGCGGAGGCGGGGGGGTATGCCACCCAAGGAATGGCTGGGATCGTGGCGGGGGGGGCCGTGACGCTGTCCCTCCTTTTCCCGGGGGTGCGGCATCAACTTCCCTTCGAGGCCCAGGCCCCGGCCTTCGCCGTCATGCTGGCGCTGTTGATTCTGGTTTTGCGGGAATTATTTCGAAAAGACAAAGGGGTCTCCATGTTGCGGCTGGCGATGTCGCTGACGAGCCTCCTCCTGATCGTTTGGCCGCTGGGGTATTTTGCTCTCCTGCGCGATTTGCGTGGAACCACGGAGGCTCTTCGAAACGGCGGGTTTCAGGCCGCGCTCTTTTTGGTGGTGTTGATTTGGACCCAAGACACGGCGGCCTGGGCGGTGGGGATGTCCATTGGAAAGCATCGCCTGGCCCCGGCGGTGAGCCCCAAAAAATCCTGGGAGGGGGCCCTGGGGGGCCTGGTCGCCGCGGTTCTCGTCTCTCTGGCCCTTCGCGAAACTTGGATGAAAGACCTTTTCGGTCGCGGCGAAATTGTTGTTTTGGCCATCGTCCTGGGGGTGTTGGCCCAGTTTTCGGATTTGGCCGAATCCTTGATGAAACGGTGTTTCGGCGTGAAAGATTCCTCGGCCCTTTTGCCGGGGCATGGGGGCGTTTTGGATCGGTTTGATTCGTTTTTGCTTTCCTCGCCTTTCTTGTATTTCTATTTGATCTCGGTCGGCAAGGTGGGGATGTTTTGAGGCGGATCGCGATCCTGGGATCCACGGGATCCATCGGTATGAACGCGCTCGACGTCGTACGCCGACTGAACCGCGGTGGCGATTCGATCCGCGTTTCCGCCCTTTCGGCGCGGGCCAACCTCCCGGCGCTCCAACGGCAAATCATGGAATTTAGGCCGGCTCTCGCGGTGGTGGGGGAACCGGAGGCGGGTTCAATTCTCTCCCGTTGGGCGCGGGGTCGCCGGCTCAAGTTGAGCGTGAAGACGGGGCTTCCTGGGTTGGTCCAGGCGGCGGCCTGGCCGGGGGTGGAGTTGGTCCTGTCGGCGGTGGTGGGCGCGGTGGGTCTGACTCCTCTGGTGGCCGCTCTGCGGGCCGGCAAGAAGGTCGCCCTGGCCAATAAAGAAGCGTTGATTGTCGCGGGCGAATTTCTGATGCAAACCGCCCGCCGCCACGGGGCCGAAATCCTTCCGGTGGACAGCGAACATTCCGCGATGTTTCAATGTCTGGGAGGCCGGACCGGGCCCGGCGCCGGCGTGCGTCGATTGATTTTAACCGCCTCGGGCGGCGCATTTTATCGTCGGAAAGGGTCGCTCTCGAACGTGAGCGTGGAGGAGGCGCTCCACCACCCGACCTGGACGATGGGCCGCAAAATCACCGTCGACTGCGCCACGCTGACGAACAAGGGGTTGGAGGCCATTGAGGCCCACCATCTTTTCAACGTGCCCCTGGACAAAATTGAAATCGTGATCCATCCTCAATCCATCGTGCACTCCTTGGTGGAATTTGAGGATGGGTCCATGCTGGCCCAGCTGTCTCATCCCGATATGCGCCTTCCGATCCAATACGCGCTCACCCACCCGGACCGCCGTCCAACGCCTGTGCGTCCCTTGCAATTGGACGAAATTCGGAAACTTGAATTCCATAAACCGAATTTTCATCGCTTTCCCTGTTTGTCCTTGGCGTTGGAAGCGGGTCGACGGGGGGGGGCGTGGCCCGCCGTGTTTAACGGCGCCAACGAGGTCGCCGTCCAGGCCTTTTTGGATCGCCGGCTTTCTTTCACCGGCATTCCACGGCTTTGCCGTGCGGTGATGGACCGGCGGCGACCGTCGGGGAAAGAACGGGGTTTGCCGGCCATTCTGGCGGCGGATGCCTGGGCCCGGCGCGAGGCCCATTCGCTCTTGGCGTAACGAATCGCGGGGATGGCTTCTACGGAATTCGATTTTTGAACCGCATTGAGATGAAAGGGAGACAACGATGGATCTATTGATCGGCGGTTTAGGCGTGGTGTTCGCTTTCGGCTTGGTGGTGTTTGTCCACGAGTTCGGGCATTTCATTGTGGCCAAAAAGTCCGGGGTTCGAGTGGATCGTTTTTCGTTCGGGCTGGGACCCGAAATGTTCGGCTTTCAATGGGGGGAGACGCGCTACTGTGTGGCGTGGATCCCCCTGGGGGGAGAAGTTCGCATGGCCGGGGAAATGGAACCGGGCGGAGATCCCAAGGCGGTGCGCGATCCCCGGGAGTTCTTCGCCAAGCCTTGGTATCGGCGGATCCCCATTGTCGTGGCCGGGCCGGCCATGAATTACGTGTTGGCTTACGCGTTGTTCAGTTTCGTTTTTCTCCTCTGGGGAAACCCCCAACCGTCCACCGATCCAGTGGTGGGCGATCTCGTGGAAGGGTTTCCGGCGAAGGCCGCCGGGCTCCAGCCGGGGGACCGGTTTTTGACCGTGGATGGGAAGCCGGTGGCCGCCTGGTCCGAGGTGGCCGGAATCATCCATCTGAACCCGGATCGACCGATCCAGATGAGCGTCCGCCGTCCGGGGGGCGGTGAAATGGAATTCGTGGTGACGCCGCGCCGGGATACACCGACGGGCCAGGGGTTGATCGGCATCTCCCCCGTGATGGGGTACGCTCCCATGCCGCTCGGTTCCGCGTTGATGGCGGGGGGGCAACAGACGGTGTTTTGGACCCGGCACACCTTGTCGTATTTGGGAGAAAAAATCGTCCACCGGGAGAAACCCGATTTGGCCGGGCCCATCGGGATCGCCACGGTTATATCCAAATCAGCCCGGAGCGGCATTCAGGATTATCTTTTCTTGATCGCCTTGATTTCTCTCGGGATCGGTCTCTTCAATCTGTTCCCTATCCCGATGTTGGACGGAGGCCATTTGGTTTTCTTCCTTTGGGAAGGCATTTTCCGCCGACCGGTGACGCGCCGAGCCGTCCAAGCCGCGAACGCGGTGGGGCTCTCCCTTCTTCTGGGGATCCTGGTCTTCGCCACCTATTCCGACATTCAGCGGATGAGGGTCAAACCCTCCGACGCCGTCGCGGTCCAACCCAAGTAAGCCATGCGACTCTCCCGGTATCTCCTTCCCACACTCAAAGAATTGCCGTCGGACGCCGATACGGTTTCGGCGCGGCTGATGCTTCGGGCGGGAATGATCCGCAAAGTGGCCAGCGGGTTGTACGAATGGCTTCCGTTTGGTTTGCGCGTCTTGAGAAAGGTGGAGCGAATTGTTCGGGAGGAAATGGACCGCGTCGGGGGCCTGGAGGTCTGGCTTCCGGTGGTTCAGCCCAAGAGCCTTTGGGAAGAGTCCGGCCGCTGGGGAGCCTACGGTCGGGAAATGATGCGGTTGAAAGACCGCAAGGACACGGAATTCTGTCTGGCCCCGACGGCCGAGGAAGTCATCACCGACCTGGTTCGACGGGAGGTTCGTTCTTATCGCGAGCTTCCGCTTCTCCTGTATCAGTTCGGAACCAAATTTCGGGATGAGGTTCGTCCCCGGTTCGGCGTCATGCGGGCCCGAGAATTTTATATGAAGGATGCGTATTCTTTTCACGCCGACGAGGCCAGCGCCGAATCCACCTACAAAATGGTCCTGGAGGCCTACACCCGCATTTTTACCCGGTGCGGTCTTAAGTTTCGACCGGTGGAGGCGGACACGGGGGCCATCGGCGGCAACTTTTCCCACGAGTTCATGGTTCTGGCGGAGACGGGGGAGGAAACCATCGCTTCTTGCGCGGCCTGCGGCTACGCGGCCAACGTGGAACGGGCCGAATCCCTGCCGCTTCCGGCGGAGTCCGGCGATGCGCTCCCGCCCGAGGAGGTCTCCACGCCCGGGGCCGGGTCGGTGGAGGCGGTGGCCAAGCTGTTGAATGCGCCGAAAGAAAAATTCATCAAAACCGTTTTCTACGTGGCCGACGGCCAACCGGTGGTGGCCCTCGTCCGGGGAGACCTGGAACTGAACGAACATAAGCTCCAGCGGGTTCTCGGGGCCAAAGTGATGTTCAAGGCGGGGAACGACGTCTACCGCCAGGTGGCGGGTTGCGAGCCGGGATTCGCGGGCCCCGTCCAACTGAAAGCGACGCTCGTGGCCGACACCAGCGTGATGGGCGTCGTCAACGGGATTTCCGGCGCGAACAAGACGGATGTTCACCTCCGCCACATCAACCCCGGCCGCGATTTCAATCCGGAACGGGTGGCCGACATCCGGATGGTGAAAGAAAAAGACCCTTGCCCAAAATGCAAATCTGCATTAAGCTTCTTTAAGGGCATCGAAGTGGGGCATGCCTTCAAACTGGGGACCAAATATTCCGTGGCCATGAACGCGGGGTTCCTGGGGGAGAAGGGCGTCAAAACCCCTTTCGTCATGGGCTGTTACGGCATCGGGGTGAGCCGCGTGGTGGCCGCCGCCATCGAACAGTCCAACGACGCCGAAGGCATTCGGTGGTCGGGAGGGCTGGCGCCGTTCGACGTGATGGTACTTCCGCTCAGCGTGGAGGAGCCCCGCTTGATGGAGGCGACGGAACGTTTGGAGAAAGAATTGACCGCCGCGGGGCTGGAGGTTCTGGTCGACGACCGGGACCAGCGGGCCGGTGTCAAGTTTAAGGACGCGGATCTGCTGGGCATCCCCTGGCGGGTCACGGTGGGCGAGAAAAAATTGGCCTTGGGTCATGTGGAAATAAAACGGCGCGGGGCCGGAGAATCCATGGACGTGGCTCTCGATCGGGCCACGGCGATCCTGGTGTCTGAGCGGGGGAAACCCGCGGCGGATTGAATGTAAAAAAGGGTCTCGCGGAGCGGGCGGAAGGCGCCCAAAATGAGTCGAAATGCCATTCGATGATACGCTGTTTATTAAACGGAACGTGGACATTTTGTCTTTTTTTACCGACGACAAAATCCGACAGATCACGGCGGAACTGGTTCATCAGACCTTCAAGAGCGGCCAAACCGTGGTGTTCCAGGGGGAGATCAGCCACAACTTTTTCATCCTGAAAAGCGGGAGCGCCCAGGTCTTTTCGAAATCCGGCGGGAACAAGGTGCTTCTGGGGGAATTGAAGGCGGGCGATTTCTTTGGGGAAATATCGCTCCTGGATTCCACCACGGCCGACGCGACCATTCGTTCCACGGCGGACAACACCGAAGTCCTCATGGTCCCCCACGACACCTTCAAGCGCTTCTTGCGGGAAAACCCCGGATTGGAATTGTCCTTGAGGGAACGGGTGGCCGCCCGGATTCGGCAGAAGGCGGAAGCCCTCCGGGCTCGCACGGCCCCGCCTCCCCCCGGCGGGGCGAAGTAAATGGTTTGCGGGACGGGCCCTCTCGCTTGAAACGACTCGGGGGTTGGGACGCCCTCATCGGGCTTGTTTTCACCGGACTCTTCTTTGTCCTGGCCGCGCTTTCTCTCCCCTTTACGGAATCCTTCGAACACAAACTCTATGACCTTCGTCTCCGCGCCCTCGCCCATTCCCCTCCCAGCGAAGACATTTGTTTGGTGGCCATCGACGCCCCGTCCATTGAAGCGGTCGGGCGTTGGCCCTGGCCCCGTAGCGTCTTTGCCGACCTCTTGGGCCGCATTGCGGCGGGCGAACCCAGGGCCCTGGGGTGCGCGGTTATATTTTCCGAACCCGATGAAAACCAGGGGCTGGTCGCGCTCCGGGAACTCCGGGAGGAATACCAGTCCTTGCTGGAAGGGGAAGACGAGGCCCTCCGTCCGCTCTGGCGCCGGTTGCGTAAAGACAAGCGGTATAAAAAGGATGTGGAGGATCCTCCGTTGGGCGACCTTCGCGGTTTCGCCCAGACCATGGAGGAAGCCGCCAAGGCATTGGACAGCGATGCCCGATTAAAGGAAACGCTCTCCCAGACCCGCCGGGTTCTGTTGGCGTTTTACTTTCGTTCCTTGGGGGGGCCGGGAGGCGAGGAGCCTCCCGAGGTGGTGGAACGGATGAAAAACGCGGGCCTGCTTCAAGGACAAGTTGTGGAAAATGGCGGCGGGGCCCTGCCGGAAGGAGCCATGCCGCTTTTGCCCCTGGCCGAATTCGGATCGCTGGCGGAAGGCTTGGGACATACCACCGTGATTCAGGATTCGGACGGGGCGGTCCGCGCGGATGCACCCGTGATGAAATTCCGAGGACAGTATGTGCCCTCCCTGGCGCTTCAGATGGCCCGGGTGGCGATGAACCTCAAAAACAAAGACATCCAAGTTCGGCCGGGAGTCGAGATTCTTCTGGGACAACGCCGCATTCCCCTGGATTCGAATTCTCGAATGTTGATCAAATTCGCGGGCGGGTTCGACTCCATCAAGAAAGAGTCGGCCGTCGACATTCTTCGGGAGAAGGGCGGGCTCCCGTCCCGGGTTTTCAAAGACAAACTCGTTTTGGTGGGCATCACGGATACCGCCTTGGGCAGTTCTTTCGTGACTCCGGTGGATCCCGCTTACCAGTTCAACGGGATCGTTCTGTCCGCGCTCCGCAATATTTGGGAAGGGGATTTTCTGTCGCGCCCGTCCTGGGCCCCTCGCGCGGAATATGGGTGGCTGGCTCTCATCGGTTTGTTCGTGACGTTCGTTCTTCCGCGCTTGAAGGGAAAGGCGGGTTTGGCCGTTTCCCTGGTTCTCTTTCTGGGGACGGGTGGTGCCGGGGTCTACCTGTTCGCCGCCAAGAGTTGGTGGATCAAACTGTTCTATCCTCTGGCTCTTTTGTTCATCACTTACGTTGTGATCACGGTCCGGCGGTTTTTCTTTACGGAAACGCGGCGGGACTTGGTGGAGGCCCAAAGCATCGAAACGCAAAAAAGCCTCGGTCTGTCGTACCAATCCCAGGGTCTGCTCGACATGGCGTTTGAAAAATTGCAGAAGTGCCCGGTGGACGAGGACATGAAGAAGGTTCTCTACAACCTGGCCTTGGATTTCGAACGCAAACGCCAGTTCGGCAAAGCGGGAGCCGTTTACGATCACATCGGCCAGGTCGATGCGGGGTTTAAAGACATCGGGGCACGCTCCAAGGCCGCCAAGCAAGCCAGCGAAGCGGGCGGGTTGGCCGGCGGATTGGGCGGGAAGGGGGGCGGCACCGTGGTCTTCGGCGCCGGCGCCGCCAAGCCCACCCTGGGTCGATACGAAATCGAAAAAGAACTGGGCCGGGGCGCCATGGGCGTTGTTTACCTCGGGCGGGACCCCAAGATCAACCGCCAGGTCGCGGTCAAGACCCTTCGGTTCGACGATGACAATGACGCCGAATCGGCGAAGGCGATCCGCGAGCGATTTTTCCGGGAGGCCGAGTCCGCGGGGACCCTGAACCACCCGAACATCATCCGCATCTTCGACGCGGGGGAAGACGGCGACATTTCCTTCATCGCCATGGAACTCTTGGATGGAGAAGACTTGAAAAAATACGTGGAAAAAGCCAACCTCCTTCCCGTTCCCCAGGTGGTGGACTATGTGGCCCAGATCGCCGACGCGTTGGATTATGCCCACGCTCACGGTGTCTTTCACCGCGACATCAAGCCGGCCAACGTGATGCGGCTGAAGGACGGGACGCTCCGGGTGACGGATTTCGGCATCGCGCGCATCGCGGCGTCTTCCAAGACGGCCACGGGCACCGTTCTCGGGACCCCCAGCTACATGTCGCCGGAGCAGTTGTCGGGGAAAAAAGTGAACGGTCGGTCGGACCTTTTTTCTCTGGGGGTGATGCTCTACGAGATGTTGACCGGCGAAAAACCTTTTGAGGGCGACAGCATCGCCACCCTGCTTTTCAGGATCGCCAACGAAACCCATCCCGATCCTCGCTTAAAGAGGCCGGACCGGATCACCCCCGCGCTCAAGGCCGTGATCGACCGGGCTATGGAGAAGGACCCCGATTTGCGGTATCAGCGCGGGGGGGAAATGTTGCGGGATCTTCGCGCCGCGCTTCAGAAACCGGAGGAACCTCCTCCGGCCAGCCACCCGCCGAAACCGCGGGTTTCGGAGTCGACCCTGTCACTCTCGGTCGGGCCCGAAAAAGTCGCTGATCCTACGTCGGCGACGGTGCCCGACGGGAAAGACGCCGGGCCCTCGGCGGGAAGGACCGCGCTATGAAACTGGCCGCCGCGGTGTTGTCGGATACCGGAAGGGTTCGGAAGAACAACGAGGATTCCTGTTTGGTGGATGACGCCCTTGGACTTCTGGTGGTGGCCGACGGAATGGGGGGGCACTCGGCGGGCGAAGTGGCGAGCCGGCTGGCCGTCGACGTGGTGCGGGAGCAGGTCGCTCGGGGGCTCCAGACCGGCCAGATCCCGGCGGTGATGGAATCCCGCTCCACTGGTCGGACCGGACCCGGTTGTTGGCGGCGGCGGTCACCATCGCCAATGAGGTCATTTTTCGGGCCGCCGCGGAACGGCCGGAACGCCATGGGATGGGGACCACCCTCGTGGCCGCGCTCATGGACGGTTCCCGCCTTTCGGTCGTCCATGTGGGGGACAGCCGGTTTTATTTGTTTCGGGGGGGGCGGATCGTTTCGGTCACGCGGGATCATTCCTTTGTCGCCGAGCAGGTCGCGCGGGGCCTTTTGACTCCCGCCGAGGCCGAGACCTCCGAGGCGGGAAACATCCTCACCCGCGCCTTGGGGGTGGCCGCCTCCGTGGAAGTGGACGCCATGGAACCTTCGCTCCGGAACGGGGACGTGGCGCTTTTGTGCTCGGATGGGCTTTCGAAAATGGTGGAGGACGCGGCCATTGTCGCCTCTCTCCGGGATTCAAAGGAGCCGTTTCAAATGTGCCATAATCTCGTTCAGCTGGCCCTGGAACGGGGCGGGCGGGACAATGTGACCGTGGCGGCCGGGAGAGTCCGCCGGGAAAGGCTGTGGGAACGAGCGACCCGACTCTGGCGCCGCTCGGTTTCCGGCCGATGAGACAAGCCAGCGGAGAACCCCATGATTAAAATCCTATTAAAATTCAACGGTGCCCTGGTCAAGGAGCAGTCGGTCTTGACGGAGGAGGTCACGATCGGTCGAAAACCGGAAAACGATCTCGTTATCGACAATCCGGCGGTGTCGGGTCGGCATTGCCGGATCTTTAAGGATCCGGAGGGCTATTACATTGAGGATTTGAACAGCACCAACGGCACCTTTTTACGGGGGCACAAGGTCTCCCGATCCCCGCTCCACCATCAAGACGAGGTGGCCATCGCCAAACACACGGTCATTTTTTTCAACGATGAGGAAGCCGTGTCCCCGGCTTCGGCGGAACCGCCGGCGCCGGTGTCGTCGGACTCCACGGTGATTATCGCGGCGCCGCCCCCGGCGGTGGTCGGACCGAAGGCCGCGGAACGCGTGGCGTTTCTTAGGGTTCTGCCGGGTGATTCGCTGAAACCCATCCCCCTCACCCAGCTGACCACTTACATCGGCCGATCGGCCCAGGCTCATGTGAAATTGAAGGGATTGTTCGCCCCTGATTTGGCGGCCTGCATGGCCAAAAAAGCGGACGGCCATCATTTGACGGCCCTCAAGGATAAATATGTCAAGCTGAATGGGGATTCCTTGATGGATAACACCCCGGTCCCCTTGAAAGAGGGCGACTTAATAGATGTCGGGAGCCTGAAACTACTGTATTTCCTTCAAGAGGTCGGCGCCCCCACCTAAATCATCCCTGCCGCGCTGGCCCGCTTCCCTTCCGGGGAGGGAATGTTGCGGTCGGACCCCGGATGTGATACCATTAAACGAAGTGGCCGATGTCGAGGCCACTTTTTTATTTTGTTGGGAGAAACGGCCATGGGTGTTGCGGAAGAGCTGGAGGTCCATGTTCGGCCGGTGGTGGAAGCGGCCGGGTTGGAACTGGTGGACGTCCAATTTAGAACGGAAGCCAGCGGTTGGGTTTTGCGATTTTTTTTGGACAAAGAAGGCGGTTTTGGACTGGCCGATTGCGAGGAATGGAGTGAACGGTTGGGGGGACTCGTTGACGAAAGCGGGTTGATTCCCCAGGCTTATTCGCTCGAAGTTTCTTCACCGGGCTGGCTCGACCGCTCAAAAAACGCGAAGACTTTGAGCGGTTCAAAGGGATCGAGGCGATTGTGAAAACATTCGCGCCCTTGAACCATCAAAGGAACTTTCATGGACGCATCGACGCGGTGGAAGGAGAAGAGTTGGTGATGTGGGATCGAACGAACGGGCGGGTCCGGATCCCCTTCACCGCGATGTGCTCGGCTCGTTTGGATCCGCCGATTTCGATGCAATAATTTGAAGGAGTCAACCACGTGAGCAAGAGCGAACTGATTTCCGCGTTGGAACAAATTGAGAAAGACCAAGGCATCCCCAAGGAGGAAATTCTCCATATGGTGGAACAGGCCCTGGTTTCCGCCTATCGAAAACACGCCGGGCAGTTGGTCAACGTCGTGGCGACCATCGACGGCGTTTCGGGGCAAATCCAAGCCTACGTGGTAAAGGCCATCGTGGAGACCGTCGCGAACCCCGTGGTGGAAATCACCGCCGCGGATGCCGCCCGGGTGCGGAACGGATCGGTGGAAGGGGCGGAGCTTCGGATCCCGGTGGACGCCCAGGAATTCGCGCGGATCGCCGCGCAGACGGCGAAACAGGTGTTGGTGCAGAAGGTGCGGGAAAACCAGCGGGAAGTCCTGTTCACCGAGTACAAGCCGAAAGAAGGAACGATGATCAACGGCACGGTGCTCCGCTTTCTGAGCCGCAATATTGTCGTGGATTTGGGGCGGGGTTCCGAGGCGATCATGCCGATGCGGGAACAAGTTCGGCGGGAACACTGGGCGGTGGCGGACCGAATCCGCGCGCTGATCCTTAAAGTGGAACGGAGCCAACGGGGACCGGAGATCATCCTGTCCCGCTCTCACCCGGATTTCGTGAAGCGACTCTTTGAACAGGAAGTGCCGGAAATTTACGAGAAGATCGTGGAAGTGGTGAACGTCGTGCGCGAACCGGGCTTCCGCTCCAAAGTGGTCGTGCGGAGCAACAACCCCAAGGTGGATCCCGTGGGCGCGTGCGTCGGCGTGAAGGGGTCCCGGGTCCGTCCCATCATTAACGAGTTGCAGGGGGAGAGGATCGACTTGGTGGCCTATTCTCCGGACACGACGACTTTCATCGGCAACTCCATGTCCCCGGTCAAACCCCTCTCGGTGCGGGTTCTAAGCCACGAAGACAAACGCGCCGAGGTTTTGGTGTCGGACGACCAACTCTCCCTGGCGATCGGGAAGTCCGGCCAAAATGTTCGGTTGGCCAACAAGTTGACTGGTTGGAGTTTGGACGTGCGCTCCGAAGGCCAAAAAAGGGAAGCGGCCCAGGCCAGCGCCCAGGCCACCGTGGATGAACTTTCAATTGGAAGGCGTCGGTCCGAAAACGGCCGAGATTTTACAGAAGGGGGGGTGGGGCGATGTGGCTCGTTTGTCCACCGCGAACCCCGATGATTTGACGGCGCTTTCTGGAATCGGTGAAAAAACAGCCGAAAAGATCATTGAAGCCGCCCAATCCTTCCTGGCGAAGAAAGCCGCGGGAGACCCCGCAGTGTCGGAGGCGGCGACCGATCCCATCGCCGAGAAAAGCGAGGAGACCTCGGCTACGATCGAGCTCGTTGCGTCCGCCGGGCCGCTGGAAGACAGCGGCGCTCCACCAACCGTTCCTGAACCTCACGAGTGACCCCATGACTGAACCCAAGAAAAAACCGTCCAAATCTCCCGCCAAATCTCCCGCCAAGAAACCCGCCGCCGCAAAGCCGGTCAAGGAGGGTGTGGAGGAGAAAAAGGCGAAGGGGTCCGCCGCTCCGAAAGCAAAAAAGGCTCCGAAGAAGGAAGGGGGCGAAACGCTGAAGCCCCGGGCCAAAAAGAAGGCCGAAAAAACCGAGGGTCCCTCGGACTCCGTCGGGGTGGGGTCGGATTTGGCCGTTTCGGCGAGGCCGGCTCCGGCGGTTCCCGCCGTGGATTTACCCGCGACGGTTAAACCCATTTCCGCTCCCCGGGGGGGCGCCGCCTCGTCGCCCCCCGTCAATTCTCCTGCGGGGGCGGTGGAACTGGGTCGGCCCCTTCCGCCTCCGCCCGCGGTCAAACCTCCTCCGCCCCCCGTGCCCGCCGTCCCGCGGGGAAAAATCAGCATCACTGAAACGACGACGGTGAAAGAGTTGGCGGAAAAGATGCGCGTCACCATTCCCGACGTTTTGAAGAAACTGCTGGGGCTGGGCGTCATCGCCAATCTGAACCAACGGTTGGACGTGGACACCGCGACGCTGGCGGCGGACGCTTTCCATTTCGATGTGGAACTGAAATCCCTTTACGCGGACGAAGCGATCTCCCCGGCCGAGGAAACCGGACCCCAGGTGACCCGCCCCCCGGTGGTGACCGTCATGGGCCACGTGGATCACGGAAAGACCTCTCTTTTGGACGCCATCCGGTCCGCCCGCGTGGCGGAAAAAGAAGCGGGCGGGATTACCCAGCACATCGGGGCGTATCAAGTAAAAACCGAAAAAGGGGTCGTGACCTTTTTGGACACGCCCGGTCACGAAGCGTTCACCGCCATGCGCGGGCGCGGCGCCCAGGCCACGGACATCGTCGTGCTCGTGGTGGCCGCCGACGACGGCGTGATGCCGCAAACTGTCGAGGCTCTGGACCACGCCAAGGCGGCGGGGGTGCCCATCGTGGTCGCGATCAACAAATGCGACCTTCCCACGGCCAACGTTCAACGGATCAAGCAAGAGTTGGGCGCCTTGGGTCTGCTCGCCGAGGATTGGGGGGGAAAGACCGTCATGGTGGAGGTCTCCGCCCGCCAAAAAACCAACATCGACAAACTTTTGGAAATGATTGTGATCGAAGCGGAACTCTTGGAGCTGAAGGCCAACCCGGACCGCCCCGCCCAAGGCGTTGTGGTGGAGGCCCGGTTGGATTCCCGGCGAGGCCCCGTAGCGACGGTGCTCATTCAAAAAGGGACGTTGCGGGTGGGGGATTCCTTCGTTTGCGGGCTGAACGCCGGTAAAATTCGGGCGTTGGTGGACGATCACGGCGAGCGGGTGAAAGAGGCCGCCCCGGCATTTCCCGTGGAGATTTTGGGTCTCTCGGGCACGCCGATGGCCGGGGACAAGCTGGTGGTGGTGGCCACGGAGCGGGAAGCCCGGGAAATCGCCGAGCGGCGACAGGTCATTGCCGACACCCAGGCGCGTCGGGTGAGGCACCACTTGACGCTCGAAGAATTTCACGATCAAGCCGAGGCCGGGAAGGTGAAGTCCCTGCCCATCGTCTTGAAGGCCGACGTTCAGGGCTCCCTGGAAGCTGTGAAGGATTCTCTTTTGAAACTCGGCAACCCTTCGATTTCGGTACGGGTCATCCACGCCGGGGTGGGGGGAATCAATAATTCCGACGTGGTGTTGGCCGCCGCCTCGGACGCGATCATTTTGGGTTTCAACGTTCGACCCGATCCTTCGTCGGAATCCATGGCCCATCGGGAAGGCGTGGAAATTAAAACCTATCGCATCATCTACGAGATGGTAAACGACGTGAAGGCGGCGCTGGAAGGCCTTTTAGATCCGGAAGAAAAGGAAGTGACCCAGGGCTGGGCCGAGGTGCGGAAGGTGTTCGTCGCTCCCAAGGTCGGTTTGGTGGCCGGGTGCATGGTGACGGACGGCAAGGCTTCCCGCACCGCCAAAGCGCGTTTGATCCGAAACGGGGCCATCGTTTTTGAAGGGGCCATCGGGAGCCTCCGTCGGTTCAAGGACGACGTGCGGGACGTGGAAAAAGGGTTTGAGTGCGGTCTCTCCCTGGCCAACTACAAAGAGCTGAAAACCGGCGACCGGGTGGAGTTCTACGTCATTGAAAAAACGGCCCGCAAGCTCGCCTAATGATTTCCCGGCGTATCCAACGCGTTAATGAACTTTTGCTCCAGTCCATCGCGGGGTATGTTCTGGAGAACCAACCGCCTGAAACGGGCCTTCTGACGTTCACGGCGGTGGAGGCTACCGACGACCTCATGGAAGCGAAGGTTTTTTACTCGGTGATGGGCACGCCTGAAGAACGGGCCCGCGCCGCCGAATCTTTGGATCGCATGCGGTGGGAACTGACCCGCTCCATGCGCCGCTTGGAAAGCCTGAAACGCATTCCCCATTTCCATTTTGTGTTTGACGACACCCCCTCCCGGGCCGCCCGGGTGCACGACTTGATCGAAGAAATCCATCTGAACCCGGATGGTTCGCCCCGCCCTCCGTCGGTTTAATGGTCCCTCTTCCCTCCCTTTCCGCGGAAACTCGGCGCGCCGTTAAACGGATCGTTGAGGTTCTGCGAAAGAACACGACCTTTTTTCTCACCGGCCACGAGCGCCCGGACGGGGACACCGTGGGCTCCGAGCTGGCGCTGGCCAGTTTTCTGAAGAAAATCGGAAAGCGCGTGGTGGTCGCCAACCGGGAAGCCGTGCCGGATTATTGTTTGTTTCTTCCGGGCGCCCGTTCCATTCGCGCCGCGGAGCGCATTTCCGGCCGTTTCGACGTCGCGGTGGTGTTTGAGTGTTCCGGACCGGACCGGATGGGTCGGATCATCGACCTGGATCGGCAAGCGGGGATCGTGCTCAATATCGACCACCATGTCCACCACGGGCTTTTTGGGCACATTAACTTAATCGACCCGGGCGCCTCTTCCAATTCCGAACAGCTCTGCCAGGTCTTCGCCCAGGCGGGGCACGCGCTTTCCAAGGCGGAGGCCACCGCTCTCTACGTTGGTCTCGTGACCGACACCGGCCGGTTTCAACAAGAGAACACGCGGGCCCAAAGCCATTGGATCGCCGGACATCTTTTGGACGCGGGGGTCGACGTGGCGGACGTTTACCGGCACGTGTATGGGACGCGTTCGGTCCCGGCCCTTCGATTGATGTCCCGGGCCTTGGGCGGACTGCGCCAAGCCGCGGACGGTCGGGTGACCCTCCTTCGATTGACGCGGAAGGATTTCACCGAAACCGGCGCCCAGGAAGATGATACTGAAGATATCGTGAACCAGGGTCTCCTGCCCTCCACGTCGCTGGTGTCCATTTTTCTTCGCGAACTGGAAAACGGCCGCGGGGTCAAGGCCAGCCTGCGCGGGAAAGGACGCGTGGACCTCTGCCGCTTGGCCGTTTCCTTCGGCGGCGGCGGGCATAAAAACGCGTCGGGGGTTACCCTGCCCGGGACCTTGGACGAAGTGGAAAAACGCCTTTTCCGGGCGCTTCTCCCGGAACTCCCCAAATAAAAAATCGATGATCCCTGGACCCGTTCTCCGCCGCCGGGTGATTTCCGGCCTGTTTCTCCTGGATAAACCGAAAGGTCCCACCTCCCACGACGCGGTTCTTTGGGCCCGGCGGGTCCTCAACACGGCTGACGTGGGGCACTGCGGTTCGTTGGATCCCATGGCCACTGGACTTCTTCTGCTGGTGGTGGGAGAAGCCCGTTCCCGACAAAATGAATTTATGGCCGAACGGAAAACCTACAACGGCGTCATCCGGTTCGGCACGGGCACCACCACCGACGATTTGGATGGAGCGCCGCTTCCCAAGATCTACGCGCGAAAGCCCGCGGACGTATCCCGGGCCGAATTGGAAGGCGCCTTGGGCGCTTTTCGGGGACCTATCCGACAGGAAGTGCCCACCTATTCGGCGGTGAAATGGAAAGGGAAACCTCTCTACCATTGGGCCCGCAAAGGGGTCCCGGTCGAGCGTCCGACGAAGGAGGTCGTGGTCCACGGGTTGGAACTCTTGGACTACACGCCGCCGGATTTCCGCTTTCATGTGGACTGCTCCAAAGGATTTTATGTTCGATCGCTCGCCCGGGATCTAGGAGAGACGCTGGGCGGGGGGAACCCTGGCCGCCCTTTCCCGCGAGTCCATCGGGACGGCAGCGGAGCGACGCCTATCCCTGGCAGGACCGAGCCGAAATCGATCCTGAACTGTTTGAACGCTCCTTTATCCCCATTGAAAAACTGGGGGAACCCGCGTGAAAAAACCTCAGCGTTCCTGGACCCTTCCTCCCCGTCCGTCCCTCGCCTGTCAGGGACGGACGGGTCGGGTGTCTCTCTGAATCCACCATGGGGGATTCACTCCTAGCTCGCCCGGTCATTTTGACCCTGGGCACCTTTGATGGGGTCCACCGGGGCCATCAGCGTCTATTGAAATTGGCTCGCCAGCGCGCCCGGGCCGTGCACGGCGACGTTCTGGCGGTGGCTTTTGAGCGGCCTCCGCGGCACCATTTTGTTCCCCTGCAGTCGCCGTTCCTTCTCACGACTCCCGAAGAAAAAACGGACCTGCTTCTTCGTTTTGGGGCCGACCGGGTGGAATCGCTTCCTTTCGGGGCCCGCCTCGCCTCTCTGTCGGCGGGGGAATTTCTTCAATCATTTCTTTTAAAGAAATGGCATGCCCAAGAACTCGTCGTGGGTTTTAATTTTCGGTTTGGGAAGGATCGCCAGGGGGATGTGAGATTTTTAGCGCGGGAAGGCCGCCGGTGGGGGCTCCGCCTCCGTTCCGTGGGCGCGGTCCGGGACCGGAGCGGCGTCGTTTCTTCCGGTCGAATTCGAACGCTGATTCTGGAGGGAAAACTTTCCGATTCCAAAGCATTGCTGGGTCATGGCCTGCCGCTGTGGGGCCGGGTGGTCCGAGGCCGCGGCGTGGGGCGGGGGATCGGGTTCGCCACCGCGAACTTGTCCGTAGGTGGGGAAAAAATCGTTCCCTCGGGCGTTTTCGCCGTGAAGGCGATTTTGCCCACCGGCGTGGAGCGGCGGGGTCTCCTGAACGTGGGATTCCGTCCGACGTTCCGCGGGAAAACTCGCCGGCGATCCGTCGAAGTCCACCTGTTGGATTTTTCCGGCGACCTGACCGGCCGAGTCCTCCAGGTGGAGATCGTCCGAAAACTCCGGGACGAAAAGAAATTTTCTTCCACCCAGGTCCTGGTCCGCCAAATTCGGAGAGATGAATCCGCGGTTCGCGCTTTGCCTTCCGCCGCGTGGAAGTAACGACCGCCTTTTTTCCCTGGAAAAATTTCGTTCTTGGCGTATACTGTCAGGGATGAAACCCGCTTCGCCACTCACCGGTTTCCCGCTCGTCTTTCTCTTAGCGGCTTCCCTTGTTTTTGTCTGGTCCGGCATTGGACCCAGGGACCCCTGGACCTGGGTTTTGGAAGTTCTCCCGGTGGTCGTTGGGGGAATCCTGCTGGCGGCCACCTATCGGCGATTTCCGTTCACCCGGCTGGCGTATTCCCTGATCGCTTTCCATATGATGATTCTCTGCGTGGGCGGGCATTACACCTACGCGGAGGTGCCGCTCTTCAACTGGATTCGGGACGCTTTTGGCCTAGCGAGAAATCATTACGATCGTTTGGGCCATTTCGCCCAAGGGTTCGTGCCCGCCATCCTCGCGCGGGAGATTTTGATCCGGAAGGACGTGGTGCGTCGCGGGGGTGGCTCTTTTTCCTGGTCCTCTGCGTCTGCTTGGCGATCAGCGCCGTCTACGAATTCTTCGAATGGGGAACGGCGCTGGCGGCGGGGGCGAAATCCGACGCCTTTCTGGGCACCCAGGGAGATCCCTGGGATACCCAAAACGACATGTGGATGGCCTTGCTGGGCGCGTTGACCGCCCAGCTCACGCTGTCGCGCCGGCACGATCGGGAATTGTCCCGATGATGGGTTTGAGGAAATTTCGGAAGAGCGGCGGATTCCTTCTTCTCTTTTTTCCCGCGATTTTGTTCTCTTTTGGAGGGAAGGAAGATATCGGGGTTTTTTCAAAAGAACGGGTGGTCGGCTCGACCCATTTCCGACTGCACCACGAAGATCCCTTCGCGCCGGTGGGGGTGCTGAATACTTTGGAGGGTCTGCACGCCAAACTGCTCTTGGACTTGGGCGACTTTTCTCCCTGGGCCCACCAGGAAGCCATTGACGTTTTTCTATACAAAGACGCGGCGAGCTATGCCGGGCACACGGGGATGCCTTCCTGGGCCGTGGCTCACATCAACGTTCAAATGAAAACGGTCTACGGCCATCCGTCCGCAGATCTGCAGCGGGTCCTGGCCCATGAGTTGGGGCACCTTTTTTTCACCGAATTCTTCCTGGTCAAATCCACCGCGCCGCCGCTCTGGCTGAACGAGGGGGTGGCCACCCTCATGGAATGGCAATACGGGCTGGAGGCGGACCAAAAGGCCATGGAACGCCGCCTTTTGTCCGCGGGCCCCATCCCTTTCGGGGAATTCCTATCCTCCCATTATGCCCAGGCCGGGGAGGGAGACGGGGAACGGGTGGGCCTGTGGTACAATCAAGCGCAAAGCGTGACGCGATTTTTGATGCGCGGCTTTTCGCGCGCCCAGTTTTTGCGTTTTTGCGTGGAACTCCGTCTCGGTCGTCCGCTGGATGAGTCCCTCCGCGCCGCTTACGGTTTGGCCGTTCCCGACTCCGCCGCATTGGAGCGTCTCTGGCGGGATTCTCTTTCCTCCCATTGATTTAGAATTAACCAAGCCAGGTTAAAATCCCATTAAAAAAACTTTACAGACGCTTTCGACTCTGCTATCATGGCGCCCATGTTAACCAAAGAACGGACCCACGAGATTGTTGGGAAGTTCGGCGCCGGACCCCGGGACACCGGGAACACGGCCGTGCAGATCGCGCTCCTCACGGAACGGATCAACGGCCTTACAGGCCACTTTCAGAATGCCCGCAAAGACCATGGGTCTCGGCGGGGCCTTTTGTTGATGGTGGGACAGCGTCGCCGTTTGTTGGCGCACCTTCGCCAGGAACAGCCGAAACGATACGTGGATCTTTTGAAGGAATTGAAGCTTCGAAAATAGCGCGGCGTCCGTCGGAGGACCCGCTTCGTGGTTCTTGCACGCGTAGGGATGTAAAGGCTTGGTCCAACCGTTCGGCCCCCAGGGCGCAGAAGCGGTGATGGAGACTAAGCGTTTAAATCCCTTCTCCGCATCCCCGAACGTCCTCCGTGGTGTCTGCGCATTTTCTATTTTATAGGAGATTTCCCCATGTCCAACGCAGAAACGCTTGAAATCCAGATTGGCGACAAAAAAATAATTTTTGAAGTGGGCGAGATGGCTCGGCAAGCCGCCGGGTCGTGCTTGGTCCGCATGGGGGAGACGGTCGTTTTGGTGGCCGCCGCCAACGGGACCAAGCCTCGGTTGGACCGGGACTTCTTTCCCTTGACCGTGGATTATCGGGAACGGACCTACGCCGCCGGCCGCATTCCGGGGGGATTCTTTAAACGGGAAGGCAAGGCCCGGGATGGCGAAATTTTGACCTGCCGCATCATCGACCGCTCCATCCGCCCCCTCTTTCCCGAGCATCTCCGCTTGGAAGTCCAGATCAGCGCGCTCGCTGTTTCCCACGACGGGTTGCACGGCACGGACATCATTGCGCTCCTGGGCGCGTCGCTCTCCCTCGGTTTGTCGTCCCTTCCCTGGAACGGGCCCATCGGCGCGATCCGCATCGGTCGGGTGGATGAACGGTTCGTGTTGAACCCCACCCTGGACGAGCAGGACCGGAGCACCATGGACCTCGTGGTCGCCGGGAAAAAAGGGTCCATCCTGATGGTGGAGTCCGGAAGCTTTGAATTGTCCGAAGAGATGCTGGTGGAGGCCCTGGTCATCGCCCAAGCAGAGATCGACCGGCTTTGCGATCTCCAAATGGATTTGATCCGGAGAATTGGAAAGCCCAAGATGAACGTGCCCGCGCCCGTGATTGACGGGGAACTTTCTCGCAAGGTCAACGACTTGGCCCGGGGACGGTTCAAAGAAGCCGTGCGGACGGCGGATAAAGCCTCTCGCGAAACGCTGATCGCGGGCATCCACACGGACGTCAACGAGAAGCTCGCGACGGAGTATCCCGACGCGGGGGCCACCATCGGCGGCTTGTTGGACGGCATTGAATACGATGAGGCCCGCCATCTGATTTTGCACGAAAACCGGCGTTCCGACGGGCGGGGTTTCGAAGATATTCGGACCATCACGATCCGGACCAGCGTTTTGCCTCGGACGCACGGCTCGACGCTCTTCACCCGGGGCCAAACCCAGTCCTTGTCGACCGCGACCTTGGGGTCTCCGGCCGACCAACAGATCATGGACGTGCTGGAAGGGGAATACAAAGAACGCTTTATGTTGCATTACAACTTCCCCGGTTTCTCCACGGGTGAGCCGAAACCCGAACGCGGTCCCGGCCGCCGGGAGATCGGACACGGCGCTTTGGCGCGACGGGCGCTTCTGCCCCTCTTGCCGGACCCGGAAAAATTCCCCTATACCCTCCGCGTGGTTTCGGACATTCTGGAATCCAACGGGTCGTCCTCCATGGCGACCGTCTGCGGCGGGTCGCTGGCGCTCTTCGACGCGGGCGTGCCCATGAAACGCGCCTGCGCCGGAATTGCCATGGGACTGGTGAAGGAAGGCGACCATAGCGCCGTGCTGACCGACATCTTGGGCATGGAAGATCATTTGGGCGATATGGACTTTAAAGTCGCCGGAACCACGGAGGGCGTGACCGCTCTTCAGATGGACATTAAAATTGAAGGCATCTCCATTGACCTCATGAAACGCGCCCTGGAACAGGCCAAACGAGGCCGTCTCTTCATCTTGGGGAAAATGGCGGAGGCGCTGGCGGAGCCGAGGCCGGAGCTTTCCGCCCACGCCCCGCGGATGGAAGTGGTTCAGATCCCCGTGGCCAAGATCGGCGCTTTGATCGGCCCGGGCGGGAAAAACATCCGCCGCATCATTGAAGAGTCGGGCGCTCAAGTGGATGTGGAGGACGACGGCAAGGTTTACATTACGGCCTTGGACCGCGCGTCTTTGGAAACCGCCAAACACCAGGTGGAATCCTACAGCGCCGAAGTCGAATTGGGGAAAATTTATAAGGGGACCGTCGTTCGGATCATGCCGAAACTCGGCGCCTTCGTGGAAGTGATCCCCGGGAAAGACGGGTTGGTCCACATCTCCCAGTTGGACGTGAAACGGGTGGAGAAAGTGGAGGACGCGGTGAAGGTCGGCGATGAGATCGAAGTGAAAGTCATCGAAATCGACGCCATGGGCCGCGTGAACCTCTCCCGAAAGGCTGTCCTTCAGCCCGGGTCCGATGGAATCTCCCCTTCCTTCCCAACGGGGCCCTGGCCGGGGTTCGGAAGGCCGCGATCGCGATCGTCGGAATGGTCCCCCTCGCCCTGAACGCCGCGGGCCCAGCGACCGTCCCGGCGGTCGAGGGTACCAATAGAGAAGCCCTTTCCACCTCGAGGACCTTTGCGTATCATGGCCGAACGTGAAGAAAATACAGAGGGCACCCCCCCGAAGCCGGAGGGCTCAGAGTTGGAACGTTATTACGCTCTTATGCGGGAGCGGGACCTTTCGGAGTTGGAAATCCGAGAAGGGAACTTTTACCTAAAGCTTTCCCGCGCCTCGGCCCCGGTGCATGCGGCCGTTTCATTTCCTACGGCGCCTGTTTCGGTGCCCGCGGCTCCGGCGGTCGCGAAAACCCCGCACCACGCGGTCTCCTCGCCTTTGGCCGGTATGTTTTACCGCTCTCCCGCTCCCACTTCGCCTTCCTTTGTCAAAGAAGGAGACCGGGTGGCTTTTGGCGACGTCCTCGGCATCATCGAGGCCATGAAGGTCATGAACGAAATTCGATCGGATTGCCCGGGGTCATTCACAAGATTGTGGCGGAAAACGGAAAACCGGTTTCCGCCGGGCAAGAGCTGTTCCATCTCGATCCTCTCCCCTAACGCATCCCCGTGAGCCACCCTCTTGTGGGATGAGATCGGCCAAACGGCCGGACAAGTGTGGACGTTTTTGGAGGCGCGGGGGGAGTCCTCTTCCCTCCATATCCGCTCCTCCTTGAAAATTTCCCAAACCCTCCTCTGCCTCTCCTTGGGCTGGTTAGCCCGCGAAGGGAAAATCGATATCATTTACCGCGACCGCTCTTATTGGGTCCTCCCGCGGCGATGAGCGAACTCGGCCGCGCGATCCTGCTGGGGGTCGTTCAAGGGCTCACCGAATTTCTTCCCGTTTCCTCCGATGGCCATTTGGCTCTCTGCCAATGGGCGTTCGGGTCGGCAGACGCTTCCCTCGCCATGGACGTGGTTCTGCACGCGGGGACCTTGTTGGCGATGATCCTTTTTTTTCGCCGCGACCTCTCGGCCCTGGCGCGGGGGCTCCCCGCTCGGACAGAAGAGGGGCGGTTAGAGAGACGCCGGTTCCTGCTCGTCATGGCGGCCACGTTGGTCACCGGCGTTGTCGGGTTGAGCTTGAAGAGCCGCGTGGAGAAATTATCCGCTTCCCCCTCGGCCGCCGGGATCGGGTTTTTGCTGACCGCCGCGGTCTTGCTCTGGGGGGAACACCGCGCACGCCGGCGATCCGGCCCGGGAACCCGGGTGGTGGCGGCACCGGTTTGGCAGGCGCTTGTCATTGGATTGGTTCAGGGGGCCGCGGTCTGGCCCGGTTTGTCCCGAAGCGCCTCCACCATCGCCGTGGCGTTGGCTTTCGGATGGGCGTGGGAGGAGGCGGGGCGGTTCAGTTTCCTGGCCGCCATGCCCGCGATTGCGGGGGCGACCCTTCTGATGGCTCGTGAGATGCGGGCACTTCCGTTGGTCCCTTCCTTGGTGGGGTTTGGGGTGAGCTTCGTGACGGGGATGGCGGCGTTGGGACTGCTCATGGGATTTTTGCGAGCCCGGCGGCTCTGGCCCTTCGCCCTTTACACCTTGCTCCTGGGTCTATTCGCTCTCCTCAAAGCCTTTCAGAGTGTGTAGAATGGGGATTCCTTTATGAAACTCTTGGCCCGCTATCGCTCTTCCGCTCGAAACCGCCGAAAGGTCGCTTCCCGATCTCCCGCGGTGGGACTCGCCTTGATGGCTGCGTCGGCCATTGCGCTTTACTGCGTTTTGTTTCCGTCGGGGCTTTGGGGGCGGCCGGTCAAGGGCGCCCTGGCGACCGCTTTCGGATTGGGACGATTTTTCCTGCCGTGCCTGACGGGCTATGTGGGATGCCGCCTGGCGCTCTCCAAACCCTGGCCCCAGGGGTTTCTTCGCACGGTTTTGTGGTCTTCGGCCTTTTTTTTCGGAGTCAGTTTCGCGAGCCTGTTCAGCCAACTGGCGTATGGGGTGAACGCGGGGGGCGTCTTGGGTCTCGCGGGGGGAGCCTTTCTTTCCAGGCTTTTTGGAACCGGCGGCGCCTGGGTGGTGACGATTTCCGCTTTGGGTCTTTTGTCCGCTGCGCTCGCGCGCGTTTCGCCGGTGGCGCTGGCGGAATCCCTGGTCCGGCGATTGCGGTTGGATTGGGACGAATGGAAGCGGGTTCGAGGGGAGAAGGCGCCTTCCCGGGACCTGGTGGTGAAAGCCCGTCCCGTGGTCGCGGGACCTCCCCCGGCTCCCAAATCCATCCCCACCGTGGCTGTTCCGCCGGCCCCGAAAGTGGCTCGCGGTCCCGCGGAGCCGTCCTCCAAAGTGCCGTCTCGTTCGCCCGTGGATCCGGCGCCGGCGATGGTCTCTCGAACGGAGGGCGCGGCGGCCGAATCGGTGCCCGTGCCTTATCAACTGCCTCCTTTGGATTTATTGGACGATCCCACGGGTCACACTGTCCGTCCTTCCGAATCGGATCTGGTGGAGAAATCCCGTGTGCTGGAACGGACCCTGGCCAGTTTCGGCGTCGAAGCCCGGACGACGGACATCCATCCCGGGCCCGTGATTACGCGCTTCGATCTGGAGCCCGCGCCCGGTGTCAAGATCAGTTCGATTGTGAACCTTTCCAACGACATCGCCTTGGCGATGAAGGCCACGCGGGTGCGGGTCTTGGCGCCGATTCCGGGCCAGGGGGGCGTGGGCGTCGAGATCCCGAATCCCGAAATGGTGACGGTCACGTTGAAGGAAATCCTTTCCGACTCTCGGTTTCAGGCCAGCCGGTCCCCCTTGGCGGTGGTGCTCGGAAAAACGAGTTCCGGCGAACCCTACATGACCGATTTGGCCCCGATGCCTCATCTCCTGGTGGCCGGGGCGACGGGGACGGGGAAGTCGGTGTGCGTGCACGCCTTGATCGTGTCGATCCTCATGCGGGCGACCCCGGACCGCGTCAAATTCGTTTTGATTGATCCGAAACGTTTGGAACTGCCGATGTACGAAGGCATGCCCCACCTCTACGACCCGCGCTCGGGGCCCGAATCCGCTCAGGTCATCACGCAGCCGAAGGAGGCGGCCAAGGCCCTGCTCCGGCTGGTCAAAGTGATGGAATACCGTTACGAAATATTCGCCAAGGCGAACGTTCGGAACATCGAAGGCTACAACGAAAAACGCGCCGCCAAGGGCCTCCCCCCGGAGTATTACATCGTGGTCGTCATTGACGAGCTGGCCGATCTCATGCTGATTTCCGCCCGTGAGGTCGAGGATTGCATTCAACGCTTGGCGCAAATGGCCCGAGCCGTGGGCATTCACCTGGTGTTGGCCACCCAACGTCCTTCCGTCGATGTGATCACCGGAGTGATTAAGGCGAACCTGCCCGCGCGGATCGCACTCCGGGTGGCCTCGCAAACCGACAGCCGGGTCATCCTGGACACGCCCGGCGCGGAATCTTTGGTGGGCCGGGGAGACATGCTCTTCCTTCCCGCGGGCGCGCCCCAACCCATCCGGTTGCAGGGGGCCTACGTTTCAGAAAAAGAGGTGGAGGCCGTGGTCGGGTTTGTGAAAAAGCAGTGCGGTCCCCGTTACGTGGATATTTTCGCGGAAATCGCCGCCTCCCAGGCCGCTTCGGAAGACGTCGAAACCCGGCAGGAGATCGACGAAGCGCTCCGCTTGATTATGGAACGCCACCGGGTGTCGCAGGATCTTTTGAAGGCCCATTTCGGCTCTTCGGCGCGGGCCACGAACGTTTTGTCTCTCCTGGAGGTGCGGGGATTCATTCACAAACCGGAGGGGACCAACAAGTGGGAAATCAATTTTGATAAAATAGAAGATCTCTTTCGGGGCGCGGCGGCCCAGGCCGATCCCCAGGGGTCGGACGCGGAGTCGCGGTGAACTTCGATCTTTGGGGGGGGAAGATGAGGCCCGTGTCCTTGGGACTGGCGGCTCTGAGCCTGTGTGGGTCGGCTCGCGCAGTTTCTCTGGACGCCGTGCTGTCCCGCCTGGAGCGGGCCGAGAAAGAAATCCATTCTCTTCGATTCGATTTTGCGCAGACCACCACTCTCGCCCTCGGCGGGCGGGCGGTGGTCAGTCGGGGAACCGCTTCTTTTGAGCGGCCCAACCGATTCCGTTTGGAAATGTCCTCGCCGGAGGCCCAGACCATTGTTTCGGACGGGAAAGTTCTGTGGGTCTATCTCCCGGCTCGAGCGCAGGTTCTGCGGGATTCCATGGATAACTGGACGCGTTCCGCGGGTTTTCCAAAGGGGCTCACGCCCTTCCGAATGGATGTATCGGAAATGAAGAAAAAATATCGATTTGTCCTGGAGGAGGACGGTCCTAAGCCCGTGCTCTCCCTGACGCCGATCGAAGGTGAATCGCTGGAATATACCCTTCGCCTTTGGGTCAATATGGAGACCGGGTTGGCGGAAAAGACCGAACTCTCTTCTGAAAATGTCACCGCCATGGTGACGGTGGAAAATGTGCGGGTAAACCCCGCTCGGAATCCGGGCGCTTTTCGTTTCGTCCCTCCGCCGGACGCCAACGTCATGGAACTGCCGCTCAACTAGTTTTTAAATGAAAAAGGATAGACCCTCATGACCGACCATGGATCCGGATCGATCGGGCAAGCCCTCCGAAACCGGAGGCTTCAGAAAAGCCTGACGCTGGAAAATGTGATGACCGCCATCCGCGTGCAACCGCGTTTTTGAAAGCGTTGGAGGATGAACGGTGGGATGAGCTTCCGGCTCGGGTGTTCCTGGAAGGTTTTCTCGTCAAATACGCTGAATTCCTCGGGCTCGACTCTAAAGAGGTCCTTGGGGAGTTGCTTGAACGGCTGGGGAAAGTCGATCAGCCGGCGTTCAACAACCCGCAACCGATTCCTGAGACCGTGGAGAACGATTCCCTGGTCCCGCTTCGGTTGGGTTTATTCTTGGCGGCGGTTCTGATCTTGGCGGCCGGGGGATTTTTCTTTCTCCGTCGGCAGAATCTTCCCGGTCCATCGCCGGAACTCCCCTTAAACCAAGTGAGCGAACCCGAGCCGGTCTTGCCGTCGACCTCCACCGCCGTCATCCCGGCGGCGGGCGACGTTCATCGCGCCTCGGCTAAACCGCACACGGTGGTGCTTCGGGCGAAGGACCCGGTTTGGCTCCGCGTCCGCTTGGACGGCGCGGTGCGTTACGAGGGGACCTTGGCGAGGGGGGAAACTCGCACCTGGCCCTTTGAATCCCTCCTCCGTGTTCGGGTGGGGAACCTCTCCCGCCTTTCTGTTTCGGTGAACGGGGTGGCCATGGTCGAACCTGTCACCCTGGGACCCGGCGACGTGGCCTGGCCCCCTCGCGCGGGCGTGGCCCCGACCTTTGTCGGATACTCTCCGACGGAACCCGGTGTCCCTCTCTCCCCGATTTCCCCGGTACGCTTGTCCACGACGTCCGCGTCGTCGCCGCAATAAGACCATGTCTCGGGGCCGCGTGGCCTTCGTGGTCCTGGGGTGCGCCAAGAATCAAGTCGAGGCGGAAAGCGTATCCTCCCGTCTGGCCCGTGGGGGATGGGACCTGACGGCCGACATTCCCAATGCCGATCTGGTCGTCGTTCATTCCTGCGGGTTCTTGGAGGCCGCCCGAGCGGAGGCCCAAGAGACCCTGGCTTCTGTTCGACGGTCAGCGCCCAAAGCTTTTGTGGTGCTGACGGGCTGTTTCGCTCAGTTTCTAAACGGAAAAAAGATCCCTGGCGTCGATGCCATCCTCGGCACCGGCCAGTTGGACCTTCTCCCCGACCTTCTCCGCGCCCGATCTCTCCCCGCGGTCGGGAAGATCTTATTGTCTCCCTCCGGCTACCACGATTCGAAAATGCCTCGGCCTTTGCGGGAGGGGCAAATGTCCGCCTATCTTCGGGTGTCCGAGGGATGCGACCATCGTTGCACGTTTTGCATTATCCCCCAACTGCGAGGTCCGTTGAAAAGCCGCCTGGTGGAGGAGATCGAGGCCGAGGCCAGGAACCTGGTGGATCGGGGCGTCCGTGAATTGGTGCTGATTTCCCAGGACACCACGGCCTACGGCTCGGACCGGGAGGGCGGAGGCCTGGTGCCCTTGTTGAGGCGGTTGGCCTCGTGGTCCCAGGTCCGGTGGCTCCGATTGCTGTACGCTTATCCATCGGAAGTGGGGGAGGATTTGATCACTCTCCTGGCGGAAGAGCGGGCCCTCTGCGGTTATCTCGATATGCCCCTGCAACATTTGTCCGACCGAATTTTAAAAGCCATGGGGCGCGATTGGGCGCGCCGAAAAACCATGGGATTGCTGGACCGTTTGCAACGGCGCGTGCCGGGTTTGGCCCTTCGGACGACTTTTATCGTGGGTTTTCCGGGAGAGACGGAGGAGGATTTCAGGCAGGTCCTGGCCGCGGTGCGGGAGGGCTATTTCGAGCACGTCGGGGTGTTTCCCTATTCTTTTGAATCGCGATCCCCCTCCGCTCGTCTACCCGGTTTGGTTCCGCCGGAGGTGGTTCAAAGCGTTGGCAACGTCTTCTGGACGCCCACCGGGCCGTCAAATCCGAGAAAGACCGCGCTCGGGTGGGCCGCCGGATCGAGGTTTTGGTCGAACGAAGCGAAACGGGGGCGTGGTCGGCCCGGGCCGCCCATCAGGCGCCGGAAGTGGACGGCGGGGTCCGGTTGGCGCGGCCTCCGTCGGCTCCGGGTTTCTACGATGCGCGGATCACCGGCGCTCGGGGCATCGACCTCCGGGGAGAACTCGTGAAGGTCCCGGTCCTGTCCCGTTCCCGCCGCGCCGAGAAGGTTCCCGCATGAACCTCCCCAATCGGCTTTCCATGGCCCGCTTATTCTCGGTCCCCGTGTTCATGGCCTTCACGTATGTGGAGAACGTTTATGCCCGGGTGGGGGCGCTGTTGATTTTTGTCGCGGCGGGGATCACGGATCTGGTGGACGGGTACATCGCTCGGAAACGGAACCTGGTGACCTCCCTCGGCATTTTTCTCGACCCCCTGGCGGACAAACTGATCATCACGGCGGCGTTTATCTTGTTTGTGGAAATCCGGGATCTCCATATCCCGGCCTGGATGGTGGTGGCCATTGTCGGGAGGGAATTCCTGATCACGGGTCTCCGCGGAGTGGCCGCCACCCAGGGAACTTTGGTGTCCGCGGATGAAGGGGGGAAATTTAAGACCTCCGTGCAAAACACCGCGATCATCACCATTTTGGTTTCCCTCATCATTACCGCGGCGCTGGATACCTATTGGGGGATCACCATCGATGGGCTCATCTTGCGGGGGGGGTGGCGAGGCGACGTGGCGCTGGTGGTCGACTGGGTCCCCTACTGGATGGTGTTCGCGGCCACGGCTTTTTCCATCGTGACGGGCGTAAGCTATTTGTGGCGTCATCGAGCGCTTTTGCGGGAGCGGCCGTGAACGTCAAATCCATGGGACGGGAGGCGGGGCGCTGGGCCGTGTTGGCCCTGGCGACGGTGGGTTTCATCGGCTGGGCTCCATATCACGTGATCCCTTTTCGGAAATGGAAAGGCGGCGGTTTGTTGGGCACTTTGGCGGGCTGGGGCCTCCTTTGGGTGTTGCCGACGGGCCCGCTCTTTGGTCTCCTGACCCTCGGGGTCATCGCGTTGGCCATCGGGGTGAGCGATTTGGCGGAACGGGAACTGACTCACGATGATCCGCGGATCGTGATCGACGAGGTGGCGGGCGTCTGGGTGGCGGCGCTGGGCCTCACGCGGGAACCGGTTCCTCTGTTGACGCTGTTTGTGGCGTTTCGGTTTTTTGACGTTTTGAAGGGGCCTTGGGGGCGCGCGGCCGCCCGCCTTCCCGGGGGGTGGGGCATCGTGGCCGATGACCTGGTGGCGGGCCTCCTGGCGAACCTGGTGACGCGCCTTCTCCTGCCCCGTTGATTGACCTTCCGACGACGATTTAATAGTCTAGACGTTCACGCCGGCCGCCCGTTTCCTTTTTTCGATCGACCTGCCTTGGAGGCAACTTATGAGCAATAAAGAAGAAAAGTATAAAGCGCTTTCGTTGGCCCTGGCCACCATTGAAAAACAACACGGAAAAGAAGCCATCATGAAGCTCGGCGAAAAATCCGGGCGGGTGAAGGTGGACGTGATTCCCACCGGGGCTCTTCCGTTGGACATCGCCCTGGGCGTGGGCGGGTTTCCCCGAGGGCGCGTGGTCGAGGTCTACGGGCCCGAATCCTCCGGGAAAACGACGCTCTGTCTTCAGGTGGTGGCCCAGGCCCAGAAGTTGGGGGGAACGGCCGCCTACATCGACGCTGAACACGCCATGGACCCGGATTACGCCCGGAAACTGGGGGTCGATATCGACAACCTCCTCATTTCTCAGCCGGACTCCGGCGAACAGGCCCTGGAGATCACCGACCAGCTGGTGCGGAGCGGCGCCATCGATATCATCGTGATCGATTCGGTGGCCGCCCTGGTTCCGCGGGCGGAGATTGAAGGAGAAATGGGCGACTCCCACGTGGGGCTTCAAGCCCGGTTGATGAGCCAGGCCCTTCGTAAGCTGACGGCGAACATCGCTCGGTCCAAAACCTGCGTGGTGTTCATCAACCAGTTGCGGATGAAAATCGGCGTCATGTACGGAAACCCGGAAACCACCACGGGCGGCATGGCGCTCAAGTTTTACGCCACGGTTCGGATCGACATTCGCCGGGTGGAGTCCATCAAGCAGGGAGACAAGGTGGTCGGCAACCGGGTGCGCATTAAAGTCGTCAAGAATAAAGTGGCGGCGCCGTTCCAACAGGCGGAATGCGATATGATTTTCGGGGAAGGCATCGCCCGGGAGAACTGCTTGTTGGACCTGGGCGTCAGTAGCGGGGTTTTGGAGAAAGCCGGGACCTGGATCCTATTTAAGACCGACCGGCTGGGTCAGGGCCGGGAATTGGCCCGGACCTTTTTAAAAGAGAACGTGGCTGTGGCCGATGAGATTGAGAAAGAGATCCGGGCCAAGCTTTTGGCGGGTCCCGTCGATGAACCGGCGGAGGAGCCCAAGGCCGCGGTGAAAGAAAAGGAGCCGGCCAAGGCCGCACGGGCCGGCAAAGGCTAACGGTGTCGGCCGCTCCGGCCGCCGCCGAGGTGCCTTCGCTGTTGAAGGAATTCCTCGACCATTTGCGGGTGGAGCGGAAACTCGCAGGCAACACGGTGTCCGCCTACGGCGCCGATCTCCGCCCCTACCTGGAATTCCTGGATCGGCGCGGGGTGGGGGCGGCCGTGGTCACCCCGGGCGACTTGTCCGAATTCTTATGGGTTCGACGGTCGACGCCTCTGAAGGCTTCGAGCCTATACCGTTTATCTCAAAGCCTCCGGCAGTTTCACCGATTCCTGAAAATCGAGGGGCTCGCGGAATCGGATCCCACGGGACAACTTTCAAGCCCAAAAACTGGGGAACGCCTTCCGAAAGTTTTGTCGGTGGAGGAGGTGGGGCGTCTTCTGGCCTACTCTCCTAAGCCAACGATTCACACTCTTCGATTTAAAGCCATGCTCGAGCTCCTTTATGCCGCGGGTTTGCGGGTCAGCGAACTCGTGGGGTTGAACCGCGAGGGTATTGACCTGGACGTGGGGTTTGTTCGCGTTTTCGGGAAAGGCGGCAAAGAGCGCGTGGTGCCCATTAATCGGCGGGCCATCCACGCCGTGAGGAATTATCAAGAGGCGCGCACCGACAAGAGTCTGGGAGGGCCGCTTTTTGCCGGACGGGCGGGACGGCCTCTCACGCGGGTGGCGTTCTGGTATGAACTGAAGAAGTGGGCTCGGGCGGCGGGGGTCCTGAAGCCCATCAGCCCCCATGTCCTGCGGCATTCCTTCGCCACGCACCTTTTACGCGGGGGCGCCGACCTCCGCGTGGTTCAGGAAATGTTGGGTCACGCGGATATCTCCACCACTCAAATTTACACTCACCTCGACCGCGCCGCGGTCAAAAGCGCCCACCGAAAGTTTCACCCGAGGGGTTGACCGCGGGGCGGTCTCCGAACGAAAGGAGCTTGTTCGTGACGTTGTCTAAAGAATGTCGAGACGTGTTGGCCTGCCCAAAGTGCAAGGGCCCATTGGACTATCGTTCGGAGGAGCAACGATTCGTCTGTTTTTATTGCCGTCTTTCTTACCCCCTTCGTGAGGGCATCCCGGTGATGCTGGTGGATCAGGCGGTGGCTTTCTGAGCCTCAAAGGGTGGCGTCCAACGGTTCTTTGGCCCCTGTGCCTTTTGGGGGCGCTCCTCCCCCGGGGACTGGAGGCTCGCGCCTATCGGGAGACCGATGAAACACGGATCCAGCGATTCTCCCGGCAAATCTCCTGTTTTCAAAAGGCGGTGGGTTTGCCAGGCGTTTCGGTGGCGATTTTACGGGACGGGCGTCTTCTTTGGTCCAGCGGGTTCGGGTGGGCTGACCGGGAAGCGAGACGGCGGGCGGACGCGGAAAGCGTGTACCCGGTGGCCTCCTTGACGAAAACCTTCACGGCGGCCCTGTTGTTTGACTTGGCCCGCGAGGGGCTTTTAAATTTGGATGACAAGATGTCTCGTTACTCGAAAGAATTCCAGTCGGACCCCGCCCGGGTCCGCCATGTGTTAAGCCACACTTCCCGTGACGTGGACACTCTCCCCTTCTCCTACGAAAGCGGGCGATTCAAAACCCTGACCGCGGTGGCCGAAAAAGCGGGGGGAAAACCGTTTCAGGAATTGTTCTGGGAGCGGATCCTTGATCCGCTGGACATGCGTGATTCCGTTCCCGGGCCGGACGCGCCGGAATTTATCAACGAGGTCGCCGGGGTTCGCGACGCCGAGCGCGCATCCCGCTACCGCGAGGTCTTGGCCGAACGTTTGGCCCGTTCCTATCGGGTGGACCGAAAAGGCCGCGCTCACCCGTCCGCGGAGGATGATCTTCCGATCACTTTGAGCGCTTCATCGGGACTTCTCTCCACGGTCCGCGATCTGGCGTTGTTCGACGAAGCGTTGGATGAGGGGCGTCTTCTTCCGCCGGAGATGCGGGAAGTTCTCTGGATAACGCCGAATTCGATCGAAGGGCCCCGTCCCTACGGGCACGGGTGGTACGTGGGAGAAATACACGAGGTTCGGGCCCTTTGGCATCCGGGATATCTCCCCAACGCCGGGTCCAGCCTGCTTTTTAAGTTTCCCGACCAACAACTCACCTTGATCGTGTTGGCTAATTCGGATGGGCTCTGCGCGCCTTTCGCGGCCCGTCTGCTGGCGGGCGATGGATCGGCTTCTCCTCTCACGCTGGATTTCCTCCGGCTTTTTGTCGAGGAACCGCGCCTTTTGATGCGACTGCCGGACCCTAATTGGCGGAAAGGGGCCCGTCGTTTCAATCGAACGTTGGCGGGCTGGGCCCGACGGTTTCCACCCTATTCTTTCCTGGAGGAACGCGAGGCGCGCGCTGATATGGAACGTTGGCGGGAGTCCCGGCGAAGGTCTCCCTCCAGTCGGGAAACAAAACGAGGAAAAACTGTTCTAGTGAAAAAAAACATGGAAAACTATAATGATCCCCATTAAGAGGCTCTCCCATTAAAAATCAAGCATCCATTGGTTTCTGGACCGCGGTCGCTCTGGTCGTTTCGAACATGGTCGGCACGGGCGTGTTCACAAGCTTGGGCTTTCAGCTGGCCGCGGTGCCGTCGGCTTTTTGCGCGCTCTGCCTTTGGTCTCTGGGTGGCGTCCTGGCCGCTTGCGGCGCGTTAACCTATGCGGAATTGGCGGCCGCCATGCCTCGCTCGGGGGGCGAATACACTTATTTGGGGGAACTCTTTCACCCGGCCCTTGGATTTCTATCGGGCTGGGTGTCGGGGACGGTGGCGTTTGCGGCCCCCATGGCCCTTTCGGCCATGGCGTTCGGGCGCTATATGTCGGCGGTCTTTCCGTCGGTTTCTCCCCTGGTCCTTGGTCTGACGGCTCTCCTGGGGGTCTCGGCGGTGCACCTCTGGAGCGGAGACAAAGGCGCGCGTTTTCTGAACCTTTGGACGGCCATTAAAATATTGCCGATTGTGGCCATCGTTGTATTCGGTCTTTTCCTGGTTCCGAGCGCGGGGACCCACTTCGGGCCCGTGCGGGCGGATTTGGGGCGGTTGGTCAGTCCTGGGTTCGCCGTTTCCCTTGTTTATGTTTCCTATGCGTATTCAGGTTGGAACGCCTCCACCTACCTGGCGGGCGAGGTCTCTCTTCCCGCCCGGAACGTCCCGCGGTCCATTTTGTTCGGCACCGCCATCGTCACCGGGCTCTACCTCCTTTTGAACGCGGCGTTTTTGCGCGTGGCGCCCCTCTCCGAACTGGCAGGAACCTTGGAGGTCGGGAACGTGGCGGGAGACAAAATGTGGGGGCCGGCGGGGCGGATGTTTGTCGGCGCGTCGGTGGGACTGGGGCTCGTAGCGTCCCTGAGCTCTTTCATCCTGGCGGGTTCGCGGCTGGTGAAAACCATCGGAGAGGATTTTGCGAGAGCTGGTTTCCTCGCCCAAGTGAACCGTCGCGGAAATCCTCGGGCGGCGATTGTTTCTCAAGTTTTGATCGCGCTGGTTCTTTTCCTGACCTCTTCTTTCGAGCGCGTGATGACTTACATCGGGTTCACCCTCACTGTTTTTACCGTGCTCACCGTCTTGGCGGTGTTTCGGAGGCGCGCCCAGGGCGGAGTCGTGACGGGATACCGGACGTGGGGGTACCCGTGGACGCCCCTTGTGTTTTTGGGTTTCAACCTTTGGATGATGGTTTTTCTTTTGAAGGAACATCCCTGGGAATCCTTGGCCGGGCTGGGGACGTTGGCGGCCGGGTTTGGTGTTTATTGGATCCTGACGGCGACTGGGAAAACAGCTAAAATCATCGTGGAAAATAATTCTGAGAGGACAATAAATGCATAAACGCATGGGGTTGTGGGGGGTGGTCCTGATTTTGGCGGGTGGCGGAGGGGGGGAAGTTCAGGTTGCTTCGTCGAGCGGGTATCTCAACGGCGTGGCGCGATTGATGGCGGGGATGGACCCGGGTGAAGCGGGGTTTGAAAAATTGACGACGAGCCCCACATGGACGGATCACCAGGCATTTTTTGAAAAAAATTGGGCGGCGCTCTCCAAAAAGCGTCTGGACCCGGCGCGGGATTGGGCGGCGACGGACGTGAAGCCGGATCCCTCCCTCCAGACGCTGTTTTATCCTTTCAGCGGGCCGGATTTCATGAACGCCTATCTCTTTTTTCCGGATTGCGACACCTATGTTTTTTACAGTCTGGAAGCCCCGGGGGTCCCCCCGTCGGTGCGAAAGCTCAGCGACTCGGACTACGCGAACCTTTTAACCGACATCCGCGAATCCATGGACGATATTTTCCAAAGGCAATATTTCATCACGAAACGGATGATGAAAGAATTGCGGACCCCCGTCCTTCGCGGGAATGCGCCCCTGATCATGATTTTCATGGCGAGAATGAACCTGGATATCCTGTCGGTTGAGAATGTTCGGATCGGTTCGGATGGCACCCTTCGCGTTTCCTCCTCCACGGCGATCGGAGCCTTGGCGAAACGGGCCGCGGCGAATCCCGTCCCGGGGGTCCGGATCACCTTCCGGCGTCCGGAGGGGAAAACCCAAACCCTGGTCTACCTGTCCGTTGATGTGTCCGATAAGGGGTTGGCCTCCCACCCCGAGTTTTTGACTTATCTAAGCCAGGGTGGAACGGGGATCTCGTTCATGAAGTCAGCCTCCTACCTGCTTCATGGGTCGAATTTCTCAAAGATCCGCGCCTCGGTGCTTCGAAGCACGCGATACCTCCTGCAGGACGATTCCGGTCTTCCTTATCGGGCCTTCGGGAAAGGGGGGTGGACGGTGACGCTTTACGGGCGTTACACGAACGCCATCAAGGATTTCGGTGGGACGATTCAGCAGGACCTGGCCGACGCCTACACGGCCACGGAGCCGGCCCGGCTTCTCCCTTTCACCTTCGGCTACCATTGGTGGGACAAGCATTCCAATATTCAAATCGCTGTTAAAGACACTGAACCGGCCACCCCCGCGAACCCGAAAAAATAATCTTTTTAGTTGGTCTGCGGGAGGAGGGGGGACGGGCGCGCCTGGTCCCGGAGCGACACGCTGGGGTGGTTCTCCGTGAAATAATTCAAAGACCATTCGTCCCGGAAGAGAATGGCCGGGCCGCCTGCGCCGTCGGCGGCTAATTGCGATCCGAAAGGAATGCGCGCGTTGGACGGCAACGTCCCGTCCACCCAACGGGCCAGCTTCCAGGGGGCCGGTTCGAAACGGGAAGAAACCCCATACTCCGACTCCAACCGAAATTGCACGACCTCGAATTGGAGCGGTCCCACGGCGGCCAACAAGGGGGGGGCATCTTTAACGGAAAAGGATTGGACAATTCCTTCCAGCAGGAGCTGTTCCAATCCCTTTCGGAACGGCTTGTAATTCGCGGGGTTGGGGTTGTGGATGAAAGAAAAACTTTCCGGGGGAAACCGCGGAATTTCGTCGTAAATG
Source organism: Elusimicrobiota bacterium (assembly GCA_016721625.1). Lineage (NCBI taxonomy): Bacteria > Pseudomonadati > Elusimicrobiota > Elusimicrobiota bacterium. Next base: position 273,963 of record JADKHR010000001.1, read on the forward strand.
AGGCCGGGGGTTTCGCTCAGCGTATCCCCGATTTTGAAGGCGGAATGGCCCACCAGCCCCACGATGTCTCCCGCGCGGGCTTCCTCCACTATCTCTCGATCCCGCCCGAAAAGTTTGAACGAGTTCGCGAGTTTTATCTTTTTATCGCTCCCCGAATGAAAAGCCGCCATGTCCCGCACGAATTGCCCCGAGCAGACTCTGAGAAAGGCCACCCGGTCCCGGTGGCGTGGATCCATGTTCCCTTGGATTTTAAAGATGAACCCCGAGAACGCCGGGTGGTCGGGAGAAATGGAACCTTGGGACGAGACCCGCGCCACGGGTCCCGGAGAATGGGCGAGAAAACCGTCCAATAGGAGTTGGACTCCGAAGTTATTGGAGGCGCTCCCAAAGAAGACAGGCGTCGTTTCGCCCCTGAGAATGGCGTCTCGATCGGAGGAGGCGCCCGCGTGGTCCAGCATGGCGGTTTCTTCGACAAAATTGGAATAACTCAACGGGTCCAGGTGTTGGGCGATCACGGGGTCCGCGGGGTCGTGGGCGGCTTCAGGCGCCCGGTAGGCTCCGCCTGGAACCCGTTCAAAGAGGTGCACATGCCGGCGGATACGGTCGTACACCCCCCGGAAATCAAACCCGGTGCCCAGGGGCCAGTTCATGGGGAAAGCCCGCAGGTTTAAGACCTTCTCCAATTCATCGATCAGTTCGAGGGGTTCTTTGGAGGGCCGGTCGAGCTTGTTGATGAAGGTGAAGATGGGCACCCGTCGTTGACGACACACCTCGAAGAGCTTTCGGGTTTGGCTTTCGATGCCTTTGGCGGCGTCGATGACCATGACCACGGCGTCCACGGCCGTCAAAACCCGGTAGGTGTCCTCGGAAAAATCCCGGTGGCCCGGGGTGTCCAACAAGTTGACGCGGTAACCATCGTAGTCAAATTGGAGCACGGTGGAGCTGATGGAAATGCCGCGCTTTTTTTCCAGCTCCATCCAATCCGAAGCGGTGGCTCGTTGGCTTTTCCGGGCCGTGACCGTCCCCGCCAAATGCACGGCCCCGCCGTAAAGCAAAAGCTTTTCCGTGAGTGTGGTTTTGCCCGCGTCGGGGTGCGATATGATGGCGAACGTTCGTCGCCGAGCGATTTCGTTCATGTCAGCGAACCTTTATTGAGGTGTCCCTCTGGTGGCCCAACAGCCGCGAAATAGAGCCAAGGTGGTTTAACGGTGATCCGTTCTTTTTTTGCAGGGCCGAGCGGGCGATGGAGGATAAAACGTAACCAATCGTGGGGTTTTCGCCCTCGAAACCCTATTTTGACTTATTTCGGAGTTCGAATCAAATGGTACCCCGATCGAAGCAGTCCCCCGCGAACGTCAAAACAAAGTCCGGCCAGGAAAAAGTTTTGCTATTAACCCTGGAAAATGGGGGAAATGGGAGTTAGACTTTGGAACGATTACCGAGTTGGGGGGATCTTAACGTTATTTCCCTGTTATATTTCAGGGGGATATCAGGGCACGGGCAGGGAGAATTCAGCGTTTCCGCGTATACTGGGGTTGTGACACAGGCCTTATTGGAGAAAAAGGGAAAAATATATGGGATTTCTCAGGAAACACCTTCGCGTGGTCCTCTTTCTCGGTTTTGCGTTTCTGCGGCCGATTCCGTCCTTTGGGTGTCTATCGATTTCCACTCCATCGTTTTCCGGGGTGACGGCCTTGGGATTGACGCTTCAATGGAATTCCGTATGTAGCACGGCGACGTTGAATTACAGCCAACTGGACGAGGATCCGGGATTCCTCTCCCCCTTCACCCAAATCACCGGAGGGCCTCCTTCCGTGTTTGGCTCCACCGCCCCCCTGATCCCAAACACGCTTTACTACGCCCAGGTGGCCACCACGTCGATCATGGCCGGGAGCGTCGCCCTGGGCTCCACGCGGACGTTGGCGAACCTCCCCGTTACGCTACCGGCCTCCGTCCTTTCCTCCTTTCAACTTCAGGCCCAATGGGGGACCAACAGCAACCCGGCGGGGACGGTTTTTGAAACTGAAATCTCCAGCGACGGTTTTTCGACGTTGGTTTCGTCCACGGCTACGACGGGCACCTCGTTTGTGTTTGGGGGCCTTTCTCCGAACACCCTCTATGACCTTCGGGTTCGAGCGATGAACGATGACGGCGTTCGGACCGTTTTTGTCCCGCTGGGTTCCACCTCCACCTTCGCTGAACCGCCGGGGGTTCCCGGCGTGCCCTTTTCCAATGGGACGGTGTCGGGGTTCCGCGTGAACTGGACCTCCGGGACGGTGCGCTGGAACCCTCCATCGACAAGCTACGAGGCGCAGATCTCGACCCAACCCGGTTTTATCAACACGGTGGATCGGTCCAGCACGGGGCTGTGGGCCGATTTTGGGGGCCTCGCCGAGGGAACAACCTATTTTGCTCGGGTTCGCGCGTTGAACCAAGACGGACTCTCCACCGTTTATGTCGGGCTGGGTTCAACGGCCACCGCCACGACTCCGTTCAACACGGGCGGTTCCTCCGCCACGATCCAAAGCCCGAACGGGAACGTGACCGTGATGGTGGCCAGCGGCACATTTTCCGAAGATTATCGGCTTTATCTCTCCACGGACCCCCTGCGGTTTCCCTTGGAGTCCCCCCAAACCCCTACCCAAATCATGGCGGCCGCCGAAAAACTGGATGGAAACGAAACCGTTCCCCGTACCCCCATCCCCAACGCGGTGGCGGAGATTCGAGCCAAGGACAATCTGGGGGCTCCCTTGACCGCTCAGCCCTCCAATTCGGTAGACGTCACCTTTACCTATCCCTCTTCCGACGGTCAAACCGTCGACGCGGTGACGGGGCTCCCGGTTCGGGCGCGCACCCTCGCGGTTTATCGATTGAATGAGGAGAAGAGTCTTTGGGTCCGCTTGCCCTCTTCTCAGGTGGACACGACCTTGCGAACGGTTTCAGCCTCGGCGCCGGGGTTGGGGGTTTTCACTCTGGTCGGGCAATTGGACACGAGCCTGGAGACGTCCTTCGCCTACCCGGTTCCTTTTCGCGCCAAACGAGGCGATTCCACTATTACGTTCGGGGATCTCTCTCAACTGGCCACCATTCGGATATTCAGCGCTTCGGGTCGCTGGGTTAAAACGCTGGAAGAAACAGACGGGGACGGGGAGCTGGTATGGGACGTCAAGGATGAAGATGGCGATCCCCTTCCCAGCGGGGTTTACTTCTTCCTGATTGAGAGCTCCGCCGATAAAAAACGCGGGAAGCTCGTGGTGATCCGGTAATCCCATGGGAAACCGATACGGAGCGGTTGAAAGGGTGGCCGGCCCATGGATAGTCTTTGCGCTTATTTTCGGTTCGGTAGCCCCTGTCCAGGCGAAACGGGCGGATTCCTTCGAGTTTTTAAGATTGCCGACCGGGGCCCGCACGTCGGCCTTGGGCGGGGCGGGCGTGGCGGAGGCAACGGGTTTGGCCGGAGCGCAAATTAATCCGGCCGGGTTGGGTCGCTTGTGGCGGGATGAAGTCGCGTTTTCCGGCGCCCGCTGGATGGACGACGTTCAATATCAAACAGCGGGTTATGCCCATCCGTTCGTCAAGGGCGGCGCGGTTACCGCCAACCTCTTGAGCTTAAACTACGGGGACATCCCAAGCTTCGCTCCAAGCGGGGGGGCGGAAGGGTCTGTTTCGGCCCGGGATTCCGCCGCTCGGCTCGGATACGGCCGAGGGTGGGGGGACCAATGTTGGTGGGGCGCCCAGGGGGTTTTGGCTCAGGAAACCCTGGCCGGTGAAACGTACCAAACTTTCGCCGTGGATGGCGGCGCTCTCTGGCTTCCGATCCGGAGAGGTATGTTCCAAACCCTGACGTTGGGGGCCGCCTTTAGAAACTGGGGCAAGAGTCCGTCCGGCGGGGCCCTTCCCCGCGCCCTGCAGGCGGGCGTTAACCTCCGGCCATTTTTTGAAGGATTAAGCGTTTCCGCGGACACTGTTCTGACCGGGGATGATCCTGCGATCTGGCTCGCCGGCCTCGAATATTGGGCCAAAGGGGTGGTGGCTTTCCGTTTGGGTTATAACGGTCGGGAGGCTCGGGAAGGATCCGGTGTAACGATGGGTTTCGGTTTTCGGGTTTTGGATCTGCAGGTCGATTACGGTTATGTGGGATTTGGAGCCCTGGGTGAGACCCACCACCTGGGACTGACCTACCGTTTCGGGAGCGTGGCGGAGCGGCACTATGAACGCGGCCTCGCCAGCCTCCAACAAAAGGATTACGCCCAGGCGGTGATCCATTTCGCCCGCGCTGTTTCCTTGGACCCCCAACATCGAAGGGCCATGAAGGGTCTTCGGGAGGCCAGCGCGAAACTCCAAGAACAGGACTCTGCCCGCCCCCGATGAGACGGATATTTCAACGGGGGGCCTTTCTGTGCGTGTTGATCGTCGGCGCGATGAGTGTTTTTGGAGCGGAAGCCGGAAAGGACTTTTTCGCCAACGGTCTCGCGGCCTACGAAAAGGGAGATTATGCCTCCGCCATCGATCAATTAACGGAAGCGTTGGTTCATCACCCCCGAGACCAACGGGCCCAGCGTCTGCTCGTGGCCGCCGGACAAAAGATGTTGAACCGTGAGGAAATGGGAAGGGTCCCCCAGGAGGATCTCCGCCAAATCATCGACCAAGCAGAAAAGGTCATGGAAGCCCGACGGCGGGAAATCCGGCGCGCTCTGGGGGAACTGAAAGTGGCCGACCGAGCCAGCCGTCGGCTGGCGCCACAGGAAACCCTCCGCGCCTGTCGCGGCGTGGACCTGGTGTTGGAAGTGACCCTGGGGGACGATCCGGACAGCCGACGATTTCGTGATTACCTGCATTCCGTGTGCGGGAATTTGGAAACAGCTCTCCTTTCCGGCATTATGTTGAATCCCGCGGATGAAAAACGGGTTCTGGGTTATGTGGCCTTTTGTCGGGGGGATTGGAAAGAAGCGTCCTCTTCCTGGGAGCAGGCGTTGCGACTTCAACCGAAAGACGAACATTTGCGGAACCTCTGGAGAGAGGCCGATGACCGGAACCGTCAAGCCGAGGCCCTGGTGAGGACGAATGAAATAATGGCGGCGGCTGAAACCGCCATCGCTCAGAACCGCGGCGAGGACGCCCTGGCCCTATTAAAAAAGGGGCTGGCCGAGTTCCCGGGCCATGAAGGGTTGCTGGCCCTCTACGAAAAAACCCAAAAGGAAGTCGCTCGCCAATGGCGCGATCAAATGGTTCTGTTCCACCGAACGGAAGCCTTCAAGAAACAACGCGCCGGTCGGTGGGTGGAGGCCGCGCAAAGTTGGTTGTCCGTTTTGGCGGAGGATCCTCTGGATCCGGAAGCGCGGGAACAATTAGAGCGAATACGTCGCCAACTCGCGGCGGGGATGGGACGGGCGAAAGAGGCCTCGCCTCCCCCATCCACCGACGCGCTGGACACCTCCGAAAAACTTTACACCTTGGGCTTGCTGAACTATGCCGATGGGGATTTGGATTCCGCCGTTAAGAACTTCCGATCTTGCTTAAAAACGAATCCGTCCCATGCCTATGCCCGCAAGGCCCTCGAGCGAGTGGAAGAGGAAAGGAAACCTCCACGTTGACGCTCCGAACCCGATTCGTCTTTTACGTGGCGGGGCTCACGGTGGGATCGTTTGTCCTTTACGCCGGGGCTCTTTCCTGGACCCAGCGTGAGTATTTAATAAAAGAACAAAACCGGGCCAACGTGGAAGAAAGCCATCGTTGGACCCTGCTTTGCGAACAATCCATTTTTTCCAAGGACGAAATCACTCTGGTGCATTACGTGCGCGAGTTGAGCCGATCCGGCGACGTGCGCTGGGCGTCGTTTTTGTCGGAGGATGGCCATATTTTGATGCACACCGATCTGCGGTTGAAAAACACCAGGGATGTCCACGAACTCAGGCGATGGTCCGGTCAAATGGGGCGATTCACCCAAATGAATCGAGCCGGTTCTGACGGCGAGCCTCTGACCGTATTGGCGGGGCCTGTGAGCCGGCGCGGCGAACAGTTCGGGGTGGCTCTTTTGGCTTTTGACAGGCGTCTCCAGACGGAGCGAATGAGAGTTCTGTTGGGGGCCTCCCTGCGGCGTTTTGCGGGGGCGACCCTCCTTTGTTTGGCCATCGGTGTCGGGATGGCTTTCGTTGTGGCGCGAGGGCTCGTGAGACCACTTCAGGAACTGACTGGGGCGGTTCGCCGTCTGGGGGCCGGCGATTGGAAAGCGCGGCCCGCGGTCTTTCGACGCGACGAAATCGGGCAATTGGCCTCGGCCTTTGCGGAGATGTCTCGCCGATTGGCGCGGTTGGACGAGTTGAAAGACGAGTTCGTGGCCACCGTGTCTCACGATTTGCGAAATCCTTTGGGGGCGATCACCATGGCGGCCCGTTATCTGGTGTCCCCTCCGTCGCCCCTCTCGGCTGAAACCGGACGGCAGGTGTTGGGAACGATTTTGATCAGCACGTCCAGGTTGCGGAACATGGTGGACAATCTGCTGGACGCGGCCAAAATCAAAGAAGGACCTCTTTCCTCCCTTCGGGAGGCCTTTTCCGTTGTCAACGTTCTTCAAGAACTTCATGATCTCTTTCGAGCCCAGGCGGAAGAATTCGGGAGGGTGTTTTGCTTGCGGGTCCCGGAGGATTTTCCCATGGTCATTGGGGACGAAGCGCAGACCTACCGCATTTTGTCTAATCTTCTGGCGAACGCGTTTAAATTCACCGCCGCGGGAGACCGCATTACCTTGTCCGCCCTATCGACGCCGGAGGGGCGGGTGGCCATCGAGGTTTCGGACAGCGGGCCCGGTATTTCCCCGGAGGATCTTTCCAGGCTGTTTTTGCGTTTTCAGACGGCGGAAAACGCGGGGGCGCAGGTCAAGAAAAAACAAGGAACAGGTTTGGGTCTCGCCATTGCCAAGGCCTTGGCGGAATCCCAAAACGGAACCCTGACGGTGGAGTCGGAGCTCCATCGGGGGACGACCTTTCGGGTGACTCTTCCCCAATGGAGGGCATCGTGAGCGGTTCGTTGTTGTTGGTGGAAGACGATTCGGGGCTGGCCAGCATGACCCGCCGATTTTTGGTTCAAGCGGGTTACCGGGTCACCCTGGCGGCGTCGGCGGAAGAGGCGCTTTCTCTAATTCAAAAGAACCGGCCGGACCTTGTCATCTCCGATGTGCAACTGCCTGGAATCACGGGGCTAAAAATGTGTGAGATACTCAAAAGCAACTCCGCCACGGCCTCCCTGCCCCTCATCCTCGTGACGATTCTGGGGAAGACCCAAGAGAAAGTCCAGGGACTGCGCATGGGGCTGACGACTATTTAACCAAGCCCTTTGAGGCCCAGGAGCTTTTGGCTCGGGTGGAGGCGGTTCTGCGGCGCGCGCGCGACGGGGGGGAGGTTCAAGCGGTTTTTAAGGTGGGAGGCGTGGAAGTGGATTCCACGCGGCGGGAAGTGACGGTGAAGGGTCAACGGGTCCTCCTGCGGAGAAAAGAATATGAATTGCTTTTACTTTTTGTTCGAAAACCAGGCCAACTTCGCACCCGGGAATCTCTCATTTCTTCCCTCTGGGGCGATGACGTGGTGGTAACGGCGAATGCGCTGGAGGCCCACATCAAAAACCTTCGCGCGTGTCTTGGGCCCTGCGGAAACCTCATCGAAACCCTGGTCGGCGAAGGTTACCGCCTGAACGATCGTTCGTCCTAACGCCCTCCTTTCAGGAAAATATCAGTCCCTATTCAGCCGGAATCCAGGCCCCTCGCGTAATATTCAGTTGGGGAGGAGACTACCTTCCCAAAGAAATACATTTCAAAAGCGAGGAGGAAACAATGAGTAACATCAAAATCCTGATGGCCGTTTGTCTCTTGGGGTTGGCCGCGGCTTGTTCACGGAATGTCAAAGATCGGTTGCTGGGAACCGGGGACCCTGCCGAAAGCGGTACCGGGTCGACCACGAACACGGCGTCGGCTCTCGACAACGAACTGATGAAAAAAGTGGCCGCTGATATCCAGCCGGAACTTACGGGGACGGGCGGTGGGTTTTCCGCCCTCGCCGTGTCTTCGGGGTGCACCCCTGGAAGTGTGACCATCAGTTCCACTCCCTACACATACCCGCCGACCGTCTACGGATCTTCCCGAACATATACGTTAAACGGGGTTTCGTATTTCACGGCCACCAACTGGCGCAGTTCGGGCGGAACACTTGTGTTCGTCACGGAACAGAACGGATCCTGTTTCGTGAACAGTTCCATCTACGGGACGTTGTCCAGTCAGGGGAGCTCTTTCACCCAGTGGTCCCCGGACGGTCTCCAGAATAAAAATCGCTGGTATTACCATCAATACACCTACAAATACCAGGGCGATGTGGTGATCGTGGAAGGCAAATTCACGATCGGAACCGAAACCGGTTCAACCGAATACCCTGTCAATTGGACGTTTAATATCTAGATCCAAGTCCCTGAACACCCCCCTCCCCGTCCTTGGGGGGGAGGGGGGGCGGTATTGAATCTTTCGTCATGTTGTAAGACCTGTCTCTTGGTATAATCCTCGGCATGGAAACCGGAGGGATGTTCGGAAAAAAATCGCTCGAGGGGCCCTCCCATGGAAAAATCAAACCATGGAGGGTCCAAGGAAACGGTTTGAAATGAAACATCCCCCGCGTGCCTCTTCCTGTTTGGGAACGGGTTTATGATTCGGCGGATATTTTCCAACAGATTCGACCCTATGGGGCGACACGGGCGGCCCTTGCGCCTCGCTCCCATGCCTTCGGTATTCCCTTCGAAAATAACACCCGCCTCCCAGCGCTCAGCGGGGCCCAGGCCGGTTTGTTCGAAGCCGTCAAATCCAGTCGTTTCGGGAGATGACGGGGCTTTCATGTTTGCCCAAGGAGGGGACCCTGTCGAGGATTGAGACCTTAAGCGACGGACGTTGGACCCGTTATTCGCATCCCGAGTTATTTTCGAAGGTCATACGAGGGGGCATTCCGGTGGTTCGGATCGGCGGCGGACACGATCCGGCGGCGCTTTTTCGAATGCTGGTGGTTCCGATGGCGGAACCCTTTGTCTTGGTTTATGTCCTGCATTCTCCCCGTTCCGGCGCCCGGGCCGGCCGGTATCAAAGCCCAAAAATGACCGTGGGTGAACTGCGCCTTTTTCTGGAACGGTTTTTCCCTTTTCTCTCGACAGATGCCCGTCACGATTTGTGGGTTCTTTCGCCCACCGAACAGGGGGCCGTGCTTTGGGACCGGCACGACCTCCTCACCGCCTGCGGGCCCCTGGACCACTGTTCCGAGACCCTGGAGACGCTTGGTTTTCGAGACGGAAACGTGAGTGTTCCGGATCCCCATCGGCACGCCCAAGACCACACCCTGGACGGGGAAGAGCGCGACCTCTTGGCCGCCCTGGAAGGGTCTTGGAGCGAATTGAAACCCGAGGAGATCGAGTAAACGGTTTATTTAATCAGAATTGACGATTCGAACGAGGAGGATTTTGATGGTAACGATGGATGTCCATTCAGGCAAGGCCTTTTTTGATTCCCTTGGAACGATGGGAATTGTTGGGACTGTCGTGCTCGGATTCCTGGCGGGGATTGTCGCGAAGGTGTTGATGCCGGGAAAGGCCCCCGGAGGGCTGGTCGTTACGACGTCATTGGGGATTGGCGGGGCCGGCTTGGCTTCCTATTTAAGGCATCGGTTTCACTGGACTTTCAGCCGTGATCCCCACGGGTTTTTGGCCGCCGTGGCCGGCGCCTTCTTCATTCTCATGGTTTACCGGTTGGTTTTTCATCGAAGGAAATAAAAAAACAGGAGGTCCGGGTTTCCCCGAACCTCCTGTCCTGATCGGAAATAGTTAAACCGCTTTCGGCGTAGCGAGGTCGTCCCCAAAGGCGAGGATGGGCCAGAAGATGAAGGGAAGAAGAAAAAGGCCAACGCCGAACCCAGCGCCTTTTCCAAAACGCTCTGCCAAACCCAAGGTCACGAGTAAGAAAAAGACCAGGTTGATGAGGGGGATCAGCATCAACAATAACCACCATCCGGGTTTGCCGGCGATCTTTATCAGAACGTAGAGGTTAAAGAAGGGAATCAAACTGGCCCATCCCGGCTGTCCCGCCTTGACAAAAACCTTCCAAACGCTGACGATGACCAGTATCGAGACCGCCAATGCCAACAAGTCTGTGATTTTCATAGGTCCATCCTCCTAAAAAACCCCCATGAGGGGCTGATTGTTTATTCTGCCGCGTAGGTGATGACGCTTTTCCATTCCAGACGAAAATCGCAGACGCCGGTGGTTCCGATATTCATGGTTTCCTGGCAGACCAGCCGGCCTTCCGCCCGTTCCCTGCGGGAATCTAAGGCGGTTTTTATTTCTTCGGACAGGTCGAAACTCCCGCGTTCTCCGCCACAGCGCCCGGGGCAGGGGGCCGAAAAATCACAGACGTCCCCGGCTCCGATGGTGCGGGACCGCTCCTCAAAAACTTCGGCTTGAGGGGTAATGAAGGAAAGGTGGAGCGCAATGGACGTGACGGAGTGGAACCGTTCTTTAAGAATCCCCGCGGAACGAGCGCCCCGTTCCGCCTCGGCGCGCCGCAACACTTTTTGTTGATTTTTATTGGGCCCGGCGGGGCCTCGTCGTCTCTTGGGTTTAAAGAATGCTGGCATAGGTTATCCTCTCCTCTCCATCATGGGGTTTATTTCCATCGGAAACCGCCTCGAACACGAACCGGGCGTTGAGGCGCTTGTGACGAAGGGCGGTCCTTCCCTCCCGCGGGTCCCTGTCGATGGGACGACGGGCCGCCATGGGACGAGCGGTTTTTTTGCCCATGCCCCTGGGACGAACGACCCTTCTGTCCCTGGGAGGCGCGGCCTCGGAAAGACCAGCCGATCTCACCCTGGGGCGCGCGGCGGTGAAAGCCCGGCGGCCCATGTTTCGGTGGTTTATTGTATTGAAAATCGGGAAGAGTCGCCCGTGGGAAAACGATCGCGATAAAGCGCTCGATTCCCTTCACAAAAGATTCCTCTTGGGGATCCACGAACATCAGGGCGTCGCCCACCCCGTAGGCCCGCGCCGTTCGGCCCACGCGGTGAACGTAGTCTTCGGGAAAACGAGGGACGTCGAAGTTGACCACGTGGCTGATATTTTTGACGTCGATCCCCCGCGCCGCGATGTCGGTGGCCACGAGGATCTGGGTGCGCATTTGCCGGAAGTCGTCCATGGCTTTTTGTCGTTGGTTTTGGGAACGGTTGGAGTGGAGAGTGCCGACCCGGTAGCCCTCTTCTTGCAGTCGGGAGGCCACCTTGTCCGCCCCGTGCTTTGTTCGGGTAAAAACCAGGATCGAACGCATTTCCGTTTCTTTCAAGAGAGCCAAAAGAAGGCCGGCTTTCTGTGATTGAATGACGGGGTAAAGGATCTGGCTGATGCCCTCTGCCACCGTTGAAGGGCGGGCGACTTCCACCCGCAGGGGATTGCGCGTGGCGAAAGCGGCAATACGTTCCACATCCTCATGAAGAGTGGCTGAGAAAAGCTGTGTTTGGCGTTCCGTGGGCACGTGTTTGAGGACGGCTTTTATGTCGGGAAGGAACCCCATGTCCAGCATGCGGTCGGCCTCGTCTAAAACCAATTGTTCAATGTATTTCAAGGAAAAGTTGCCCTGGCGCATGTGATCCAAGAGGCGGCCCGGGGTGGCCACCAGGATGCTGGCCCCGCTCTGAATGGACCGGACTTGCCCGGAGTGGCTGACACCGCCAATGACCACGGCCGTTTTAAACCGGGTATATCGCCCGCATTCCTGAAAAGTTCGCTCGACCTGCACCGCCAATTCTCGCGTGGGGACCAGCACGAGGGCGCGCAAGCCGTCCCCTTCTTTGGTCAATAGATGGTGAAGGACGGGGAATGCGAAAGCCGCCGTTTTTCCGCTCCCGGTCTGGGCGCACCCCAGGATGTCACGTCCTTCCAGGGCGGGGGGATCGCCTGGGATTGGATGGGCGTCGGCTGGGCATAGCCCAACGCTTTGACCGCCCGGAGCAAGTCCGGGTGAAGATTAAACTGTGTGAAAGGCATGGATTCTCCAAATTCCTACGAAATAAAAAAACCGCAAGGGCCAATGTCCGTTGCGGTTAATCCCAACGTCGCCAATGCCGTTATTTTTGTGTTTTGATAACTATGACATTTCCCGGAGGGCGCGTAAAGACCTTCCGGTGTCTCAGGGAGCGGCGCCTCCCCTGGTTGCGTTTTTGTTCCCTGTGTGTAAAATATGAACGGCTAGGGTCGCGGATGAACTTTTGGGCGAGTCGTTCGTTGTAAATGCAAGCGCTTTCAACCCCCTTCAAACGGAGAAAAAAACATGACCAGCGATATTCGCGCCATAAATGAGAAAGTGAAGCAGGAGAGCATTTTCGTAGAGGAAGTCTTAGGGGAGCTGAACCGCGTCATTGTGGGCCAACGGGCCCTGCTGGAACGCATGCTGGTGGGCCTTTTGGGGCATGGTCATTTGCTTTTGGAAGGCGTCCCGGGCTTGGCGAAGACCCTGGCCGTTCGAACCCTGGCCAGCGCCATCGAAGCCCAATTCCAGCGGATCCAGTTCACCCCCGACCTTCTGCCGGCGGACGTCGTCGGGACCTTGATCTATCATCCGAAAGATGGGCAGTTCACGGTCAGAAAGGGGCCTGTATTTACGAACCTGCTTTTGGCCGACGAAGTCAACCGGGCGCCAGCCAAGGTCCAGAGCGCTCTTCTGGAAGCCATGCAAGAACGCCAGGTCACCATCGGGGACGCCACTTACCCCCTGCCGGACCCCTTTCTGGTCCTCGCGACCCAAAATCCCATCGAACAAGAAGGAACGTACCCGCTCCCGGAGGCCCAGGTGGACCGTTTTATGCTGAAATTGAAGGTCACCTATCCCTCCCGGGAGGAGGAAAAGACGGTGATGGAGCGCATGAGCCAGCCCCATCCCCCCACGGCGCGGCGGGTCATCTCCCTGGCCCGAATCGCCCAGGCCCGGCAGATCGTCGATGAAATATATGTGGACGACAAAGTGAAGAACTACATTTTGGATATCGTGGCCGCCACCCGTAAACCCGAGGGGAGGCTGGAGCGGTTAAAGCCTTTGATCCGCTTCGGGGCCTCACCCCGGGCGACCCTGGCTTTGCATAAAGCGGCCCAAGGGTTCGCTTTTCTGCGGGGCCGCGGCTATGTGACCCCGGAAGACGTGAAGAACATCGGCCCGGACGTGCTTCGCCACCGCATCCTCCTGACCTACGAGGCGGAGGCCGAAGAGAAAACCACCGACGACGTGATCCAAGATATCTTTAACGAGGTGGATGTGCCCTAAGGCACTCGCAACGGGAACAGGACCCCTCTCGTGGAAGAAAAACCCCGGACACCGGCCGACGTCTTAAAGTGGGTGCGGAAATTGGAGATTACCGCGCGCCGGCTTGTGAACGATACCTTCGCCGGCCAGTATTCCAGCACCTTTAAGGGCCGGGGTATGGAGTTTTCCGAAGTGCGGGAATACATGCCCGGGGACGATGTGCGTTCCATCGACTGGAACGTGACCGCCCGCACCGGGAACCCCCACATTAAAAAGTTCGTGGAAGAACGCGAGCTCACGATCCTATTTTTAGTGGACGCGAGCCGGTCGCTCCATTTCGGTTCCCGCGATCAGTTCAAGTTCGAACTGGCGGCGGAGGTGACCGCCGTTTTGGCTTTCTCCGCCTTGGCCAACAACGACAAAACCGGATTGATCCTGTTTTCCGACCGCGTCGAAAAATTCATACCGCCCCGCAAATCCCGGGGCCATATCCTGCGGCTTATCCGCGAAGTGTTGAGCTTCACGCCCCAGCACCGGGGCACCTCTCTCAAGGCCGCGCTGGATTTTGTAAGCCACGTCCAACGCCGGCGGGCCGTGGTGTTCGTCCTGAGCGATTTTATGGATACCGGCTACCAAAAATCCCTGGCCATCGCCCAGCGGCGGCACGATTTGATCACCGTCCCCGTGGAGGACGGCTGGGAGAAGAAACTTCCCGCCCGGGGCCGATGGTTGTTGGAAGACGCCGAGACCGGCGGGGCGAAGATCGTGGAGGCCGGGAGCGCCGGGAAAGACTATGTTCGTTCCCAGGCGGCGCGGCGGGAACGGTTGGAAAGCGAATTCCGGCGCGCGGGGGTGGACTCCATCTTCATTGAAACCGGGCGGGCCTACACCCCCGCCTTCCTGCGGTTTTTCCGCGAGCGCGCCAAACGGATGCACTGAATGAAAAAGATTTTCGCCCTTGTGATCTTGTTCCTTTCCGGCGCGGCCTATGCCACGGTTCGGTTGGAGACGTCTTTGGAACCCCGGCAAGGGACCGTGGGGGACCCGTTGACGCTGGAGGTCAAGACCTCGGCGCAAGAACCTGGGAACTGCCGATTGGAGGTGGGCGCCATGGCGGGGCCCTTCGAGGTTCTCCAGGTTTCCACGGCTCCGGACCGGCGGGACGGGGGGCGGGTCCAACGGGATTTCAAAATCACGCTGACTCTTTTTGACGTGGGCGTTTCGACCCTTCCGGCGTTGACCATGCGGTGTCAGGAACAAGGGAAAACGACGGAGGTTAAAACCCCGGAAATTCCCGTGACCATCAAGAGCGTCTTGACCCCGGAATCCAAAGATATTCGCGGGTTAAAGGGACGGCTAAAAAAAGTCGCGAATTGGCCCGTGGTGTTGATTTTACTGGGTGTCCTTTTGGTCCTGGGCGGGTTGGCGGGGTGGCTTCGATTCCGACCCGGAAAAGCGTTTCTTAAACCCAAGGGACCACCGCCGGTTCCTCCCCACCTTCGAGCCCTGGAAGATCTCCAACGGCTGGAGGAGATCTCACCCTCCCTGCCAAGGCCTTTTACAGTCGGTTGACCGACATTTTGCGGGCCTATTTGGAAGGGGCTTTTCAAACGCCGGCCATGGATCGAACCACGGCGGAGATCTCCATGGAATTGAAGTCCCTTTCGATCACGATGGATCAGAGATTAGGGCTTCGCGTTGTTCTGGAAGACGGCGATTTGGCCAAATTCGCCAAGCTGGAACCCACCGATAGCGAAAGATTGAAAGATTTTGACCGTGTGCGGGATTTCGTTTTGGCGACAAAACCGATGGAGACCCGGGAGGGGGGAAAATGACCTTTGCGCATCCGCGGCTCCTATGGTGGTTGTGTTTGATCCCTCTTTTGGCCTTTTACGATTATCGTTGGGGTTTCTTGGCGCGCGCCAAGGTGACCTTTTCAGCGCTGTCTTTGTTGGGGCGTTCGCCGCTCGGGAGGCCCCTGGATCACGAGCTTCGGTCGGCTTTGCGGTTAGGCGCACTGGCTCTCCTGATCGTCGCCTTGGCCCGACCCCAGGAGGGACAGGAGCGGCGGGAGGTGACTTCGCCGGCCACCGACATTGCCCTGGTTTTAGATATTTCCGACAGCATGCGGAGCCTTGACTTCGCGCCACGCAACCGGTTTGAAGCCGCTTTGGACGTGTTGCGTCAGTTCATCAAGGATCGCCCGGATGATCGGTTGGCCTTGGTTTTGTTCGCCAAATACGCCTTCACCCAATGCCCTCTCACCCTGGATCACGGGGCGTTGTTGGGTTTCTTGGACAACGTTCACATCGGGCTCATCGAGGAGGATCGGACCGCCATCGGGTCTGCCATTGCGGCCGCGGTGTCGCGATTGAAAGGAAGTGAGGCGAAAACGAAACTCATCGTTCTGTTGACGGACGGACGGAACAATTCCGGCGACGTGGACCCCGTCACCGCCGCCAAGGCGGCGGCCGCCTTCGGCATTAAAATTTATACCGTCGGCGCCGGGGCGCCCGGCGGGGGAATGATCGAAGTGGACGACCCCAACTTCGGGAAACGCCGGGTTAAGTTGCCGGAAAATGAATTGGATGAGGCGACCCTTCTCGAAGTGGCGCAACGGACCGGGGGCTCCTATTTCCGCGCGACAGATTTTGAAAGCCTGAAAGGCATCTATCAGAAAATCGATCAGCTGGAAAAAACCGACGTCAAAGTAGAAACCTACTCAGACTACAAAGACGAACACGTGCCCTTTTTGGTCATGGCTTTCTTTTTGATCGCCTTGGAAAACCTGTTGGCCATGACCCTCTGGAGGCGCGTGCCTTGAAATGGACGAGGCGGATATCATGAGTTGGACCTACGTCAACGCCTTTTATTTATTGGCGGTTCCGCTGGTTCTTTTGGTGTTGACGGTGGCTTGGTTTCGGTGGAAATCACGCCTCCTGGCCGAGTCGGGCGATGCGACGGTTTTAGCGCGCCTCATCGACGCCAAAACGCCCCGGCAACAGGGAGTGAAAGCGCTCTTCCTTCTTTTGGGTCTCGTCCTGCTTGTCTTGGCCCTGGCGGGCCCCCGGTGGGGCCAGCAGTTTCAAGAAGTCCACCGGCGCGGCGTGGATGTCTTGATCGCCATGGATGTCTCTTCCAGCATGTTGGCCGAGGACGTCAAACCCAACCGGCTGACCCAGGCGAAACGGGAACTGAGCACGTTGATCGGCCTTTTGGAAGGGGACCGCGTGGGGTTGGTGGCTTTCGCGGGAACGGCCTTTTTGCAATGTCCGCTCACCTTGGATTATGGCGCGGCGCGCTCTTTGCTGGACCTTTTGGAGCCGAGCCTTATTCCCCGGCCCGGGACCAATTTGGCGGCCGCGATAACGACCTGCTTGGACGCTTTCCCCAAAGAGGCGGGAAAACACCGGGCCCTTGTGTTGTTAACAGATGGGGAAGACCATTCGGGTCAACTCGATATGGCGATCGGACGCGCCGCCGCGGAGGAGGTTCGGATTTTCACCATCGGATTTGGGAACGCCACGGGCGAAATCATTCCCTTGCGCGACGACAACGGAAATGTGACGGGTTACAAGAAAGACAAAAACGGACAAACGGTTCTCTCTAAAATGGACGAGACCGCTCTCCGGAACATCGCGGCGAAAACGAAAGGGGCCTATTTCCCGGCGTCCCAGGGAGAGGTGGAAGTGACGAAGATTTTGGAAGAAATCGGTCGTATGGAAAAGAAAGAATTGGACAGCCGTGTCTACGGTCAGGGGGAGAACCATTACCGATGGCCCCTGTCGTTGGCCCTGGTGTTTTTGTTGTTGGAATTTATCTGGCCCGAAGTTCGGCGTCATTGGACCTTGGTCTTTCGGGACCTGCGGGCTGGACGGTTTCTCGCGGGATTCCTTTTTTTGCTCCTATTTTTGCCCGGCCGGTCGGAGGCACTGGGGCGTTATCCTCGGTCCAGCGAACTGGCTCCGGGGGTTCAAAGCCATCCCGATGATCCCGAAGCCCGATTCAATTTAGGCCACGCCCTTTACATCGAAGGGAGCTACGCGGCCGCGGCGGAAGCCTACGAAAAAACCGCCGAAGCCGTGGCGGATCCTCGCTCGAAAGCCGCCGTTCTTTATGACGCGGGGAACGCCTATTACCGTCAAGGGAAATTGGATCAAGCCATGGAGAAATACAAACAAGCCCTACGCCTAAACCCGGCGGACGTGGACGCGAAGCACAACCTGGAACTTTCCAAGAAATTGGACAAACAGCAAAAGGAGCAACAAAAAAAGAACGGGAAGCCAAAGGACGACAAGTCCGATCAAAAACCTCAGCCCAAACCGGGTGAGATGTCCAAAGAAGACGCCCAGCGGTTGTTGGAGGCCATGGCCCAGGAAGAAAAGTCAGCCAAGGAAAAGGCGGGAAAACAAAAACCTGAACCGCCGACCGGGGAAGACTGGTAACATGTCATTGATGAGAAGAATCCTATTGTTCGTGGCGATGCTTTCCTCCGTGGCCCGGGCCGGCGACCTCTCCTTGAGCGCGGAGGTGGACCGAACCACCCTCACCATGAACGACACGTTGACCTTGCAACTGACTTTGTCGGGAGGACGCGGGGGGGGCGCGCAACCCCAACTCCCCGCTATCCCGGGTTTTCGGGCCACCTTCGCGGGCCAAAGTCAAAACATCAATTACATGAACGGCCACGTGTCGAGCCAAGTGAAATTCACCTTTGCCCTGGCCCCCCTCTCCCCCGGCGAGCACGTGATCCCGGCGATTTCCATGACGGTGAACGGCCATCCTCTCTCCACACAACCCATCCCGGTGACCGTTCTCTCCGGCGCGGCGCCGGACCCGGCGGGGGGCGCGGTCCGGCAAGACCGGGTCGCCAACGGGGGCCGGACCCTTTTCGTGACCACCTCTTTGGACAAAACCGTCGCCACGGTGGGCGAGCAACGTACTCTTTTGTTCCGATTCTACAGTCGGGCGCCGCTCCTCTCCCAGCCACGCTATCAGCCGCCGGACACGACGGGTTTTATGAGCGAGGATCTTCCGCCCCAGCGGCGATGCATCGCTACTGTCCAGGGGGTACGTTACCAGGTGATCGAGTTGGCCACGGCGCTCTTTCCCACCAGCTCCGGGAAATTCACCATTGGTCCCGCGGCGTTGGAGTGCAATGTCCAAGACTTCCAGGATCCTCTCGGGGACGGCTTTTTTCAAAACTTTTTCAATCAAGGCAAAACCGTTACTCTTCGAAGCGATCCGATTCTCGTCACGGTTCGGCCGGTGCCGGAGGAAGGTCGGCCTGCCTCCTTTCGGGGCGACGTGGGGAATTTCCGGATCTCCGCCACCTTCGACAAAAACTCCGCGCAGGTGCATGATCCCCTCACGCTCACCGTCACCATCTCCGGCGAAGGGAACGTTAAATCCCTGGCGCAACCGCCGCTTCCTGTGACGAAGGAATTCAAAACCTATGAAACCCTTTCCAGTCTGAACATCGACAAAAAGGATGGGCGTCTTCAGGGGTCCAAAGTGTTTACCACGGTCATGAAACCGGAAGTGTCGGGGGATTTAACGTTCCCGGTGCTTTCTCTCTCCTTCTTTGATCCCCAGGCGAACGCCTTCAGAACGGTCTCTACCAAACCGTTGACCCTCCGGGTCTCGCCCGCCGACCCCGCCGCCGCGCCCGGGCCGGGCGTTTCTTTCACATCCGGTGGAGAAGGATTGAAGGAAATCGGCCGGGACATTCGTTTTATCAAAACCCATGGGGCCTTGGAGCCCCAGGGATTACCTATTCAAGAGCGGCCCTGGTTTCCCTACGCGGAGGTCTTGCCTGGATTGGTTTTTGTGGCCCTTTGGTCGGGGCGCATTTTTGGCCGCGTGGGAAAAAGGCGCTTTTCCCCGTCCGCGGGACGAAAGGCTTTGCGTGAAATCAAAAAAGCCCAGGGGAAAGAACCCTCAACGACGGCCGCCCTCCACCGGATATTTTTCGATTACCTGGCCGCCAAGGTCGGTGGGAACGCCCAAGGGCTGACCCCTGAATCGGTGGCGGTCGGTTTGGCCAACTTGGGGTATACTCCCCAAACCCTCAAATCCGTGGCGGACCTGTGGGAAGAATTTGACCACGCCCGTTACACACCCGCTCTTTCACCCCAGGCATCGTCTTTTGGGGTTCGGTTGGCGGAGCTTATTCGCTCCATGGAGACCAAATGATCGGACGGCGTTACTTTTTTCTCTTTTGTCTGGTTCTTTCCGCTGGGGTTTATGGGGCGGGGCAGGAAGCTTTTGAACAAGCGAACAAAGCCTACCAACAGGGAGATTTTGCCGCGGCACGGGAGAGTTATGAGCATTTAACCGGCGCGGGGATTGGCGGGGTCACTCTGTGTTACAATTTAGGGAACGCTTACTACCGCTTGGGGAAAATGGGTCAGGCTCGGCTGTGGTATGAACGGGCCCTGGAAGCATCGCCGCGGGACGAGGACGCCCGGTACAATCGAGACCTGGTGCGGGAACGGGTGGGGGAGACCGAGGGGACGAACGACGGTTTTAAAGAACTTTCCGGCGCGCTGTGGGTGGCGGCCAGCGTAGCCAACCTCTTGTTTTTCGTTTTGCTCTCCCTGGGACTTTACCGCGAAACCGAATGGGTTTGGTGGGGACGATGGTTCACGGGCATCCTGTTTGCCATTCTTTTGTCCGCGGTGATCGCGGCCCAACGCCAAGCGTCGGTTCGATGGGGCGTTATCACGGTCGAACGCGCCGAGGCCCGCACGGGGCCCAGCGCCCAGGACCAAGTGGGTTTTGTGGCTCCCGAAGGCCACCGGGTGGTTCTCCTCGACAACCTCAACGATTGGATCCAAATCGGCGTCCCGGCTAAAGGGCTTAAAGGCTGGGTCCTGAGCGCCGAGGTAGAACCGGTTCGACGGCCGCTTTCGTCATTCCATTAAACAACCCCGTTTCCCTCGCCTAAAAACCCATTTACGCCTGGCCTGTAAGTATTTTACGGACGGCGGGGAGGTTGTTGGCGTTGACCAAGACTTGAAGAACGTCTCCTTCTTCTAAGACGGTGTCACCGGTGGGGATGAAGAATCGTTCGTTCCGGTTGATCAAAACCACCAGGCTGTCTTTGGGCATTTTGAGTCCCACAAGCGTTCTGCCCGCCACGCCTTCCCCGTAAGGGACAAAATAATCCACCAGGTCCGCGTCGGTCCCGTCCATGGGGTCGAATTCCAGAGGGTAGCGGCGTTTGGGGGCCAGGGGTTCGTCCACCTTGAGTTTTCGGGCCATCCAGGGGATGGAGGTGCCTTGCAAAAGAACGGACGCCAGGACAATGAAGAAAACCAGGTGGAAAAGCGTTTGGGCGTTGGGCAAGCCGGCCAACAGGGGAAATAAGGCCAGGACAATGGGCGCCGCCCCCCGGAGACCCACCCACGCCACCATGAGCCGTTCGCGAATTCCCAGCCGGGAAAAAGACAATAGGATAAAAACCGAAAAGGGACGCGCGACGAAAATGAGAAGTCCCGCTAGAAAAAGACCTTTCCCGGCGACGGGGACCAATTGAGTGGGGTAAACCAATAGGCCGAGCGCGAGGAACATGGCTATTTGCATGAGCCAGGCCACACCGTCTTGAAACCGTTGGATCGTCCTTCGATGGCTGAAAGGGGTCCGCCCCATGGTGAGTCCCATGACATAGGCCGCGAGAAATCCGTTGCCTCCCAGAAAAGAACAGAAGCCGTAGCCTAAAAGGACCAACGCCAACGTGAGCACGGGGTAGAGCCCCTCGAATTCCAGCTTCAGCCGGTTTAGAAGAAAGAGCGCCCCGCGGGCAAAGCCGATCCCGCACACCACCCCCAACGACATTTGCCTGGCAAAACTGAGAACCCACTCCGTCCACCCCCCGCCTTTTCCTTCCAGCAGGCTGATCATCAAGACCGTTAAAAACACCGCCATGGGGTCGTTGGAACCGGATTCCAATTCCAGGAGCGGACGGAGACGATTTTTTAAACTGGTTCGCTGGGAGCGAAGAATGGCGAACACACCGGCCGCGTCCGTGGACGAAACGATGGCCCCCAGCAGAAATCCCTCTTTCCAAGAGAAATTCAAAACCCAAACAGATCCTGCGGCCATGACTGCCGCGGTCAGCACCACGCCCCCCGTGGCCAAAGAAAACCCTTCCCCGAGCACCGGGCGGGTGGAGAGCCAATCCGTGTCTAAACCGCCGGCAAAGAGAATGCAAACCAGAGCCATGACCCCGACGGCTTGCGCGATGACCGCGTTGTCGAAGTCAAACCCTCCCGGCCCGTCCACTCCCGCTAACATGCCGATGGCCAAAAGACCACCAACACCGGGATCCCCAACCGGTCCACGGTTTTGCTGAGAACGACGCTGAGCACCACCAGGAGCGCCGCTCCCGCCAACTAGGCTTCGAAGGTCATGGGTCCATTTTAGCAATTCACGCGCCGTTCCTTTTTCGTTAGAGAACCTGGTATAATCCATCCACGAAATATGATGAATAATGCCGATACCTCTATCTATGAGATCGCCGACCAGCTCCGTGAGACCATACCCACCCCCTACTATCTGATCGACGAATCGCGGCTTCTGCGGAATTTGGAGAAGATCCAACGCGTGCGCGAGATTTCTGGCGCCAAAGCGGTTTTGGCGCTCAAGTGTTTTTCCACCTGGGCCGTTTTTGACCTCATGAAGAAATACATGGACGGCACCACCTCCAGTTCTCTCTTCGAAGCGAAACTCGGGGCGGAGAAGTTCGGGAAAGAGGTCCACGCCTACAGCGTGGCCTGGTCGGCCGATGAGATCAAAGCCGTTCGGCCCTTAGCGACTAAAATCATTTTCAACTCCTTGTCTCAATTGAAGTTGTTTCTACCGGAGGTGAAAGGTTTACCTCTGGGGCTCCGCATCAACCCAGGGGTGAGCCATTCCCATTTCGACCTGGCCGACCCGGCGCGGGAATTCTCTCGGCTCGGGGTTATTTCCTTGGACGAAATCCTTCCCATGGCCTCGGCTCTTTCCGGCGCCATGTTCCATTGCCAGTGCGAGAACGATGACCTCGAAAGCTTTTGTCGCATCGTGGATCACATCGCCAAACGCTATGGCCCCCTTCTTGAAAAATTGGAATGGGTGAGCTTAGGAGGAGGAATTTATTTCACCAAAGAGGGCTACCCGCTCGATGCTTTCGCGCGGAAGATCAAAGAGTTCTCCCAGCGTTTCGATGTCCAAGTTTATTTGGAACCGGGGGAAACCGCCGTCACTCGCTCGGGATTTCTCGTGACGAAGGTGTTGGACATCGTGCACAATGGAATGGATGTCGCCATCGTTGACGCCGCCGTGGAAACCCACATGTTGGATTTGTTGATCTACAGCACGGATGCTAAAATGGAGCCGATGCCCGAAGGCCCGCACGCCTACGCCTTGGCGGGAAGAACCTGCCTGGCGGGAGATGTTTTTGGGAAATATTCTTTTCCGGTGCAGCTCCAGGTGGGAGATTTAATTCCGTTCTCAGACGCGGCGGGTTACACGATGGTCAAGAAAAACTGGTTTAACGGCGTGGCGATGCCGAGCATCGCGGTTCGTCGCTTGGACGGCCGGGTGGACGTTGTGAAACGGTTCACCTATGACGATTACGTGGCCAGTCTCTCTTAGTTGCCCGATTCATCGGGCGCGTTTGGACGGCCCGGGGCGATCGTTCTGGGTGAAGGGGAATCCTAAAAGCGGAGTGGAGGAAAACAAAGTGAAAAAGAATGTCCTTATCATCGGCGCCGGCGCTGTCGGCCATGTGGCGGCCCACAAGTGCGCCCAACACAACCGCGTGCTTGGGAACATCTGCATCGCTTCCCGACGGAAAGAAAAATGCGACGCCATCATTGAGAGCATCCAGCGCAAACAAAACATTCAAGACCCCTCCCAGAAACTCTATTCGCGACAGGTCGACGCCATGGATGTTCGGGCGACCACGAAACTGATCCGGGACACCAAATCGGAAATCGTCATTAATTTGGGCCAAGCCTACGTGAACATGTCGGTGCTCGAAGCCTGCATCAAGGCAGGGGTGACTTACATGGACACCGCCATCCACGAAGATCCCAACAAGGTCTGCGAAGATCCGCCCTGGTATGCCAACTACGAATGGAAGAGGAAGTCGCGGTGCAAGAAAAAAGGGATCAACGCCATCTTGGGTGTTGGGTTCGACCCCGGCGTCGTCAACGCCTATTGCGCTTTGGCGAAGAAACATCATTCCGACACCATCGATACCATCGATATTTTGGACGTGAATGCGGGGAGCCACGGGAAGTATTTTGCGACGAACTTCGATCCGGAAATTAATTTTCGAGAATTCAAAAAGGTTTGGTCCTGGATCGACCGTAAATGGGTGGCCTCCAACGTCCACACGGACCGTTGGCTGTTTAAGTTCCCCATGGTGGGCGAGCGGGCGGTGTTCCTGAATGGTCACGACGAATTGCACTCGCTTTACAAAAACATCAAAGCCAAATCCATCCGATTCTGGATGGGGTTCGGCGACCATTACTTGAACGTTTTTAACGTGCTGAGCAACATCGGGATGCTGTCGGAGGTCCCGGTCAAGACGGCGGAGGGGGTGGAGGTCGTTCCGCTGAAAGTTTTGAAAGCGGTTCTGCCGGACCCGGCCTCTCTCGCGCCCAATTACACGGGGTTCACCTGCATCGGGAACTTGGTCAAGGGGAAAAAGAACGGCAAACATAAAGAAATATTTATTTACAACACCTGCGATCACACCGCCTGCTACAAGGAGGTGGAATCCCAGGCCATCTCTTACACCGCCGGCGTGCCGCCGGCCGCCGCCGCGATTCTGGTGGCCCAAGGCGTTTGGAATCCGAAGACCATGGTCAACGTGGAACAGCTGGATCCCGATCCTTTTATCGCGCTGTTGGACACCATGGGTCTCCCCACTTTGATTGAAGATCGGACCCCGAGCGCCAAGGCGGAAAAGGATGCCTCCCGGTGAAGATGGAGGGGAACCAAATGAAAAGCTGGGCCGTTTCTCTACTCTTGTTTGGAGGTCTCATGTCCCCCTTCAGCCATGCCGGAAAAACTGAGTTTGCCACTTTCGCGGGCGGCTGTTTTTGGTGCATGGAACCGCCTTTTGAGGGGAAAACGGGCGTAACAGAGGTGGTCGCGGGTTACGCCGGGGGGACGAAACCGAACCCGACGTACGAAGACGTCTGCACCGGGACCACCGGACACGCAGAGGTCGTGCGGGTCACTTTTGACCCCGCCGTCATTTCCTACCAAAAACTTCTGGATATTTTCTGGCAGAACATCGATCCCACAACGGAGAATGCCCAGTTCGCGGACCATGGGAGCCAATACCGAACCGCCATTTTTTATCATTCCGATGAACAGAAACGATTGGCGGAAAAATCAAAACAGGCCCTCGCCCAATCCGGGAAGTTCAAAGATCCCCTCGTGACGGAGATCGTCCCAGCGGGCGTCTTTTACCGGGCGGAAGAATACCATCAGGATTATTTCAAGAAACAGCCCTTCCGTTACAAGGGATACAGCGAAGGGTCTGGCCGGGCCGGTTTCCTAAAAAAAACTTGGGCCCCAACGAAATAACCGACGTCTATCTGAAGCGCCTTTTCTCACCCGCTTGCGGAAGAGGGGGGGAGAGGGGCCTTTGAAACTTCTCTCCGTCCTTCCATTTCTTTTTTTTATCGCCATCGCCGCCCGGCACGCCCGCGCCCATCGCTGGGGGGATGCCCTCTGGATGTGTCATCTTTCCAACCTTCTTTTGGCGGGCGGGCTTTTTTTTAGCAGTGCTTTTCTAGTTTTCATGGCCCTGCCCTGGCTCCTGTTCGGCATTCCGCTCTGGTTGGGCGATGTCGTCCGAACCAAAAAGGTGGTGCCGATTTCGGTCATCACCCACTTTGGTGGAGCGGGGCTCGGCCTCTTCGCCGCATCCAAGTTGGGTCCGGCCCCCGGAACCTGGTGGGCTTCTTGGCTCTTCGCGCTGGCCGCCCAGGCCATCTGCCGCGCCGCCACGCCCGCGGAATGGAACGTCAACGTTTCCCATCGAATTTACGATGGTTGGAAAAAGCACTTCAAATCCTTTGGGTCGTTTTGGCTCTTCTGCATCAGTTTGGCCGCTCTTATTCTCTGGGCCATGGACAAGGTTCTCTCTGCCTTCTTTGCCCGATATTGATTAACGGCCTTGGGCGTGCTATCATCGTCGGAATAACGGGGTCCGGCCTAAAGAGGGCTCCCGTAAGATAGAAGGAAAACCATGGCGGGTGCCCCTCATGAAACGGGACTCCCGTAAGATAGAAGGAAAACCATTGCGGGTGCCCTGGCCAACACCGCCAGGACTCCGCACATTGAAAACATAGTAATGATGCGGGTGTCCCTCATGTAGCGGGACTCCCGTAAGAATGAAGGAAAACCATAGCGGGTGCCCCTCATGAAACGGGACTCCCGTAAGAATGAAGGAAAACCATAGCGGGTGTAGTTCAATGGTAGAACGGCAGCCTTCCAAGCTGCACACGAGGGTTCGATTCCCTTCACCCGCTCCAATTTAATTTTTCCCTTCCCATGAGGGTGAAGGGCCGCTCCCACGCGGCACTTCCGCTAGCGCAGTCGGAATCGAAGCCAACGGCCCCGCCGTCTCATCCAACAATGAAATCCATGGTTGGGACGGCACCGACGATGGAAATCAATGTAAGACGGTGCCGCCTTGAATGGCGGAAAAGCAACGCGAAGCGTTGCGGAAGGGGCAGTGGCCGGCCTCCGGTGGAGCGCCGAAGGCGCGGGGGAGGAGGGATTCCCTTCATCCCTTCCTACAAACAGGGACCATGCCTGGCGGCATAGCCCGCTCCAATTTAATTTTTCCCTTCCCATGAGGGTGAAGGGCCGCTCCCACGCGGCACTTCCGCTAGCGCAGTCGGAATCGAAGCCAACGGCCCCGCCGTCTCATCCAACAATGAAATCCATGGTTGGGACGGCACCGACGATGGAAATCAATGTAAGACGGTGCCGCCTTGAATGGCGGAAAAGCAACGCGAAGCGTTGCGGAAGGGGCAGTGGCCGGCCTCCGGCGGAGCGCCGAAGGCGCGGGGGAGGAGGGATTCCCTTCACCCACTGTGTTTAAAAATTTCCCTACGCCCCCAAATCCAAAAACAATAATGCGTTAATTCGTTGTTTTGGCCCATGGGGGGCGTTAACGAACGGGGATGGTCTTGAGAGGGGATTAACCGGTTTTCTCGGAAGGGGACTCGCAAAGGTTTTTGAGGTTTTGATTGAGGGCCTCGAATCCTCGCCGGAAACGGGTGTTGAGGAAAGAATTCCAAATCAGAGGCACCAGCAAACCCCGAAATTCTTCTCGATGGACCAATCGCACTCGGTTCGCTCCCTCCGGAAAAAGCTCAAATATGTGGGTGCCATCCAGGATGCCGGGAACTATCATATGCCCGAGCCAGACAAACTCGCATCCAGGAACCAAACGAAGCACCTGGATGGAATAGGGTTGCTCGGCCCGGCCCGGAGGGTGAATGCGGATGGCCAGTGTTTCCCCTGGGGCGACCTTGCCCTTGGCGTAGACGATAAATGGATTCCACTCCGAGTAACGTTCTACATCTGTCAGCGCTTCAAACACTCTCTCCGCAGATGCTTCAATGGTTACCTCGGTATAAAGTTCCCTCATGGCGGCACCTCTCTTGCTGGCCACGGTGTTCACAAACGGGTATAAGAAGCGAACAACGAACGTATTTTACCTGTTAAAGATTGCAAATATTTAAAAAAAATGGGCGGGCGTGGAAGAACGGCCATTATTGAGTGTCCGTTCGTAAACCGCTTTTGTTAATATAAAAAAATGGAAATTCAACAGATGAGGTCTTTCCTGGCGGTGGCGAGGGGGGGAGGTTATTCCCGGGCGGCCGAGGCGGTTCATCGAACCCAGCCAGCGGTGACTTCGGCGGTGAAGGGGTTGGAACGGGAACTGGGCGTCGCGCTGTTCGAACGGCGCGGGCGTCGAGCGGTGTTGACCCCGGCGGGAGAAGCCCTCGTGGCCGAGGCCGGGCCGGCGTTGGATCAATGGGAGGGGCTTCCGGATCGGCTGAAGGAACGGCTGAGCGGAGAAACCCAGGGAACCTTGCGGATTGGCGCGGGGGAAGCGGCTGTTCTTTATCTCCTGCCGGCCCTTTTGAAGGTATTTCAAAAAAAGCACCCGAAGGTCCAGATCGTTCTCCACCACCAGCGGGCGGATGAAACGCTCCGAATGTTGAAAGCCGGAGAACTGGATTTGGGAGTGAGATCTCTTACGCTCGTTCCCGCCTGGGCCATCTACCGCCCCTCGCGGGAATATCCAAGGGTCGCCGTATGCGCCAAGGGCCACCCTTTTTCAAAGGGGGGCGGTAAAACTTTCAGAGCTGGCCCATTACCCCCTGCTGTTCCCCGGCTCCCGCTCCATCACTCGTGTTCTCGTGGAAGAGGCCCTGACCAAAGCGGGTTTGGCTTACCAGGTGGGCTTGGAGGCGGGGGGATGGGAAGCGATCAAAACCTATGCCGCGGCCGGGTTCGGGGTGGCCGTGGTGCCTGACCTATGTTTAACCAAAGAGGATCGCCGCCGGTTGGCGGTGCGTGGGACGGGAGACCTCTTCGGAAAAGACAGTTACGGCGTGGTGACTCGGCGGGGAACGGCCCTTTCTCCCGCCGCCCGTGAACTTATCCGGTTGGTGGACCGGGATTACCCAGTGGGCATGACATCAAGCAAAGCTTAGCGCTAACCCTTCCGTTCACGTCACAACCCTGCGCTAACAAAGACCTCTTTCCAAATTTTATGTCAATTCTCCTAAGTTGTCGCGACCTTTCCAAGACCTTTGGCTCTCGTCCTCTATTTGAGGGACTTTCCTTTGGCTTATTCGAAGGGGAACGTGCGGGGTTGATCGGTCCCAATGGGGCCGGCAAATCCACTCTGTTAAGAATATTGGCTGGTCTGGAAACCCTGGACGACGGAGAATTGGCGGTTCGGCGCGGGTTGAAAATTCGCTATTTGGCCCAACAGGATCGGTTCCTGGAGGACGCCACGGGGGGGACGGTCCATCAGGAGTTAACCCAGGCTTTGCAGGGGCTTGGGTTGGAAGATTACGAAATTGAGATTCGAGTGGAGGAGGGGCTGGCCACGGTCGGGCTTGCGCCGGACCAACGGGTGGACCGCTTGTCGGGAGGATGGCGGAAACGGCTGGCGATTTTGGGGCAGGTCCTCTGCGAGCCGGATTTGTTGTTGTTGGACGAACCCACCAACCATTTGGATTTGGATGGAGTTCTTTGGCTGGAACGACTCATGTCGGGCGTCCGTTTCTCTTTTTTGGTGATCACCCACGACCGGCGGTTTCTGGAAATGGTGTGCAACCGGGTGATCGAACTGAACAAACAGTATGCGGACGGCCACTTCAGCAGTGTGGGAACCTACAGTGATTTTATAGAGAACCGGGAAGCCCTGTTCAGCGCCCAGATGGCCCAGGAAGAATCGGCCCGGAACATTGTGCGGCGGGAAGTGGCGTGGCTTCGACGGGGTCCCAAGGCGCGGACCACCAAACAAAAGGCCCGCATCGACCGGGCCGGAGAATTGATTGAAGACCTGAACGAACTGAAATTCCGGAACGCCCAGGTTCGTACCGCTTCCATTGATTTCTCCAGCTCGGATCGCCAAACCCAGCGGTTGGCTGAATTCGTCCAAGTGGAAAAAAGTCTCGGGGGGCGGAAGCTTTTTGGCCCGTTGGATCTTTTCTTGAGCCCGGGGGACAAAGTGGGTTTGTTGGGGGGGAACGGGAGCGGAAAAAGCACCCTGCTGAAAATCTTGTCGGGAGCCATGGACCCCGACGCGGGCCAGGTCCGGCGGGCCGACGGGTTAAAGGTGGTCACCTTCGATCAACATCGCGAGCAGTTGGACCTGTCTCTGCCGCTGAGGAAAGCCCTGTGCGAATCGGGAGAACACGTTTATTATCGAGGGAACCCCGTGCACGTGGCGGGTTGGGCGACCCGGTTCCTATTCGGCAAAGAACAGTTGGATGTGCCCTTGAAGCGTCTCTCCGGCGGGGAGCAGGCCCGGGTGTTGATCGCCCGGCTCATGCTGAAACAGGCGGACATTCTCTTACTGGACGAACCCACCAACGATCTCGACATCCATTCTCTTGAAGTGTTGGAGACAAGCTTAATGGAGTTTTCCGGTGCGTTGGTGTTGGTGACCCACGACCGGTATTTACTGGACCGCGTCAGCCAACGGATTCTGGAACTGGACGGCCGGGGCAACGCGCGCTTTTTCGCGGATCTCTCTCAATGGGAAGATCTTCGCCAAACAGCGCCAGACCGTCCTTTTGCCGAACTTTCCAAGCCCGCTCCCGCGTTGGAATCCAAACCCGGCCTTTCCGCTCAGGAGTCGAAGGAATTAAAAAAACTCGAGAATAAACTTCTCGTTGCCGAACAACAACGAAAGGAGGCTCGCCTCTCCCTCGAGGACCCTTCTGTGGCCACCGATGCCCAGGCATTGATCGAACGACAAGAGAAATTAGAGGATTTGGACCGGCAAACCGAAGAGTTGTTTCAACGCTGGTCGGAACTGGAAGCGCGCCGTTAGGGGGGCCGAGGCTCCCTGGCCGGCAGGCGCTAAGTTGCTAAATGAACTCCGTCCCCGTGGGGGGGTCCCCGTGGGGGGGCGTTAGAAGGCTTGGCCGACGTAGAGATAGACGGTTCGGATGCCTTGCTCGGTTTGGGAAAGGGCCAGGTAGGTGGGGCCGAGGCCGGAATCGAGGGTGGCGTAGAGACTGCCGCACCAATAACCGGACGACAGGGTGATTTCTTGTTGGCGGTTCCAGGCGCCGCCCCACTCCACGGCGCTTCCGACGTAAAGAGGCCAGGCGGCCAGGGAACCGACGTTCCGGTTCCATCGGAGTTGGGTCAAGGCGGTTTCTGTCCCTATTAATGAGTTGTGGCTGAATCCCGAAAGGTTCAAGAACCCGCCGAGCCTCAAAAAGTGCGGATTTTGGGCATCGGAATTCAGGTTGGTGCCGTATTGGAGCCGTGCTTGGAAGGTGTCGGCCCCCCAGGAACGCGCGGCTCCGAGGTTGCCATCGAAAAGAGAGCCCCGGGCCTCGCCACCCAAAACGGTCGCCGCGGTCCGGCCTTCAAGGGAGCCGATGATTCCGTGGCGGGGAAACCCGGGGGCGTCCAGGGTGTCCAGGTCCAAACGAAGGAAGACATCGCTTCGGGTAACCCCGGATTGTTCGCCGGAAATTAACGGGGTCTGGTAGGTTTCCCAGTCCCATTTTAATCCCGTGCGAATACGGCCCCAATTGCCGAGGGTCCGGCCCACGGAGGGAGAAACTTCCCCCGTCAGGAATTCAAACGGAATTTCCGACCCTTTTGAAAAACGAACCGGGTCGTTCTCCTGTCCGTACCCTCCCTGAAAACTGGCGAAATACGGTGCTCCGTAGCTGAGCCAGCGGGGGGCTTGGCCGATGGGCTGGTACCATTCGGCGTCGACCTTGGAATTGGTCCCGATGTTTCCATCGACGTTGAGCTCGCCGCCGTAGCGGTTAATTTCCGTTTTTTGGTAGCGGGCCAGAACCGCGTAGGCGCTGTCTCCGTCAAATTCCTCGGCGATTTTAAGCCCCAACCGCAAATAATCCGGTCCCCAGCTCTTCCGCGGGGCGTCCACGACCAGGACTTTTTTCCCGTCCCGGGTGTCGACGTGGTAATTGAGAAACTCGAAGTATCCAAACCCATAAATCTGGGCCAGGTCTTTTTGCAATTGCGCGGGGTCCACTAAAGCTCCGAGCCGTTGCCGAATGAAAGGGAGAAAGACATTGTCCGAAATGCGGGTCCCATTTACGAATTCGATGGAGTCCACCACCGGCAGGGTGGGCCCCTTGGCCAAGGAGCCTCGCCAACGCCGGTAATCCTCCTCCGAGACTGAAAAGTTTTTCAATGGCTCGGCGACCGCGCGCGCGGCCGCTTCCCCGCGCGCCACGATCTCCGGGATTTTCGCAAAATCGGTGAAAGCATAACCTTCCAGGTCGGGGAGGATCAACAGGTCTTCCGGCCCCAGTTCGGCGATTTGCCTCCGGTCCTGAACCTGGCCGCCCAATCGGCTCACCTGAGAAAAAACATCGAACACCGATCGCATATCCTTCTCCTGGGAGAGAGGGGTGCCGATGTTCACCGCGATGAGTCGGTCCGCTCCCATGTCTTTGGCTGTTTTGACTGGAATGTTTCGGAGGTAACCCCCATCCACCAACAGACGGCCGTCCATTTTTACGGGAGAGAATAGGGGAGCCACGGCGATGCTGGCGCGGATAGCCATGACCAAATCGCCTTTGTCCAGCACGACGGGGCGGGCGGTTTCCAAGTCGGTGGCCATCGCCCGGAAGGGAATGGGCAATTGGTCGAAGCTGGGAAGGGATTCGGTGACGTGGGAAAGTTTTCGAAGTTCCATCACGAAATTCTGTCCCTCCACGAAGCCCCGGGGGAGTTGGACTTTCCCGCCATCCAACCCGATCCGCGCTTTCACCAAGAACGTGCGATCATCTTCCTTGCGGCGAAACGAAAGGTCCCGTCGCGGCGGGGAATCCGTAAAGGCCCCGACCCAGTCGAAGCGCGTAAAAATCGTTTCCAGTTCCGCGGCGGTCAACCCGGTGGCGTAGAGGCCGCCCACCGCGGACCCCATGCTGGTGCCGGTGATGACGTCGACGGGAATCTTGAGTTCTTCCAAGACCTTCAATACGCCCACGTGCGCAGCGCCGCGCGCCCCGCCCCCGCTTAAGACGAGCCCGATTCGAGGTCTCGGGAGGGGGGATTCCGCCCCCGCGACCCGCCACGGCCATACAAGCAGGACGGCCATCCATAAGGGATGCCATTGGAAACGAAGACGCCTCATTCGCAAATGGTAGCACAGATGATTCGAAGAGGTATAATGTCCGTCGTTAAGAAAATAAAGGATCAAAACGTGGGGTCACGAATCAAGTCAACTTGGGGTATCTTTCATGGGACCTGAACCTAAACCTTCGCGGCGGATTTTTCGCGCGCTGGGCTGGATCGGTTTGGGGCTTGGGGTCGCGATGGCGGTCGTGTCCGTGGTGGCTTGGCGACGCTTGGACGAACACCTGAACAGTCCTGGGTTCAAGGTCGGTTTGGAAACCAGCCTTTCGAAAAAGCGGGAAGGGCGTTTCGTTTTGGGATCTCTCCAGAGCCGCCTGGGATTCCGGCCCTGGGTGCGGGTCACCGGAGTGTCCTTCAAAGCGGACAACGGCGATTTCCGCTGGTCGGCCGAATCCGCTCGGATTCAGGTAAAACTCCTTCCCCTCCTGCGGCGGAAGGTGGTGTTTTCCAACGGGGACATCGAGGAACCGCGCTTCTGGATTCGGCGTCGGCCGGACGGCTCCTTGCCGGTGATCGCTGTGCGCAACGGACCCGCGCGGGACGGGGGGCTGGAATACCGTATCGACGACGTGCGTGTTGTGGGGGCTGAACTCCAACTGGTGGATGAAAGCCTTCCGGGGCATCCTTCCCTGACCTTGCAAGCGGACGCTTCCTTGGCACGGGAGGGGAATTCCATTTCCCTGAACTTGGCCGGAAAAATCGACGGGCCGCGGGGCCGAGGTCGTTACCGCGTGGACGGTCGGTTCGGGACGGAAAACGATGTGCGGGTGGAGGCGTCGGGGTTTCCTCTGGGCCTGCTGGGGGAATTCTTTCGCCCTGTCGCTCCTTGGACGGGTGCTCTATCCTTGGAAGCCCATCTGGCCGGCCGGAAAGACGATTGGCGTTGGACGGCCAAAGGCGGGGCGACCCGGTTAAAGCGGCAGGGGTCTGAAGACCTTCTCCCCTTCACGATGGCCTGGGAGCTATCGTCGTTCTCGACGTCGACGGTTCGGGTGGTGTGGGCCAGCACCGGCACCCGCGCCCAGGGGGAGGTGACCGTTCCGGATATTTCCCGCCCGAACATGGATCTTCGATTGTCGGGGGACCGCCTGGACGTGGCGGAAATTTTAGAGGTTATCGGAAAGGTTCCCCCGATATCGGGGAAAACCAGCGGGCCCGCTCGTCCCGTGAACTTGACGGCCCGGGCCGATCTGGGGAGCCTGACCTGGGGGAATTGGAGCGTTGCGGACGTGACGGGAGCCGCCGATTGGGCGGAGGGAACCGCTCGACTCCGCCGGTTTCAATGCGAGATTTTTCAGGGGACGGTGACCGCCCACGGGCTGGCTCGCCGGCCCCGGCGGGTCAACGATCCATGGACAGTCAGCGGAACCGTGGGCCTGAGCGGGCTTCAAGCGCGAGAATGGGGCCGGGCGGCTGGATCTTCCGGCACGTGGGCCGGAGCGTTGAATGGAACGGCGGAAGTGACCGAACTGCCCATCTACAAAGATGGAACCCTCTGGGGCCTGGCCCAAGCGCGGGACATGGCGGTGTCGGTTTCCGCCGTGAATTTGGGATGGGAATCCTGGCGGTTGGATTCTTCCACCTTCAGCTGGCGGCGAGCCGGGGCCCAGTGGGAGGCCGGCTGGGTGGGTCGGAACGGTTCCTCTTCTTTCACTCTTACCGGTTTCCTTCCGGTCGCGGGCCAACGGGGACCCAAGACGCCCAGTCCCGCCACCCTCCGTGTGGATCTGGACGATCTGGACCTGGAAGTTTTGGGGCGCTGGGTGCCATCCCTGGGCTTTCGGCGCGGCCACGCGACGTTCTCGGGCGATTGGCAATCCGATTTCAGGCAAAAGCCCTTTCGGGACTTTTTGTTCGATGACAGTTCCCTTTGGGGGTTCGATCTTCGGTTGTCCAGCGCGGACTGGAAAGGCGTTCCCATGGATTCGATAAGCGGGCGTTTGGCCTATGAACCGGAGCACGGGCTGAAAGTGAGCGACCTTCAGGGAGATCTCTCGGGAGGTTCCGTGGCGGCGGACGGGACGGTGGTAGGCCTGAAGGGAAAGGGGCCTTTGACGTTTTCGCTTCACACCCGCCTCAAAGATTTGCAAACGGAAGAACTAGTGGCCGCGCTCTCCACGAACGCCTACTTGGTTAACGGGCGGTTCAGCGGAGATCTCTCCGTTGGCGGGCCGCTTCGGCCCTGGGATCCGAGTCGGTTGAACGGCCGGGTTTCCGTTTCGGGCCGCGACGGCTCTTTCCGTGCCGCCCCGGCCGTGTTGGAAGTTTTTTCGGCCTTAAAAATCCGATCCTTGATCCAACGTCTCGGGGGCCGTCAAACCGAAGGGCTCCCGTTTGATGTGATCGAGGCCTCGGCCACGATCCGGAACGGGCGCTATTTGATCGAGCGTCCGGTGATTTTTAATAACAATGCCTTTCAATTGGCCTACACGGGCTGGGTGGATGTCCGGTTCGCCAACGGGCGAGGCACGCTCCTTTTTAACTTTCTCCAGGGCACCACGGATCTTATTGCGGCCATTCCCGGTTTGACTTCCCTGGTTTTGGGCCCTGAAGGAGATTTCCTTCCCTTGGTGGTGGACGTCCAGGTAAACCAGGGGAAAGCCGAGGTCAACGCCCGCTCCATCCAAACGTTGACGGGGCCTCTCGTCAATGTGGTCAAAAACGTGTTTCGCTTGCCCTTCCGCCTTTTCAATCCGGGGAAACAGGACAAAAGCCTTAACGAAAACAAAAAGTCATCGATGGAGCCACGATAATTTTGTAGCATCTCAGAAACGCTTTGAGCTGGTCCACCTCGCTCGCAAGGAGAAATAAATGAAAATACGTTCGTTGTTCGCTTTTGCGTTGGGCGCAACCCTGTTCTTTAGCGGGGCGGCTGTTTGGTCTGAAGAAGGCGGACGGGGTCATACCCTGGCCGGAGACAAAGCCAGTTTCGCCGGCGTTCTGCCGGCCCAAACAGCGCCGACCTTTCGGTTTAAGATGATGTTTTACGATGGAAACGTTGAAAAAAACACCAAGAGCACTCTCGGTGCATCCCGTTGGGCGGAGTTGGACCGGGCGGTTTCCTCGACCCAATTCGAACTGGCCTATGTGAAAGGCGAACCGGGGGAATCCTGGCGCTACGGGGTTGAATTGTGCATGCCCTTGGTTTACGAAAGCGCCGCCGCTTACTTCGGTCAAACGGGCGTCTACGACATCGCCGGGTATTATTACGACTACGAAGGGGGACTGGGGGATATTTCGTTCATCCCTCTCATGGTGGGAAAACAGATCGGCTCGAACCACTTCAAAACGGGCGTCCGGCTTTACGCGCCCACCGGTTACTACCGTGAGGGGTCCCTGGCCCAAGGCGGCTTGAATTATTGGACGTACAGCCCCTTCCTTGGACTTTCCAACGTTGTCCCCGGCAAACGAGAGTTGTCTCTTTATACAGGCTATGACATCCGCGAACGAAACACCGACACCGATTACAAGTCCGGCGATGTCCTTCACATGGATGCCGTCGCGGCGATTTACACGGACATGCAGACCGCGATCGGGATCACCGGGAGCCTTTATCAACAACTGACGGCCGACAAAGGGAGCGGCGCGGTTTTTGGCTCTTTTCAAGCCCAATCCTACACGGTGGGACCTCTCATTCGCCACACGGCGGGAAACATGAGCTTCGAGTTTAAATGGCTTCCCGAGTTCAGCGTCATGAACCGGACCGAAGGGAGCAGTTTCTGGTTGAACTTCGGGATGCCGTTCTAAAAAGGACTCCCATGCGATTTCCCTCACGGATCCTGGCGCTTGGTTGGTCCCTTTCCTTGGTTGGTCTCGCCTGGGCTGAAAAGTCCCCCGGCGTGGAATGGCCGTTGAAATATGTGTCCGATGTGGGAACGGCCACGGTCTATCAACCGCAATTGGAAAGTTTTAAGGACAACAAAGTGACCGGTCGGTCGGCCGTTTCCGTATTGATGAGGGGGTCGAAGGAGCCGTGGTTTGGGGCTGTTTGGATGGAGGGGCGGGTGACCACGGATCGCGAAACGGGCCTTGTGACCGTTGAGTCGGTGCAAGTCACCGATGTGAAAGCTCCGGAGGTTCCCGCGGATGGGGTGGCCAAACTCAAGAAGTTCCTCTCCGAACAACTGACCCAAAGTCGTTTCGTTATCCCCTTGGCGCAATTGACCGCCTCGCTGGAAACCATGGAAAATAAAGGGCCAGGGGATACAGGTCTTTCCACAACCCCGCCGGAGATATTGTTTCGGACCAAACCCGCCGTCCTCTTAATCATGGATGGGGATCCTAAAACCCAGCCGATCCAAGAGGGTAAGTTGCTCCAGGTGGTCAACACGGCGGAGGTTCTCGTTCAGGTCTCCACCGGCTCCTTCTATTACCTCTGGACCCCTGAAGGTTGGATTGGAGCGGACAAGTTAGAGGGCCCCTGGTCTCGCGCCACGGCGGTGCCTGCTCCGGTGGAGGAGTTGGGAAAGAAATTAACGCAGAGTGGGCCACCGCCGGCCAAGAACGCGAAAAAGCCGAGCGGGGCCGCGCCGGAGGTTGTTATTCGGCATGAACCGGCGGAGCTTTTTGTCAGCAAGGGTCAACCTCAGTTTGAGCCGCTCAAAGGGGTCAACCTTCTCCACGTGGCAAATTCCGACCAAAATATCCTAATGGACATTAAGTCCCAGGACATCTACGTGGTCGCGTCGGGGCGTTGGTATAAATCGAAGAAGACCGAGGGGCCCTGGACCTACGTGGCCGCCGATAAGTTGCCGGAAGATTTTGCCAAGATCCCGGCCAATTCTTCCCGGGCGGGGGTGCTCCCTTTCATCGCGGGAACCCCGCAAGCGCGCGAAGCGGTGCTGGACGCCTCCGTCCCCCAAACCGCCGCGGTTAAAAAAGGTCCGGCGGATGTGAAAGTGGTCTACGACGGGGCCCCGAAGTGGAAAGCGGTTGAGGGGATGGAAAAGAACGAAGTGGCTTACGCGGAAAATACCGCGGACGCCATTTTTAAAGTAAAAAACAGATATTACCTTTGCAAAGAGGCGGTTTGGTATGAGGCGGCACAGCCCGAGGGCCCCTGGAGCGTGGCGGTATCGATCCCTTCCGAGCTGAACAAACTTCCGCCCAGCACCCCCAATTACCAGAGCAGTTATGTTTACATCTATGAGTCCACTCCCGAGGTGGTCTACGTCGGCTACACGCCGGGCTACATGGGATGCTATGTCTACGGTCCCACGGTTGTTTACGGCACGGGGTTCTACTATCCCCCTTATTATGGGTATGGCGGCGCCTATTACGGGAGACCCATGACCTACGGATATCATGCTTATTACAACCCCGCCACAGGGTGGGGGGCTGTTGGTTATCATGGTCCGAATGGTGGAATCGCCGTCAGTGGCCCCGTGGGCGGTTGGGGAAGGCCCGGCGGGCCCAACGGCATTGGAGGCCCTGGCGGTCCTGGGGGGGCCGGCGGAGTGGGGGGGATTGGCGGACCCGGCAAGCCCGGAAATGTAGGCGCGCGGCCGACCCCTACCCAAGGGGGAAGTAAGCAAAACCTATATAATCAGGCCAATCGAGGCGGAGGGGCGCCGGTCAAACCGACCGCTCGTCCATCCGGACCAGCCCCATCCGCGGGGGCAGGTTCGCCTTCCGTAGGCTCGCGGCCGGCAAACACCCCTTTACCCGCCGGCGGAAAAAACAATATGTATGCCGATCCCAGCGGGAATGTTCACCGTCAGAACAGCAGTGGCGGTTGGGAATCCCAAAGCGGAGGGAAATGGTCCCCAGCTCCCTCCTCCAATGGGAACCGCAACTCAGACCTTAACCGCCAGAGCCAAATGCGCCAAAGTTCCTCTTCGTCCGGGTATTCCGGTTCCCGTGGGAGTGGTGGAAGTTATTCCGGTTCACGGGGCGGCGGGTATTCCGGTTCCCGCGGCGGTGGTGGGGGATCTCGCGGTGGGGGCGGCGGACGCCGATAAAAAGTGTGGGGTCCCATCAATAAAAAAAGCGGCTTTTTCAGCGCATTAGCGGTCGTCGGTCTATTAACGCCAACCTGGGGGGAGGAGGTCCAGCTTTCCCCCCGGGAAATGGAGCGTGAAGAGACCATTGAAGATCGCTCTTTCCGCACAGCCGGCAAAGAGGTCCTGTCTCTTCACAAGCTAAACTACGCGATCGTCGGCGGGGACGATTTAAAACTGCAATACAGTTTCAAATACCGCCCCGTGGACGAATTCGGTTTTTTCCTGGCGTTCACCAATTACATGCTTTGGGATATTTACGCGGATTCGATCCCCATTATCGACAACAACTTTAACCCAGAAGCGTTCTATCGTTTTGTCGACAGCGAACGCTGGTTGGCGGCGGCGGATGCAGGCTACGTCCACCTCTCCAATGGCTCTTCGGGCGCCACCTCCCGCTCCGTTGATCGATTGTTCGTCCGGGGCCTAAAAACGGGGGTTTTAGGGGGTAGGGAGTTTTACGCGTCCGCCGATGCCTATGTCATTTTGGCCAAAGGCGAATTCAATCAGGACTACTCCGATTACTTGGGGTTTTGGGATTTTACATTTTGGTGGCGAAATGTGTTTAAGCAGAAAGACGGAATGGGTCTCGACTTGCAATACCAAAGGACCAGCGGGAAAAACGGAAATCCTTTCAGCCAAGGCAACAACGTCGTCGGGCTTCAATACCGGGTCCCCAGCTGGCCACGGTTCAACCCGACCTTTTACGCCCAGTGGTTCAATGGGTATGGCGAAGTGATCCTCGATTACAACAAGTCCCACGAAGAGCTAC
This sequence comes from Elusimicrobiota bacterium, assembly GCA_016721625.1. NCBI lineage: Bacteria > Pseudomonadati > Elusimicrobiota > Elusimicrobiota bacterium. The sequence goes on from JADKHR010000001.1 coordinate 312,934, forward strand.
GGGCGGGACTCTCCTGGTATTACTAGACGGTTAACCGGGCGTCGCCTGTCGATGCGGAAAGACGCCCTGTTACTGAGCGGGAATCGACCCTCTTCGACGGTAATCATCGATGGGCGTCGGGGCGGCCATAACCTCGCGGGGGCCGCCGAAGGCCAGGAAAATCGCCCCCGAAACCTCCCCTTGAGCGAAAACGTCCCCGGAGTAACTCACGCTCCCGCCGGTGGGGCCGGAAGAAGCGGCCGTGGTGCCGTTCGTGAACATCAAATGGCATCGGAGGTCCGTGCGAACTCCTAACCATTGGGTGAGGTAATATTTGGCCCCGCCTCCCAGGGTCATGGAAAAGAAATCCGAAGCTTCATTCTTACCCTTCGCGTGGCTCCAGCCGAGAAGGCCGGCCAGAAAGGGCCGGACGGATTTCTCCCCGTATTCCTTCAACCCCCCTATCTGGTAGTGATCCAACACGTAGTTGAAATCAATCGGAGCGGTACCTCCGGAAGGGACCGCAGATTCCTGTCGGGAGAAAAGCAATTCCACGGCTGAATCCGGGGTGTAATATATATCCATGACGCCACCCCAAGAACCGGAGGGTTCCGCCGTGTGGGATTGGCCGCTCTGGTCTTTAAAGGTGCCGCCAAACCGCCACCCTCCCATGGGTCCGATTTCCAAGGGGACCGCCCAGACTCCTCCGGCGATAAAAAGAAACCCGGCCGCCAGGCTCTTTCGCGCCCAACGTTCAAAAAAAAATCGTTTCATACGTTCCTCCCAAGGCCGTCAGATGACAACGAAACCATGTTATAATGTTTTGAAAGAAAGAGTGGAGGGAAAATGAAAAATGGTTGGGTAGCGTTGGCGCTTTCAAGTTTATTTTTAAGCGGCGGCCTTTGGGCCAGCGAGGCGGTTCAGCCCCTGGAAGGACGGCATGGGGGAAAGGCGGGGGATACCGCGGACGGGTCCTTCCTGGTCACGAATATCATGGCCTACGATGTGGACGTGATCATGAGCGTGGCGGATTTCCCGAACCCAGGGGAGGCCGTCTCCTTGCCCAAGGGAAACGCCATCACGTTGCAGGGCGGTTCGCCTTTTCGCCTTCAGGCGGGGGAAAGCCGATCGGTTTCCTACCACGTTGTTTTCCCGCAAAACTTCGAGAAGCCCGCGGTCGGCGCTGTTTCCCTGGTGGTGCGGGTAGCGGGGGACACGTCCTCCACGCCGGTGGTGAATGTCCTCTTGCCGATTTATCTTCAGCCGTTCAATAAAGACGCCATCCTTAAAATCGAGCTTCTTCAACCCACCGTTCGTTTTGCCGCGACATCGATCGAGGCCGGGGCGGCTAAAAATATCGAGGTCAGCGTGATGGTTAAGAATTCCGGCAACGCGCCCCTCCAGCCTCGGGGACGAGTTGAAGTCCGAAAGGCCGGACAAACGATGGAAACCATTTCCTTGCAGGGGACCACCGCCATCTCGCCCAACGGAAACGCCATTTTTTCGGGTCTCAGCCAACGCACCAACTGGCCGAACGGCGCTTATGAAGCCGCGGTGACGTTCGATTTCGGGGATTATTACGGCCAACCCCAGAAAATGGAGAAGACCTATTTCTTCCGAGCGGAGGGAGATCTTATTTCGGTACAGCCGGGTTCCGCCAAGCCTCAAAAAGTTACTCCACGATAATTAACGTCGAATAACCTTTCACACGAACGAGCCGGACGCCTAATGAGTGTCCGGGCTTGAAATATTCGGCCCAGGATGGAAAATTATGTCACAGGCAATAAATAGTGATTTGACAGTGGGTGTCGTCCATGCTCCCGAACGGTTTCGGGGCCTGGTGAACCTGTTGGCGTTTGGCGGCGTTCACTTGGTGGCTATCGCGACCCTGTTTGGGCCAATCAACTTGAAGTTGGTGGGAATTGCGGTCTTGTCATTTCTTGTTCGCAAGTTTGGGATCACGGGGGGGTATCACCGTTATCTCTCCCATCGAACCTATAAAACAAGCCGTTTCTTTCAATTTATTTTGGCGTGGGTTGGGTGTTCCGCCGCGCAAAAAGGCCCTCTTTGGTGGTCTTCCCACCATCGGGTCCATCACCAAGAGTCCGATGGGCCCCGGGACCTTCACTCGGCGGTGCGGGATGGGTTTTGGTGGGCCCATGTGGGCTGGGTGTTGGATAGCCGATACGATTACACCGATTACCGGGTTGTTCCGGATTTGGCGCGGTTCGGGGAACTCCGGTGGCTTAACAAGAATTCTCTCGTCCCCCCGATGCTTCTGGCGGCCCTGTGTCTCCTGTTGGGGGGCGTTCCAGGGTTGTTGTGGGGGTTTTTTGTAAGCACGGTGGTCCTTTGGCACACCACGTTCTTCATCAATTCCGCCTGCCATTTGTTCGGCCGCCGCCGGTTTGAGACCCGGGACACGAGCCGGAACAGCGCGATCCTGGCGATCCTGACGTTGGGGGAGGGTTGGCACAACAATCATCACTATTACCCTTCCTCTGTCGCCCAGGGATTTTATTGGTGGGAAATTGACGTGACCCTTTACGTCCTCCGTTTTCTGGAAAAATGTGGTTTGGTGTGGGATCTCCGTCGGCCGCCCGAGAGAATACTGGCCTTGGGGAAATCCCGGACGACCCCATAAAAGGGTTTACTTTAGCGTTCTGAAGCGAATTGTGTAGTTGCCCGATTTATCGGGCGATCGTTCCCGATGGAGAGAATTCCGCCCGGATCCAGAGCGCCCCATAAATGGGGCAACGACAGGACTTTGCGAACAGGAACTGAGGGCACTCAATCCCTTAAGGCTCCCATAAAAAAGGCCCCCGAGCGATTTCTCCCGGGGGCCTTTCTCTTGAGGATAAAACAGATTACTTGATTTTTTCGCCCAACAGCGGAACGCTGGAGAGGATGCTGACTTTGATGGCGGAGCTGATGAAATCGTCCGCCTGCCAAAAGCGCCCGGCCACCGTCGCGTTGACTTTCTTAACGAGCTGGGCGGCATACTTTTTGCGGAGGGAGAGTTCTGTGGATTGGACTTTGTAGGAACTCGCCAACAGGTCCGTGACTTTCTTGTCCGACATCGTGTTGAAGTTTTTCGCATACTCGGCGATGATGTTCATCCGGGCGTCGGTCACGCCTTCCCGCTCTTTTTCGAAGGCGTTATAGACGTCCCAGAAGTTGCTTTTCATGGCGGGGTCTTTCAACAGGTCTTCCATGGCGGCCGTGAAGACCTCCCGGCGCTGGGTGGTGACGGCGTAGCGGATCATCTCAGGGCTCAAAGTCACGTTCACCTGGGTGACTTCAGTCGGGGCTGTACCTTTCATTTCCTCTGAGTGAATCACGGCTCCGGTCAGAGCCAGAGAAAGGACGGACAACAACAGTTTTTTACGCATCGTGTTTCTCCTTTCGTGGGTTAGAATGAAAGCGAAAAGGTGATTTCGGGGTAATTGGATGTGCAGGAATCGTAAACCTTTTCGTCGCAATCAACGAGCTTCTCGGACACCCCGCCGAACCCCGCGTAGGCGTTTCCCCCGAGAGACATGTAGGCGCCGTAGCGCCCCCCGTAGGAATTGAGGTCTGTTAAACCGCTGTAAATCGTTCGCCGGTAAAAGGCGCCGACGTAGGGCCAGAACCGTTCAATCCCTGAATAAATGTAACGGATGCCGGGCGTCACCTTATAGATTTGAGGGTCCGCTCCCACCCAGGCTTCCCCATCCAGACCCAACTCGAGGCCTCGCGCCAGGAAATAGCCGAGCCCAAGGCCGGCCACCATATAAGTGTCACCGGATCCTTGGCCCGATCCCACGGACAGGGATCCCCGCCAGCGATGGGCTTCGAAAAGCGTGGCGCCCGCCGTCACCGATCCCGCCTGGAGAGAAGAAATCCCCGCCATGGTCAGGATCAACCCCACCACGGCCCATCGGGTTGTTCGTTGGGTCATGGGGTTATTTCCCGTTTTCCTTTGATTTCGGCGGAGCGGGAAGAAGTCCCTGTTTGGTGAGTTGGTTTTAACCACGCTGGCTACATCGTCGATGAGTTTGGGAATGGAGCCCGGCTCCACGCTCTCCGTAGTTCCGGACCAAATCAGTTTTCATCAACGGCCGAGAATATGCGGGTTTCCAGCTGAAGGATTTTCCATTGGACCACGGTGGATTCCGACATGTAGGTCCAGGAATAAGAATAATGATCCCACAGTGGAGAATAGGTGGGAGCTCCCATCACTTCTTTCTCTTCCCTAAAACCCAACCAACGGAGGAGGACCACTCCGTCGAAACCGGCGGCTTGGATGCGGGCTTTGGAGGCCGCGGGGTCTTTCACTTCGGCTTCCGACAAAACGCTGTAGGCCGGGGTGGCTTTGGGTCCGATTTTCGCCGCCATGGCGTCTTCCGCGCTTCGCCGTTCCGTGTCGCTGGGGGCCACGGCCACCACCAAAATCTTGTTGAAGTGGATGGGTTGCGCCTTGAACTCCGGGTTGGCCCAGGATTGAATCATCCGCGTGTTGTTGAGGGAACATCCCGCTAGAAACCCCAAAAGGACAAAGAGTGAAATGAGCGATTTCATTTTAAAAACCTCCGACGATGATGCAAAGTGGAACGCTGGAACGTTCCCCGCCTTCTGGGTGGATTATACAAATACACGGGGGGGGAAAGGAGATCGACCTTGGGGCGCTCCCTTTAAGGCCACCCATCCATTCGCTGACGTTTCATCGTCCGAGCGTGTCAACTCATTTGAAAATGTTACCGAAGGATGATTCGTCAACTCATTAGAAATGTTACCGGAGGGCATGGTCAGAGGGTTTCCAGGAAGCGCTCCTTTTGTAGGTTTATTTCCAGTCGTTTGACTGGGTTTTGTGAATCGTCGTGCCATGTGGGAAGTGTGGATGTGGGGGCCTTGATGGGAGATTCGAGTCTGCGGAGTTTTTTGCGACCCCACGCCGGGTGGAACTTGGGCTTTGGAAGAGGGCCTTTGAAGACGAGGCGTTGGATGGCCAAGAGTTTTTTGTCGATCACTTCCGATAGGGCAAAGGGATCGAGCCCCTGAATCTGATCCCGGAGGGTTTTGACCTTCACCGGATCGCTGTGGGGGGAGGCGAGAACCCTCTGCCACGGGGATTTTGGCGCTTCGTGGACGCGTGTCACCCGTGCGCCGCGCTTGATTTTCTTGAGCAGTTTGACGGAGGGCTGGAAGACGTTTTGAAACAGCCGTAGCTCGTTGCGGTAGAGGTCGTTGATGGCGTGGAGAGCCTGCTCGGAATCGAAGCGCGCGTAGCCCAGAATTTTGCGAACGTGGGTCCAGTTTTTCTGCTCGATATGGGCATTGTCGTTCTTCTTGTAAGGCCGACTGCGGGTGAAGTAGATTTTTCTGTCCTGACAGAAGTGGAGCAAGGAGATGTTGATGAACTCGCTGCCCCCGTCGGCGTCGAGGCCCTTCAGAGGGAAGGGGAGGGCGGTTTGGATGTCGGTCAAGGCCTCGACGACGGCGGCCTGTCCTTTGTTGGGGATGGCGCGGCGCTCGGTCCAGGTCGTGTGGAGGTCGGTGGTGTCCAGGGTCGAGAGGAAGGGACCCTCGCTGGAAGAACCGCAGTGCGCCACCGTATCGATCTCCAGAAACCCCGGTCGGCGGACGTCCCAAGCCTGGGTTTGGATGGGGATCATGTGTTTGAGGAGCGTCCCCGGTTTTGTGGTGCCGTAGGTCCGGCGACGTAGGCGGAGTTTGACGTCCGCCAACAGGCGGTCGATGGTGGCGGGGCTGACGGCGAGAAGTTGCTCTTCCTGGGCGGCGGAGAGCGGGAATCGTTGCCGGATCCAGGGCATCCAGGTGGGGAGAGCGGCTTTGAGCCGCGCGGACCACAGGTAATACGAAGCCTCCCAGACGGCTTCGAGAACCTTCACCATGTAGCCTTTGTAACGCCGTTGACGGCCGTTTCGGCGCGGGGGCGGGTTGGCCGATGGCACCGGCCCGTTGAGCAAGCGAATGGCGTGTTTTCTGTGGCATCGGTACGTTTGGCAGAATTCGTCCAGAATGACTTTCTTTTGCGTTCGATCGGCTTTCTGATACCGGGGATGAACTGTTTTCATCAATGTGTGCTTCCATGCTCGGTCCATGTCCTCCTCCTACCCCAATAAACAGGGGGAAGGCACGGTAACATTTCATATGAGTTGACGATCCCGGCTTCGGTAACATTTTAGATGAGTTGATTCGCCGAGGTTAAGCGCGAGGCGAAAACTTATACAATAGAGGCATGTCAATCAACGGGCGCATCCGGGCGATGTGGGTGGTTGTATGGACGTTGGCGGGGTGCGGCGCCAAGGCCGACCCCTTCGTCGATGTTTCGGCCCCCGAATCGGCCAAGATTCTCGAAGACTCCGCCACGTTTTTGTTGGACGTTCGAACGCGGGAAGAATATGGCTCGGGCCATCTCGCCCAGGCCACTCTCATCCCTTTGCAAGAGCTTGAACAACGATTAGCGGAGCTCCCGCCTCAAAAAGACCGGCCCTTTCTGATCTATTGTCGATCGGGGAACCGGTCTGTTTCCGCCGCGCAGATACTCGCCAAGCATGGCTACACAAAGGTGTTCAACTTGAAAGGCGGGATCAAGGCGTGGGTCCAACACAAGTTTCCGGTGGAAATGAAGAAGGGCAACGAGACGCCGGGCTTGCGAAAAGAGTGATGACCCCAACCTGAAGGTCCCGGAAGGGCTGTTTCCCAGGTCCCCGTCTCCTTGAAATTCTTGAATAACACACGATGAACCCAAACACTTTTAATAAATACCAAATGCCGGGAATCCTGGGCGCCCTGGGACAGCGGCGGTTTCATGTCATGGCTAAACCGGCGGGGTCCACCTGCAATTTGGATTGCAAATATTGTTTTTACCTTAGCAAAGAAAGCCTTCCCGGGGGCCCGGGGCGGGGCGAATGTCGGATGAGCTCCTTGAGAAATTCATCAAGCAATACATCGACGGCGTCACGGGGGAGGAAGTTGTTTTCAGCTGGCAAGGGGGGGAACCCACCCTTCGCGGTTTGGACTTTTTCCGTAAAGTCGTCGATCTCCAGAAGAAATACGCAAAACCCAACCAACGCATCGAAAACGATCTCCAAACCAACGGCACGCTTCTCAATGAGGAATGGGCGGCTTTTTTGAAGGAGCACCGATTTCTGGTGGGGCTCAGCATTGACGGGCCTCGGGAACTTCACGATCTTTACCGCGTCACCAAAAATCAACGTCCCACCTTTGACGCGGTTTTCGGGGCGGCCAAACTTTTAATGAAGCACGGAGTTCCCTTCAATACCCTCACCTGCGTCAACCGAATCAATGCCAAACGTCCCAAGGACGTCTATCGCTTTCTTCGCCAAGAACTGAATTCAACCACCATTCAGTTTATTCCCATCGTGGAATACAAGGGCTTTGAAACCACAGCTCCCTACACATGGGATTCCGACAAACTTCCCAAAGACGGCGCGCCCGAGGCGCGCCCGGGCCATCCTCAGTCCATCGTCACGGACTGGTCCGTGGATCCCTATGACTGGGGGGATTTCCTCATCGGCGCTTTTGATGTGTGGATTCGCAAAGACGTGGGCAAAGTGCTGGTCAACCATTTCGAGACGCTCGTGGCACAACATTTGGGTCTGCCGTCCCAGATGTGCGTATACAGCGAGATCTGCGGAAAAGGCGTCGCCATCGAACACAACGGCGACGTCTACGCCTGCGATCATTTCGTTTACCCAGAATATCGAACGGGCAATATTCGAAACCGGCCGCTGTCAGAGTTGGTGTTCTCTCCCACTCAGGTGAAATTCGGATATGCCAAAAGCGAAATGCTTCCCGCCTTTTGTCGAAAGTGCTCTTATCTCAATGACTGCTGGGGCGAATGTCCCAAGAACAGAATCATTCGCACGGAAGACGGCGAGCCGGGTTTGAATTATTTGTGCCGAGGTTTTAAAAAATATTTCAAACACGCGATTCCCAAGGTGGAAAAAATTGTTCAGCGAATAAAAGCATCGCCGACGGCGCCCATCCCTCGAATGGAGAGGCAATAAGGGAGTCATCGGTTGAAAGCGAAATAATATTGAACCATTCAACAACGCGAACACCAATGAATGGCAAGCGAGTTGGCGCACGTGTTGCGAGGAGCGTGTGAAAGATGTAGATCAGTTATGACGTTTGGGCCCAATAAGAAATGACCGCCAACAGGAGATAACTTTATCATGACCAACACTCGTGCACAAAACGTCTTGACCGCTGGTTTGATGGGCGTCATTGCCTCGGGGGCCGCGTCCCATCCCGCCACCGCCGCGACAAACGACGGGGCCAAACGCCCGAATATCGTCCTCATTCTTGGGGATGACCTGGGGTATTCCGATATCGGCGCCTTCGGAAGCGAGATCAAAACCCCCAACCTTGACTCGCTGGCGAAAGAAGGCCTTCGTTTTACGCAATTTTACACCCATGCCACCTGTTCCCCGACGCGGTCCTGCTTGTTGACGGGTGTGGACACGCACCTCAACGGGATGGGCAACATGGACGAGTGGACTGCCCCAAACCAGATGGGGAAAGAAGGCTATGAGGGTTATCTGAATGACCGCGTCGCGACCATGCCGCAACTTCTCAAAGATTCCGGCTACCACACCTATATGGCCGGCAAATGGCATTTGGGGAAAGCACCCCACCTAATCCCCGCGGCGCGCGGGTTCGAGCGCGACTTTTCACTCCTGGACGGCGCCGGGTCTTACTGGGACATGAAGAACTTCACGGCGTATATGCCGAAGTCGGTCTACACCGAGGATGGCCGTTACCTTAAAAAGCTTCCAAAAAACTATTACGCCACTAAGACATACACCGACAAAATCATCAGTCACATCGAATCAAACCGTGGCGATGGGAAACCTTTCTTCGCCTATGTCTCGCATCAGGCTCCCCACGACCCCTATCATTTGCCCAAAGATTGGCGTAACCGCCACGTGGGCGAATACGACAAGGGGTGGGACGCCTTGCGCGCATCCCGCCTCAAACGCCAGAAGGAGCTTGGTCTCTTGCCGGAGGGCACCGAACTCTCGGAGCGCATGTGGTTTGTTCCCGATCCCAATCTTCTGGCCCCGGCCTCGCGCGCCATCCTGGGCAAAAAGATGGAGCTGTACGCCGGGATGGTGGAAAACATGGACCACCATGTGGGACGCCTGATTGATTATTTGAAGAAGATCGGCGAATACGACAACACGATCTTCATCGTGTTCGGCGACAATGGCGCCGAAGGGACGGACCTTTTCCAAATGATCGCCGGCACGCCCGGCACTCGGGATTACCTCTTCGCCTCGATCCATTGGTCCCAAACCCATCCCAACGCGTGGGGCGACCCTGGCTCCTACGTGGGGTATGGCCCCATGTGGGCGCAGGTGTCCATGACGCCTTTCAGCCAATACAAGGGATATATGGGGGAAGGCGGGATTCGCAACGCCTTGATTGTGAGCGGCCCAGTTGTCAAACGTGAAAAAGGAAGCATCAACAACGGAGTGATGAGCGTGGTGGACATCATGCCTACCCTGCTGGAAGTCGCCGGCGCCTCGTATCCCAAAACCGTCAACGGCCAGGAGCTCCCGCCGTTAATCGGCAAATCCTGGACAAAAGTTCTTTCCGGCAAAGAAGATTCTCCCCGGTCAAGCCAGGATTATTTGGCCTGGGAGATTTTTGGCAACCGCGCGATTCGGCAGGGCGACTGGAAATTGCGCTGGCAATACAAACCCTACGGCACGGAGGAATGGGAATTGTTCAATGTGGCCAAAGACGTCGCGGAACGCCAAGATCTCGCCTCCCAGGAACCCGGCCGAGTCAAGGCGCTCGTGTCCCTGTGGGACGACTATGTCAAAGCCAACAACGTTATTCTACCCAACCGCGTGATGGCGGAGGGCATGGTCAAAAAAATGCCGGACCGCTACCCTGTGGAAGCGGGCTATCCGCCTCTTATTTATAAAAAACAGTTCGTGCCGCCGGCCGACATGATGTCCGATCCAAAGGAGTAAACGTCCATGACCACTCACCCTCGTTCAACGCTTAAAATCAAAACGGCGTTCACCGCGCTTCTATTGTCCGGCCCGATGCTGGCGCAGGCCCTCGTGCCGCCGCGCTTCTACTGGAAAAGCCTCGCGGGAGCCAACGCCGTGCCGGTCATTTCTCAACACTTGAACGGCAACGCCAACCCTCTTGATCCGGCGCACGTTGTTAACGCGAACGCAAGCATCGATGCGGATATTAATGTGGTCGGTTTCGCGAAAATGTTGCCGGTGTTCGACCGCACGCTGACCGTGGCTTTTTTGGAGCCCATGGGCCGTATTTCCAGTACCGCCATCGTAGGCCCCACCACGGTGGTCGAAACCGCCTCTGGGTATGGGGACCCGATGCTGGAGCTGGGGTTGAACATCATCGGGCCTAAAGCCATCAAGAACATTCCCGACCTCCTGCGTTATGAGCCGAAGTTTTCTCTCGACGTGATCCTCGACGTGGCGGCTCCTCTGGGAGAGTATGACAGCGAGCAGGCAGTAAATTTAGGCCAAAACCGCTGGTACGGCCGGGTGGGCGCGCCCCTCGTCTGGCAAATCGGCCCCTGGGTCCCTGGACGACGCACCACCTTCGAACTTCTTCCCTCCGTTTGGATGTTCACGGACAACACCAATTACGTGAACGGTAAAAAATTGAAAACCGATCCCATGTTTCAATGGGAAGCCCATTTGACGCGGGATTTTACGGATAACTTTTGGTTTTCCTTGGATGGGAACCAGATGACGGGTGGCAAGTCGACGGTGAATGGGGTGGAGGGCACATCGTTGAACAATTTAGGCGTCGGCCTCACGCTTGGGTATCAGATTACGGACAACCTGTCTCTCACCACCGCCTACATGTCCACGATCAACGACAGTTCTCCCAGCGACCTCAAAATGGACGGGGTCACTTTGTCCCTCACCTACGGGTGGCACAAAATTGTGGAAGGCCAGAAACGGTTGCATTCCGGCCATTAAAATGAGAACGCGTCGCTTACCTGGGTTTCTTTAAGATAATAGAGCCGTTGTGAAAAAAATAATTATTGGGAATGCAACGTTTGTCTTTATCCTTCCTTTTCTGGTGATGTGTTTGGGATGCAAAGAAAAGGCTTCGGACAGCGCCCAACGCCTTCAGCTGGAAATGGATAATTCAAAGGCGTCGATCACGAAAACCATTAAAGATTCTGACCGGGCGGACAAGATTATTGCCCTTTCCGAAAAGCTGGCGCCGTTGTTCCGGGAAATGGAAGCACAACAGTCGGTCTTTCAGAAGGAGTGTTTGGCTTCAATCGAGAGGTTCGAGACCACGCCGGCTGATTTGAAAATGCTGACCGAAAATTACCGCGAAAAACGCGGGGCGTTGAGAAATGAGTGCTTGCTTATTCGTCAGCAAATGGCGGAACTCATGACGGACGAGGAATGGAAGCGGCTCCTTTCTTCGCGTCAGCGATTGCTAAAACAAGTTTTTAACTCTTTTTAAAGCAGGGGACCAATGATTTGGGCCTTATTGGCGATTCTTATTTTTGGTGGGGGGAGTTCGGCTCCATTTCTGCATGCCACGAAAATCGTGAAAAAACAGCAAAAACAAATCTTGCTTGACAAGGTCCGGGAAAAGGAGGCCAATCAATCGCTGAATAACATTAAAGGATTGTACAAGGAATATCAGAAATCCGGCCGCGAATTGGCTTCGCCGTTTGAATCTGTTGTTAAACGCCGAAACGCGTCGACGGAAGAGTATCTGGATGTTTTACGCAAGTTCGACGATGCCGAAAAATCCTGGGAGGATAAAAATTTCCAGGCATTGATGGATTACAAAAGCCATTTTAGCCCTTCTGAATGGGCGCTCCTTTTCAAAACCTTCAAATAATGGTTTTATGATTGAAATTACGCGGCTCGGTGTGATAAGGGGGAAAGAGATGATTAAACGACTTGCGATGTTCACTTTTGGAATGGGTCTGGTCGGGTTGACGATTTGGTCCAGTCCCCTTTCGGACGCAAAGACACCAGCCACAGCGCAAAATAACCCAAACGCGTGGCGTTTCGACATCACTCCCTATTTCTTTGCCGCGGGACTGAACGGAACGACCGGTGTGAACTCCGTGACCGGCGATGTCGATATGAGTTTCGGCGACATTCTCGAAAATCTGGACGCGGGGTTCATGGGTTTGATCGAGGCGCAACGCGGGCCCTGGTCGTTTGCCTTTGAAGGGGTGTATTTTTAAATTAAAGGACGAAAAGACCCGCTCCTGGCAGGGGCCCATAGGCAATTCCAATAGCGGCACTCTGGAAGCCACGATGACGGAAGAAATTTATCAGTTATCCGCGGGATACCGTGTGGTCGACAAAAAGGGGTCGGTGGACGTGATCGGCGCGGCGCGCGCCACCACCATTTCTGCGCGGCTAAACCTTGCCGCCACCACTGGCGCGGACTTATTGCCTGATGGAAGTCGTAGCGTTGACGGCCGTGAAAATTGGTGGGACCCGGTGATCGGCGTTCGGGGTCTCTACCCGCTGGCGAAGAAGTGGACGGCCGTGGGGGCCGCGGACATCGGCGGGTTTGGCGTCGGTTCCGACCTCACCTATCAGCTCCTGGCGGGAATCAATTGGCAGTTCGCCAAAAGCGTTTCCGCTAAGTTCGGTTATCGAACCTTATACCAGGATTACGAAAAAGACGGTTTTATCTGGGACATGACCGCAAGCGGCTTCTACCTAGGAGCGGGGTTTCAGTTTTAATTCTCTATCGTTCCCGACTTGTTTTTAATAGGATGGTTCTATCGACGTGGACGGCATAAAACGACAGTTCGTGGAGGCAAGCCCATGCAATTTAAAGAAAAAACATTAACCCGAATTGGCGCCTGGGTGTCGGCGGGGTCGCTACTTTTGGGGAACGCGGCTCCGGTCGTGGCCGCCAAAACCGAAAATCAGGACCCGCTCGATCGCACCATTCTTCCACTGCGCGAACCCGTTTATCCGACCAGCCGTGTGCTGGATGTGCGGAACGCCACGCCGCCGACTCATTCGGCTGTTCAACCGCCGGCCGGCGCGCCGAACGTTATGGTGGTTCTCTTGGACGATTTGGGGTTTGGCGGGACGAGCGCCTTTGGCGGGCCGGTTCCCACGGAGACATTCGACCAGATCTCCCGCGAGGGTTTGCGGTATAACAACTTCCATACGACCGCCGTGTCTTCACCTACTCGGGCGGCTTTGAAAAGCGGGCGCAATCATCACGTCAACAACATGGGCGCTATCATTGAGACGGGCACCGCCTTCCCCGGGAACACTGGGCAAATTCCCGCCAATGTGGCGCCGTTGGCGGAGATGTTACGCTTAAACGGCTACGGCACCGGCGCTTTCGGCAAGTGGCATGAATTGGCGGCCTGGGAGGCGAGCGCGTCTGGCCCCTTTGACCGTTGGCCGACGCGGCAAGGGTTCGATAAATTTTATGGATTTCTGGGAGGAGAGACCAATCAGTGGGCCCCGTTTGTGTACGACGGGACCACCGCCGTGGAGCTTCCTGAAGATCCCCAGTATCATTTCATGGCGGACATGACGGACAAAGCCATCTCCTGGATGAAGTTTCAAAAGGCCCTGGCGCCGGAAAAGCCTTTCTTTATGTACTTCGCCCCCGGCGCCACCCACGCGCCCCACCATGTGCCGGCTGAGTGGATTGCGAAATGGAAAGGCAAGTTTGACGGCGGCTGGGATGTCCTCCGCAAAGAGATTTTGGCTCGCCAGATCAAACTCGGCATTGTGCCCAAGGGAACCAAACTGGCGCCCAAACCCGACGCCATTCCGGATTGGGACAAATTGACGAAAGATCAAAGAACGCTGTTCGCCCACCAATTCGAAGTGTTCGCCGCCTTTTTGGATTATACGGACCATCACATCGGACGTTTGATCAAAGCGGTCGAAGAGACCGGCCAAATGGATAACACGATGGTGGTCTTCATTTATGGCGACAACGGCACCAGCGCCGAGGGCGGCGCCAACGGAATGTTCAGTGAGATGACTTATTTTAACGGCGTGCAGGAAAAAGTGGAGGACATGCTGAAAGTCATGGACAAGTGGGGCGGGCCCGAAACCTATCCCCACATGGCCGCGGGCTGGGCCGTCGCCCTCGACACGCCCTACACCTGGACCAAACAGGTCGGCTCCGATCCGGGCGGCACAAAAGTTGGCATGGCCATCCGCTGGCCCCGTGGGATCAAGGCAAAAAACCAAATCCGTTCCCAATTCGCCCACGTGATTGACGTGGCGCCGACGATTCTTGAGGCGGCGGGGCTTCCGGAACCCAAGGTGGTCAACGGCGTCCCGCAACGTCCCATGGACGGGGTGAGTATGCTCTATTCCTTTAACGATCCCAAAGCCAAAGAGCGTCACACCACTCAATATTTCGAAATGTTCGGAAACCGCGCCATTTACAACAACGGATGGTACGCGCGCACCATTCACCGCGCCCCTTGGGAACCCAAACCCCGTCGCCCGCTGGCGGATGACATCTGGGAACTCTACGACCTGCGCAAGGACTTCAGTTTGGTGACCGACCTGTCTAAAGCCAATCCCAAAAAGCTGGAGGAACTCAAAGCCTTGTTCATGCAAGAGGCGGAAAAGAACTACGCCCTGCCGATCGACGATCGCGTGTTTGAACGGATCATCGCTTCCAACGTTGGACGGCCGGACCTCATGGCTGGCCGTACGTCGATCACCCTGGCCGAGGGGATGGTGGGGATGACTGAGAACACATTCCTCAACATCAAAAACCGCTCAAAAACCATCACCGCCGAGATTGACGTTCCCACGACGGGGGGGCAAGGGATCGTCATGGCCCAGGGAGGACGGTTTGGGGGCTGGGCGGTTTATGTGAAAGACGGGATTCCGGGCTATGACTATAACTTCCTGGGGATGCAACGTTTCACCGTCGCCGGGAAAGAAAAATTAAAACCTGGCCCCGCCACCCTGCGGTTTGAATTCGCTTACGACGGGGGAGGCGTTGGCAAAGGGGGGCTGGGCACCCTCTACGTTGATGGGAAAAAAGTTGCGGAGGGCCGAATTGAGCGAACCCAGCCGGCCATCTTCTCCGCCGACGAAACGGCGGATGTGGGGATTGATTTGGCCTCGCCGGTGGTGGAAACCATCGGCGCGGAGCGGGCATCCAAATTCACCGGAAAAATCAACCGCGTGACGGTGGAGGTGGCCCCTCTGCCCGACCCCGTTTCAAAGGGGAAGTAGGGGGGGCTAAAGATCACTACTTTTTAAGGAATAGCTGGTGCTTCGTCCGGCGGCCGAGTCCTTTGCTAAGATGCCGTGGTCCACAAGTTCAATAATATTCCGTTGAGCCGTGTCCTGTGAGCACTTGGCCATCTTTGCCCATTTGGATGAAGAAAGTTTTCCTTCAAAAGTTCCGTCCAGGAGTTTTTTCAACATAAACCGTTGACGCTCCTTCAACCCGAGATGGGCATAGGTCTTCCAGAACTGGTCCTTTCTGAACACAGCGGCCAAGGAACCCTCCGCCCCTGCAATGGCTCGATCCAAGCATTCCAAAAACCAATTCATCCACTCTGTTATATCCAACGGGCCTTTTTGGGTTCGCTCAAGCACATCATAGTATTCCGTGCGCTCACGGCGAATTTGCGCGGACATGCTGTAAAATGGTGTGGTAGCATATTCGCCGGGCTCAATTCGAATAATGGCGTATTAACAAAACAAATGTTAAACTTTAAAAGTGAACTTTAAAAAAGCGGTTATTTTGGCGATTCTTATGGGAACAGTTGGCCATTCCGCTTTTGGACAGGACGTTCCTCATGGTTGGTCTCTCAGCCTCAACGTGCCGGGGGTTGGGGTGCGCTGGGTGGGTCGTGCCCTGGGAGTTGAGGCCCGGGTCCAGAGCCTTTCGTCTGCGGGGGAACGCACCTCCTTTGCCGGACTTCGCTTTTTCCGTTTCTTTTCCCTGTCCTCACGGCTTCATTGGTACCCCGGGATTGAAACCGGCATTTTTCGATACGAAGACAGTGGTGTGACAGCGAAGGGGGGTGTCGTGGGTGCTTTTATAGGTGTCGAACGGGCCCTCACCGATCGTCTCTCATTAAACATCGATGCCGGCCCTTCCTACGGCCGCGCTGACGCCGGGGGTGGTGTCGAGGGTTCCACCTTAGACCTCGCGATCAATACATCTCTCCAATGGCATATCGGACGACGTCGATCGTGAAGAACCGTTTCTTTCTGTTGTTATTGGCGGCCCTCCCTGCGACAGCGGCGCAATTTGGCACCGTCGGCGTCGCCCGTCAAGCCGGACGGGAAGCGCGCGACAAAACACTCGAGAACCCTCCCGCGTCCCCCGCGTATTTTGTCGACGCCAGCCTGGGGGATGACGGGGCCTCCGGCTCTTCCAGTGATCTCCTTGGAAAACCCTCGCACGGGTAGCGTCCGCTCCCCTTCCCTCCGGTACGGTGGTCTACCTTAAGCGCGGCGAAACAGGTGCAGAACAGCTCACCGTCCCGTCCTCGGGTTTACTCTCGACGCCTATGGCACTGGCGCTGCGCCAAGAATTGACGGCTCCCGCATGCTTGCGGGTTGGACCAGCCTTGGCTCGGGGCTCTATTCACAGGCGGTTCTTCTTTCCCCAGGCGAGGCGTTGGGCAACATTTCCGAGAATGGGACACTGATGGCTTTTGTCCCTTGGAACACGGATCCGACAACCACCTTCGCGGGCCAGTCGGTGGGAACGTATGCGTTCGATTTCGCTCTGTCAACGATTTACATTAAACCTGCCGCTGCTCCCGCGGGTTCTGTTTACAGGGCCAGCGTCAAGATCTTCGGGGTTCTGGCCGCTTCCAAGAGCAACATTGTCATTCGAAATATCCATATCACCCGGTTCAGTCTCAACGGCGTGCTTTTCGAAAATTGCCGTGGCTGCTCTGTTTCTTCCGTTGAAATCTCGGATGGGGGCGGGGCTGTTATCGCCCCAAACCCGGCCGCACCCCCGACCTATATTTACGCCGGTAACGGCGTCGAGTTCGACACCAATTCTTCGGAAGGGTCTGTCACCGGGGTAAGCGTATTCCGGGTGTTTGACAGCGGCATCTCTCCCCAAACCTTTCACAGCAACAACACGGTTTCGGGAATTGACATTCGGGACTCGACCATCGACCGTTGCGGTTTCGCTGGGGTGGAAATCTCGGTCCTGAGCAACGGCGGCACCACCGGCAGTTCGATCACGGACGTCACTGTCGCGGGAGTCCTCGTTGCCAACACCGGTCGCGGCTGGTCCGGCCGCCGCTATGGCACGGAGGGTCACGGCATCCGCGTGATGGCCGATGCCGGAGCGGGCACCATGTCTGGAATCCGGTTGGAGCGGTGCACGATCAGCAACTCCATTGGGGATGGCGTTCGGTTGGTCGGCAACATCGGCGGAGTTCTCCTGCACCGGATGAACGTTAAAATTAACGACCGTGGCATCGCCGTTGCCGATCCCACAGCCACCTCGCTCAGTCTCACTTTAACGTCTTCACTTATCCACCAAAACGGTCAGGGGGGGCTTGTTTACAACGCGCCTACGGCCGCCGGCCTACGCGTCTTTCAAAACACTTTTTTTAGCAACCCACCCATTCAGCTCGCCGTCTTCAACCAAGCGGGCGAAGCCCGCATCCAAAATAATATATTTCATACCACAGCCCCCGTCACCCACCTGTATTCCAGTGGGGTCCTTGTGGCGCCCGTCATTGACAACAATTGCTACACCGAAATGGGGAACATCGTGGGATACAACGGAACTCCTTACGCCTCGGTCGCTTCCTTTCGTTCCGGAACGGGGTTTGAAATGAACGGTGTCGGGGGCGATGTGGACTTGACGAACCCGATCGGTGGCGATTTCTCCCTTCAGCCTACCTCCGATTGCCGGGGCTCGGGGCGACAGGGTTGGGGGTAACCGCGGATTACATCGGCGGGGCCTTCGCCTCACCCCCCTCAAGCGGCGCTTTGGAATATCGCTAACCTTCTCCAATATGGAACAGGGATTCACACCCAACATGGGAAATAGAGTATCCTTGACGCTATTCTGTCTCATGATTTTCATGGCTTCTACTGGAAAGTGCGAATCGCCTGTCAAAACGTTCAAACTACGAAAAAAAATTTCACTGTCGGTAAAAGAGAGGATTCCCAAACCAAAACCGACTAAGGTCTCCATTGTAATTGAAGAAGTAAAGGTTCAGCAGTGGGATCCTAATACAGAAGGGGATCGCCCCCATTTCCCCTTTAATAACCCCGTTACCGCTGTAGAGATTCATGCGACCTTTTATTCGACCATTATATTGCCTGAGGGGTATTTTCCTCGACCCCCAAGCCTCAGCTTCCTTTCCGATGATGGGAGTCCGACCTGGGAGGGGAAATGTCGCCTGTTCCCTCTTTCAAAAGAAGACAGAGCTAAAGCGAGGTACGGACCCCTGGAGGGTCCTAGGTCTTCTGCAGATTATTATCATCGAGTGTATGTTCAATCGGGAACTCGACGATTGGTCCTGGTAATTGGTGGTAGTTTTGAAAAACATCCTCCCTATCTCCTTATTGACATAGAAACCGGAAAAACTAAATTCTGTTTTACTGAGAAACCTCCATACAACCCCAAAAAAATCAAACCGGGCCTACCACCCCCCGCTGAACCGACCGCTCTTTGGACTTTTCCCACAGCAGACCAGATGGATCCTCCACTTCCTTCGGATTCATACCCTGACGGTTTGGCAATACCCTTTATGGCAGCCCCTAATGGCACCACCTTTGTCGAAAGATGGAATCCCGCGCGAATTCAGTGCCTTGATGGGGAAACTGGCCGCGTCCGTTGGGAATATCCATTGCCCGGCAGATTGGACAATTTCGGCAGGCCTCTCGAAGGAAGATATGACTCGGACACCCTGAAATTCGTGACAGGAATTGGTGACATTCTGATTAAAGAAGGATTTAGATCGTTGGTGTGTCTGTATAATGAAAATGGCACACGCAAATGGGAGGTAAAGGCCGAGCCATCAGAGTTTGCCAACTTCGAGATCGATGGGTTGCTTCTGTTTGGTGATGAAGGGGAGGTTATTGCACTGTCAGCACAAACAGGCACTGAGATCTGGCGATGGCGATGGGGAATTGAAAAACATGGGGAATTGCAGATTGGTCCTGCCATAGGACTTGGCATATATAATCAAATGGCTTTGGTGGGAACACATTCAGATTATGGGCAAGATAACTCTGGAAATGGGCAGTTTATCTTAACAATGTTGAGGGCAACGGATGGGACAGTGATTTGGCAAAAGGAAATATTAGATAACTATTGTATGGTGAGATGGTTTTCAAACAAGCGATTATTTATTCATAACGCTAATGAACCTTTTATACAAGAACTTGATCCAAATACTGGCAAAATGCTTTGGTCAAATCCGCGTCCGGAGAATGTCGGCAGCGCTAAATTGCAATGGTTTGATTGTCTGGGCAATCTCTATTTTGATCACCAAGTTCCGTCTCATGTGCATGCGCGTTTGCCTGGCGAAAAGGATTGTGAATGCTGGAAACTTAATTTTTCAAAATACATCGACGGAAAAACGCTGCGATCTATCGATAAAATTCCTGATAACGTTGAAGTGCAATACATTAATGACCATCTCTTAAGCGATAACGGTGTTGTAAATTTGTCCCCGGGAAAGGGACGAATCCAAAGAAACGACACAGGATCCATTTCAAGGTTCCCGACTGAATTGATCCGCAAAGTTCCAACCAGATTTGACAATGTCCTACGGAGGGTTCGGTTGACTAACGGATTTGCCTGTATTTGTTTACGGAGGCGGGGATCGTGGGCAGGACGAGATGATACGCGGTGGATCTTCCTTGGGGTGAGGCCGGTTTAAGAATTCCCACGGACACAAGGTGGGCCAATTCGCGGAAGGCGGTTGCGCGACTCGCTCGAGTCATTCCCACGAATTTGCGTGTGGTCATTCCACCGGCAAACCCCTCTGGCTCACAATCCAACATAGCGTTCAGCGCCTTTCGTTGACGAGGGCTTAATTCAACAGCGGCGTGGTCTTGCCAAAACCGGGCTTTTGTCAGAATCGAGCTCAGGAGACCGTCGGAGTTTCGAATGGCGTCCGCGAGGGTGGTCAGGAACCAGAGGAGCCAGGGGGTAATGTCAAGAGACCCTTTTGAACAGCTTTCAAAACATCGTAGTAGGAGGACCGGTTATCCATGATGGCCGTGGACATGGAATAGCAACGCCGTCCCGATTTCTCATCTTGCGCAAGGGCTGTATCCGTTAACGCTCGAGCAATTCTTCCGTTGCCGTCCTCAAACGGGTGGATGGTCACAAAATAAAAATGACCCACCCCAGCCCTCAGAAGCCCATCCGTTGAAAGGGAGTCTTGGTTCCACCATTTTAGAAAGCGGGACATTTCGAGTGGAAGGCGGCGTTGGGGGGGGGCCTCGTAGTGAATTCGTTCATGGCCCAGGGGGCCCGAGACAACGCGCATCGGTTCAGTTCCCCGCCATTGCCCCACCCGGATCTTATGAAAACCCGAATAGCCCGTAGGAAAGAGAGCCGCCTGCCACCCTTTAAGGTGTTTGGCGGTTAAGCGATTATTGAAATGAAGAGTGGCGTCCAACAAAACATCCACCAGCCCATCGATCGAACGGGCGGCACGCGGCAGTCCCGCCGTGGGAAGGCCCAACCGCCGCGCCACCGATGACCGGACAGCCGCCGGATCCAACAGTTCTCCTTCAATGGCCGCGGTCTTGATCGCCTCAGCCGTCAAAACGCGGGATTCCGATTCCTTTGCCAAATCAATCCCGAGCCCCGACATCTTTTGCAAAAGGGCCCCCTGGACCAATCGAACTTGAGACAAGGAAGAAAGCAAAGACTCCGCTTTCCATGTAAAAGTCGGCCAATCCGGGGATTGCCAAATGTAACGTAAACGCTCCATAATGTGAAGCGATTATAGCTCCCAATCGCCTCACGCGCAAGGTCTGTTACGTTTTTTTAAAAACCCCCAAAAATATTGATTAGCTGATCGTTAAATGCCAACATCTTGTTTAGGTCAAAGGGAGGCCTTCCATGAAAAGAAATGCTCCATCATCGTGGTCTCAAATGGCAAAAACCGGTTTGGCTTTGATTGTGGGGGGAACCCCGGCGTCGGCGACGGTCCCGAACGTTGAAAAGAAATCCGTCCCCGACGGATTGGATCGATCGGTTCTCCCCATCAAAGAACCTTCCTACCCCATTGTGACGGAATTGGACGCTCGGAAGGCCAACGCCCCGTCGCGGTTCAACGTCAAGGCCCCGGCCAACGCGCCGAACGTGGTCGTCGTTCTGCTGGACGATATCGGGTTCGGCCATTCCAGCGCGTTCGGCGGACCAATCCATATGCCGAATTTGGAACGCCTCGCGGCTAACGGTCTTCGCTACAACCGGTTCCACACGACGGCGCTCAGTTCTCCGACCCGCACGGCGCTTCTGACCGGTTACAACCATCACTCCAATAACGCCGGAGCCATCATGGAAGTGGCCACGGCTTTTCCCGGCAACACGGGGATCCGTCCGCAAACCATCACGCCGGTGGCCCAGGTGCTCCGAATGAACGGCTACAACACGGCCGCCTTCGGCAAATACCATGAAACGCCCCCCTGGGAAGGATCCGTTTCGGGTCCCTACGACCGCTGGCCCACGGGATCGGGGTTTGAAAAGTTTTATGGATTTATCGGGGGCGAGACCAATCAATGGCACCCCATGATCTACGACGGCATCACGCGGGTCTATCCCGACGTGGAAGCCCCCGGGTACCATTTTACGACGGACATGACCAGCCAGGCCATTCGCTGGATGAACACCCAGCAATCGCTCACGCCGGAGAACCCCTTCTATATGTATTTCGCTCCCGGCGCCACCCACGCGCCGCACCATGTTCCGAAATCCTTCATTGAAAAATACAAAGGAAAGTTCGACCAAGGCTGGGACAAATTGCGCCAGGAAACATTAGCGCGGCAAAAAAAGTTGGGCATTGTTCCCAAGAACACACGGTTGGCCCCGAAACCGGCCGACATCAAAGATTGGTCGGTGTTGTCCGCGGACGAAAAACGGCTTTTCGCCCGGCAGATGGAGGTGTACGCCGGGTTCGCCGAACACACGGACTTGGAAGTGGGCAGGTTGATACAGGCCATTGAGGCCCGGGGGGAAATGGACAACACCCTGTTCTTCTACATTGTCGGCGACAACGGCTCCAGCGCCGAGGGCGGCATGATCGGCATGTTCAATGAAAACACCTATTTCAATTCGGTTCAGGAGACCCTGGATATGCAGTTACAACGGATCGACGATTTGGGGACAGAAAAGACCTACAACCATTTCGCGGCCGGCTGGGCCATCGCCGGCAACACGCCGTTCACCTGGTCCAAACAAGTGGCCTCGAACTTCGGCGGGACGAGAAACGGGACGGTGGTCCATTGGCCCGCTGGGATCAAGGCCAAAAACCAAATCCGCTCCCAATTTCACCATGTTGTCGATGTAGCGCCCACCATCTACGAGGCGACGGGCGTTCCCGCCCCCCGCGTGGTGAACGGCATTGAACAACGGCCCATGGAAGGCGTGAGCATGGCTTACTCCTATGAAAACGGCAAAGCGCCCGACGCCCGGAAAACCCAATATTTCGAGATGATCGGCAACCGGGCCATCTATCACGACGGTTGGTTTGCGGGAACCATTCATAAAGCGCCCTGGGAAGCCCAACCGCGCCGTCCTCTGGCGGAGGATGTTTGGGAGCTTTACAACGTGAACGAGGACTTTAGCCAGTCCCGGAATCTCGCCGCAAAATATCCGGAAAAACTCGAAGCGCTCAAAAAGCTGTTCATGGAAGAGGCGGTCAAATTCAACGTCTTGCCAATCGACGACCGAAGCATCGAGCGTTTTGATCCCGCTATCGCCGGGCGTCCGGACCTCATGAACGGGCGCACGAAACTGGTTCTCTACGAAGGTGCGACCGGCATCCCCGAAAATGCGTTCATTAATGTTAAGAACACCTCGCTGGCCATTACCGCCGATCTCGACATCCCGGCCGACGCTTCCGGCGTGATCCTCTGCCAAGGGGGGGACTTTGGTGGTTGGACCCTCTATCTGATGGATGGAAAACCCGCTTACTCCTACAATTGGGTGGGATTGGAAACCTACACCGTGACGGCCACACAAAAGGTCCCGGCGGGGCCCCACACGCTCAAATTCGCCTTTGATTACGCGGGCGGTCGAGGGGCCGGAGGAAAGGGAACGATTTTCCTGGACGGCAAAAAAATCGCCGAGGGGCTGATCGCAAAAACCAACGCCAACACCTTCGGCATCGACGAATCCGCCGATGTGGGCACGGACGAAAACACCCCCGTGTTCCCGGCATACCACAAGAAAGAAAAATTCACCGGGAAGATCCGCCAAGTCACCGTAGAGACGTTCCCCGCGAAATAAGCGAGAGCGGATTGAAGGAGTGCGATGATGAGTGACAATGCCAAGTGCCCGTTTGCTGGAAATTCAGGAAAAACCGCCGCTGCCGGCGGAGGGGCCTCCAACCGTGACTGGTGGCCTCGCCAATTGAACCTGGGTATTTTACACCAGCACGCGCCATCGTCCAACCCCATGGGAGCCGATTTCAATTACGCGGAGGAATTTAAGAAACTCGATTTGCCCGCCTTAAAGAAAGATTTGTTCACGCTTATGACCAGCTCTCAAGATTGGTGGCCCGCGGACTGGGGCCATTACGGAGGATTGTTCATTCGAATGGCCTGGCATAGCCGGGACCTACCGTACCGCCGACGGGCGCGGGGGCGCGGGCACGGGAAACCAACGGTTTCCGCCAGTGAACAGTTGGCCCGATAACGGAAACCTGGACAAGGCACGGCGTCTGCTTTGGCCCATCAAACGGAAGTATGGAAACAAAATATCCTGGGCCGATCTAATGATTCTGGCGGGCAACTGCGCGTTGGAGTCCATGGGCTTTAAAACGTTTGGCTTTGGCGGGGGCCGCGTGGACATCTGGCAACCCGAAGAAGACATATATTGGGGCCGTGAAACGTCTTGGCTGGGAGATAAACGCTACAGCGGCGATCGTCAATTGGAAAACCCCTTGGCCGCCGTTCAGATGGGGCTCATTTACGTGAATCCCGAAGGCCCCAACGGCAACCCCGACCCAAAACTCTCGGGCCGCGATGTGCGCGAGACGTTCGCCCGTATGGCCATGAACGACGAAGAAACGGTGGCACTCGTGGCTGGTGGCCACACTTTCGGCAAAGCCCACGGCGCGGGAGACCCAAAACTTGTGGGACCCGAACCCGAAGCCGCCCCCATGGAAGAGCAGGGCCTCGGTTGGATCAACAAACTGGGCACTGGCAAGGGCGTCCATACCACCACCAGCGGCATTGAAGGCGCCTGGAAACCCAACCCCACCCGATGGGACAACGGTTACTTCGATATGCTGTTTGGTTACGAATGGGAGCTGGTCAAAAGCCCGGCGGGCGCTTGGCAGTGGTTGGCCAAAGACGTCAAGCCCGAACACATGATCCCCGACGCCCATGACCCATCTAAAAAGAACCGGCCTATGATGACCACCGCGGACCTGTCGTTGCGTTTCGACCCGGCCTACGAGCCCATTTCCCGCCGGTTCCATAAGGATCCAAAGGCTTTCGCCGACGCCTTTGCCCGCGCTTGGTTTAAGCTCACCCATCGGGACATGGGACCCAAAACCCGTTACCTCGGCCCCGAAGTCCCGGCGGAAAACCTGATCTGGCAAGACCCTGTTCCTTCGTTGAATCATCCTCTTATCGACGACAAGGACATCGTTCACCTAAAAGCCAAAATATCGGCCTCGGGCCTGTCGGTGTCGGAACTGGTGTCCACCGCCTGGGCGTCGGCGTCCACCTTTCGCGGCTCGGACAAGCGCGGAGGCGCCAACGGCGCGCGCGTTCAACTGGCGCCGCAAAAAGAGTGGGAGGTTAACCAGCCGGCGCAGTTGGCCAAGGTTTTGGGCGCGCTTGAAACCATTCAGCGCGCCTTCAACGCCGCCCAAACGGGCGGTAAAAAAGTGTCCCTGGCGGACCTCATTGTGCTGGCCGGGGCCTGCGGTGTTGAATCGGCGGCCAAAGCCGCCGGGCATCCCGTGGCCGTGCCCTTCACCCCGGGCCGCACCGACGCTTCGCCTGAACAAACCGACGGGGAATCCTTCGCCGTCTTAGAACCCCAAGCCGATGGATTCCGCAATTACCAGAAAAAGAACTTCGCCGTCGCCGCCGAAGAACTGTTGGTGGACAAGGCCCAACTCTTAACCTTAAGCGCGCCGGAAATGTCGGTGCTTGTGGGGGGACTGCGTGTTCTGGGAGCCAACGCGGGCCGCTCGTCTCACGGCGTGTTAACCACGCGGGTCGGCGAACTAACGAACGACTTCTTCGTTCACCTCTTGGACATGGGAACCGTGTGGAAACCCACCTCCGAAGCCGCGGACGCTTTCGAAGGCCGAGATCGAAAAACGGGCAATCTAAAATGGACCGCCACTCGCGTGGACCTGGTGTTTGGGTCCAACGCCCAGTTGCGCGCCCTGGCCGAGGTGTATGCCCAAGAGGATTCGGGGGGAAAATTCGTTAAAGACTTTGTCGCGGCCTGGACCAAAGTCATGAACTTAGACCGCTTCGATCTACGATAATTCTCCCGATCGCCTTTATGCCCGGCCGTTGATCGGCATTGTTCACATTATTGTTTCTAATCGCCCCTACTTGTCTGTTATAAAAACGAACGATGTTGTTATTTATGTTGATTAAGTAACTTTATCATGTTATTTAGTTGACATAGAATTTTTACAAAATAATGGGTCTTCTGGGTTTCGTGTATAAAAACATTGAATTTTTGTCGTCGATCAGGCGCTCTTCAAAACCTGTCCTGGCCACTTGTCGTTCCGGGCGGCTGGCCGGCCCCTTCTTTTGGCACGCAAAGAGGGGGAAAGACGTGTTGCGCCGTTTGGACGGGCGGCTCATATGTCCCTTCGGGCCGGTCTCTGGGCTTCGCCAAGGCGAACCGGCTGGCGGCCAATCGCCGGCACAACGCGCGCCGCACGCAAAACGTCGTCTACAGGGGGGCGAGTCCAAAAAATCAACATGTCGAACGGAAGATCCAAAATAATCATGCCTGGTCGTCGGCTGTTTCCCGCTCATGTGGGAGATAATACCGCGTCGTTTTGAGGTTGCCTTTTCGTTTCAGGGCGCCTAATTCCACTAGATTTTGCAGGTCGCGGGTGGCTGTGGCGCGGGACGTTTCGGCGATGCGGATATATTTCTCTGCGGACATGCCTCCTTTAAAACCCTCCGGCCCTTCCTGATACATCCTCAACAATGCTTTTTCCTGGCGCGGGTTGAGTTGGCCGCGCAATCGGTCGAGCGCTTTTGTTTTTTCCAGCAGGAATTCGAAGCGGATCTGTGTCAGACGTTGCGCTTCTATGGCCGTTTCGGCAAACCAATGGATTTATACGTCACTTCACCGGTTGGCGTCGCATGGCGGCCGTTTTAGCTCTTTTGATATGGTAATTTGCGAAGGAAAAATCTTTTAGTTCACTCGAATGAATGATGGAGGATATCGTGAAACAGTCATTTTTTATTAAGTCGTTCGTCCTTTGTTTAGGGATCCCTTTTGTTTCCTGGGCGGTTCACGCCGAGATTTTGACGGGGGTGGAAGCGGGGGCGGGGTATCAGAGCCGAAACGACGTGCGCATTCCGGGGGACACGGGGACCGGTTTTTCGCTGAAGGACATTCAAGGGAGCGGGCCGGTCCCGGTGGTGCGGGTTTGGGGGGAATGGCGGTTTGCCGACAAGCACGGCCTTCGCTTGACCGCGGCCCCGGTTCGCGCGGAGGGGACGGGGACATTGGACGAGGATGTGTTCTTCGTTGATAAAACCTTTGTGAAAGGCACGCCGGTCAAGGCCACCTATCAATTCGACACGTACCGGCTTACGTACCGCTACCAATTTCATCAAAGCGAGAAATGGAACTGGTCCTGGGGGGGGACGTTGTTGGTGCGCGACGCCAAAATCGCCCTGGAACAGGGGGGACAACAGGCGGCTAAAAGCAACATCGGTCTGGTTCCGCTTCTGCACCTTTCCGGTGTTTGGCAAGCCGCTCCAAAATGGCGAACGCTGTTCGAAATGGATGGGCTGGCGGGCGGCCCCGGGCGAGCCATCGATGCCACGGTTCAGGGATTTTACCATGCCACCGACCGCTGGGAATTCGGCGGGGGTTACCGCACCATTGAAGGCGGTTCGGACACCGACGCCGTTTATACCTTCGCGTGGTTTCATGTGTTCACCCTGTCCGTGAACTATCGGTTCAATTGAACCTTCCGTTCTCATTTCATCCACAATCGGCTGAACCGGCAGACCGTCTGGCAAAAGTCTGCCGTTAATAACCAGGTCTGGGTTTATTCTATACTCTGGTAGCCCTATTTTGGCTGGAATTAAGAAGCGGAGAGGACACGCTGATGGCTGGGCCCCCGCTCACCAAAAAAAATAAACCCAAAAGCAGGGAGACACCTATGAAACGTTACATACGATTGTCTGACGTGGCCCGCGTGGTCCTGGTGGCCATGAGTTTTGGCGGTTTTGGAACTTTTTCCTCGGCGCAAGAGGCCACTCCCACGCGCGTCTACTGGGGCGTGGCCCACGTCCACACCGGCTACTCCTTTGATTCGGGGATGTTTGGGGTTACGCTGACCCCCGACGATCTTTTCCGGGTCGCCACGGGCGGAGAAGTCGTTATGGACAACGGCCAGCGATTCAAACAGGACCGACCTCTCGATTGGGTCGCCATCACCGATCACGCCGAGTATCTCGGCATTTCCGATCAAATCCGCGCCGGGAGTCCCGATCTCCTGGCCAATCCCCAGGGCAA
Source organism: Elusimicrobiota bacterium (assembly GCA_016721625.1). NCBI lineage: Bacteria > Pseudomonadati > Elusimicrobiota > Elusimicrobiota bacterium. The sequence goes on from JADKHR010000001.1 coordinate 340,861, forward strand.
GCGATGGTATGAAATGTCCAAAACGAGTCCTCAGGAAGGCGTTAAAGCCGCCATCGAAGCGGTTGTCTCCATGCAGACCGGAAAACCCGTCTTCAATAGCGACAAACTTGCCGCCGGGGCCTGGGCGCACGCCACCGCGGCCGCTGAAAAGTGGAACCAGCCGGGCGTTTTTACCACGCTCCACGGCTTTGAGTGGACCTCCGCGCCCGGCGGCGCGAACCTTCATCGCACCGTCATTTTTCGCGACAACGCGGATCGCGTGAACCAGGTCGTTCCGTTTTCCACCTTCGATAGCCAAGATCCGGCGGACCTCTGGAATTATATGGACGCCTACGAAAAGAAGACCGGCGGCAAGGTTTTCGCCATTCCGCACAACGGCAATCTGAGCAACGGCATGATGTACACGGCCCAGACCTATGACGGGAAACCTATGGACCGCGCATACGCTGAATCGCGCGCCAACCACGAGCCGCTTTTGGAGGCGACGCAGATCAAAGGGGACAGCGAGACACATCCGTACCTTTCGCCGAACGATGAATTCTCCAACTTCGAGCGATGGGACATTGACTTCGGGAAATTGGAGCCGCTGAAAGATAATCAATTGCTCCAAAGCAACTATGTCCGATCGGCGCTCAAGCTGGGACTGGAGATGGACGCAAAACTTGGAACCAACCCCTACAAGGCCGGCCTGATCGGCGGCAACGATGCCCATGTGGGCGTGGTCACCACGAGGGAAGACAACTTTTTCGGGGAGTTCGCCAACGGACTGCCCTCGCCAGACCGTTGGAAAACCCCGCTCGCCATGGGGAAGGACGGCACGCCCGTGGTGTCGGTGTGGGGGGAACAAGCCGCTGGGTTGGGCGGCGTGTGGGCGCGCGAGAACACCCGCGAAGCGATCTGGGACGCGCTTAAACGCAGGGAAGTTTATGCCACCACGGGCGACCGCCCCGTCGTCCGTGTGTTCGCGGGATGGGATTTTCTGAAGGCGGACCTCCATCGTCCTGACTTCGCGGCGAACGGTTACGCCCATGGCGTGCCCATGGGCGGCGACCTCAACCAGGCGCCGGCCGGAAAACGCCCGGTCTTTCTGGTTCAGGCCATGCGCGATACGGACGGCCCCAACCTCGACCGCATCCAAATCATCAAAGGCTGGCTCGGCAAAGACGGCAAGACAGAAGAGCGCATCTTCGACGTGGCGGTCTCGGGAGGACGCACGATCGGCCGGGATGGACGATGTGAAACCGCTGTCGGTAACACCGTGAATGTGGCGAGCGCGACCTACACGAATTCCATCGAATCGTCACCGACCGCGCCTACACCTCGCCCATCTGGTACACGCCGGGGAAATGACAGCCCTTAAAAAACTCGCGCGCGAACCGCTCCTCCACTTCCTGCTGTTGGGGGCGGCGATGTTCGCGGTTTACAGCCTTGTGTCCACGGGGGCCGGGGGCGCGCCGGGAAAGATCGTCATCACCCAAGGCCAACTGGCTTCCCTATGGGAAAACTTCACCCGCACCCGTCAACGGCCGCCGACGGCCGAGGAGTGGGAGGGGTTGGTCCGACAGCGGGTGCGGGAAGAGGTTTTTTACCGCGAAGCGCTGGCGCTCGGCTTGGACAAAGACGACAGCATCATCCGCCGCCGCTTGCAACAAAAGATGGAGTTCCTCTCCGACGATGTCGCCATCCGGGCTCAACCCACTGAAGACGAGCTGAAGGCGTATCTGGAGGCACATCCTGATTTCTATCGCCGGGACCCACAGGTCACTTTCCAACAGGTGTTTCTTAACCCTGAAAAACACGCTCAACGCCTCGCGCCAGATGCCGCGCGACTGCTGGCCCAGTTAAATAAAATGAGAACCAAAACCGACGTCTCAAAATTGGGCGATCCGATCATGTTGGATAACGTATATAAAGCGCTCCCGTCCCGTGAGATCGCCCGATTGTTCGGCGATAAATTCGCCAAATCGTTGGAGGGGATTCCGGTAGGGCAATGGCAAGGGCCGGTGGAATCCGCTTTCGGGGCGCATCTGGTGTTCGTGAGGGAACGCGCGGGAGGGGGAGTGTCCTCCCTTGCGGAGGTTCAGGACGCGGTGCGCCGCGATTGGGACAATGACCATCGGCTCCAAGCGAATGAAAAGTTCTACCAAAATCTTCTCACGCGTTACACCGTGACGATCGAAACGCCGGGTCCGGCGGACGCGATCAAAATCGCGTCAAACAAATGAATCGCGCGTTTTTGACCTTGACTCTGTTCCTCACGCTCGCCGCCACTGTGCGCGCGCACGAGGTGCGCCCCGCCTATCTTGAACTGCGCCAGAACGGGCCAGAAACCTACGACGTGCTGTGGAAAGTCCCCGGCCAGGGCGACTTGCGGCTGGGGCTCTCTGTGGAACTTCCCATGGCTTGCGCCGATGTCACTCCACCTCAGGGATCGATGGCCTACAACGCCTCCACCGAACGCTGGACCGTCCGGTGCCCCGGCGGCCTTGGCCGTGGCGTGATTCGTATCGCGGGCTTAAGGGCCACTGCGACCGACGTGCTTGTGCGATTGGAACGTCTTGACGGCACAACGCAGGTGACGCGACTCACCCCCTCCGCCCCCTCGTTCAGGATCGCGGCCCCGGAGACCGCTTTGGGCGTCGCACGCACCTACACCGCGCTCGGCATCGAACACATCTTGACGGGCGTTGACCATCTCCTGTTCGTGCTCGCGCTGATCCTTATCACCCGCAGCGGTTGGTCGCTGGCTCGGACCGTGACCGCGTTTACCGTTTCCCATAGCCTCACGCTCACTCTGGCAACGCTCGGGTATGTCCACATCCCACAACAACCCGTGGAGGCCGTCATCGCGCTGAGCATCGTTTTCGTGGCGGCGGAGATTTTGCGCGGCCGCCAAGGGCTCGGGGGCCTCACGGCCAAGGCGCCGTGGCTCGTGGCCCTGATGTTTGGACTTATGCACGGGCTGGGGTTTGCCAGCGGACTCAAAGACGCCGGTTTACCAGACGGACACATTCCCACGGCCCTTTTGTTTTTTAGCCTAGGGGTTGAAATGGGCCATTTCCTTTTCATCGGTTTCGTCCTGTCTTTTCGAGCGCTCCTGCGGCTGGCGGCGTCACGCCTATCGCCCTCTGACCAAAAACGTTTGGCCCCCCTGGAATTTCTGCCATCCTACGCCATCGGGAGCGTGGCCATGTTTTGGGTCATTCAACGCGTCACCGCTTTCTGAAATGCTCGTTGGGGAGATGACTACCGTCATAGACAACACTCTCTGCATTGGGTAACGTGCCCAAAGTCAAAGTATTTGAGGAGGAAGAGCATGAAAGTCATTATCGTTGGCGGAGTGGCGGGCGGGGCGTCTTGTGCGGCGCGACTGCGGCGATTGGATGAGGGAGACCAGATCACTGTTTTTGAACGGGACGAGAACGTTTCGTTTTCCAACTGCAGTCTGCCTTATTACCTGAGCGGTGTGGTTGAAAAATCGGAGACCCTGGTGATGATGTCCCCGAAAAAGTTTCTGACCCAGTACAATATCAATGTTCGCACCATGTCGGAAGTCACGGCGATCAACCGGAAATCAAAAACCGTGACGGTTCTGGACCGAACCAAAAACACCACCTACGAGGAATCTTACGATAAGCTGGTTCTCTCCCCGGGTGCCGCCGCCATCGTTCCCCCCATTCCCGGCATCGAGTTGGTGAACAAACATGAGGTGCGCAACGTCGGCGATGTGGTCGGCCTGAAGCAAAGCATTACTCCGGCGGCGGGACAGAAGATGGTGGTGATCGGCGGCGGGTTCATCGGCGTGGAAGTCGCGGAAAACCTTCGCGAGGCGGGATATGCGATGACGTTGGTGGAAGCGATGCCGCAAATCCTTCGAATCTACGATGCCGACATGGTTCAACTCTTGCACAAATCACTGGATGATCACGGCATTGAACTCGTGCTGAACGATAAAGTCGCGTCGTTCGAGAAAAACACGGTGGTGCTCGGGTCAGGCCGGAAGATCAAGGCGGATGGCGTGGTCATGGCCATTGGCGTGACTCCGGAAACCCGACTGGCGAAAGCGGCCGGGTTGACCCTTGGGGCCACCGGCGCCATTGCTGTGGATGCCGAATGCCGGACGAATGATCCGGATATCTATGCCATCGGCGATGCGATTGAAGTGGATCATGCCTTCCTCAAAGAAAAGTTTAAAATAGCGCTGGCCTGGCCAGCCCAGATCCAGGCGCGAGGCGTGGCGAACAGCATCAAAGGCTTGCCCTTCACTCATCCCGCTTATATCGCCAGCTCCTGCATCAAGGTTTTTGAATACAACGCGGCATCCACCGGCCTGACAGAAGAGCAGATCAAGCAAATGAAATCGCCGCTCAGTTATGATGTCGCGCTGGTTTCACCGCAAGACATTGTTGGGATCATGCCGAACTCCACCCCGGTTTTTCTGAAGGTGATCTTTGAGAAGCCAAGCGGCCGTCTTCTGGGTGCGCAGGCCATCAGCAAAGGCGCGGCCGATAAGCGGATCGACGTGATCGCAACGGCCATTCATTTTAACGCCACCATTCGGGATCTCATGGGTCTTGAACTGTGCTACGCCCCTCCGTTTTCGACAGCAAAGGATGTGACGAACATGGCGGGCTATGTCGGTCGGAATTTGCTGGACGGCACATTCAAACAGGTATTGCCTTCGGAATTGCGCTCGTTGGTTGCCAGCGGGGCCTATATTCTGGATGTCCGCGAAGATTATGAGGTTGGGGCGGGTGTCGTTAGGGGATCAAAGAATATACCCTTGAGCCAGCTTCGCGGCCGGGTGTCAGAAATTCCAAAGGATCGGCCTGTTTACGCTTATTGTCGAAGTGGACAGCGTAGTTACAATGCCGTGCTGGCCTTACAGAATCTGGGCTATACCCAGGTTTACAATTTGGCAGGCGGCTACATGTTTTTCTCGTTTAACGAATACATGCAGGACCGGCTTGCGAAGAGGGAATCGGTCCTCACCGGCTATAACTTCAACTAAGAGTCAGCACTCTTTGTTTTGAGCGATTCGGGACTGACGAAGGATTGTCGGCAAAAACTTAAAGGGAGAGCGCCATGGAGCGTTTTTCATTCATTTTAACGATCTTCTTCATGTTGTTGGGGCCGGTGAAGATTATTCAGGCTTTCGCCGGGTTGACACAGGGGGCTGACCTTCGGTTTAAGCGGGCCGTGGCCGTGCGAGGGGCCTTGATTGCCTCGGCGCTATGCGCCTTTGTGGTGGTGTCGGGAATGAGCCTGTTGGGGAAGTACCGCATCCAGCTGGATGCGGTGCGGATCGCCGGCGGGGTGGTCCTCTTGATCGCGGCGCTCCGAACCATTTTCATCAAAGCTCCACCGCCGACGCCGGTTCCGGGGGCCACGCCGATCCAATTGGCGGTGTCCCCGGTGGCGGTGCCGATCATCGTGCCTCAGGCGGGTGTCGCCGCCATATTAATCTTCCTGATGCAGGAGCCGAACAGTCCGGGGATCGTCCCTCTCATTGTTCTCAGCGTGGCGATCATGATGGCGCTGGACTTCTTGGTGATGTATTTCATCGACACGGTGGTGAAAACGCCGGGTTTGGCGATCGTTCTTTCCGTTCTCGGCGCCGTGCTCGTGTTCATCCAGGCCTGTCTGGCAACGCAGATGATTTTAGTGGGGCTCAAACTTTTGAGTCCGGTGATTTTTTAAATTCAATTACGGGGGGTTTTATGGGCGACGAAAAAATCAAAGAGACAACGTTCGAAAACACGAAATTGAACACCGTTCCATTGAATTGGAAAGAGGTGTACTACACCAATTGTCCCCTGGTGTCCGCCAGCAATGTGGACCAGGAACTGGGCTGGACCAGAGAAGAATTCAAGAAGATCGGCGTCAAATACGGTTTCTTGCGTTCTGTCCGGGAGAACGATTGGTATCCCCATTATATCCATAACCTCGATAATCTCATCCGTTTTGGCGGTTTATTTCCGCCCATTCATGTTCAAGCGGACATTCGCCGGACGCGGTTATTGGGTGTCACCCATGCCCCCCACGAAGGCGGGTGCATGATGGTTCGCTCCCGGGACAACCTCTACCGGATGACTGAACTAAAAGGCAAAAAGATCGGACTCTCGAAGAGTCTGAACAGGATTAAGAACGACTGGTGGCGCATTCAGGAAGAGCAAGGCATTGAGTTGATGCTCCGGATGAACGGCATGACACGCAAGGATGTGGAGATTGTCGAGTTCCCTTACGCGGACGACTGGTACAACAATCCTGAGATGTTGGATCCCATGGACAATGCGTCCGAGTTGTGGCTCAAACGGGACCACAAACATGACCTGGCCTTTCGTCCGCTGGAAACGGCCCTGTTGAAAGGCGTGGTCGATGCGATTTACACCCAAAGCAAACCCTTCCAGCACCTGCAGGAGGCCACGGGCAAGATGAAGGCCATTGAAGACCTGTCCCGATATCCGGATTGGACCCTTCAAGTGGCCAACATTCCCGCCGCCATCACTTGCACCGATGTGATGGCCGAGAAACATCCCGAGCTGGTGGTGACGTTCATGAAAGGGATGATCAAAGTGGGGCGCTGGGCCAATGAGCACAAGCACGCGGCGGCCGCGATCCTCGACAAACAGACCTTTTACCTGGATGTGGAGGACACCTACCGAGGCATTAAGGACATCGACATGGTGCCCAACCTTTCGCCCCAGAACCTGGTCTCTGTTGAGATCGGAAAAGATTTCATGCGGAGCCATGGCTACATTAAAAACGACTTCGATGTTAACAAGTGGGCCGCGCCGGAGTTCCTGGAACAGGCGGCGAAAGAACTGGTTAATGAGCGTTGGGCGAAAGTCACCGGAGATAAGCTTCCCACGTCATCGGGGGCTCGGATGGGGTAGGTGGAAAGGGTTGGGAGAGAGGGTTCAAATGACGAATGAAGAATAGGGGTCCTTTCCGGGGCCCATGGTCCTTCTCCTTTTGGGAGAAGGTGGCCCGGAGGGCCGGATGAGGGGATGGACGATCTTATCATCAAAAAAATATTTCCCTCACCCTGCCCTCGCATCAGCGGCTCTGCCGCCCCCGGTGCCGTGAGCTCTGCGAACGGCCTCCCAAGAGGAGAGGGAAAAATACCTGAACGGTTACAAGAGGTTGGTTTAAGGAGGTTGTATGAAAATAAAATGGTTTTGTTTATTGGGGATGTTTTGTGTCCTGTATGGGCAGAACAATTTGAGTGCGGAGACCATTTCTTCAAGCTCCTGGAAAAACGACTGGACGTTCGCGGTGACCCCATATTTCTGGTTTGCCGATATCGGGGCCACGATTCAACATGGGAGCGCTGGGGGATCGAAAGAAACAAACGTCAAGATCGGAACGGATGATTACCTCGACAATTTAAAAATGGCCTTTCCCCTGGCTTTGGAAGCGCGGGAGGGGCGTTGGTTCATTCTTTCGGACTTTCTTTACATGCGGTTGGCGGATGAAAAAAGCAAAGTGGAGTCAACGGAATTTAATTCCGGCGGCCTCATCGAGGTGAGCGCTTCGTTGGATGCGGGAACCAACACCACGTTGGAGATGACTGGGTGGACTGTGCTTTCGGGGTATCAATGGATTGAATCCAATAAGGGATCCTTTGAACCGATGTTCGGGTTCCGCTATTTTGGAACACGCGCGGAAACGAACTGGAATTTGTCCGCCGCGATCAACGGTCCAGGCCCCGGGGATACATTTCAGAAATCCGGGAATGCCATTGACCGGGAGACGCTCTGGGATATATTAATCGGATTCCGAGGAAAGGCGCGATTGGGACAGACTCCATTGTCCATCCCCTATTACCTCGATCTCGGAACCGGAGAAGCTGATTTTACCTGGCAGGCGATGGCGGGGCTCACTTATGCCTTTCATTGGGGAGAAATCTCGGCCACGTATCGCCAGCTTGAATATCAGACGAGCGGATCGAGTCTTTTGCAGGACCTGAGATTCAGTGGTCCATCGGTTGGCGTTTCCTTTCAATTTTAAAAAAGCGGTTCAAAAAAAAACGAGGTGTTGTATGAAAAAGATCATCTTTTTAATCTGGGCCTTCCTGTTCGCCACGCAGGCTGGCATGACGGCTCCGGCGCCGCAAAAACTAGACAAACCCAAACGCCTTCGCATCGGACTGGTTTTGAGCGGGGGCGGCGCGCGCGGCGCGGCCCACGTGGGAGTGATCAAGGTTTTGGAGGAACTACGGATCCCCGTGGATTTCATTGCCGGAACCAGCATGGGGTCGGCAGTGGGCGGCTTGTACGCCTCTGGCCTCAATACAAAAGAGCTGGAAACGCTCTTTGCCAATTTTGATTGGAACGCGGCCTTCAATGATTCCCCGCCTCGACGCGAGCTCTCGTTTCGTCGCAAAAATGACGACCTGACCTTTTTGGTGAAAGCCCGCATCGGTGTTGGGGAAGGGGGAGCCAAACTTCCCTTGGGGTTCGTGGAGGGGCAGAACTTTGTGACGGAACTTCGAAAACTGTCCCACGTGACGGGTTCGGTGGCAAGTTTTGACGATCTTTCCATCCCGTTCCGCGCCATGGCGACGGATCTCGAAACAGGCAAATCGGTGGTGTTGGACAAAGGCGACTTGGTCAATGCCATCCGCGCCTCCATCGCCATTGCGCCCCTCTTCTCGCCCGTGGAAATCAACGGCCGGCTTTATGTGGATGGCGGCTATCTGAAAAACATTCCGGTCGATGTGGTTCAGAAAATGGGGGTGGATCGTCTCATCGTTGTGAATATCGGCACGCCTCTTTCAAAACGAAAAGACATCCACTCGGTTTTGGATGTGATTTCGCAGGTCGGTCGGCTCGGGGGCGAGGTGGCGGACGTCGAACAACTTTCCATGGTTGGAAAGGACGATTTGTTGATTCAGCCCGACTTGACGGGGCTCAGCTTTGTGGATTTCGGAAAGATCCCCGAAATCATCAAACGCGGGGAAGACGCCGCGCGGGGCATGGCCAAAAAATTGGCCCAGTTTTCTCTCTCCGCGGAAGAATATAAAAACTGGCGGGATTCTCTGGGAAAAACGCCGGAACTTCCCCGGGTGGACGGGATTGAGATCAAAAACGGAACCCGAATCTCCGACAGCGTTTTAAAACCCTTTGTGAGCCAGCCCCTGGGGGCGGCGCTGGATCCCGTCCGCATGCAGTCGGACCTGGCCCGGCTTTTCGGGCTGGGATATTTTGAGTGCATTGACTATCACTCCGAGAGCCGCGGGGACAAAAACATCGTGGTCATTGAGGCGCCTCGAAAAAGCTGGGGACCGGATTATTTAAAACTGGGTTTTAAAATGGCTGAAGATTTCAAAGGTCACGGGGACTACGGGATCACGGCTCGGTATCAACGGACAGAACTCAATGAATTAGGCGCCGAACTTCAAGTCGACGGCAACGTGGGCCTGAATTCGGGGGTTTCCGCGGAACTCTATCAGCCCATCGGAAAAGTTCCCCGCCATTTAAGTTATGGGGCCCCCTATTTTATTTTCGTGAAAGGCTGGCTTCAACAAAACAACCAAGCCATCCTCGTCAATGAAGGCAACGAGTTGCCTTTCCGCGATCAACATTCCGGCGTGGGCGGCGGCGGGGGCGGAGTTTAGGCAATTGGGGCCAAATCCGATTGGGACTCGGGTGGGTGGATCAGAATTATCACACGCCCACGGCCCCGGATTATTTACTGAAATACAGTCAAGTGGAAGGGGTCGGCCAATTATCTTTCGATACGGTGGACGACGCCAGCTTTCCTCGCCATGGATTCTTGGGAGAAATCGGCGGTCGGATGACCGGAACGTCGGTGGGGGCTCCGGCGGCCGCGTCCATGGGAAGCGTCAGCGCCATGGGGGCTTTTTCCAGCGAACGGCACACGGTCCGGCTGAAAGGGCAGTGGGCGAACAATTTCAATAACACCCAGGAAAACTCCTACCTTCAACGCTTGGGCGGGTTTCTTAACTTGGGAGGCTACAGCCAAAACAGCTTGATTGGAACAGAAAAAGCCCTGGCCCAAACTCAATATCTTTACAAGGTCGGGGAGTTGGGCGGGAAACCGTTTTACGGGGGCGCGGCCGCGGAATGGGGCGGCGTGTGGAATGACGGCAACGAATTTGACGCCATCGAAGGGCTTTTTTCGGGAACCGTGATGGTCGGTCTCGACACCGGGATCGGCCCCGCCTACCTCGGTTATTCCAAAGGGGAAGGGAAAGCCAAAAGTGTCTATCTTTACGTTGGGCAAGCGTTCTAGTCAGGGGGGGGGCCCTATGAATTTTGAACAAACGCGGTTAGAAGAAGCCCGAACCAAAAAGGCGGACTGGAAAAAGTGGGGGCCTTACCTTAGCGAACGACAGTGGGGAACGGTGCGCGAAGATTACAGCGAACACGGCGATGCCTGGAGTTATTTTCCCCATGACCACGCCCGCTCGCGCGCCTATCGCTGGGGGGAAGATGGACTGGCCGGCATTTCTGACGAGAAACAAAATCTGTGTTTTTCCTTGGTCCTTTGGAACGGGAAAGATCCCATTTTAAAGGAACGACTTTTCGGCCTCACCGGGCCCGAGGGGAACCACGGGGAAGACGTGAAGGAATATTATTTTTACGTGGACTCCACGCCCACCCATTCCTACATGAAATATCTTTACAAATATCCCCAGGCGGCCTACCCCTACGACAATCTCGTGTCCACCAACCGGGAACGCGGGCGGGGAAAACCGGAATACGAATTGCTGGACACCGGTGTGTTTGACAAAAACGCCTATTTCGATGTGTTTGTGGAATACGCCAAAGCCTCTCCCGATGACATGCTTATTCAAATCACGGTCCATAACCGGGGCGCTCAATCCGCGACGCTCGAACTTTTGCCCACCCTCTGGTTTCGCAATGACTGGTCCTGGGGGGAGCCCGTCCCGCGCCCTTCTCTTCGTCAAGTGGCGCAGGATAAAACAGGGGGCGTGGTGGCCCTCTCCCACCGGGAATTGGGGGACCGTTATTTTTTCGCGGAAGGAAACACGGAACTTCTGTTCACCGAAAACGAAACCAACACGGCGCGGCTCGTCGGAACCCCCAACGCGACGCCTTACGTGAAAGACGCCTTCGACAACTATATCGTTCACGGGAAAAAAGAGGCGGTGAACCCGGCCAAGAAGGGAACGAAAGCCGCGGCCCGTTATTCTCTCACGGTGGGCGCCGGAAAATCTCAAACAGTGCGTCTCCGGCTCACGGACCATTTGGAGAAGGACATTAAGAAATCGCTGGCGACTCAGTTTGGGAAACCGTTTGAGACCGTGTTCAGTTCTCGACTCGAGGAAGCCGACGCGTTTTACGCGGACGTGATTCCGTCGACGTTCAACCCTGACCAGGCTCTCGTCATGCGCCAAGCCTTGGCTGGCATGCTCTGGTCCAAACAATGGTTTTATTACGACGTCGGCAAGTGGCTGAAACAGCACGACATTAAACCGAACAAAGCGACCCGCAACGATCGTTGGGGCCACATGAAAAACGCCGACGTGCTTTCCATGCCGGACAAATGGGAATACCCCTGGTACGCCGCCTGGGATCTCGCGTTTCACGTCACGGCCTTGGGGCTGGTGGACGGTGATTTCGGCAAAGAGCAATTGGAGCTCATGCTCAAGAACCGCTACCTCCACCCGAGCGGCCAGATCCCGGCCTACGAGTGGAATTTCGGTGACGTGAACCCCCCGGTCCATGCCTGGTCGACGATCTTCACGTATTTGGGGGAGAAGGCCGATCAAGGGAAAGGCGACTTGGCCTTTCTCGAACGGTCTTTCCACAAACTTCTGTTAAACTTCAACTGGTGGGTGAATCGGAAAGACCGAGCCGGGAACAACGCCTTCGAAGGCGGATTTTTGGGCCTGGACAACATCGGGGTCTTTGACCGATCCTCGGCTCTTCCGACCGGCGGCTATCTGGAACAAGCCGATGGCACCGCCTGGATGGCGCTCTTTTGTCAAAACATGGTCGAGATCAGCGTGGAACTCGCGTTAAATAATCCGGCCTATCTGAACCTCGTGTCGAAATTTATCGAGCATTTCCTCATGATCGCGTCGGGGATGATTCGGTCCAAAGAGGAATTCGGCATGTGGGACGAAGAGGACGGCTTCTTCTACGACGTACTCAAGCTCCCTGACGGAAAGGCGGAGCGGCTAAAAGTACGTTCAATGGTGGGCCTCCTGCCTCTCTGCGCGGTGACGATCTTTGAACGGGACATCCGCGCGAAATATCCCGAGATGCCAAAAATCCTCGGTGATTATCTCAAAGAACGTCCGGAACTGACCGCATTTATTCACGATTTCAAGAAACCGGGAGTCAACGAGCGGGTTCTGGGATCGATCCTGAACGAAACCAACTTACGCCGGGTGCTCCAGATCATGCTCGACGAAAAAGAGTTCTTGAGCGATTATGGAATTCGAGCGATTTCCCGCATTCACAAAGACAAACCCTATGTCTATCGGGTGGGCGACCAGGAGCATCGGGTGTCGTATCTTCCCGGCGAATCGGACAACGGCATGTTCGGCGGGAATTCCAACTGGCGCGGCCCCATTTGGATGCCCGTCAACATCCTGATCCTGCGCGCACTCTTGCAATTTTACCTCTATTACGGCGATTCCTTCACCATTGAATGCCCGACAGGGTCCGGGAAAATGATGAACCTCTACGACGTGGCGAAAGAAATCGGTCGGCGGCTCACGAGCATTTTCCTCAAAGATAAAAACGGCCATCGCCCGGTGCATGGGACGGAACAGAAATTCCAGGAAGACCCTTTCTGGAAAGATTTTCCCTTGTTCTATGAATACTTCCATGGAGACACCGGTCGAGGCGTTGGCGCCAGCCACCAGACGGGTTGGACCGGAGTCATCACGGTCGTCATGCATCTCTTTGAGACCGTGGAAGCCAATCGCGTGCTGGCGGAGGGCAAATCGAAAATGGTCGGCGCCAAGCGGAGCGCACCGCGCGCCGGAAAGTGAAAACGACTCAGGTGTTTTTCCCTCTCCTCTTGGGAGAGGGAAAGGTGAGGGACTATTTTCCTGTCGAACAAGCAACTCAACCCCTCATCCGCCCCTCCGGGGCACCTTCTCCCAAGAGGAGAAGGTGCTGAGATAAAATGAGCCCACACTACCCATCTCTCTACCAAATCAACACCCGCGTCTGGCTGACGGAGCTGTCCCGGAAACTGGGACGACCCGCCACCCTGGACGACGTGCCGGACGCCGACCTAGACCACTGGAAGCAAATGGGGTTCGATTGGATCTGGTTTTTAAGCGTCTGGAAAACGGGGGCGAAGGGCCGCGACGTCTCTCGCTTGGAACCGGGATGGCGAAAAGAGTTTTTAGAAACCCTCCCCGACCTTCGCGAGGAGGACATCGGCGGGTCTGGGTTCGCCATCACCGGTTACACGGTCCATCCGGATTTGGGGGGGGGAGAGGCCCTGGCCCGGCTGAGGGAGCGTTTGCAAAAGCGCGGGTTGAAGCTGATGCTGGATTTTGTCCCCAACCACATGGGCCTCGACCACCCGTGGATCGACGAACACCCGGACTATTTTATTCCGGGGACCGAAGCGGACGTGAAGGGCGCGCCGCAAAACTTCACCCGCCTTAAAACGCGGCGGGGCGAAGAGATTTTTGCCTATGGACGGGACCCGTATTTCGCCGGTTGGCCCGACACCCTCCAATTGAATTACGCCAACCCCGCCACCCAGGACGCCATGATCGCCGAGCTGGTCAACATCGCCCGGCAATGCGATGGCGTGCGGTGCGACATGGCCATGTTGGTCCTGCCGGACATTTTCGAGCGCACCTGGGGGAGGCGTTCGCCTCCTTTTTGGACAAAGGCGACCCAAACCGTTCGGGCCCAAAATCCAACATTCTGTTTCATGGCGGAAGTGTATTGGGACATGGAATGGACGTTACAGCAACAAGGGTTCGATTACGCTTATGACAAACGCTTATACGACCGATTGCGCGAGGGACACGCGCGACCCGTGCGGGAACATCTCATGGCAGAGATCGGTTATCAAAATAAGTTGGCGCGCTTTTTGGAAAATCACGACGAACCCCGCGCCGCCGCGACCTTTGAACCGGCCCAACATCAAGCCGCGGCGATCATCACGTTTCTGTCCCCCGGCCTCCGGTTTTTCCATCAGGGGGAATTTGAAGGCCGCAAAAAACGGATCTCTCCGCACCTGGTTCGAGGGCCGGCGGAACCGATCAATGAATCGATTCGTGGATTTTATGAAAAACTGTTGGCTGTTCTACGAGACCCGGTTGTGCGCGAGGGCCAATGGCGCCTACTGGAATGTCGTTCCGCGGTGGACGGCAACGGTTCCTGGGACTCTTTTCTGGTGTTTCTCTGGGAATGGGATGGAGGAAAACGCCTCCTTGTGACGATAAATTATGCGGCCCACTCAAGCCAGTGTTTCGTTCCGCTTCCCTTGCCGGACGTGGCCCGTCACTCGGTCCGGCTGAAAGACAAAATGAGCCCCGCCTGTTACGATCGATCGGGAGGTGACCTCCTGTCTCAAGGCTTATTTCTTGACCTCCCTCCGTGGGGATATCATGTTTTTGATGTAATAAAAAAAGAGGTAAAACTATGAAAGCCATTACCGTTGAACCCAAAAAAGTCGGAAGCGCCCGGTTGGAAGAAGTCGCCGAACCGGATGCGCGTGAAGGCTCGGTGCTGGTGGAAGCCATCGCGGTGGGCGTGTGCGGGACCGACGTGGAAATTGCCGAGGGAAAATACGGCTGGGCCCCGCCGGAACAATCCCGCTTGGTGTTGGGCCATGAATCTTTGGGGCGGGTCATCGATCCCGGCCCCAGGAGCGGTCTCAAAAAAGGCGACCTGGTGGTGGGCATCGTTCGACGACCCGACCCCGTTCCTTGCCCCAATTGCGCCGTGGGCGAATGGGACATGTGCCGAAACGGGCAGTACACGGAACGGGGAATCAAACAAATTAACGGGTTCATGTCGGAACGGTGGCGGATTGAACCGGAATACACCATTAAGCTCGACCCGACGTTGGGGCTCCTCGGCGTGTTGTTAGAACCCACCACGGTGGTCACGAAAGCCTGGGAAATGGCTCTCGCCATGGGCCAGCGCTTTTTCTGGGAACCGCGGAAAGTTTTGGTGACCGGCGCCGGCCCCATTGGTCTTTTGGCCGCCATGATCGGGGTCCAGCGCGGGCTGGAGGTCCATGTGTTGGATCGTGTGAATTCCGGTCCCAAGCCAGAATTGGTCAAGGCCCTGGGGGCCACCTATCACTCCGGCTCAGCCGCCGATATCGACTTCGAAGTGGATATCGTTATTGAGTGCACCGGGGTGGGACAGGTCATTGGGGACTCCATGCTGAAATTGGGGGCCGGGGGTGTGTTTTGTTTTACGGGCGTGGGAACCGGTGGGATCCGTTCCCGAGTGAGCGTGGCCGACGCGGGGGCCCTCTGGGTTCTGAAAAACCTTGCGCTTGTGGGAAGCGTCAACGCGAATAAACGCCACTGGTACAAAGGGGGAGAAGCCCTGGCCAAAGCGGACCGCGCATGGCTGGCCAAGCTCATCACCCGATCGGAAACCCCCGCCAATTTCCAAAAAGCCTTCGACCGAAAACCCGACGACATCAAAGTCGTCATCCAATTCGCCCAAGCGTGAGCCTTTTTAGCGGTTTCCCTCTCCCGCTTGCGGCTCATCGCAGAGCTCTGGGCACCTGGGGCGCCAGGGGCGCTGATGCGGGAGAGGTGATTGTCTTGCGCAGGACGATCAAACACGTTGAATATTCTCAAAAATAATAAATTAACCAGTCTTTGGCTCTCCCTTCTGGCGTCCGCCCTTCACAGCGCGACCCCAGCCCAACAGCTGTATATTGGGACTTACTCCGGGGGCCACAGCGAGGGCATTTACAACGCCCCCTTCGACCCGGCCACGGGCGATATTGGCCCGGTGGAGCTCGCCGCCAAAACCGAGAACCCGTCATTCCTAACAACGGATGCGACCGGACGATTCCTCTACGCGGTGAACGAAACCGACACGTTCAACGGCGACCCCACCGGCGGCGTGAGCGTATTTGAGACCGGGCGAGGGTGGCGGGGCCTAAAACTCCTCCAGCAGGTGTCGTCGCTCGGCGCGGCGCCGGCGCACCTTTCCCTGGACCGCTCGGGCCGGTTCCTGCTCGTGGCAAACTATAACGGCGGTAACGTCGCTGTTTTTCCCGTGGAGGAAGACGGAAAGCTGGGCCCCGCCAGCGCGTTTGTTCAGGAGTCCGGGGTGGGCGTGGACCGGGACCGCCAAGCGGGGCCCCACGCTCATTTCATCCAGACCACCCGTGACAATCGGTTCGCCCTGAACGCGGACCTGGGGTTGGACAAAGTGTTTATCTATCGCTTCAACAGCTCCACCGGCACATTGACCGCCGGCGCCCCGCCCTTTGTCAAAATGAATCCCGGCGCTGGACCCCGGCACCTCGCCTTCGCGCCCTTTAACGGTTTCGTTTACGTCCTGAACGAGTTGTCGTCCACCGTGACTGTGATCGCCCAAAACTCTTCCCAGGGGACATGGCGCATCGTCCAGAGTCTGTCCACCCTTCCGAAGAAATTTTCGGGCGAAAACACCGCGGCAGAGATCGCGGTGGATCCCCAAGGGCGGTTCCTTTACGTGTCCAACCGGGGCCACGACAGTTTGGGGGTATTCCGCATCCGTGCGAAAGATGGCCGGGTGTCGCCCGTGGAGTGGGTCTTCAGCGGCGGCAAAACGCCTCGCCACTTCGCCATCGATCCGAGCGGTCAATGGCTGTTGGCCGCAAACCAAAACTCCGACCATGTTCAACCTTTCCGAATCAATCCAAACAACGGCCGACTGACGCGGCACGGGGATGCGTTGCCTGTGCCTACCCCTGCCTGCGTTCTCTTCGCCAACGTTCTCCTTTCGACGGAAGCCGCCGCCGCGTTGCCGTCAGCCCAGGAGGAGGTCGGAAACGACCCCACCGTCCTCCGGTCACGCTTTGAACTGGGAGATGAATATTTCAATAATTCCGGCGGTCCGGATTGGCATTTGCTCACCGCGCGCGTGGATGGGGCCCCAACTCCCAAACTCGGTTTCCGTTTAGATCTGCCTTACATGTTCCTTGTTCCCCAAGGATATCCCCACTCCATGGATCGCGGTTTGGCGGACGTGATGTTTCGCGGTTCGGCCGTGATTAAAAAGACTCCCCGGGCAGGGTTCACCGCCTATTGCGATTTGTGGTTCGATACGGCCGAGTCGGCGGATTTTGGATTGGGAAAATACAGCGCCGGTCCCGCGGTGGCTGTGGCGGGGATGAATCCTTTCAAGGACACCCTGTTGTCGGCTTCGCTCCAACACAAGTTTTCTTACGCTGGAGACTCCGCCCGCACCGACATTCGACGGACACGAGTGGAATTTATTATGGACAAATCGTTCCGAGAACGACAATGGATCGTTTTGAATCCCGTCATCTTTATGGATTGGGTCACTGACAAAAGCGCCGGCGACCTTGAATGCGAAACGGGCGTGAGGATGGGGGATCATTGGGTTCTCTGGGCTCGTCCTGGAGTTGGGTTGTGGGGCCAGGAAGTGTCCGGCGGATACAATTCCTATCTTCAGGCTGGGGCACGATACATTTTCGGTCAACCGCTCCGGGAAAAGTTTCTTGGCGATTTGAGACGCACGGGGAGTCGGGGAGCGAATAAATGAACTTGCTTAAAGGATTTCATTTTCCCTGGAAAAAGTGTTCCGCGGAACTCATAGGGACAGGGGGGCTTGTCCTGGGTGGGCTTTCGGTGGTCATTTTTATGTTTGGCACCGGCTCGCCCATGGCGGCCCTGATCCCCAGCGAGGGAATCCGGCGTTTGATCACGGGGTTCCTGTTTGGGTCAACCGGCGCCTGCATCGCGCTTTCCCCAGTGGGGAAAATCAGCGGGGCGCACATTAACCCGGTGGTCACCATGGCCTTTCGGCTCATGGGCAAACTCGATGTCCGAACGACCGTTGGTTACATCCTGGCCCAGCTGGCGGGGGCGGTCTTGGGGTGTTTGCCTTTGTTTTTGTGGGGAGCCATGGGCCGGAGCGTGGACTTCGGCGCCACCGTTCCGGGCCCGCGCTTTGCGCTCTCCACAGCGCTGGGGGGGGAAATCCTGACGACGTTCATCATGGTCTCGCTCCTCGCCGTCTTTCTCGGGTTCCGAACGATCCGCCCCTTCACCCCGGCCCTCTTCCCTCCGCTTTATTCCCTGATGGTCTGGTGGGAGTCCCCGATCTCAGGCACCAGCACCAACCCAGCCCGGACGTTTGGCCCCGCCGTCATCACTGGGATTTGGGATGGAGGGTGGATCTATTGGATCGGACCCATGGTCGGCATGTTTCTGGCCGTCCTCGCCTGTAGCGCCCTGGCCAAGCGCATCGAAGGCGCCAAACTTTATCACTTCGACAACCCGAACGACCGATTTTTCCGATCGCAGAAACGTTTGTAGGCGGCCGCAGACCGCTTCTTTTGATTTTATGGTCCTGAGAAAAAGGGGGACGGGATTGTTTCCCAACGGGGATTCCCCGGATGGATCGGGGCCATCGTCGATTGTCTTCCAAAAAGAAAAGCTCTCCCTTTCCAGACGGGGAAACCGGGGCGGCTGAGTGTTTCGAGGTTATGGGAAACAGAAAGAAAAACCCAGGAGGATTTGGTCGGTGGCGAAGGAGGCTTCGAAACGAGTGTTGGAGGTGGGGAAGAGCGGTGAATGGGTGGTGAGAAAATCGACGTCAAAGGCGACGTGGCGGTATTCCAGAAAGAAGCCGTGGGATTCCCAGGGTTGCACGGCCAGCCCGGCCGACAGATAAGGGGCCACAAGGCCGGTGGAGGATTCCCCGGTGTTCGTCCAGGGGCTAATGAAGGTGTGGCCGGTTATGCCGTTCACGCTGGCGCGAACGTCGGCGAGCAAAACCGAAAGGCCCCCGAACCCATAGATTTGCGCGCGGGCCGCGGAGTGGTTCGAGGGGATTCCCAGGGGGATTCGAAGTCCTCCGAAAACGGACGCTGGGAAAACGTTGGCGTTCAGGACGGCGCTGTTAAACTCGTAGTAGCTGATATCGCCGCCCAAGCCCGCCCACGGCGCCCTCTCAAACCAACAGAGGACCCTTCCCCCGAACACGGGCGAGGCTGAACCGTTCACGGTGAGGTGTAGGTTTTGGGGCGGAGACGTTTGATTCACGAACAAGTCCGCAGGTCGGTGCTGTGCCGTGCCCGCGTACGAATCGAGAACGACCCGGCCCGGGTCGTGACCCCGAGCATCAAGCTCAACAATACCGCCACTCCCAAGACCCGTCGGAACAAAAGCCCCGTCATGGAAAGCCCCCTGCCAAACTCACCGGGCCGCCCGCCCCGGCACGGGTGACGTCGCGACCCTTTTTCCAGTTGGGCATAGGGTATGAATTTAAACCAGGCTCCGTCCATGACCTTCGTCAGGGAATCCGTTTGGGACGGTCGGAAATTCGACGATGGAGGGCCCACTGCGCTGAAAGGTTCGAATCCGCGAGAGTTGGAGAGGCGCCCAGAAGGCTATGACGCCCAGGTCCACTTCCTTTGTTCAAGTGGTCGTTGAAAGAATAATCGATATGTTTATGGTCCGGTTTTTATAAAATATATCTTTTCCCCACTGATGAGAGGAGACTTGGTGATGAGCCACCCGTTAGCCGTTGAACTTAATGAAATAATTAAAAGCGAGGCGCCGGAAATTTTTTCCATGATGTCGGCTCTCGGGCGTGAATTTTATTTTCCCAAGGGCATTCTGACCCAGACCGCGGAGGCGCGACAGAAAGCCAAACGGTTCAACGCCACCATCGGCATCGCCAAAGAAAAAGGCGGGCCCATGTTCTTGCCCGCCGTGATGGACCTGCTCCCCAAATTCTCGCCTCAGGAAGCGTTGAACTACGCCCCGTCCTTTGGCACCCCCGAACTTCGCCAGGCTTGGAAAAAAGAACTGTTGGAAAAGAATCCGTCGTTATCAGCCGCCGCCGTGGGCACGCCGGTGGTGACTTGCGGGATCACCCATGGGTTGAGCGTTGCGGCGGATATGTTCTCCGACCCGGGTGACGTGGTGTTTGTTCCGGACCAATTGTGGGAAAATTACCATATGGTGTTCGGCCTTCGTCGGGGCGCGCGCATGGCGCGGTACCCCCTGTTCTCTAAAGCGGGCGGATTTGACGTCGACGGTTTCACCGCCGCCCTACGGGCCGTGAGGCCGGGCGAAAAGGCGCTCGTCCTCCTAAATTTTCCCAACAATCCCACGGGCTATACGCCCACGGAAACAGAGGCCGACGCCATCGCCAACGCGCTCGTGAATTTGGCCCAGGGCGGTCGTCGGTTCGTGGCCCTCTGTGACGATGCCTATTTTGGTTTGGGATATGAACCGCTGGTGGCAACAAGAATCCCTTTTCGCTAAGTTGGTTCAGCGCCATGTCAATATCCTTCCCATTAAGTTAGATGGCGCGACCAAGGAAGATTACGTGTGGGGTCTTCGCGTGGGATTTCTGACGTTTCCCGGCCCGGCGAAAGTGGCCGAGGCCCTGGAGAAAAAGGCCGCGGGGGTCGTCCGTGGGGCGATCTCCAATGTTTCCCAGTTGTCCCAAAGCGTGGTTCTGAAGGCCATGACCGCTCCCTCGTATAAAGCGGACAAACGGCAGAAATATGACGTGATGAAGGCGCGCTACGACAAGGTGAAAGACGTTCTCGCTCAGCCGGAATACGCCGACGTTTGGACACCGTACCCGTTTAACTCCGGTTATTTTTTTTCCATGAAATTAAAAGGGTTGAATGCCGAAGCCTATCGGCTTTATTTGCTGGACAAGCATGGGGTGGGCCTGATCGCCACGGCCCCGACCGACGTGCGCGTGGCCTTCTCTTGTTTGGCCGTGGGAGAAGTGGAACCCATGTTTTCCCTCATGCGGCAGGCCGCCCTGGAATTAAAGGGCGATCCCATGGCGACGGATTTGACTCGGTACGCCGAAGCGTTCAAAGAATAGGAGACGACCATGACACGAGTGAAATATAATTTTAGCGCGGGCCCGGCGGTTTTGCCGGAAGAAGTCCTTAAAGAAGCGTCCCAGTCCGTGGTGGATTGCGGCAACACCGGGCTCTCTGTTTTGTGCATGAGCCACCGTGGCGGCACCTACGAGGCCTTGCACATGGAAGCGTTGGGCAATGTGAGGAGCCTTCTCCGCGTGCCACCCGAGTTCGCCGTTTTGTTTTTGCAAGGCGGCGCCACCCAGCAATTTTCCCAGGTGGCCATGAACCTGGCGGGGGGGAAACCTGCCGACTACACCCTCACCGGCCAATGGGCCGACGGGGCGTTTAAAGAGGCGGGGAAGGTGGCCGCGGTGCGCGTGGCGGCCGACAGCCGAAAGATTCAACCCGCGCGTGTTCCCCTCGCATCGGAAATTAAAGTGTCCCCCGATGCCGCGTATTTGCATATGACCTCCAACGAAACGGTGGACGGCATTCAATGGTCGGTGTTTCCAGATTCCCCGGTGCCCCTCGTCGGCGATATGAGCTCCGATATTATGAGTCGCGAAATTCCCTGGAACCGATTCGGACTGGTGTATGCGGGCGCGCAGAAGAATCTCGGGCCCGCCGGAGTGACGGTCGTGATCGTGAGGAAAGATTTGGCGGAAAAGGCCCCTACGAGCCTGCCCGCCATGTTGCGCTACCAAACCCACGTGGAGAAAGATTCCCTTCACAACACCCCGCCCTGCTTCTCGATTTACGTGCTCGCTCTGGTGACTCGGTCGGTGAAAGCCCAGGGCGGGGTGGCGGCCATGGAAACCCGCAACCGCGCCAAAGCCGCTCAATTGTATGCCGCCATCGACGGTTCGGGTTTTTATAAAGGCACGGTCGACAAGGCCTATCGGTCCATCATGAACGTGACCTATCGTCTGCCGAACGAAGACCTGGAAAAGCTGTTCCTGAAAGAGGCCGAGGCGGCAGGTCTGTCGGGCCTAAAAGGACACCGCGCCGTGGGTGGATTGCGCGCCTCAATCTACAACGCCATGCCGGCCGCCGGCGTTGATGCCCTCATCCAATTCATGGCCGATTTCCAAAAACGGCACGGCTAAAGATCGATTTGCCATTGCCCCTGAGAGGAGGGGTCGAGTCCCTTGGGGGGCCATTCCCAGGGCGACTGGATCCGATTTAACCTAAAGAAGCGGTGTCTTTTGATATCATAGGGCCATGGAAATGTTCTGGAGCGTGTTCATTCCGCTTTTTGTGGCGATTGATATATTCGGGACGGTGCCGATTTTCCTTGGGATGATGGGGGGGGTTGAAAGATCCCGACGCAGGAAAATTACCCTTCAAGCTGTCCTCACAGCGTTTGGGATTTCCCTTTTATTCTTGGTGGCGGGACGGACGATCTTCCGACTTCTCGGTATCACGGCGGATGATTTCCGCATCGGCGGCGGCCTTGTGCTCTTGGTGCTGGCCATCTCGGACCTGCTGTTTTCGAAAAAAACAGGGCGGGACCCCGACGAAAGCGCCGGGGTGGTGCCCCTGGGAACGCCTCTCATTATCGGTCCGGCCGCTCTGACGACAATTCTCATGCTGATGGACCACCACGGGGGAACCTGGACCCTTTTGTCGTTGGGGGCCAACCTCTCCCTCGTTTGGCTCGCCCTCACTTTTGCAACGCCCCTGGCGCGGTTCTTCCATCCCGCCGGCCTCAAAGCCCTCTCCAAGGTCGTACATATTTTCCTGGCGGCCATCGCCGTCATGATGATTCGCCTGGGGGTCATCGGATTAATCGGCCTTCACCGCTAACCTAAAAACATAAAGGCACGGTTAATTTGAATCAATTTCTTTCCACAATAAATGATCTACAATTATGGTGATGTCAAAGAAAAATCTTTTCAAGTTCAAGATCACCGACGCCCTCGTTCGACACGACGGCATGGGCCGGGTTTTTCCGACTGACAAAAGACCTGCCTCCAATAACAGATGGCGATGACGGCGGATTGTTTTTCTGAGTTCAAGGCCAACAATCTCCTGATCGCTTTTGTGGCATTGTTTATTTCCTCATCTTTTTTTTGTGTGGTTTATACTTTGTCGTAGGGGGGGTGACGACCCCCCGTCGAATTTCGGGCCCCCCTCATTTTTGAAACTTGCGTTCGACATTCCATGTCTCGGCATGAGCCCTGGGTCTTTGCTCCCTCTTCCGATTCTTTCAGGAGGAAAATAGCCATTGAAAAATAGCCTTTTTGGGGTTAAATAAGGGAAATTAAAGGAGTTACGAACCGTGGAAGAATCCAGGCTCTCGGCCAGGCTCCGAGCCGCTATAATGAACCAACGACTTTACCCCACCGGAAGCCGATCGGTGGAAGAGGTCGTTGCGTTTGTTCAGGAAGAAATCAATGCCTTCCTTCAAAAAAAAGAGAATTTGACTCTTTCCCGTAACGGCCACCGGTTTTTTGTTGACAAGACGGAGGTCGTTGCCGCAAGCCTCTTGGTTCAAGTATTCGAAGAACACGGGATTCAAGGGGTGACTTTTGATGCGGGTTGCCCCGGTGATGAGATCCGGATTCTCGTGGAAGGGCTGAGCGGGAAACGATTTCCCGACCGTTCGTTCGCGGATTGGTTAGACACAAAAAAAGTAACGCACATCCATGTCACCGACACCCGGGTCATGGAAGTCTCCGGGGACGAGGCCGTTGTGGCCAAAGGCCTTTCTCAGTTTCACTCGTTGGAATCCAACCAAGAAATGCGGGCGTCGCTTAAAGCCTCGCTTGAATACATTGATACAATCCCCGAAGAAACCATGAAGGCGACCCTCCGCCAACATCTGGCTGAACGTTTGGTTCTGATGGAAGCCACCTTGTTAAAAGAACTGTTTGACGCGGATGTCGGTTTTGGGTCCGGCGGCGCGAGCGTTTTGGAAGATGTTCTGGCGGCTCTGCACCAAGGGAAACTTTTGGAGTTATTGAATGAGACCCTTCGCTGGGAACTCAAACTTCAGACGACCGGGAAAGGCAAAGAAATGGAAAGGGAGCATGAGAAACTGAAAACCATGGTCCTCAAGCTTTCGAAGTGCGCCTCGGCAAGAAAGATTCCCCGCGCTGTTTATGAAAAGTTGGCCCAGCGGGGATTGCTGGAAACCGTCCCGGAGTATGCGGCGATGGAGACGTCGCAGGATCTGCGGATGGAGGTGGACCGTTTAATAGGCTTAACGGACTCGGAATTTATAAAAGGGGGGGGGCGGGGATTGGCGGAAATGTTAGGGTCCCTTTTCGCCGCGGGCTTCCAGGATCGAGCCAAGGATGTCGTCCAACGGGTGCGGTCTATTTTGTTGGAAGGGGAAGCGACCTTGCGGGAGCGGGCCGCCCAATGGGCGCGCCGGTTTTTGCCGGTCCTCTGGACTTACCTAAGGGATGATCTCGGAGACCGGTTGAGGGATGCCTTTTTGACTGAAGCCCAGGAGGAACGCGCTGTCCCCGTTGTCCATGAAGTGTTGGGAGCACTGACGGACGATTTTATCCACAACTACCGTGCCCGGCGCACGCGAACAGCGTTGGAGGTGGCCGAAAAGCTTTGTTCTCTGAGGGGGCAAAAGGAGTCGTTGCCGAAAGAGAGGCCGGAAATATCCGGGGCGTGTTTGAAGCGAGCGTTGGAAGAACTGATGGATATTGTCGTGGAAGACATCCACTCGAAGGAAAATGAGAGACAGGAGGCTGGGCGGCGATTGTTGAGCCACGTGGGTGATTTAGCTATTCCCGCATTCGTGAAGATCGTTATCGATTCTCGGGATCGCGCTCTGCGATCTCTGGCGGCGGAACAATTGGGCCAATACGGGGTCCCCGGAGCAAAGGCGCTGGCCTCCGAATTAAATATGGGAAACACGACATATGCCCTTTTAAATGTGGTCAGTGTTTTGGGCACGGTGGGGGGAGAAGAAATTCTGGATGGGTTGGGGACGTTGATCCATTATCCAGACCCGGATTTGCGCCACGCCATCGTCCGTATTCTGGCCCGACTTCCAGGCGACAAATCTTCGGAATTGGCCGTCAAGTTCCTTGGGGACAAGAAAGAAAGCGTTCGCCGGTTGGCCGCGGATGTGCTTGGCGACCAGAGGTATAAGCCCGCGGTGATGCCGTTGCTGAGATTGTTGCGTCAGGCGTCGGTGGCGGAGGCGGAAACCGTCTGTCTGGTGCTGGGACGGTTGGGGGATCCCTCCGCCGCGGAATCGCTAGGCCGTCTTCTCAAGGAGAAGAATTACCTTTTTTCAAAAGACAAAAGCGCCCGGGAAACCGTTCGCATCCGCGCCGCCTGGGCACTGGCTCAATTGGGCGCCGCTGGCCAAGCCCAGCTTCTTCCCTACATTGGGGACAGCAACCCCAGCGTCCGCGACATAGCCCTCAAAGGAGCTTCTTGACCTGAAAGAGGGCCGGTTTCAATAGACAAGGTTCCGTCGTGTAAATTCCGAATCCCCCGTCATTTATTAATGTTGGATTTTTCTAAGCCGCCGCGGAGAGGCTTTTGCGCAGGAGGGCGAGGGCGGAGCCGAAAAAGACACAGCCGATGATGAAGAGGGCGAGAAAGCTGGGCCAGACCACCTCCAGGCCCGCGCCGCGGAAGAGGATGGCTTGGGCGAAGGCGACGAAGTGGGTGGTGGGGGCGGCTTTCATTATGAACTGCACGGCTTCCGGCATGCTTTGGTAGGGGGTGTTACCGCCGGAGAGCATTTGAAGCGGGATGATCACCAGGATCATCAAGAGGCCCATCTGGGGCATGGTGCGGGCCACCGTGCCAATCAAAATGCCCAATGCCGTCACCGAGAAGAGGTGCAGGGCCACTCCCGCCAGAAAGAGCGGGACGGAACCGGCGATGGGCATGTCCAGAACGCCCTGTACGATACATTTCAGTGATAAGGCGGTCACCACCAAAACCACCAACCCGTTGGCCCAAATTTTCGCCATCATGATTTCAAAGGGGGTCAGGGGCATCACCAACAAATGTTCCAATGTTCCGTGTTCCCGTTCCCGAATCAAGGCCGCGCCCGTCAAAATCACGGCCAACATGGTAATCTGGTTGACCAACGCTACAATGGCCCCGAACCAGACCGTTGTCTGGGTGGGGTTAAACTTGTAGCGCACCACGATGTCCACCGGCGGTTTGGGTTGGGTTTTGTGCCCCTGCAGATAGGCTCGAATTTCGTCCATGACGATGGTTTGGGTGTAGCTCGCTCCCAGGAACGCCTGGCTCATGCGGGTGGCGTCGATGTTTAACTGAATTTTCGGCTGTTTGCCCGCCTGAACATCCCGAGAGAAGTTGGGGGGAATGTCCAACACAAAGGTGTAGGTTCCCGCGTCCAGGGCAGGGTCCACTTCGTGGACTTGAATGGGAACGGCGGGTTTAAATCGCGGGGGGAAAAAGGCGTTTCCGATGCGTTGTGAAAGAGGGGATTGGTCCTGATCCAAAATAGCGATGGGAGCGTTCTTCACGTCCCCGGACGTGGCCTTGGACCCGCTGATCACGGCGAAGGTGAAGGCGTAAATGATAAAAATCACCATCACCGGGTCCCGCCAGAGACTGAGAAGTTCCTTAATTCCCAGTTGAAAAATATTGGAAAGTTTTTTCATGATTCTTGCTTTTTCAACAACATCCACGAGATCGCGGTTAATATCGGGATGGAGACCGCCAGAGCCAGGAACGGATCGACCAGATCTTTAAAGCCCAGCGCTTTATTAAACACACCCTGGGAAATCGTGATGAAATGGGCGGTGGGATAAACTTTCCCGATAATGGCCCCTGTGCCTTCCAGGGCCGACACGGGTCAACCGGCTCAAATGTGATGAAAAGATAAGTTACTCCTCCCCTCACCCTACCCTCTCCCAAGCGGAGAGGGAAATTCTCTGTTTTCCTTCCCTCTTGGGGGAAGGTGGACCGAAGGGCCGGATGAGGGGGTTAGGAAAGGAAATAAAATACGGGGGTATAAAGAAATGGCCTACGTGCTGCCTTGTAAAACGAAGATCGTCGCCACCATCGGCCCTTCGTCGGAAAGTCAAGACATGATGGAGCGATTGATTCGCGCGGGGATGTCCATCGCGCGGCTCAATTTTTCCCACGGCGATTTTTCCGGACATGGCGAACGCCTTAAAACATTGCGGGCGGCCTCGGCGGCCGTGGGACGGCCCATCGTGATTATGGCCGACCTGCCCGGTCCGAAAATGCGCATCGGCTCCATCGCCCCCGATCCGGTGAATCTGAAAGCTGGGGATCCTTTTATTTTGACGACGGACGAAGTTGCGGGCACCCCCCAACGGGTGTCCGTGAGCTTTAAGCGTCTCCCCATCGTCGTTCAAAAAGGCCGTCGATTGTATTTGAACGACGGGTTGGTTCAGCTTTTGGTGGAACGGGTGGACGTAAACGATGTTCACTGCCGGGTGGAGGTGGGGGGAGAATTGCGGTCCAAAAAAGGGCTGAACCTGCCGGGGATGGATCTGGGCATCAGCGCGTTCACGGACCACGACCGAGCCTGTTTGGAGTTCGCCATTAAAAATGGGGTCGACGCGGTCAGCCAATCGTTTGTTGAAACCGCCGCCGACCTGGAGGCCGTTCGGACTGCCGCCAAGGAACTGGGGGGGAATCCTTTCTTGATCGCTAAAATCGAACGGGCCGACGCGCTGGAACACTTTGACGACATTTTGGCCGCCGCCGACGGGGTTATGGTGGCTCGGGGTGATTTGGGCGTGGAGGTCCCTCTGGAAGGCATGGCCCTGACCCAAAAAAATCTGATCGCGCGAGCCAACCACGCCGGGAAGCCCGTGATCACCGCTACCCAGATGCTGGAGTCCATGACCGCCAGCCGCCTGCCGACCCGGGCGGAGGCCACGGACGTGGCCAACGCCGTTTTAGACGGGACGGACGCGGTGATGCTTTCCGCCGAGTCGGCGGTGGGTAAATTTCCTGAAGAGGCCGTGGCCACCCTGGCCCGCATCGCCGCGGTCACGGAGAAGGGGCGTCCCCGTGTCCGTATGGACGGCGCCCCGACCCCGGGGGCGAAACATTCCGGGGCCGACGCTCTGGCTCGGGTCGTTGAATTTACTTTGACCATGGCCACCTTCTCGGCCGTGCTGGTGCCCACCCGAACGGGAACCACGGCCCGCATGATTTCGCGGTTTAAACCGGTGGAATGGATCGTGGCCATTTCTAGGCATTCGGCGGTGTCACAAGGGTTGCAATTTTCTTATGGAATTCTCCCTCGCCAAATGGAACAGGAACCGGAATCCTGGGGCCCCTTCCTCAAAGAATCCTTGAAGGGCCATGGCGCCACGTCCGGCCTGGCCCTGTTGGTGGCCGGCCCCTCCGTGGCCCATCCCG
Organism: Elusimicrobiota bacterium; assembly: GCA_016721625.1. Classification (NCBI taxonomy): domain Bacteria; kingdom Pseudomonadati; phylum Elusimicrobiota; species Elusimicrobiota bacterium. The sequence continues at coordinate 369,241 of JADKHR010000001.1, forward strand.
ACGCTTATCACCGGCTAGAATTCATTCCTCTTTAGCGCCCAATGAATGCCTCTCGTCCTCGGGTCCTGGTGAATTCCGATTGTTCTGTGCCTGGGCACCCGTCCATTTTTGTCATTGGAGATGCCATGCGAATGGCGGACCCAATGCCCCTTCTCCCCGGCGTCTCCCAGGTGGCGCTCCAACAGGGGCGATACGTGGGGCAAATGATAGCCGCGCGCGTGGGGAACCGCCCCGCACCGCCGCCGTTTCGCTATAAAGACAAAGGCAATAACGCCGCCATGCAAGCCCTTGGCAGTTTAAAAAATGGCAAGATGTTTTTGCTTAATGTTTATGGACCTAAAGGAGATCCCGTATATGGTGGGTTTGGTGAATAAAAAAGGAAAAGACATCGGAAGGCTTCGGGTTAAAGGGAAATTGATTGTTTTATTAATTGGAATGTTAGCGGGGGCATGGGCTCCGGCGCGTGCCCAACAATTCAACTCGGACAATTATTGGACAACGCCGAAAGGAATGAGCACCGTCATTGTGACGGTCGGCCAACGTCACACGCTGTTTTTGGATACGTTTTCCTTGTATAAACACTGGGAATTCACTTTGGGTGCAACGGCGTTCCGGGAGGATAAGGAAAACGATCGAGCGGCCTATTACCAGTTGACAGGCTATGCCAAGTATACCCTCTTCGAAAATCAGGCAAAAAATGGCGGGGCGGCTGTGAAATTCGGCACCGGGGTTCGCCCGGCCTATTATCAACTTTCTGATCTTACCAACGATTTGAAAGAATACTGGGCCGAGGCACCACTTACCGTCGCCTTTCACGGCGATGATGTCCTGTTCGATTTCATTCCCGGCGGATTGGTCAGCCAAAACTTCGGTGCAGAAAAAGAAACCGCCTTGGGTTTCACCTATTCCTCACGCCTCGCGGTCTACAAAATTATCCCACGGTGCGCCATTGTGGGCGAGTTTTTTGGTACGGAGGGCGAGGCCTATTCGCCGACTCAGTATAAAACCGGTGTGCGATGGGAGAGTCCCGCCTTCATCCTATCATTGAGCTACGGCGATGGGCTCAAGGGGAATAAGGGGGCGGGGTGGGAGATGGGCTTTATCTCTTACTGGGGCGGGCCGTCCGAATCGTTTATAGGAAAATGAGACGGGGGAAAATAGCGCTGGGCGCTCTGGGACTCATGGTCGCCGCCGCTTCCTTCCAGGGGGCGATTCCGTCGGGCTCGGAGGTGGGGGGGCGATCGTCTCTTCGTCGCGACGCTGCTGTGGAGATTTTGGTCAGCTCGAATGCGTTGCCCATTCGTCTGGACGTGGAAGTGGCAGACGAAACGTCCGAGCAGGACCGCGGGCTTATGGACCGTCGCTTGGCCGGTGATGGGGAGGGGATGCTTTTCGTTTACCCTAACGCTAAGCCCCGGATCTTTTGGATGCGCGACACCCCTGTTCCCTTGGATTTACTCTTCTTTGATTCTGACCTTCGGTTGGTGGCTCTGATCGCGAAGGCAGAACCCCTGTCGGACCGGCTTTTGAAATCGCACGTCCCGGCGCAATATGTTTTGGAAGTCCCGGGAGGGTTTTCCTCTCGTCACTCCGTCCACCTGGGTGCCGAAATAAGGATCGTTAAAGGAGGATTCATTGAATAACAAAGCCTCTCTTCCGAACGGAGGAAACGGGCTCCCACCCCTGTCGAAATTCGTTATCGATAAGATCCTCTCCCTACAAGGAAGAACGCGCCGGTTCGCCAGTTTGAACGATTTTTATATGGGATTCTCCTACGCGGTGCGCGACCGCCTTCTTCAACGTTGGGCGGATACTCTGGAGACTTATCTCGCCCAAGACGTGAAAGTGGCCTGTTACTTGTCGGCCGAGTTCTTGATGGGGCCCCAACTGGAAAACAATCTGGTCAATCTCGGCATTCAAATCGAGGCCAGGGAAGCGGCGGAAGCCCTTGGAAAGAGCCTGGATGAAATTCTCGCCCATGAAGAGGAGCCGGGGCTCGGCAACGGCGGGTTGGGCCGGTTGGCGGCGTGCTTTTTGGACTCTTTGGCTACGCTGGAACGGCCCGCGGTCGGCTACGGGATCCGATACGAGTTCGGAATTTTCGACCAGGTGATTCGGGACGGTTGGCAGGTGGAAGTGACGGACAAGTGGTTACGCTACGGGAACCCCTGGGAAATCGCCAAACCGGAGTTGGCGATCACGGTGTCCTTCGGCGGGCGCACGGAGTTTGAAAAAGACGATCGAGGGGGCCAACGCGTGCGCTGGATTCCGGGGCGTCAGGTGAAGGGCGTTCCCCACGACACGCCCATTCCGGGCTACCGGGTCGCCACCTGCAACACCCTGCGGCTCTGGTCGGCCGAGGCGGTGGAGGCTTTTGAATTCGAATCGTTCAACGCCGGGGATTACGCCAAAGCGGTCGACGCCAAAGTCGTGTCGGAAACGATCAGCAAAGTGCTCTACCCCAATGACGATTCGGAAAGGGGCAAACGCCTACGCCTCTCTCAGCAATATTTTTTTGTGGCTTGTTCGCTTCAAGATATGTTGAGGATGCACAAAGGACTGGGCCGAAGCCTCTTGGATTTTCCGAAATATTGGGCCGCCCAGCTCAACGACACCCACCCTTCCATCGCCGTTGCGGAGTTGATGCGCCTGTTGGTGGACGAAGAATCGTTAGGCTGGGACCAGGCTTGGGACGTGACGCAACGGACTTTCGGATACACGAACCATACGCTCCTCCCCGAGGCTCTCGAAACCTGGCCATTGCCGCTCTTTGCCGAACTCTTGCCTCGGCACCTCGAAATCATTTTTGAAATCAATTCCCGGTTCCTGGGCAAGGTCCGGGAATGTTTTCCTGGGGACGAGAGCCGCGTGGCCCGGCTTTCCCTCATTGCGGAAGGCTCTCCGAAACGGGTTCGCATGGCCCATTTGGCCTGCGTGGGGTCCCACGCCATCAACGGGGTGGCCGCCCTCCATTCTGATCTGCTCCGAAAAAGCGTGCTCAAGGATTTCTACGATCTGTGGCCCGAGCGGTTCAACAACAAGACCAACGGCGTCACCCCCCGTCGCTTCGTGGCGCTGGCCAATCCGGGTCTCTCGGGGTTAATCGGGCGCGCCATCGGAGACGGGTGGATCACCCGGCCGGAAGAACTGCGCCGCTTGGAGCCACGCGCCGAGGATGGGGCGTTCCAGGACGATTGGAGAAAGATCAAACTCGCCAACAAGCGCCGTTTGTCGGACTATATCCGCGCCCAAACCCACATAGATGTCGATCCCGAATGGCTTTTTGACATCCAGGTTAAACGCATTCACGAATACAAACGACAGCATTTAAACGTTCTTCACATCATCGCTTTGTATTGGCGATTGAAGGCAAATCCGTCCCTGGACATCCCGCCCCGGGCTTTCATTTTCGGAGGCAAGGCGGCGCCGGGGTACTTCATGGCGAAACGCATCATCAAGCTCGTGAACGCCGTGGGCGATGTGGTCAACGGCGACTCGGAGGTGAACCATCGCCTTCGGGTGGTTTTTGTTCCGAACTTCAATGTTCAGAATGCCGAATTAATTTATCCGGCGGCCGATCTGTCGGAACAAATTTCCACCGCCGGGAAAGAGGCCTCCGGCACCGGCAACATGAAATTCGCCATGAACGGCGCGCTCACCATCGGCACTCTGGACGGCGCCAATGTAGAAATCCGAGAGGAGGTCGGGCCTGAGAACTTTTTCCTTTTCGGTTTGAACGTGGACGAAGTCCACGGGCTGAAAGCCCGCGGATATCGGCCCTGGGAATTCGGAGCCGGCAACCCCGAATTGAAAGGGGTGTTGGACCTGCTGGGTTCGGGTCATTTTTCCGGCGGCGACCGAGAGTTGTTCCGCCCCCTCGTCGAAAGCCTTTGGGGATCGGACGAATATCTCGTCTTGGCGGATTTCGCCGCTTACGCCGCGGCCCAGGAAGCCGTTTCCTCCGCCTGGCGGGATTCCCGCCGATGGACCCGTATGTCCATCTTGAACACCGCGCGTTCCGGTAAGTTTTCTTCGGACCGGGTCATTCGGGAATACTGCGACGAGATCTGGGGCGTCCGTTCGCTTCGCTGATATTACCTGGGTTTTTGGCGTCCCGTATCGGAGGGTGGTGTGTGGCCGGCGGGTGAAGCGGGGTTCTGCGCGGGATCTGCATTTTGATGCCATCGCTTGGGTTTCAGGGGCGCTTCGAACCGTGAAACAGATGAACGGGGGGAACTTTTCTTTTGGTTTGGTTTCTAAGAAGGGATGATGAATCGTGGGAAGAGACTCCTTGTGTTTGCCCTTGTTTGTTACATCCTCATGGACTTAGGGATGCGGCTTTACGTGTTTGGTCCCTCTTTTTTCCATCGGTGGCGGTACGGTTTTACTGAAGGTGAATCCGTAACGATCACCCAGCGAGTCGCCAACGCCATGGGAAGGCCTGGGTGGATTTTGAAGGGTCAAATGAAGAGCAGGTCCGCGTCATTTCAATTACCTCCCTGGCGTCGGCTCCTTGTCCTTTGGTTTCGTTCGCTGGAGTGGCGTCTTGACTCCTTGGATCCTGGAATCCGGGACCCCGCTCTGCTGGATTTGGATCGCGCTCAGCCGAAGGTAAAAATCCGGGTGGCTCGGTTTATCGGAGAGAGGCTTTCCACAAGGAATCCTCAGCAGTTCTTCAGGGACCTTGGGGTGTTGGAAAGACTAGGTCCTTTATCCGGGGCGGCCCTCCCGCCCATTCTGGCTCATTTTTCTGAAATGGATCCCTATTCCCAATTCAGTTTGATCGGCTGGTTCGGTTCGTTAAATAATGCGGGACGTCCCGCGCTCCCCCTTTTACGGGAAGAATTGAACGGGTTGGATAAAAAGGAGATCCATTTTTTCCGGCTTTCCTGCGGAACCCCGCCCCTTCCCGAATACCTCAGTCCCGAGTTGTCCCGTGCGGCCGGCGTCATCCAGGCCATCGTGGCCATCGATCCAGGGTCGACGGATTTCGTGCTCTCCAAACTTCGGAATCTCTTGGAAACACGGCGAAAAGACCTTGAATATTTCTGCCATCGAGAAACGGGGAAAATAACCGACCCAAACCATCGCCTTTGAGGCGGAGTGCCCCCCAGGCACGCGGGGGAGATCGTCAGTGCCTTTACGGTCCGGCGCTATTTTTGTAACATGCGAGAAAATGGTTTTTCGTGCCTTGGGCGCGATTATTAAAGGACCTTTATATGGCAGTGGAAACACCCCCTCCGCATGTCCCTTTGAGGGACCCTTCACAAGCGACTTTTGCCTCCGCCACCAAAGCCGACTGGCGCGTTTTGGCGGAGGGCGAGTTGAAGGGGCAGGCTTTTGATAAGAAGCTCCTCACCAAGACCTATGAGGGGGTCGTTCTTCAACCTCTTTACACGGCCGAGGACATTGGTTTTCTCGACACTTCAAAATCTTTCCCCGGTTTTTTCCCTTACACCCGGGGGAAAGAGCCCTCCGGCCGAACCCAACGTCCTTGGAAAATCTTCCACGATTTTACGTCCCTGGGACCGGTGGAGTTCAACCGCCAGGCGCGGGCTGCTCTCCAACGGGGCTTGGACGGGCTCGTGATTTCCATTGACGACGATACCTTAGCGGGGCGGGATTCCGCCACGGTTCCCTCCGACATTGCTTCCCATCATGGGCTTCCCATATCCACCAAAGAGGATTTGCGCGTTCTCTTGGATGGCCTGGATCTGTCAACCACCCCCCTCCTTCTTTCGGCGGGTCCCTTGTCGGCGGTCATGTTCGGATTTTTGGTGGCGCTTTTTGAGGATCAGAAAGCTGATTTAGGCAAATTATCCGGTTTCTTTGATAACGATCATTTAGCCCACTGGGCCGCCAAAGGAGCCCTTCCGACCAATTTGTCCGAGTTGTACGACGGCCTCGCCGTTTTGGTGGAGCGCACCCATGCGCGATGTCCGAATTTTCAACCCATGGGAGTGTCCACGCGGGTTTGGCACGAGGCGGGGGGGGACGCGGCTCAGGAATTGGGTCTTTCCTTGGCGGCCGGGGTAGAATATTTGCGGGCCTTGTCGGAGAGAGGAATACCTTTGGACGTGGCGGCCAACAAAATACGATTCCAATTGACCCTTGGCACACAATTTTTTAAGGAGATGGCTAAAGTGCGGGCCGCCCGGTGGATTTGGGCCCGCCTCTTTGAATCCTTGGGGATTGGGGACGCGGCCAAAACCGTATCGATTCATGCGCGCACCTCCTTGTGGAACAAAACCCATTACGAACCCACGGTCAACATTCTTCGGTCCACCGTGGAAGCCTTTGCCGGGGTTTTGGGCGGTTGCGACAGCATGGAGGTGGCCCCTTACAACGGCGCCTCGGGGGTCACCGACGAACTCTCCCACCGTTTGGCGCGCAACACCCAGGTGGTTTTAAAAGAAGAATGCGATTTGACCCACGTGACGGATCCCGCGGGGGGATCGTATTATGTGGAACATCTCACCCACGCCTTGGCCGAAAAGGCTTGGGGTATTTTTCAGGATATTGAAAAGAGGGGGGGATTGGCCGCCGCCCTGCGCCAAGGGGTGCCCCAGGAATGGATCCTCCGCACGGCCAGTGAAAAACAGAAGAATATTTCTCGCCGAAGGGACGTTTTTGTTGGGATCAACCAATACGCTTCCCTCCAATCAAAGGGCGAGCCGCCCCACACCGGGTGGGACCGTTGGGCCAACCAAGTGGAGGCGGTGAACCGCTATCGAACCGTCCACCATTCGTCCCGGGCCAACCTGACTCGTCCGGCCGAGGGGGGGCGCGTTTTAGTGGAATGGGTGCTGGAGTCCATCCATGAAGGCGCATCTTCCGGCGATTTGGCCCACGCCCTTTGGAAAGATACCGTGCCCGAGCCCGTTCTTTCCCCGCTCCCGCTGGAACGGGGTCCCGCCCGCTACGAAGCGTTGCGGCGGCGGATCGACCTCTTTACGCAAAAACACAATGTTCGCCCGGCGGTATATTTGGCGGTCATGGGGCCTTTGAAACAATACAAGGCCCGCGCGGAATTTTCACGATCTTTTTTTGAAACGGCCGGGTTTCAGGTGATCTACCCCGCCGTCGGGTTTTCCCAGGCGGACCAGGCCGCCCAGGCCGCCTTGACGTCCCACGCCCCGGTGACGGTCCTGTGCTCCACAGACGAAACGTACCCGACGTTGGTGCCCGCTTTTGTCTCCGGACTCAAAAAGCGCCCTAAACATCCGCTTCTGGTCCTGGCTGGTTTACCGGAGGGACAGGAGGAAAGTCTCCGTCAGGCCGGGGTGGAGGAATTTATTCATGTGCGGGCCGATGCTTTAGACACCCTGGAACGAATCGCCCAAAAAGCTGGTGTTCTTTCATGACGACATTTCCGGATTTCACCAAAATCCCATTGTCCTCCCCCTCGGCGGGCGGCTCGGCCCAGGAGTGGAGAGCCCGTTTTGAAAAGGAGACCGGCCGCGCTTTGGAAGAGCATTTCCGTCAAACCCTGGAAGGGCTCGACGCGAAACCTCTTTATTCCGCGGAAGATACGGCCGCGCTTGAAAACCCCCGATCATTCCCGGGGCTCGCTCCCTTTATGCGGGGCCCCTACGCCACCATGTTCGTGAACCGCCCGTGGACCGTCCGTCAATACGCCGGGTTTTCCACCGCCGAGGAAAGCAACGCGTTTTATAAGCGAAACCTCGCGGCGGGGCAGACCGGCCTTTCGGTGGCCTTTGACCTGCCCACGCATCGAGGTTACGACTCCGACCATCCCCGGGCCTTTGCTGATGTGGGGAAAGCGGGCGTCGCCGTGGATTCCTTGGCCGACATGAAGGTGTTGTTTGATGGGATTCCCTTGGACAAAATTTCCGTATCCATGACCATGAACGGGGCGGTTCTACCGATCTTGGCGTTTTTCATCGTGGCCGCCGAGGAACAGGGCGTTTCCATGGCGCAGTTGACGGGGACCATTCAGAACGATATTTTGAAAGAGTATCTTGTTCGGAACACCTACATTTATCCACCGGCCCCCTCCATGCGGATCATCGCCGACATTTTCTCCTTCACCTCAAAAAACATGCCGAAATTCAACTGCATCAGTATATCGGGATACCATTTGCAGGAAGCGGGAGCGACCCTGGATTTGGAACTGGCCTACACCCTGGCCGATGGGTTGGAATATCTCCGCGCCGGCGTGAAGGCCGGAATCGACATAGACTCCTTTGCCCCTCGATTGTCGTTCTTCTGGGCCCTGGGGAAAAACTTTTTCATGGAAATCGCCAAGATGCGCGCCGCGCGGGTTCTTTGGGCGGGCATTGTTCAGGAATTCCAACCGAAAAATCCAAAATCCATGGCCCTGCGTACCCATTCCCAAACGTCGGGGTGGAGTTTAACGGAGCAAGATCCTTACAACAACGTGGTGCGCACCTGCGTGGAAGCCATGGCCGCGGTTCTGGGCCATACCCAATCCCTTCACACCAATTCCCTGGACGAAGCCATCGCTCTGCCCACGGATTTCTCCGCGCGGATTGCCCGCAACACCCAGTTGTTTTTGCAGGAAGAAACGGGTCTTTGCCAGGTGATCGATCCCTGGGGCGGCTCTTACTATGTGGAAGCCTTGACGGAATACATGATTCGGCGCGGGGCCGAGCACTTAAAAGAAATTGAGTCTTTGGGTGGAATGGCCAAAGCCATTGAGACCGGCGTGCCGAAACTGAGGATCGAAGAGGCCGCGGCCCGTCGTCAAGCTCGGATCGACTCGAAACGGGAATCCATCGTGGGGGTCAATCTTTACCGGTTGGATCAAGAAGAGCCCATGGAGGTGTTGGAAGTAGACAACACCGCCGTGCGGGACGCCCAAATTCGTCGAATTCGCGCCGTCAAGGCGAAACGGGACAATGCCCGCGTGACCGAAACGCTCAACGCTCTGACCTCTTCCGCCCAAACAGGCAAAGGAAACTTATTGGCGTTGGCCATCGATGCCGCCCGGGCCAGGGCAACCTTGGGAGAGATCTCCTTCGCCCTTGAAAAATCATTTCACCGACACGAAGCCGTGATCCGGTCCGTTTCGGGTGTTTACAACAGTGAATTCGGCGAGGACGAAACCATTTTGATGTGAGAGACAGTTCGGCCCGGTTTAAAGAAAAGGAGGGACGTCGGCCCCGGATTCTGGTGGCGAAAATCGGGCAAGACGGCCATGACCGCGGGGCGAAAGTGGTGGCCACGGCGTTTGCGGATCTGGGTTTTGACGTGGACATTGGGCCGTTATTTCAAACGCCGGAAGAAACCGCCAAGATGGCCGTTGAAAACGATGTTCACGTGGTCGGGGTCAGTTCCTTGGCCGGGGGACACAAGACCATCGTTTCTCAAATATCTTCCGAATTGGCGAAACTGGGCCGGGACGACATCTTGTTGGTGGTGGGCGGGGTGATCCCCCACCAGGATTACGACCAGTTAAGAGGGTTCGGAGCCCATTTTATTTTTGGTCCCGGCACCGCCATCCACGTGGGCGCTCGACAGATTTTGGACGAATTGCAACGCCGGGCCCCGTGGAACGCTAATTGACGGTTCTTTCCGCTGACGAATATGTGCGCGGCGTGGTGGCTGGGGACCGCACCCTTCTGGCCCGGGCCATTACCCTGGTCGAAAGCGACGCCCCTCGGGACCAGGAACTCAGCCAGGCCGTCCTGCAAGGTTTGTGGCCCCACACAGGGCGGTCGCGCCGGATCGGAATCACGGGCGCTCCCGGCGTGGGGAAAAGCACTTTCGTCGAAGCTTTCGGCTCTTTTTTGACGGGGCAGAACAAACGGGTGGCGGTTTTGGCCATTGATCCGTCCAGCCAACGCACGGGCGGAAGTATTTTGGGCGACAAAACCCGCATGAGCCGGTTGAGCCGGGACCCCCTGGCGTTCATTCGACCGTCCCCGTCGGGAGCCACCTTGGGCGGCGTGGCGCGGAAAACCCGTGAAGCCTTGTTGGTTTGCGAAGCGGCGGGCTTTGATGTGGTGATTGTGGAAACGGTGGGGGTCGGGCAGAACGAAATCGCGGTTCGATCCATGGTGGACTTTTTTTTGTTGCTCCTGTTGCCCGGGGGCGGGGATGAACTGCAGGGGATAAAAAAAGGGATTGTGGAGTTGGCCGACGCCATCTTCGTTAACAAAGCGGACGGCAAAAACGGGACGCGCGCCACTCAAACCCAGGTAGAATACCAATCGGCTTTAAAATACACGGCGCCCGCCACGCCCCAATGGCGATCCGAGGTGTTTTCCGGATCCGCCTTGGAAGAGAAAGGCATTGATACGATGTGGGGAACCATCGAACGATTTTATCGGGAACTGGGATCCAAGGACATTTTAAAAGAACGGCGGGCCCAGCAAACCCTGAATTGGTTGAACGACCTGGTGCGGGATCGGTTGAATCGATGGTTTTTTAACGATAAGGCGGTCCGTTCCCTTTTACCTCAAATGGAGGCGGAAGTCTTAGCGGGTCGGCTGACCGTCACCGCGGCGGTTGTCAATCTTTTTCGGGCATTCGACGGCGCATCGCACATTGACGATAAGGGAGTTGAGTCATGATCCAGAAAATAGACCATTTGGGCATCGCGGTGAAATCACTGAAGGAAAGCGTGCCCACCTACGAAAAAGCGCTAGGTTTGAAATGCGAGAGGATTGAGGAAGTGGCGTCTCAAAAAGTTCGAACCGCCTTTTTTTCCGTTGGAGAATGTCATTTGGAGCTCTTGGAAGCCACCGACCCGGAAAGTCCCATCGCTAAATTTATTGAAAAAAACGGGGAAGGCGTCCAGCACGTGGCCTTTGCCACGGACGACGTGGCGGCTCAACTGGCCCAAGCCTCTGGAGCGGGATGTCGTTTGATTCATGAAAAACCGTTTCCGGGAGCCGGTGGTAAATTGGTGGCGTTCCTTCATCCCAAATCCACCCATGGGGTATTGACGGAATTTTGCATGCCGGACCCCGCCGCTGTCGCGCCGGCCCACGTGTCATGACCCTTGAACCGGGCTTGATCAAGACGCTGGCCGATAAACGCGCGGAGGTAATGTCGGCCGGCGGCAAGGAAAAATACGACGAACGCCGCGCGAAGGGGCTCCTGACGGCCCGGGAACGTCTCGACGCCCTTTTTGAGCCCGGCACCTTTTCGGAAATGTTCACCCATACCCATCACGAAGGTCGTCATTTCGGCATGGCGGGGAAAAAGATGCCGGGGGACGGTGTTATCACCGGGGTGGGGATGGTGGGGGGCCGGCCCGTGGCCGCCTTCAGCCAGGACTTTACCGTGGGGGGCGGTTCTCTCGGTCGGTTTCACGCCAAGCGCATCACCCAACTCCAAGAATACGCCCTCAAGACCGGAATTCCCATCGTCGGCATCAACGACTCCGGCGGCGCCCGCATCCAAGAGGGAGTGGATTCCCTGGAAGGTTACGGCGACGTTTTTTTTCGCAATGTATTAGCCAGCGGAATTCTTCCTCAAGTGGCCATTATCTCGGGCCCCTGCGCTGGGGGGGCGGCCTATTCGCCGGCGCTCATGGACTTCATTATCATGGTGAAAAAAACCGCCAATATGTTTATTTGCGGCCCCGAGGTCATCTTCGCCGTGACCGGGGAAAAGACCACCATGGAAGACATCGGGTCGGCTGAAACCCACGCCCGCGTGAGCGGCAATATTCATTTTGTGGCGGACAACGACGCCCATGCCCTCGTCCTCTACAAAAAGTTGTTGTCTTACTTGCCATCCAATAATCTCATGGATCCGCCCCACCACCTCACCGACCGCCTGGACGTGTCCCCGGACCTCGCCATGAACGACTTGGTTCCGGCGGATCCCAAGGACCCCTTCGACGTTTTGCAGGTCATCGGGCGGCTGGTGGACGGGGGCGAATTTTTTGAAGTTCAGCGCGACTGGGCCCGCAACATCGTCGTGGGATTCGCACGCGTGCAAGGGGTGGTGGTGGGAATCATCGCCAACCAGCCCATGGTGAAGGCGGGATGCTTGGACATCGACGCGTCCGACAAGACCGCGTGTTTCATCCGTTTTTGTAACGCCTTCAATATTTCCCTGGTCACCTTGGTCGATACCCCGGGTTTTTTGCCAGGGATCGGGCAGGAGCGCGGGGGCATCATTCGACACGGGGCCAAAGTCCTTTTCGCCTACGCCGCGGCCACGGTTCCGAAAATCACCGTGTTTATGCGGAAGGCCTACGGGGGGGCCTACATCGCCATGTCGTCCCGTTCCTTGGGCGCGGACATGACCTACGCCTGGCCCTGCGCCGAGATCGCGGTGATGGGCGCCGAAGGGGCCTCGCGGATCCTTTATCGCAAGGAAATCGGCGCCGCGGCCGACCCGAAAGCGAAAGAAGCGGAGCTGGTGGCGGAATATCGGGCCAAGTTTTGCACGCCGTTCGAATCCGCCTCCAAAGCCCACATCACCGATGTCATTGAACCGTCGGAGACCCGGGCCGTGGTCGGCAAAGCCCTGCGGTACACCTTGACCAAACGGGAAACCCGCCCGCCTAAAAAGCACGGGACCATGCCGCTGTGATGGACCTACCTCCTTTGCATCGGGCGCTCCTGGAAGAAACCGTTCGGCGGGTGGCCCCCGCCGGGTCCAAGATCGTTTTTGTGAGGGAAACGCGCACGGCCTCTGTTCCTTCGGGCTGGACCCAGGACGCCCTCCACGGGTGGTCGTTCATGGGCCGCATGATGCACCACCAAACCCATTCTTTTGGAAAGGAAAAATCATGACGCAACGTTACCGAATCACCGTGGAAGGAAAAGAATACGAAGTGTTTGTGGAGACGTTGGGAGAGTCCGGAAAACCGGTGGTGGTTCCAGCTCCGCGGTCCCAACCGACCCCCACCTCCATCGAGCATGTGTCGACGGCGCCCATGGGAGCCGGGGATCTCGAGGTGCGCAGTCCGCTGGCTGGCAAGTTGACCAAGGTGTTGGTTTCAAAAGGCCAGGCCGTGAAGGAAGGTGAACAAGTGGCGGTGTTGGAGGCCATGAAAGTGTACAACCATGTCTTTGCGCCCAGGGGGGGACAGGTGAAGAACATCGTCGCCGCCGAGGGCTCCTCCTTGAAAGAAGGAGCGCTGATCCTTTCCCTGGAATAGTTCCTTCACCCACGTGCTTTGATATAGGCCATTGTTCAAAACCATTCATAAATGGGGCAAACGGAGAGCTTTTTAAGTTGGTTCTTGTTTTTTCGTTGACGACTCAGATCGGCGCCTTTCGCCCTCTCCCGCGGGCGGGAGAGGGAGGGGGAGAGGGTGGGCTTTCCGGACATTAAACCTGCCAGGGCTCAGTGTTATTGTCCTTTTTAACAATTATCTTCGGAGGGGTTCGATGATGGAAAAACTTATGGCAACATCCATTCCCGTTATGAACGCAGACGAAGCGGCGCTCTTGATTGCCAACGGAGACACCGTGGGGTTCAGCGGTTTTACACCGGCCGGAGCCGCCAAAGTGGTGCCATCCGCCGTGGCCCGGCGAGCCATTCATGAACATTCGGCTGGGAAACATTTTAAAATCCGCGTGCTCACCGGCGCGTCCACCGGCCGGTCCCTGGACGGCGCTCTCGCCAAGGCGGACGCCATCGCCTTTCGCATGCCGTATCAGTCGGACCCGGATATTCGGAAAAGCATCAATGCCGGGAAAACGGAATTCATGGACATCCACTTGTCCTTGGTTCCCCAAAACGCGCGCTATGGGTTTTTTGGAAAGGTCAACGTGGCGGTCATCGAAGCCTGCGACTTGACGCCGGACGGGCAGATCACGCTGACATCGTCTGTGGGGGCCTCCCCGACCTACGCCCGGATCGCCGATAAGATCATTGTTGAGCTGAACGCTTTTCATCCTGCGGGGCTGGCGGGGTTTCACGACATTTATGAGCCCCTGGACCCTCCTCATCGGCGGGCCATCCCCCTTTACCATCCGGCCGACCGCATCGGGTCCACGGTGCTCAAGGTCGATCCCAAGAAGATCGTGGCGGTGGTGCGTCATAACACGGCTGACGAAAATGGTTCTTTTAGCGAAGTGGCCGACACCACGCGGCGCATCGGGGAAAACGTGGCCGAGTTTTTCGCCGAAGAGATGCGCTCGGGACGCGTTCCCAAGGAATTCTTGCCGCTTCAGTCCGGTGTGGGGGACACGGCCAATGCTGTTTTAGCGGCGTTGGGAAAACATCCCGACATTCCGTCGTTTCAAATGTATACGGAAGTCATTCAAGATTCCGTGGTCACGCTGATGAGAGAAGGAAAAATATCCTTTGCTAGTGGTTGCTCCCTCACGGTGGCCCCCAACGTGTTGACGGGTATGTATCAAGACCTGGAATTTTTTCGGTCCCGCATGGTTTTGCGACCCCAGGAAATTTCTAATAACCCGGAAGTGATTCGGCGGTTAGGTGTTTTGTCGGTGAACACCGCGTTGGAAGTGGACCTGTCCGGAAACGTGAACAGCACCCACGTCTTGGGTCGGACCATGATGAACGGCATCGGTGGCTCCGGTGATTTTGCCCGCAACGCGTATCTTTCCGTGTTTACATGTCCGTCCACCGCTAAAGACGGGAAAATCAGCACCATCGTCCCCATGGTCACCCACCTGGACAACAGCGAACATTCGGTTCAGGTGATCGTAACGGAATTCGGGGTCGCGGATCTCCGCGGCAAAAGTCCAAAAGAGCGGGCCAAATTGATCATCGATCGTTGCGCTCATCCCGACTACCGGGAGCAACTCCACCGCTACTGGAATCTATCGAAGGAGTCCCACACGCCTCACATGTTGCGGGCTTCTTTCGGCATGCACCTGCAGTTTGCCGATACGGGAACCATGCGTAACGTGGATTGGAGTATCTACTAATTCGCGGCTCTTTTCATGGGTGTTCCCGGCCTTTCTTCATTTTGCATAATCCGCGGGAGGCGATGTTTTTTGTAGGGCTTCATTAGGAGAAAAAAATATGGGGAAAAGTTTGATGGGTCTCGTGGGTTGGTTGGGGCTTACCTTCGGTGCGGCTTGGGTCGGCTCCCGTTATATGCCGGGGGAATGGTATGCTTCGCTTGCCAAACCTTCGTGGAACCCTCCCAACGCCATTTTCGGGCCTGTTTGGTCGGTGCTTTACGTGCTCATGGGCGTGGCGGCCTGGCTCGTTTGGCGACGGAGCGGATTTTCCGGCGCGGGCATGGCGCTGAGTTTTTTCGTGGTCCAGCTCTTGCTCAATGCCTTTTGGTCTTACCTTTTTTTTGGGCGTTATCGGCCCGACCTGGCGTTCCTGGATATTTTGGCTCTCTGGTCCGCCATCTTAATTGTCACGGTTCTGTTTTGGAAGGTCCATCGGGGAGCGGGGGCCATGATGATTCCCTATTTGTTATGGGTGAGCTTTGCTTCCTGCTTGAATTTTGTCCTTTGGCGAATGAACGCCGGGGTTGTCGGTCCCAAATAATTCCGTTCGATTGGAAAGGGACTATTTCACGATAAAAGGAGATGGGAAAATGGACCATGAAAATAAATCTAAGGGAAGAAGAGGGGGGTGGTTTCTGTCGTTCTTTTCTTCTGTGCCATGGCCGCGACCTTCCAACCTTCTCCCGTTTTGGCTTTGGGAGAATATTTCGCGGCG
This sequence comes from Elusimicrobiota bacterium, assembly GCA_016721625.1. NCBI lineage: Bacteria > Pseudomonadati > Elusimicrobiota > Elusimicrobiota bacterium. The sequence continues at coordinate 384,847 of JADKHR010000001.1, forward strand.
GATCCCTACGGAACGGTGAAAGCTCCCACGCCTTGGAGCATGGGTTTCGCTCTCAGTTTTCCCAGGGGACGGGACCCACGGCCGACCTGCTGGACGGCGGGTTTGGGTTGGATTTTTTCGGCGGATACCATCAACCGGACCGCCTGTTGGGATTCCGGATGGACCTCATGTTTCATAACTTCAAATTGAGCGACGCGGCGCTCGCGCAATTGGACAACGCGGACGAGGGGGGCCTTCGGGTGCTCGGGGGCGGTCCCAGCCTTGTCATCAGTCCGCCTGTGGGAAAGCGGGTCCGGCCTTCGTTGTATGCCGGACCGGGATTCTATTATGAAGACGCGAGCGTGACGTGGGACGAGTCTTGCTCCCCGATCTACGGTTGTAACTCCGGGGATTACACCTCCGGAAACATGACGACCACTCGGCTCGGGTGGCAAGGCGGCGTGGGGCTGGATTTCCTCTTTGATGGGGGACTCGGAGCGATCAGTTTCAACGTCCAATACGTCACCATCAACAACACCCACGCCGATATCGAATTTATTCCGATTAATATCGGGTATAAAGTGGGGTTTTAACCTACGAAAGAAATGTTTCTAAAGGGAGATAAAATGAATAAACGAGCATGGGCAGGAATGGCGGTGGCGTTGTGGATGGGAACCCTGGGCGCGGTCGCCGCAGAAATGGCGTCTGGCATGGTCAAAGAGAAACCGGCGGCGGTGGATGCGGCCGTGGTTTCTATGACCGCCACGGTGAAGGCCATTGACTACAAAACCCGCATGGTGACGTTGGAGAAGGCCGATGGAACCACCGTTTCCATGGAAGTGGGGCCGGACGCCGTTCGTTTCAATGAAGTAAAGAAAGGCGATATCGTTGACATCGACTTCATGGTATCCGTGGCCATGGTCGTTCAATCCCCGGATGCCGGGATTTCGACGGTGGAAGGGTCCAATGTGGCCATTGTTCGAAATGAAGGCAAGAAACCCTCGGGGGTCGCGGTTGCCACCGACGTGGTAACGGCCACCGTGGTCAAGATCAACGCCAAAAAGCGCACGGCCACGTTGAAAGGCCCTGACGGAATGACCTACGACATCGACGTTGCCCCTGACGTGAAAAATATCGAAAACGTCAAAAAAGGCGACAAAGTTATGGTGAAACTGACGCGGACCCTCGCCATTGACGTCCGAAAGCCAAACTCGAATAAAAAATAGTTTCAGGGTTTCATCTCATCTTAAATCCCTCTAACGCACGGGGGCGGGAGTTGGACAACCTCCAATTCTCGCCCCTTGTGTTATGGGTCGCGCGGGGATTCCCTGGGTCATGAATCCCGGGGGATTTCTCATAGCCAGGAGTTTGAGAATCGTTCGGTTTTAAGTGGTGCCTGAAAAACGTTGTTCACCCATGGAGGCTCTCCCGTGAATCGTTTCTTTGCGTTTGTTAAAACGACACTGAAAGGGGGCCTTTGGTTTTTATTTCCCTTTGTTGTTTTGGTCATTGTCGTCGGGAAAGCCCAAGACATCACCGTAAAGTTTATCGGTCCCCTGGCGGATCGAATTCCGGTGGATACTGTTTTCGGCATGGGATTGGCCCGGATTTTGGCGGGTCTCATTCTCCTTCTGTTCTGTTTTATCGCCGGTCTTTATTCCAAAACAAAATCAGCACAAAATATCGCTACCTGGTTGGAAATTCATTTCCTAACGAAATTACCGGGTTATGATTTCCTGAAAAGCATCGGGGGCCAGTTCCTCCATTTGGAAAAAGAAGGAACCATACCGTGGTTCTCGCCCGAATTGAGGACTCATGGCAAATCGGTTATATAACGGAAGAACTGGACAACGGCCTCTTTGCCGTCTTTATTCCGGACGCCCCGATTCCCTTTTCGGGTGGGCTTTATTTCATGACGGAAGATCGATTCAAACGCTTAAATATTTCGATCCCGGAAGCCCAACAATGCATTCGCCGACTTGGCCACGGGTCCAAGGCGCTTTTAGCAGGACAAAAAGGCGTCGGTCCATGAGGCTTCGTTTGGGTTCAACGGTATTTGGTCTGGTGTTCCTGGGGCTCTCCCTCACAAGCCAGGCCAACGACATTGAACCCCGCCGGTGGGGACACCTGCCTATCGGCGGAAACTTTCTTACGGCGGGGTATGCCTACACCGAGGCCAATATTTACCTGGATCCCGTTCTTCGAATTGAAGATGTCAAAATGAAACTGGACACCTGGCTGGGAAAGTATATCCACAGCTTTTCGGTTTTTGGGAAATCGGCGCGGATTGATTTGACCCAGGGGTACCAAGAAGGACGTTGGGACGGAACCATAGACGGGGCGCCTCGGTCGGTCCAGCGAAAGGGTCCGTCCGACTCCTATATACGGTTTGCCACGAACCTCTACGGCGCTCCGCCGTTGAAGGGGAAAGACTTCGCCGCTTACCGCCGCGGTGTGAAACGGGAAACCATCGTCGGAGCGGGTCTGGTGGTCCAGCTTCCAACGGGGGATTACATGGAAGACAAACTCATCAACCTGGGTTCCAACCGATTCACCATTCGCCCCCAGCTGGGCGTGACCCATACGGTCGGCAAATGGACCGGGGAATTGACGGGGGAAGTCTATTTTTATACCGACAACGCTGAATTTTTTAACGGCAACAAATTGGAACAAGCGCCCCTGTATACGGGCCAAACCCACCTGATTTACACCCTCCGCCCCGGTCTCTGGATGAGCGGAAGTTTGGGGTATTCCGAAGGCGGCGCCTCAACCCTCAACGGAAAAACCAAAGACGACAAAAGAAACGCCACGGCCTGGGCCCTCAGCCTAGGCCTCCCACTGGCCCCCCACTGGAACGCGAAAGCCTCTTACCTAAACTCTCGCGCCCAACACCAAATCGGCCAAGACACCGACACCCTCGCCCTAGGCCTATCCTATTCCTGGTAAACAAGGGGACGTAGCATACTAATTTACTTCCTGCCGACGAATTTGAATTTAAGATGAAACCCGTCCATCTGTCAGACGCGTGTTTTAAGGAAAACATTGAGGCTAAAATGAACCATCCGAAACTGAGTCCATTGAAAACGTTGGTCATTGGCGCTTGGGATGAGGCCTGGAAATCCTTTGTCCCCCATTGGCGGACATTGGTCGGATTTCAGATTGTTTATGGCCTTGTGGTGGCATTGGCTTTCTGGCCTTTGGTCCACCTGATGCTGGGGGAATTGGTTCGGGCGTCTGGGAATTCGGCTGTTACGAATTACGATCTGACCGCTTTTTTCTTGTCCCTGAAGGGAATCGGCTTTTTAACGGTGGCGGGGTTCGCTGGATTGATCTCTTGGCGCGTCCAACAGGCGATGCTCATTTTTATGACGGCCGAAATGGGGACGTCGCCCTTAACGGCGCTACGCGGAGTGGCGGGCCGCATTCGCCCTCTTTTGGCAATGACCTTCACTCAGTTGGGAACCCTTCTTCTTTTGCACATTCCTTTGGGCGTGGTGGTTTTCCTCGTTTGGCATTTTCTGCTGGGCGAGCAGGACATTAACTATTATCTTCACACCCACCCGCCCCAATGGTTCGCGGCGCTCGGCCTGGCAGGGTTGGCGGGGGCCGTTACGCTAATCGTGGTCCTCGGTTTGTGGACCCGCTGGGCCTATGGGCTTCCTTTCGTTCTCCGTCTTAAACTTCCGGCGGTGGAATCTCTTCGGCGTAGTGTTCGTTATACCCGGGGGAATTGGGCTTTGCCACTTCTGTCGATCGGCGGGGGGTGGCTTCTTCTGACGTTCGGTTCAAATGCCCTGTCGGCCTCAGCTTTGGGGTTGGGGCGAATGGTCGTTCCTCTTTTTGGAAACCACACGGGATTGTCGGTCCTGATTGTTCTTTTGGTTTTTTCAACGGTCGGCCTCATTGGTTTGGCATCGGGAACCGTGGGAATGATCCTGCAAACCACTCTCATAAATCGGCTCTTTGAGCAGGTCGCTGGAGTTACGCCGGAGCATTTTCCTCGACCCTCGGTCAAAGACCGGCGGACTTTTCGCCGGGTTTCTATTGGAATCATGGTCGGGGCGCTCCTGGTCATGGCCGTCAGCGCCACCTGGTGGCTTCGACGATTGGATTTCTCCAGTCAGGTCCGGATTACAGCCCATCGCGGCAGTTCGGCCTCCGCCCCAGAAAACACTCTGAGTTCCTTGCGCCAGGCCATGAAAGACGGTGCCGATTTCGCAGAGATCGACGTTCAGACAACCAAGGACGGGGAGGTGGTTGTTCTCCACGACCGTGACTTAATGCGAATGGGCCGAGACCCCCGTGCCCTGGCATCCCTCATCTTGAAAGACTTGCGCACCATCGATGTGGGGATTCCTTTTGGGGAGGCTTTTCGCGGCGAACGGGTTCCGACGTTACGAGAGGCCATCGATTTGGTTCATGGCCGCATGGGGCTGAACATCGAGCTTAAATACAACATCCCCGATCCCACCCTGGGGCCCAAGGTGATTGAGATCCTGCGTGAAAAAGAGATGCTGGGCCAGTGCGTGGTCACGTCCCTGGAACTCGAGGCCCTTCGCCAAGTGGAGGAACTGGAACCCCGTCTGGTAACGGGTTTGATCGTGACCAAGGTTTTAGGAGACCCCACGAAACTGGGCGTTAATTTTCTGAGCGTGAATCAGAATGCGGTCACCCGCCGGCTGGTCTGGCAAGCGAAGCGGGTGGGCTTGGCCGTGCACGTTTGGACGGTGAACGACGCCGCCGGCTTCGAACGCATGGCCGATCGTGGGGTGGACGTTGTCATCTCCGACCACCCCGCCGACCTCGCCGCACTCCGGCGCGCGCGAGCGCCCTTTTCTCATCCCGAACGGATCGCCATCCGCCTTCAGCGGCTGTTGATGCGTTGACCGCGATGAGTCTATTTGGAGGTAAAACAGCGAAATCGGATGTTAAATTCTCGGGGCCGTTGGCGGTTCCAAAAATCGATGGTCCTCCAGGGTTTCATTTGCTGGCCAAACCCAGCGGGTCCACGTGCAATATTGACTGCCGCTACTGCTTTTTTCTTTCGAAAGAAGCGCTTTACCCCAACGACAAAAACCGTATGTCGGAAACAACGTTGGAGACCTACCTCCGACAATTGTTGGAATCCCATCGGGCGCCCGAGGTCACGGTGCCTGGCAGGGGGGGGAACCGACGCTGTTGGGGTTGGATTTTTTCAAACGATCCATGGAACTGGTTGAAAAATACCGTCGACCCGACCAAACCGTTCTCCACACTTTCCAGACCAACGGCATTCTCCTGAACGATCAATGGTGTTCTTTCTTTTAAAAACACAATTTCCTTATTGGTTTGAGCGTCGACGGCCCGAAAGAAATCCACGATGCCCACCGAGTGGATCGGGGGGGGAAAGGCACCTTTGATCGGGTCATGGGAGGATGGAAGGCCCTTCGGCGCAACGACGTTGATTTCAATATCCTTTGCACGGTCAATGCCGCGAATCAAGATCACGGGCGCGCCGTCTACCTGTTTTTTCGTGACGACCTTAAGGCGACATGGGTCCAATTCATTCCCATTGTTGAGCGCGCTACCGAAGAAACCATCGAAATCGCCAACCGGGGCTGGAGCGAGGCGCCGGGACAAAAGCGCTTGCTTTACACCCAAACCGGGAGTTTAGTCACGAATCGGTCTGTTGGGGGTCTGGCCTATGGCCGGTTTCTGGTGGACATCTTTGAAGAGTGGGTGCGCTACGACGTGGGACGAATGTATGTTCAACTGTTCGACGTGACACTGGAAGCCTATTTCGGCCGACATCTTCTATGCATTCACGCTCCCACCTGTGGTTATGGCCCGGCGCTCGAACACAATGGAGACCTCTACTCGTGCGACCATTTCGTAGAACCGAATTTCCGCCTGGGCAATATTCACGAGAAACACATGCTGGAAATGGTGGCCTCTCCCCAACAACGGAAATTCGGCCTAGACAAACGCGATACCCTCACCCCCCAATGCCGGAAGTGCGAGGTGCGCTTTCTTTGTAACGGCGGTTGTCCAAAAGATCGTTTCATCCTTTCCCGGGACGGCGACCCAAACCACAATTACCTCTGCGCGGGATTGGAACTCTTTTTCACCCACACCCGCCCGGCCATGGAGACCATGGTAAAGCTTTTGCAGGAGAACCGCCCCCCCGCCGATATTATGGCGCTCACCGCCGCCGAAGATGAAAAACGCGGCCCCTACGCCCCCTGCCCCTGCCAAAGCGGCAAGAAATTCCGTTTCTGCCATAAACAGGGGACGTAGCGTACAAATTTACTTTCCAAACCATTTTTGTTAGCGTATTTCTATGCCTCGACTCGCGCGCATTGATTTCCCAGGCCTCTTACATCACGTCATTGCCCGTGGAATTAATCGCCAGGCTGTTTTTATCGGAAAACCAGATTACGCCGATTTCCTCGAGCGGGTTGAAACTTCCAAAGAAAAAGTCCCCAATGAAATATTGGCCTGGGCACTAATGCCCAACCATTTTCATCTCCTCATTCGGTCTGGCCCGAAGGGCATGATCCCTTTCATGCGGCGTCTTATGACGGGATATGCGGGGGCCTTTAACCTTCGACACCAACGAACTGGGCATCTTTTCAGTAACCGTTACAAGTCCATCGTATGCGATGAGAATTCATATCTTCTTGAGCTTGTGCGTTACATTCATCTGAATCCTCTCCGCGCCGGGTTGGTGAAGACGGTGAAGGATTTGGAAGAATTTCCATACACGGGACACTCCGTATTGCTTAAAAAGAATAAAGCCCCCTGGCAAAGCACCGAGGTTGTCCTCCGACTTTTTAGCAAGAAATTATCGACCGCAAGAGACCTTTACCTTTCGTTTATTGGAAATGGGGCCAGCCAGGGGCATCGTGAAGATCTCGTCGGCGGGGGATTAGGGAGAAGTCTGGGGGGCGCGCCCCGCCAAGTTCCGCATGATTCGTTAAAGGATCGGCAACTTTACGATTCTCGTGTGCTGGGCAGTGGGGATTTCGTCGAATCAGTTCTCAAGGTGGTGGAAAAGGAAGAAGAAATCAAGCGATCCATTGTTCGTGAAAATCTAAGCTTGGATGAAATTGGGCAACGTGTTGCAGACAAATGTTCAATAAATGTCGAATGGCTTTATTTAAGGAACCGAACGCACAGGGTTTCCGAAGCAAAGGCTTTACTGGTTTTTTTAGCCACAGAATATTTAGGGAAAAACAATGTTGAAATGTCTCGGTTGGTTAAAATGACACCTGCGGCGGCCGGAAGAGCGCGAATGAAAGGATTTAACATTGCACGCGAAATAAATGCCGAAAGCTGGATGAAAGTAAATTAGTATGCTACGTCCCCTTTGGGGGGCCTTCGGTTAGAAGGGGATGACGCTTTTCTTGGCGACGCCCACGAGGGTGCTGATGTCGGTTAATGGGAACCATTCCGCCGGGTTTTTTATTCCTGAGGCTAATTTTCGGTGGGCGTTGGTCCATAAATAGATCGTTTTTCCTCCGCGTTTCACCATGTCGTCGTGATTCTTGACGACCCGTCCAATCTGGGTTTTTGCGTCCAAATAGGCAGACACGTTTCCGGCCACGACCCGAGAGAGCGCGTCGGCATCTTCGTATTGCCGGGAGAAGTCCTGGAGGCGAAGTCCGTCGTCTTTATCCACCACCTTCCGTAAAGATTCCGCCAATCTTTCCTTGCGATGGTGCAATGCCAAGGCCAAGCCGATGGTCCCTTCATATTCCCGATCAATCCGCGTGAGGGTTTTTTCAACCACGCCGGCTTTGGTTTTGGCGATCGCCTGAGCGAGAGCCAGATTGATTTCATTAAAACGGAGGATCAGCGGCTGGGCCGCCCGAAGGGCGGCCAACAGGTCGTCGGATTCGGCGATCTTGGCCAGAATCAATTTGTATTCTTCCCGAGTGGGAGAGCCCCGGTCTTGCCCGGTTTGAACAAACCACTCGACCAATCCGCGGAGGTATTCGTGGTAGGCTCGGGCTTGTTCTTTGTCGTTCAGCTCCGATTGGCCGAGGTTTACGATCTTGATCGAATATTCGACAATCCCTTTTAAAAACGTACGCTGAATCTTAACCAAAGACATCAATTCCTGGAGTTCGGGATCTTTCAAATCCACGTATTTTTGCACCACGGCCACATCTTCAGGTGGGAGACCGTAGTCCAATTCGGAAAGAAGCAGAAGAGTGTTTTCGGCGAAAGGGGTCATGTTGACCGACTCGCTGCCAGAAAATTTTTTCCTGAGGGTCCCGCACGCCGAAAGCCCTAAACCCAAGACGGACACCAACGTCAAATACCGAAATAATGTTAGCGTGCGCGTTTTCATTGTCTCTCCTGATCTTGAGCCCGAATCGGTCAAGCGAAATCTTGTTGCTGTATAGCGTACAATTTTTTTTTGACATTAGTTGTCCTATTCGCACCAACGTCGATGAGAACCGTGCCATCGGGGTTAGAATCTGGTAAATTGACTTCAAAGAATTCCGGGAGAAGCCGTTCTAAGGGAGTAAAAAGCGATGACCCAAGAAAAACAGCGTTTGGAGGAATTGCGTCAGGCGGGAGTGAAATGGCACCGGTGGGGTCCCTATCTGACCGAACGACAGTGGGGAACCGTGCGGGAGGATTACAGCGACTCCGGCGATGCATGGAATTACTTCACCCATGACCAGGCGAGGTCCCGGGCTTACCGTTGGGGAGAAGACGGCTTGGGAGGCGTGTCCGATGACAAGCAACGTCTTTGTTTCGCGTTGGCTCTCTGGAACGGCAAAGACCCCATTTTAAAAGAACGGTTGTTCGGCCTGACGAACTCCGAGGAAATCATGGCGAAGACGTAAAGGAATATTACTTTTATATCGACAGCACGCCCACGCATTCCTACATGAAGTACCTCTACAAATACCCTCAACGGGCTTTTCCATACGATGACTTGGTTCGCACGAATCGTAACCGTTCCAGAAACGAGCGCGAATATGAACTGTTGGACACCGGCGTTTTCGATCAGGATCGTTACTTTGATGTTTTTGTGGAATACGCCAAGGCCGGCCCCGAGGACCTCCTGATCCGCGTCACCGCCGTCAATCGAGGTCCCGAGCCCGCTGAACTCCATATCCTGCCGACGCTCTGGTATCGAAACGATTGGGCCGGGTGGATCGCGGAACCGGTCGGCGCCAAGCCATTGATCGAGCGGACGGCGGGACCGGCGGGCATTTCCCATTTGACGGCGACGCACCTGAAGATGGGCGCTTACCATTATTACGTCGAGAGCGACGCGGCGGTATTGTTTACCGATAACGAAACCAACAATGCGCGCTTATTTCCCCAATACCCTAACCCGTCGCCCTTTGTTAAAGACGGCATCAATGATTTTGTCGTCAACGGCAAACGGGAGGCGGTGAATCCGGCCGGGCGGGGAACCAAGGCGGCCTCCCATCATCGAATGACGGTACCCCCCGGGGGCTCCATTTCCCTGCGTCTTCGTCTTGGCCGATCGATTTCGGCCGCTCCCTTCGGGGACTTTGACGGTATATTTTCGGCGCGATTGGCAGAGGCGGATGCCTTCTATCGTGCGGCCACCCCGGCCGCCGTCTCTCCCGATTCGGCCAACGTCCTTCGCCAAGCCGTGGCCGGAATGCTTTGGTCGAAACAGTATTATTATTTCGACGGGGACAAGTGGTTGAAAGAACATGGGGCCCACCCCCTCGTGGCCGGGAGCCGGGCCTCGCGCAACCGGGACTGGTTCCACATGATCAATGAGGACATTATTTCCATGCCGGACAAATGGGAATATCCCTGGTACGCGGCCTGGGACCTGGCGTTTCACACCCTTCCGTTATCCATCGTGGACCCCGACTTCGCCAAAAAACAGATGGAACTCATGTTTCATGGGTTTTACATCCACCCAACAGGCCAGATACCGGCCTACGAGTGGAACTTCAGCGACGTCAATCCGCCTGTCCATGCTTGGGCAACGCTCTTTTTACATCGCACCGAACAGGCCCTGCGCGGCGAGGTTGACCTCAACTTCCTCAAATCCGCCTTCAGCAAACTTCTGCTCAACTTCACCTGGTGGGTGAACCGCAAAGACCGATCTGGGAAAAACCTGTTCGAAGGGGGATTTTTAGGGTTGGACAATATCGGCATCTTTGACCGAAGCTCGCCGCTTCCGACGGGGGGCCATCTGGAACAAGCCGACGGCACCGCCTGGATGGCTTTGTTCTCTCAAAACATGTTGGAACTGGCTGTGGAGCTGGCGGCGCACGATCCCTCTTATCAAGACATGGTGTTCAAGTTCCTGGAACATTTCCAATATATCGCCAAGGCCATGAACACGCCCGGACAAGAGGGCATGTGGGACGAAGAAGATGGGTTCTATTACGACGTCTTGCAAATTCCGGATGGGGGATCGACGCGGCTCAAAGTCCGATCCATGGTGGGCCTCCTGCCCCTCTGCGCCGCCACCGTGACGGAAAAATGGCAGAGAGACCAAGTGCCCGAAGCCCTGGCGGCCGTTGAAAAACGGCGCCGTCAGATGCCCGACCTCATGAATTATATGCACATGACCGGGCCGGGGCATTTCGGCGTGGAGGAACGGGGACTTATCGCGTTGGTGAACGAAAACCGCCTACGGCGCATCCTGGAAAAAATGCTCGACGAAAACGAGTTCCTAAGTCCTCACGGCATCCGATCTCTTTCCAAGTTCCACCAAAAGAATCCCTACGTGTTCCATGTGCACGGGGAAGAATTTCGGGTGGACTACCTACCGGCCGAATCCAATTCCGGAATGTTCGGAGGGAATTCCAACTGGCGCGGCCCGGTGTGGATGCCGGTCAACGTTCTCTTGATTCGGAGTCTCCTGCAATATTACCTGTATTACGGAGATAATTTCAAAATAGAATGCCCCACAGGCTCCGGCCACCAGATGAACCTTTTCGAGGTGGCGCGGGATCTTACCGAACGGCTCACCCGTCTCTTTCTGCGGGACGAAAAGGGCCGCCGCGCGGTCTATGGGCCCACGGAAAAATTCCAAACGGACCCCCACTGGCGGGACCTCATCCTCTTTTACGAGTATTTCGATGGGGAAACAGGCGAGGGGTTGGGCGCCAGCCACCAAACGGGGTGGACCGGCGCGGTCGCCAAATTGATTCAGCTTTTCGGACTTCTGGACCCGAAAAATTTCCTAAAAAGCGGCAAGCGAGAAGCCTTCAAGTCCGGGAGGCAGTAGGTTTAAGTCGAGCCGTATTATTTAACTGTGAAGCGCGCTAAGCTTGCGTTTCCTAAGCCCGTCACCGGGATAGGTGATTTGTTTTAGGGGCCTGGCGACGAAAGTAAATTAGTACGCTACGTCCCCTCTTTCTATTTCTCCCTTTTGGCGACATCGGCAATACCCACTGGATTACGCTCGGTTGGCGAATGTAATTTGGTTTTTCATCCTGGCATCGCGGTCTCGTCGATGACCAGCGTTGCGTTGTCTTGGCGGATGAGGCCGGCGGGAATGGCGGGGTCGGCGTTTAGGAGGCGCTTAATCATTTTGGCTTTTTCTTCCCCTGTGACGATCCATAAAATGCGGCGGGCTCGGTTCAGGATGGGGTAAGTGAGCGTGATGCGGGGGCGGCCGAAATGCGGTTCGGTGAGGGCGACGTCACGGTCTTTCGCCTCCAGGGCGGGATCGCCGGGGATGAGTGACGCGGTATGGCCGTCCACCCCAAGTCCGAGTGTCACCAAATCGAGTAGAGCCGGGGTTCCAGCCAGGGTCCTCAGGGTTTGGGCATAGAGGGCGGCCCCGGTCACCAGATCCTCGTCGTCCACGGGCATCGCGTGGATTTGAGGTTCGGTTAAGGGCGTTTGGGTGAGTAGGATTTCCCGCAGGGTGGTGAGGTTTCGATCCGGGTGGCCTTCGGGGGCGACCCGTTCGTCCACCTGAAACACATGGACATGCTCCCAGGGAACGGACTCTTTGGCCAGCGATAGAATCATCTTCCACGGGCTTTTACCACCGCTCAAAGCCAACAGAAATTGACCACGCGCGGCCACGGCGGCGCGGGACTCTTCCGCCACGATGGCCGCTCCCCGTTTGGCCACGGCCCAGGGGGTCGAAAGACTTTCAACGCGCATGGGGCCGCCTTAGGCTTTTTTCAAGGCCCGCAGGCGTCGGATCAAACCGTTGGTTGAACTGTCGTGAGAGAGGGTTGGCTCCGTTTCACTTTCCAGTTCCGGAACAATTCGTTGGGCCAGAACTTTGCCCAACTCCACTCCCCACTGATCGAAGGAATTTACATCCCAAATAACGCCCTGGGTGAAGGTCATGTGTTCGTAAAGGGCCACGAGTTTTCCCAGCAGTTCCGGCGTCATCATTTCAGCGACCAGGATATTGCTGGGGCGGTTTCCTTCGAACACTTTATGAGGGGCCAATTCCGGGGGCACCCCTTCGGCTTTGACCTCGGCCAAGGTTTTCCCGAAAGCCAGAGCCTCGGCCTGGGCGCAGACGTTGGCCAGCAGCAGGTCGTGGTGTCGGCCCATGGGGTTGAGGGATTTCGCGAAGGCGATGAAATCGCAGGGAATCAGACGGGTTCCTTGGTGGATGAGTTGGTAAAATGAATGTTGTCCGTTGGTTCCGGGCTCGCCCCAATAGATGGGGCTGGTGTCGTAGGGGACAGCCTCCCCGGCCAGGGTCACGTGTTTGCCGTTGCTCTCCATGGTCAATTGTTGGAGATAGGCGGGAAAGCGTTTCAAGTAGTTGTCGTAGGGCAGAACCGCCACCGTCTCGGCGCCCAAGAAGTTGATGTTCCAGATGGACAATAGGCCCATCAACGCCGGGAGATTTTTGTCAAAGGGCGCGGTGCGGAAATGTTCATCCATGGCACGGAACCCTTCCAAAAGGGACTGAAACGCTTGAGGTCCCAAGGCCAGCATGGTGGAGAGCCCAATGGCCGACTCCATGGAAAAACGTCCGCCTACCCAGTCCCAGAACCCAAACATGTTCTCCGGGTCGATGCCGAAGGCGCCGACGTCTTTGGCGTTGGTGGACACGGCGACGAAATGTTTGGCCACGGCTTCTTCGTCCCCCTTCAACCCTTGAACCAGCCAGTCCCGGGCTGTTTTCGCGTTGGTCATGGTTTCAACGGTGGTGAATGTTTTGGAGGACACGATAAACAGCGTTTCGGCGGGGTTCAGGTCCCGCACGGCTTCGGCGAAATCACTGCCGTCGACGTTGGAGACAAAACGGAACGTGAGCGCGCGTTCGGTGTAAAGCCGCAGGGCTTCGTAGGCCATCACCGGGCCCAAGTCGGACCCGCCGATGCCGATGTTGACGACGTTCCGAATCGCCCGGCCGGTGTGGCCCTTCCACCCCCCGTTTCGGACGCGGTTCGCGAAATCCGTCATCTTATCCAACACCGCGTGGACGGAGGGAACGACGTTCGCGCCATTAACGATGATTTTGGCACCCCGCGGCGCGCGGAGCGCCACGTGCAGGACGGCGCGTTTTTCAGTGGAATTTATTTTATCCCCCCGAAACATCGCGCCGATTTTCTTTCGGAGCCCGCATTCATTGGCCAATCCCATGAGAAGCCGAAGGGTCTCGTCCGTCACGCGATTCTTGGAATAATCAAAAAATAGGCCCAGAGCCTCCTGGGTCATGCGCTCGCCTCGTTTGGGGTCTTTGGCGAAAAGCGCCCGTAAATGAAGCGGGCTCACTTTCCGAGCGTGGGATTGGAGCGACTTCCAGGCTTTGCGGCGAGAAAGGGGGACGGTCTTTGATTTCATGGGGAACGGACCTCCTGTCCGGTGTTAAGAAGCGACATTGGTTTGGAGAATTTTATATTCGGAGTCGAAAAGCGTGTTGGTATTGTAGGACTTATGAGATAATCAGGGAATGGGGGCGCTCCTTCTATGGAGGGGGGGGCTGGACGGAGGCAGGAGGGCGGCGTTTGTTGAAAACATTCCCTCTCCCTCCCCTCTCCCGCCATCGGGCGAGGGAACTCCCTTTGAGCGGGTCGGCAAAAATAAATAGGTGGGGTGGGGAATGCGAAGGGGGTGGGTGGGGAAAGCGCTTGGTCTGGCGGCCGTTCTTGGCCTATGGGGTTCCCTTCCGTCTGTTGCGGCGGAAGGAAAGTTGATCGTCCCCGGCTGGCGGGAATTCAGGTTTCGGGAAATCAAGCCTTATCAGACGATGAAGTTCGGGCGGTTTTGGGGCTCAAGGTCGGGAAAGGGATTCCATCGCACAAGGTTCAGGAGGCCTTCGGGCGGATTCGTCCCGCTTATATCGACCGGGGGTTTTTAGATGTGCGCGTCTCCACCTCCATTTTGTCTCGGCCGCCGGAAATTGAGCTTTCCGTTACCGTGGAGGAAGGGCCGCTTTACCGGTTGAGCTCGCTAACGGTGGAAGGGAACCGCGATGTGTCCAAGGAACATATCCTCCGCGAAATCGAAATGCGGCCGGGGGACGCTTTTAGTCCCTCTCGGGTGAAGGAGGGAAACAAGCGGCTTTACGCCACGGGCTGTTTTGATTTGGTGAACTTCTCTCTTTCCACAGCCCCTTACGCCACGGTCGAGGTCAACGTCGTCGTTCGGGAACGAGGGAAACAGTTCGTCAAAGGCGGCGCCGGGTATGGGACGGAAACCAAAGAGCGATTGACCCTGGGCTACGAAGACCAAAGCTTTTTCGGCGGGGCCCGGCGGCTGGACATCCAATTCACTTACTCCGGGTTTATCACTCAACCTGAAAAATACGAAACCCAAACATTTGAATCGACGCTGATCCAACCGTTCCTTTTCGGGACGCGAATGGAGGGCCGGTTTACTCTCGAGCGATCCCGGAAATATCGCGAGGCCTACGACTCCATTGAGAACGAAATGCGTTCCAGCCTGGAACGGCGGTATCGGTCCAACCTCTCCCTTCGCCTGACCCATCGACTGCAAGGGACCTCCCTGACACGCGTCAGTCCGGAAGCGGAAACTCCATCCGAAACGAGCATTGACGCCCTGGGCGCTTCCCTCCGCTACGACAACACGGACGATCCGTTCTTGCCCAGCGTCGGATGGCGAACGCTGGGGTCCGTGGAGGAAGGACTCCAACTTTTTAAAAATGACGTTGGGTTTCATAAATTCGAAACGCGCTTGGGACGATTTGATACGGCGGAATCTGGTTGGACTTTGTTTGCTGGAGGGCAATTCGGCCTGCTACTGCCCGCCTCGGGAGAGGTCAACGAAACCATCCCCATCAACGAACGCTTTTTCTTGGGAGGCGGCAACACCGTCCGCGGCTACTCGGAACGCAGTTTAGGGCCCAAGGACGAAGAGGGGAACCCCCTGGGAGGCACCTTGTACATCGTGGGGAACTTTGAAGCCCGACACCGACTCCACAAAAAGTTGTTTGGCGTGGTCTTTGTGGACGTGGGCAATCTCTACGGGTCCAACCCGGGTGACACAAGTCCAAAGGTGGATTTGCATGACTTGGATGAACTTCGAACGAGTGGGGGATTGGGTTTTCGTTACCACAGTCCGGTGGGCGCCATCCGGTTGGAGGCGGGATATCAGTTTAATCCCCAAGGTTCAACCCATTTCAAGGACCGAACCGCCGTGCACTTCTCCATTGGGGAGGTGTTCTGATGCGACGGTGGATCGGGTTAACTTTTTTGGTTTTTCTTGTTTTAGGAGCGGCGGGTCTTTTTTCCGGCATTTTATTTTTTCCCCTTATCCGGGCCCTCGAACGGGGGGTGGGAAAAAACACCCCGTTGACGCTGACCCTGGGCGGCGTCCGGCTTTCCTTGACCGGAGATATCATTTTGAAGAGGTTGGTTCTGAAGAAGGGAGGGACTTCTCTTGTCTCGATTCCAAAAATCAGGATCGATCCGAATTGGTCCGCCTGGATGAGGGGGAATCTCCGGATGGACTCCCTCACCCTGGTTATGGGGGAGGGGGTTTTGAAGGCCACCGGGACCGTCACTTGGACCCCCCCGTCGGTGACGCTCGGGGGGACCACCGAACATTTCCCCTTGGAACGGTTCACCGGGGGATTCCCCGCTTTGCCTCCGTCCATTCACGTGGCGCATACGGGAACCTGGCGGCTGGAGGGAGATAGGAAAGGATGGGAATTAAACGTGGATGGAAACCTCGACCGGGGGCTATCGGTCGCGAAATCGAATCCCACGATTTCGGGTCGGGTCCACTTTGAGGGACCCAAAGGGGAAGTGGCTCTCGCCCTCGTTCATGAAAAATCCGAGGTGTCGGCCAATGTTCAATTGGACACGGAAAAGGAATGGGTGGAAGGCGACTTTAAAGTGAGAGCCTCTCCGTTCTCTTCTTTTGACGCTCTTTGGGCGGACCTCGAACGCACCCAAGGATCCTTCACCGCCACGGGTCATCTCGCCGGCCCTTGGAAAGCTCCGGCGGGATCCATCCGGGTTCGAGCGGATGGGTTGCGTTATAAGGGATTTGGGATCCAATCCCTCGAGGCCCATCTTGAACGAAAAACGGGCGGGCCTCGCCCCCTCTCTTTGCGTGTATCGGGGTCCTCGCTGACGTGGGTCACGGAGGCGGGGCTGACTCAGGAGCTTCCCCACGCCGGGATTTCCTGGGAGGGTACCCCCACCCAAGGCACCCTTCAATGGGAATTGAAATGGCGGGATGGGACCTCCGCCAAAGGACGCGGGGAGGCGCTTCGAAAAGACCCGGTGTTCACCTGGACCTGGGATCAACTCGGTTTGATATTTCCCCGGGGGGATGAAATGTCGGCGCTTCCGGGAGGAACCGTGGCGATGAACCCCTCGGCCGGGACGATCGACGTTCATCGTCTTCAATGGGGGAAGGAGGGCCATTGGCTCCGCGTTCCACGGTTTTCCTATGGAAACGGAAATCTTGTTTTAGAGGGGACCGCCGAAGACTTCCTTTTGGATCTTCCCAGCTCCCTCACGGGTCGGGATCCCCTGGGCGGACATGTCCAAGGGTCCGTGTCTTTGAAGGGGCCGGTCCGCCATCCGCAAGGTCCGTTCGAGGTGCGTATTTCCAGCGGGTTTTACGGAACCGTCTCTCCTCTTTCGGGTTTGATCAAGGGAACCGTCGAAAACGATCGCGTTATCATTTCAGAAGCGGCGGCGGGAAGCGGCGCTCTGCCGTCCATTCGGCTTCATGGAATTCTCCCATGGGCGTGGATCCTTTCCGAAGAGTCCGATCAGCCGATGGACCTCTATTTGGAGACCGGTCGGCTTGATCCCGCTCTCCTTTTGAAGGGAAATCCCGACCTGAAGCTGGGGGCGGGGGGATTCCTTCAAGCGGAGGGGCGCGTCTTCGGGAAGAAAGGAGCGATTTCCCTGCAAGGGAACCTTTCGGCATTCCTCCCTTCTTTCGGAATGCCCTTGGTCGGCGTGGAAGCTCGAGATACCCATATCGACATCGAACTGAAAGACCGCCATCTGCTCGTTCGAAAAGCCGAAACGAAATTGGGGAAAGGGATGTTGAAGGTTTCAGGAGAGAGCGAACTTCCGGCCCTTCAGCTGGAAGCGGTGGGAACAAAAATATCCATCAAGGCGCGTCGTGAATTGGAAATGACGGCCAACTTGAATTGGCAATTGAGCGGGACCGTGACGTCTCCAGTTTTGTCGGGCACTCTGGCCCTTTTGGAGGGGACCTATGAAGCCGGTAAAAAGAAAAAAGGCGAGGGTAAAACCGTGGAAGTTAATCCAGCTCTGCGCGCCGCGTGGGATTCGGCGCAAATTCAATTAAACGCCACCTGGCGCAATAACGTGTGGTATCGGGAGGGGTTGACAAAGATTGAGACGAAGGCGGATTTAGAAGTCATTAAATCGCGCGGCGCGCCGATGCCCGGACTTCGAGGGGTGGTGACGGTGTTAAAAGGCAATTATGACGCCTTGGGGCGAGACTTTGTTCTTCAATCCGGCGAGCTCACGTTCACGGACCCGTCCGAATTGGATCCCCAGTTGAATTTGCAAGCCACCCATAAAATGCCCGACGCTCTGATTGAGTTGAACGTGACCGGAACCGCTCGAAAACCCGAATTGCGTTTCCAATCAACGCCTCCCTTGCCGGAGCAAGACATCCTCGCGCTGTTGGCCCTTGGAAAAATCCCCGGCCAATCCGCCTCGGAGGGGTCCCCGTCGGACAAAAAGTCGTCGGAAGCGGCGGATTTGGCGGCGAACGTGGTCAGTGATTATTTGACGCGGGAACTTCGATCGGCGGGGATGAACGTGCTGGACCTTGACGTCATCCGCGTTTCCCCTTCCGCCAAGGGAAGCGAATGGACCGTGGGCCGGTATTGGGGGTCCAAACTTTTCCTCAGTTACAGTTACAACCCGGAGGATGCCGCCAACCAGGTATTGAAGGCCGAATACAGCGTCTCTCCGCGGTGGACCTTTGTCGGGCAAACCGGGTCCCAAAGCGACAATTACCTGGACCTCACCTTCCGTCTCCCTGTGGGAAAATCCCGCAAAAACAATAAGTGACGGGGTGATCGGCGCCCCCCCACCTCTGTCCCTTAGAGTTATATAATCTCCCATAGCCTTTCGCGTCTGACGACCTTGGAGCCCTTCATGAAACTTAAATTATTCACCGGTGTGGCCATTGTTTTAGCTTGGAGCGGGGGCGCGGTCCCCTGGGCGTGGGCTGAAAGCGACCCCGCCCGTGCCGTTCCCTGGGAAACATTCAGCGTGACTTTGGGGGGAATGCTTTCGAAAACCGACAGCGTTTTTCGTGTCGGATCGGGTCTGGGTGTGGACGTTGATTTCGAAAAAACCTTGGGACTTGAAACGAAGACCACGGTTTTTCGCGCCGAGTCGGGGTGGCGGTTTACGGAGAATCGACGACACCGGTTGGATGCGTCCTGGTTTGCCTTGCACCGGGACGGGAGCCGGACCTTGGGATTTCAATTTGATGTGGAGAAACCGGATGGATCCATCACCACGATTAGCACCGGAACCGAAATCTCGTCACACCTAGATGTGGATATTTACGAATTAGCGTACAGCTATTCCTTCGTTCAAGATGATCGGCTTGATCTGGCCGTTGTGGGAGGACTTTATGTCATGCCCGTGGATTTCGGTTTCTCCGCCAGCGGGGTCACCGTGGCGGAAGGGGGATTAACCTTTTCGGCGCCCCTCCCGGTGATCGGTTATCGCATGGATTTCGCCATGACGCCGAAATGGTTTTTCCGGAGCGGGACGCAAATCTTTTACGTGGATTACAATGGGTTTGTCGGAAGTTTATCGGACATTCGCGCCGCGTTTGAATACCAGGCCACTAAGAATTTAGGCCTCGGCCTTGGGTTTGATAATTTCCGAGTCAACTTTGAGGGAAACGGAAGTGGTTTGCCGGGTTCGGACTTGGACGGAACAATTGCTTTTGAGAACCGGGGCCTTCAGTTTTACGCGAAATATATATTTTGAAGTTTTTTCCAGAGTTCAGGAGGAGCTAAAAAATGGGGCATTCGAACGAATTTGGACGGAAAAAACCAATGGGGTTGGCGGTGTCGTTCATCGCCTTAGCCGCCTGCGGAAACCCTTATCGGCTGAATTACGTGAGCGTTCTTGATCGGCTTCCCGCCCAACCGGCCTTCGCCCCTTCCACCCCAACGCCTCGGCTGGTGGAGGCGAAAAATCCCCGGGAGGATTCGTTGAGGTTGGTGGAAGAGGGCTATGCGCCTATTGGTTACGTCAAATTCAATTCCGTCAAAGCCGATGAACAATTAGCCTTGGCTCAGGCGAAGGAACTGGGGGCCGACGTGGTGCTGACCTCGATTCAGTTCACCAACGTCGTGAACGAATCCGTCCCTACGACCGTTTATAAGGGTCCGGAAACGGTTCGCGTGGAGGATCGCGGCAACGTCGGGTATACCGGGGTCAATTACAACCGAAGCCAAACCGTGACCTACGAAGGAAGCTACCAAACCGAATTCGTCAACCGCGAAACAGCTTTTTACGATCAAAAGGCCCTGTTCTTTCGCAAACTTCAAGCCCCCGTTTTCGGCGGGGCCGTCAGCGCTCTTCCGGAGGAAGTGCGGAATTCGCTGGGCCGCAACCGCGGCGTGGTTGTTCGCGCGGTCGTGAACGGGTCTCCGGCCTTTCGGGCGGATGTTCTCAAGGGCGATATCCTGATCGGGCTCGAAGGGGAGGACATCATTGAACCCGGCGAGTTTTACAAGAGGATCGAATCCCTGGCCGGTCGGTCCGTCTCGCTGTCTATTTTGCGTAACGGGCAAGCTCTGGAACTCCCCGTTAAGTTGGGGGAGCGCCCGGTGGCGGCGGTTCCGGCGGCGCCGAAATAATGTCTTAATTAAAAGAAGTCGCGGTCAAAGGCGCTCGCTTGCCCAAGAAAACGATGGGAGGGAGCGGGAGAGGGAACGCCGCTTCGAAAGGGCTGAAGGGATAGATTTTTAGGAAGGGGGACGTGTGAACAAAAAACAAACAGGGTTAATCGTGAAAGGGGCAATTTGCGCGGCGGTTTTACTTTGGTCGAGCGGGCCGGCGAGGGCGGACAGCCGGGACGTGGCTCTTTATCCCAACGAGGGTTGGGTTTGGCGGATGGCTCCGGTCATCGGGCCGCAAAGCTATGACGGCTCCGTGCGGGTGGAAGGACAGCGGGGAACGGCGAATGCGGCGTTGAGCGATATCGCCGATCGGGCCACCTTTCAAATGGCGCTTCAAATGGAGGGACACGGGGAACAACTTGGGTTTCTTTTTGATCTTTCCTTCCTGGACTTGAACGCCGATTTAGACAACGGGGTCCAGAAGACGAATCTTTCAGCAAACCTGCTTTCCGTGGACACCCTGGGGTCCTATGGATTGGGCCCTTGGAACATGGGAACCGCTTCGGCCGGGTTTGAGTTGTTGGGCGGGGCGCGGTGGAATCAATTTAACGCCAGCGCGGAGGTTTATCCGGGAGGGTCCGCCGAATCGGGGCGTGGCTGGGTGGACCCGGTGGTGGGGGGGCGGCTCACGGCCAACTTCGATTTCCCGCTTCGGTTGGAAGCCCGGAGCGATTGGGGGGGATTCGGGGTTGGGTCCGCCACGGACTTGACCTGGCGGTTTTTCGGCGCCGCCCATTACCGTCCCGACCCCGCCCTGGAATTTTTCGCGGGGTATCGGATCACCGACATTAAAAGCCAGCACCAGTCGGGCACGGGCGGCACCGCCTTGGACGGCCGGATATCCGGGCCCATGATTGGGATCACTTTTATCCTTGAATGATTTTTTCCAGAACAAAGATTTCCCTTGGGTTCCTTTGCTTAGCAATGAGCGCGGGGGTCTGGGGCGCCTCCCCGCTTAAAAACGCCCGCCTGGGCGAAAATGCCAGCCTGGACCCCAAGCCAGACGCGGCGGAGATGATGGACGATGTCACTGTCTCTTCCGGAACGAAGAAAGGTGTAGATTTTATTTTTGCCCCGATTCCCTTCTCCAACCCCACCACGGGAGCCGGTCTCGCGGGAATGGCCAGCCTGATTTATCCCCTCTCCCCAGCGGACGCGGCGACACCGCCGTCGATGACAGGTCTTGGGGGATTTTATTCCGAAAATGATTCCTGGGGCGCATTCCTGTTTCAACGTCTCTACCTGCCGGGCGGGCGTTGGCGCTTCAACGGCGGGCTCGCCATGATGAATTTCAACTACAACTATTACGGAATCGGCACCGAAGCCGGGTTTGACGGGCAATCCATCCCCGTCCATCAACGAATCAATGGGCTCACGGCCGACGCCCTTTATCGAACATGGAAGTCTCTTTTTGCCGGTATGACGGGCGTTTGGTCGGTTTCCGACGTTTCGATGGGGGGGGGTCTTCCCCCTGCGGGAGCCGGACCAGGCAACGGCTTCAAATCTCAGATCGGGGCGGTGGGCCCAAGGTTGCAATGGGACACCCGGGACAACACCTTTAGCGCCGCCACCGGATCTTTTTTCGACGGCTCCTTTAAATACTACGGCCCGGCGCTGGGGAGCGATTATGAATACAATATCACACAACTGGAATATAACCATTACTGGTCCCCTTCAGAAAAACATGTTTGGGCCGCGCGTGGTTACGGGCGGTTTGCGACCGGGGATGTTCCCTTCTACGCCCTCAGCCAGTTCGGTATGAAAAGTGATTTGCGCGGATACGTGACTGGGCAGTTTCGCGACAATATGATGATCGCCGTTCAGGCGGAATCCCGCTGGCGGCTGACCCGACGGTTCGGCGCGGCGGCTTTCGTTGGGGTCGGCGAAGTGGCCCCGACGCTGAATTCCTTTAATTTAGAAAATCTCTTGCCGAGTGTGGGGGGTGGAATTCGCTACATTTTGTCGGAACAAAATCGAATTGTTTATAGGATCGATTATGCGGTGGGAAAAGGGGAGCAAGCCCTGTATTTTAACGTCGGAGAAGCGTTTTAACCCGTTTGTGCGCCGCTTTTAGCATTTGGGCGAACACCGACTGGTTTCATTATTTCCATGAACAAAACCTTTCTTTCCATCCATGGTCGATTTCTAAAAAAGGGCGTGTGGCTCTGTTTTTTCTCGATGTTTGGTGTTCACCCATCGGTTCATTCTTTGTCCATGGGCGAACCGCTGACGGACAACAACTATCAAATCGATGTGACCCGCACCGTGACCACCGGGTCCACGAGGAAGATCGCTCTCGGCGGAGCATGCGCGGGCATCGCGGAAGGGAACGCGGCGATTCCGGACAATCCGGCGGCGGTATCGTACCGGGCCCGGGCCTTCATGCGGCCCTTGGAACTGGATATGGTTCTAAGCACCCTGGCCATTGAAGACAACGACTCCGACAATAGCGGAACGGAAAGCCTGGTTTACGGCAACTCCTCCCTGGTGGATTTAGGGGCGATGGCGCAGTATAAAAACTGGGGGATTGGGTTTGTCAGCCAGATGGCGGTATTTGAATCGGAGAACCTCCCGCAAAATCAAGAGGCTCAATTTCGGAGCGGCATCCTGGCCGCAGGGTATACCACGGACGACAGAACCATCGCTTTTGGGTTTTCGCTCAACCCGGTGGGCGCTCGCGTCCATCCGAAAGACAATTACGACCCCCGGTCTTTTCAATTGAAGGGAGTGGGGTACGGCGCGGGGATCTTAGTCCATCCTTGCCGGGGGGCCTGGCGGTTTGGCGCGGCCTACTCCTCCGGGGTCTCCACGGATGAGGGGCTAGTCAGCTCCGCTACGGAGGTCGTCAAGGTGGGGAACCTGATTGTCCCGGAGGGGGTTTTGGAGGCCGACAACTTCTCCCTCGGCGTCGCCCATGAATGGAACCATTTTCTTGGGTGGCGCGGCCACCCAGGGTTGGCCAGCGGAGACATCCGTCTTTTTGGGAAATCCCCGTCCAACGCCCAGGGGTCGGCGGCCTTCGTCAGCCAAACCTCCCGGCCCATCGGGCAAAAAGCCATCGCGACCATTCACGGCGGGGCGGAGGTGGAACTGGTTCCCAACCGCTTTCGTCTTCGGGCGGGCACGTATTACGAGCCCAGCCGCTACGAGGGCGGCTCGGCCCGGACCCATATCACCGGCGGGTTCGAGGTCCGACTGTTTTCCATCCCCTTCGTCACCCGCGACGCCTCCTTTTCCTACGCCGTGGATTCCACCTCCCGCTACCAGGTCCACTCCTTTTCGTTATGGCTTTGGGCTTTGGCCGTGCCGGTTCCCGCTCCATGATGGGAAATGCTAAATTTCGGATACGATGAGATTTGTGGGAATTCGATTGGAATTTAATTTCAAACTTCGACGCTTTCGGACGAAGGCAGTGGTGTTCGCCCTGGCCGGTGGGGTGTGGGCGGCCACGGCGGGAAACCTTTTCGCGGACAACCTGATCCCGGAGGGGGCGCTGTACGTGACCCACAGCAAGATTTTGCGGAGCCGGTTTGCGGCGGGGTTGAATTACCGAACCGAAGACGGGTCGGTCTCGTCGGGCAACCTGGAATACGACTTGGATGTGGGGTTGCTCACTTTCTTCCGGCGCTATGTCTTTAAAGATCCCAACGTGGAAAAGGCCCAGCGTTTAACCACGCGGTTAGGTTTCGCCTATATTCCGGATTTGCGCGACGTGGAAAATCCGGCTGATGAAAACCGCGGGATTTTCGAGGTCACCGGGAGGATCCCCTTCGGGGGATCCTGGTTGCTTGCCGACCGCAACAAAGGGGATTTTCGCTGGATCGACGGGGTTTATTCCGCCCGCTACCGCAACCGGGTGCGGTTGGAGCACAGCATGGTCCGTGGATCGTTCAAGTGCACGCCCTACGCCAACGCCGAGGCCTATTACGATTTCAAAGCCGACGAGTGGAATCGGGCGGACATGACGCTGGGGGCGGAGTTTCCCTGGCGGTGGAGCACGGTCTTGGAATGTTATTTCACCCATTACGAAACCCGGCGCGGCGGTGACGGGCAGTCCTGGGGTTTCGTGTTCCAAAAACATCTCGTGACAAAACCTCGGGGGGGAACATGATTCGAAACCGTTTCCGAAATGTTTTGGTGGGGGGAGCGATCATCGGAGGGGCCTGGGGCTTTTCGGCCGCAAAAGAAACGGAAATCACACTGGAAGTGGGCACACAAAATTATGCGCACACCCGGCTCCTTCAGGAGGGGTCTGTGAAGGTGTCTGGTTGCACGCTCCATTACAACACGCTGTCCCTGGCAAGTCTCCGGGCCCAACCCGAAAAGTTCGACGTTATTGAAGTGGATATTTTGCCTTTTCTATCTCAACTGGCTGCGGGAGAGCCGCAAGATTACACATTAATCCCTGTGTTTCTTCTGCGGGAGTTTCCTTTGCGGGATCTGTGGGTTCGATCCGATCGAGGGATTAAGGGCCCGGAGGATTTACGGGGGAAACGGGTGGGGGTGGATGGCTACGGAACCAGCGGGGCCACCTGGATCCGGAAATTCCTCCAATCGAGCGCCACTTTGAAAACCGACGACATCACCTGGGTGGACGTCTCCACGGGTCCGCCTCCCCATAAAAGCTTGGTGGAGTTGATTCAGGCCGGAAAGGT
The DNA here is from genome assembly GCA_016721625.1 of Elusimicrobiota bacterium. NCBI lineage: Bacteria > Pseudomonadati > Elusimicrobiota > Elusimicrobiota bacterium. The sequence continues at coordinate 409,801 of JADKHR010000001.1, forward strand.
GGACGGGATGATCTTTATGGGAACTCCCGAGGACGCGGGCCCTGTTGTTCGCCTTTTCCCGAATTACGCGCAAGTGGAACAGGATTTGTTCAAGGCGAGCCGGGTATTTCCCCTGGCTACAGCGCTGGCGGTTAGGACTGACCTCGTTAAAGAAAACGCATGGCTTCCGGAAGCTTTGTTTATGGCTTTCGCCGAGGCGAAACGCCGAGCCGTTGAAAACCTGGGCACCGACAAGGAACCCAAAATTCCCTTGCCTTGGGGGGCGGAGTCTTACCAGACGACCCTGGATTTGATGGGAAAACAATATTGGTCCTACGGCGTGCCGAACAACCCTCGTTCCTTGAAAGCCCTTTTAGATGCCGCTTTTGCCCAAGGACTGTTGAAACGTGAATTGAAGGTGGACGAGATTTTTGAACCCTCCACACTGCAACTGATGGATCAGTGACCAAGGAGGTGTTGGGTTCGTTGAGATTGAGAGGGGAGAATGAAGAAGACCTCCCCTTAATCCCCTCCTTGGGAAGGAGGGGAAACAATGGCTCGACAGGGATTTGTCCCTCCCCTTGATAAGGGGAGGGGTGTGGTGCGAAGTTCACTTTTTTTAGGAGTTAAAATGAAGAAAACTCTATCGTTATTGTTGTGTCTCTTGTTGGGCCGGGCGATTCTTCCCCTTTCATCCGACGCGGCGTCGTCGGCCGATACGGACCAACGGTTTCAAGCGGTGGATCAACGACTCAAAGAGTTGGAAGACGCTGTCCGCGCTCGGGACGCTAAAATCGACAAATTAGAATCTGAACGAAAACGGGTGAACACCTACACGCCTAACCTGGGATTTAAGGTGGCCGATACGGAGAAGGGGGATCTCAACATAAAAATCTTTACCTATATCCGGTATCTCAATCAGACAGGGCTGGATGAGACCTTCACCGATTCCTTTGGGACGACGAGCAAAATCCAACAGCGCCAGGACATCCAATTCAACAAGGCGAATATTTTCTTTACGGGTTGGTTCTTAGATCCCAAATTCCGCTACATGACATATGTGTGGACCTCCAACACCAGTCAAGGATTGGGCGCCCAAGTGGTGGTGGCCGGGAACCTCAATTACAATTTTAACGAACACCTGACGTTCGGCGGCGGAACGGATTCCCTTCCCGGCGTTCGAAGCACGGAAGGCAACTTCCCGTTTTGGCTGGGGGTGGACAACCGGCTGATCGCCGACGAATTTTTCCGGCCCTCATACACCTTCGGCGTCTGGGCCAAGGGCGCTGTCGTCGAGAAACTGAATTACGCCATCATGCTCGGCAACAACCTGAGCCAGTTGGGGATCGACGCGGGGCAAATGGACAACGATCTCAACACTTGGTCGGGAGCCTTAACCTGGATGCCCAGCACAGGGGAATTTGGGAAACGCGGCGGGTTCGGGGATTTTGAAGATCACAAAACGGTAGCAACGCGGCTGGGCCTTCACTTTTCCCGAAGCGACGAAAATAAGCAAAGCCAACCCTCGGACACCAACTCGTTCGACAACGTTCAGGTTCGGCTTTCAGACGGGAATTCCATTTTCAAGAAAGACCTTTTCGGCGCTGGCATTCAGGTGGAAGATGCCACGTACCGCATGTCCTCTTTTGACGCGGGGGTGAAATTCAAAGGGTTCTCATTGGAAGGGGAAGCCTATTGGCGATGGGTGGACCATTTTCGAGGGGCGGGAACCGCGGGGTTGTCCAACCTGAACGACACCGGCTTTCAGATCCAGGCCTCCGCCATGTTAAAACCGCAAACCCTTCAGGCCTACATCTCCCATTCCAAAGTGTATGGGGAATACGGCGATCCCTGGGATGCCCGGGTGGGAATAAACTGGTTCCCGTGGAAAGTGGAGGGGACCCGCTGGAATTTTGAATACATCCAACTGCAAAAATCCCCTGTGGGGGGACTTAGCCTGCCCTATCCGGTGGGGGGAGATGGCCCGATCTTTTATTCCAACTTTCAAGTTTCTTTCTAAAGGAGTTTTATGAAAATAAAAACATGGCTTCGTTTTTTCGTCGCGTTCGGGATGGTCGGCGGCTCTCTTCTTTCGAATCTTTCCGCAGAGATCACCATGGATCAGGTGCGGGAAGAGGTGCAACGGCAATTAAAAGAAGAGGAATCCGCCAAGCAGAAAGCGGTCCCCACATCCATTGATCAGAGCAAAATCGATTTCAAAGCGGGGAAAGGGCTTGCCTTGGTGCGGTCCCCCAACGGCGAATTGAAAATGAATTTGTATCTATTGGTCCGGTATCTCAACCAACTGCCCGCGACGCAGTCTTTTGAAGACCATTTGGGAAATCCTCACGACATCGACACGGCCAACTATATTTCCGCGCCTCACCGCGTGATTATGAATTTTAACGGTTGGTTGTACGATCCCAGATTTCTTTATTCAGCCGCCGTTTGGACCGTAAGTTCAACGGACAAGGTGGCTGTCCTGGGAGCTTTAGGCTGGGCCTTCAACAAAAAGCTCACACTTAACGTGGGCATCGGCGCTTTGCCGGGGACAAGGACGTTGACTTATTCCCATCCCTATTGGCTGGGAACGGATCGGATGATGGCTGACGAATTTTTTCGGCCGGGTTTCACCCAGGGAGCGTGGGCGTCGGGTGAAGCGGCCCCGGGGCTCAATTACACCGTCATGATTGGAAACAACCTCACCACATTGAACGTGAATGCCAAGGAAGATTCTCGGGATTTCGCCGCCAGCGGCAATCTCGCCTGGATGCCCACCACCCACGAATTCGGACCCAAGGGCGGCATGGGAGATTTCGAACATCACGAAAAGCTGGCCACCCGGATCGGCACAGCCTATACCCAGGGGCGTCAGAACGCCGCCATGTCGACTTCGGGAAGCAGTCAACCGGATTCCACGCAAATTCGCATGGCCGACAGCCTTCTACCCTTCACCCCAGGCGCCGTGGTGGCCGGCTACACTGTGGACATTTTGAAATACCAAATGTGGGCCGTGGACGCGGGGGTTAAGTATAAAGGCCTGCACCTGCAAGCCGAAGCCTACCTGCGACAACTGAGCGATTTTTACACCAAGACGGATGATCGTGTGCCGCAAAATATGATCATCGATACGGGATTCTATGCCCAGGCCTCCAAAATGATTCAACCGCGGAAAACAGAGGGCTATGTGGCCACGTCTTTTGTGTTCGGCGACAAAAGCGCCGGGTACCGCACGAGCTACGATATTATTCAAGGGCTCAATTTCTTCTTGTTCGATACGCGCAACAGCCGAATCAATTTGCATGTGATCGAAGTCTACCGCGCTCCGACGTCCTCCGATTTTGGCTACTATGTGGGGGGACAAAAGGGTGTGACTGTGTCGGTGGGTTGGTCGATTAATTTTTAAGGGGGCGCGTGTGAAACGAAAATTTTTCGCGTTTACGGCCGTTGCGTTTCTCAGTTCGTTGGGGCATTCGGCCCCAAAGAAGGTTGAGCTGAACGATGGTCATTTCCACCTCACCAATTATATTCAAGAGGGAACCGACATCCGTGATTTCCTGAAAATCATGGGCGACAAGGTGGGGCGGTCCACCCTTTTCGGCATTCCGCTTCAACAACAATGGATGTATGCCAGCACCGGAGATTTCGCCCCCTGGTACTATCTTCAGACGGACGCGCCCCTCTATTATTACTCTTTCACCGACGCTCACATCGCCATGGCCTACAAGTCCCTGCCTAAAAAAGACCAAGCCCGGTTCGACCCCATGATCACTGGGTTTAACCCCACGGACATGTACGCGGCGGACCATATTCGCCGAGTGTTGACGACGTTTCCGGGCGTGTTTTCGGGCATCGGGGAATTTTCGATTCACAAAGAATTCGTTTCTTCGAAAGTGGCAGGCGAAGTGTCGACGCTCAACAACAAAGCCCTGGATCGAATACTCGACTTCGCGGGGGAAGTGGGCCTGCCGGCGATTCTGCACTGCGACGTGAACGTGCCGTTTCCTAAGCCCAATCAGGACCCCTACATCGTCAAGATGCTGGGAGAACTTTTTGTTCGCCATCCCAAAACCACGATTATTTGGGCCCATGTGGGACTGGGTCGCGTGGTGCGACCGGTGACGGACCAGGCCGGCATGGTCGAGCGGGCCATCAATAATCCGGCCTTGAATCATGTCTTTTTTGACCTCTCCTGGGATGAGACGGCCAAATACATCGTGACGTCCACGGCTTCGGTGGCCAAGGTGGCCGCGATGATCAACCGCCATCCGGACCGATTCCTCTATGGGTCCGACGAAGTGGCTCCCACGGAACAAGCCGCCTATTTGAAGACTTACACCATGTACGCTCCCCTTCTGGCCCAACTCACGCCTGAGGCTAAAGAAAAATTTCTTAAAGGCAATTACGAACGGATTTTTGACACGGCCCGAAAACGGGTGAGGGCTTGGGAAAAGGCGAACGTGGGCAAAAAGAGGCCGCCGTCTCCCAAGACCCCCATATCCGGGTATGCGAAATAAATTTTGTAGATACCCCATCTACGGGGCTAGTGAATGACAAGCCGCTCGATAAATCGAGCAACTACAAAGAATGCCACCAGTTAAAGGAGAACGCACTCATTGAAAAAAACAACAATGGCGTTGTTAGGGTTGACCCTCATGATGCCAGGTTTCATGAAAGCCGCGGAACCGTCCTTCGAAGTATACGGGTTCGCCCAGTTGGACTACATCCAAGACTTCAACCGGGTGCAACCTGAATGGGACTCCACGCTTCGTCCCAGCAAGATCCCGACCACGGAAGGAATGTATGGGTCCGATGGACAGGCGATTTTGAGCGTCCGTCAGAGCCGGATCGGGTTTAAGGCCGACCTTCCCATCAACGGGGAATCGGTGTTTACTAAATTTGAGTTTGACTTCTTCGGCGTCGGCGCCGATGCGGGCCAAACCACGATTCGTCTTCGCCATGCCTACGGGGAATGGGGACCCGTCCTCGCGGGACAAACCAACTCGTTGTTTATGGACGGCGATATTTTCCCCAACACCATTGATTACTGGGGACCGACCGGAATGGTGTTCCTGCGCAACCCACAAATCCGTTTAACGAAAAAAGCGGGGGATAAATCATTTGCTGTCGCCCTGGAACAGCCTTCCAACGACATCGACGACGGACGCCTGCGGGAACTCGACCCCGCTTTGGATTCCGCCGTCAGCGGGGACGAAAAATATCCCGACCTCACCGCTCAGGCACGCTTGGGTGGAGAGAAAGGTCATGTTCAATTGGCCGGAATCGTTCGACACCTCGGCTACGAGACCGTGGGCGGCGTCGACAGTTCCCCCAAAGGCCATAAAACCGGCTGGGGTTTAGATCTGACGTCTGTCTTAAAGGCCCGCGAAGGCGATGCGCTCCGAGTGGGCGTTGTTTATGGCGCGGGGATTGCGAGCTATATGAACGACGGCGGCATGGACCTCGCCCCACAGGGTTCCACCACCACCTCCATATCGGCCAAAGCGGTGCCTTTGATTGGCGTGTCGGCCTATTACGACATCAAATGGAGCGACCGTTGGAGCAGTTCTGTCGGTTACAGTTTCAACGATGTGGAAAACACGGACTTCCAGGATCCAGGGACCTATGCCCGCGGCGACTACGCTTCGGCCAACCTGATCCATTATCCGACCCAAAACGTGTTTTACGGGCTTGAATACCTTTATGGTCGACGGGAAGACGCCAACGGGAAAGCGGGCCAAGACCAACGGGTCCAGTTCTCTGCCAACTACAAATTCAGTTCAAAGAATTCCCAGAATTAATTTCCCAAGGAGGAACAAATCGATGCTAAACAATTCCATGTTACGAATGGGTCTTCTGGCGGCACTCATGGCCGCCATGATCTCCCCGGTCCAGGCCGTCAGCAAGGCCGATGCCGATAAAGCGCTCAAGGCCGCCCACGACACGTATAAGGGGCTGAAAGAAGGGAAAAACGCCGACTACATCCCGGCCCTCGCCAAAGTCGATTCCAACTTCTTTGGGATCGGCTTGGTGACCGTGGATGGGCAGGTTTCCACCGTGGGGGACGTTGACCAATTGTTCTCCATCCAGTCCATCAGCAAGGTGTTCACCATGGCCGAGGTCATGCAAGAATCCGGTGACGACGTGGTTCTCAATGGAGTCGGCGTGGACGCCACGGGGCAGGTGTTCAATTCCATCGTGGCGGTGGAACAATACCGGGGGAAGGAAATGAACGCTTTGGTCAATCCGGGAGCCATTGCCACCACGAGCCTGGTGAAAGGGAAAACGGCGGACGAGGTGTGGGCCAAGATCCTCGGCATGCATAGCGACTGCGCCGGTCGTCCTCTGGAAGTCAACGCGGAAGTTTACAAATCCGAGTCCGACACCAACCAACGCAACCAGGCCATCGGGATGTTGATGTACGCCTACGGGCAAATCAAAGACAACCCCGCTCAGGCCACGGACCTCTACACCCGCCAATGTTCCATCAACGTGAACGCGAAGGACTTGGCCATGATGGCGGCCACCCTTGCGAACGGCGGTAAAAACCCCGTCACTAAAAAGCAGGTCATCGACCAAAAACACGTGGCGAAGATCCTGGCGGTCATGGCGACGGCCGGCTTGTACGACGATTCAGGCAAATGGCTCTTCATGACAGGACTTCCGGCAAAAAGCGGCGTGGGCGGCGGAATCATCGCCGTGTCTCCCGGCAAGTTCGGCATCGCGGCTTTTTCGCCTCCGCTGGACGCCGCCGGCAACAGCGTGCGCGCCCAGAAAGCCATTACGATGATATCGGAGAAACTCGATGGGAACCCCCTGAATCCCAAAGCGAAATAAATTCCGTTCCTTCAGGTGTTGAAGGGGGCGGCCTCCCGAGGATTTTTCGGGAGGCCGCTTTTTTTCTCTTGACAATTTTGGATTTAGGGTTAGAATTCGAATGCAGTCGGCAGAACGTGCGTTTGAATTCGTTTCGGCGGAGGCGCAACCGTGGACAATGTCGTGGCGACTATAAACAAAAAAGATTCGTTTCACCGGAAGGATCTGGTTTCCCTGGTGGGAATCTTCGCCACTCCCTTGGCTATATTAATGGGTATGACTGGAATCCTCGTGAACCGTTTGCGGGGGGGAAAGCTTTATCTTTGCCTGGGGCTTTTGACTTTGGGGGCTTTGTTCAACTTCGTATTTCCACGTCTGATCGCCCGTCAGTCTTCTTTAAAAATTCGGGGGATCGTGGTTCAACTCAGAATTATCACAAATGTCATCTTTAATTCCGTTTTGGTTTATTATTTAGGCGAAGCCTTTCGCCCTATGTGGTTGGTGTTGGCTCTGACTCCCTTTGCCACCGCGATATACGCATCGCGCGCCAGGACCCTTTCGGCTTCTTTAACCGTTTCCGCCGCCCTTTTGACGGTTTTTGTTCTTCGGGGCCCCGTTGACGCCGTTGGGTTGGCGGAGCAGTTGACTTACTGTGTTTTCATGCTCCTGATTAGTTTAATGATTAACAAGGTGGCTGTTTATCCGCCTTCCTCCGAGGAAATTTTGACCTTCCTCAAGCACCCCGCATTCTGAAACATATCAAAAAGATAAAACCCTTATCATGGCTTTGACAGGAAATCTCATTGTCTCGCCATGGCGAGGCGGATCGCGTCTTCGGGTTTGATTTGGTGCTCCGCGTTTTCTGCGGCGTCGGAGATGGCTAGTTGGATGCCTTTCACCGTGCCGTTGAATCGGTTGTCGCCCGCTTTGTAATCCGGGGACACCGGAGCGCCGGAATCTTCCCCCACATCACAGCCGTCGTCGGCCGAAAACACAACGGCCAAGGTGGCGCCGATTTCTCCTTCACCGACTTTCTTCCCGTCTGTAAACAACGCGACCTTTCCGCCCTTGCCCATGCCGCCTCCGGCGTAGGCGAACTCCAGGCGGACCTGGTGCGGACCTACGGGAAGCGGGGTGGTCCCTTCCACGAAGAAATGTTTTAAACCGCCCCAGTTGTAGCAGTATTTGAGTTTTCCGTTTTTGGCGTAGAGGCTCCAGCCCCCGATGTTGGCCCCCTGAGAGACGATAACGCCCTCCGCGCCGTTCTCCGGTACGACGATTTCGGCGGTGATGGAATGGGATTTGTTTTTAAGGTTCAACACGCAGTTCTCGCTCAAGCGGCCCATGCCGCCGAAGAGAAGTTGGGTTTTCCCTTTCACCAGGACCGGCCGACCGGCCGTGTCCGGGTTCATTTTTTCCATCATGCGATCATCCAGTGGGAGCACCTTGTAGCGCGTCGCTTCGATGAGCCAGAGGCGCTGTAGCTCGAGCAGTTTTTGGGGATTCTTTTTGGAGACGTCGTTCGACTGGCTCCAGTCGCCGGGCTCGTACAATTCCCAGACGTCGTTGTCGAAGGCTGGTACGGGGGCGTTCAAGGGCGCCCAGGGCGTGCGGTGTTTGGTTACGGCGGTCCATCCCTTGTGGTAAATTCCCCGGTTGCCGAACATCTCGAAGTATTGGGTTTCGTGTTGTTCGGGCGCTTTGGCGTCGTTAAACGAATAGAGCATGCTGGTGCCCTCGATGGGGTCCTGCTGGATGCCGTCCACGGAAACCGGTTGAGGGATTCCCGCCGCTTCCAGAATGGTCGGGGCCACGTCGATCACATGAAAAAACTGGGAACGGATCTCGCCTTTCGCCTGAATCCCTTTGGGCCAGTGAACAATGGTGCCGTTGCGCGTGCCGCCCCAATGGGAGGCCACTTGTTTGGTCCATTGGTAGGGAGCGTTCATCGCATGGGCCCAGGCGGAAGAGTAATGATTGTAGGATTCGGGTCCGCCCAGCTTTTCGATTCGGGCGTCGAGATACTCGGGCGTTTCAAAGGACTGGAGTCCGTTAAAATAACTCATCTCATTGAAGCATCCGTTCACGCCGCCTTCGGCTGAAGCGCCGTTATCTCCAATGATGTAGTACACCAAGGTGTCGTCGAGGATACCGAGCTTTTTGATCCCGTCCAAGAGGCGGCCCACGTGATGGTCCGTGTATCCCATGAACCCGGCATAAACCTCCATTTGGCGGGCCAGGAAGGGCCGAAAGGCCTCCGGCGTATCTTTCCACGCGGGAAGCTCCTTGTTGGGCGCGGTCAGCGGACAGTCCTGGGGAACGACTCCCAGTTTCTTTTGACGAGCGAGGGTCTCTTCCCTTAATTTGTCCCAGCCTTGATTGAATTTGCCCTTGTACTTATCCGCCCACTCCTTGGGCACGTGATGGGGCGCGTGGGTGGCCCCGGGGGCGAAATAAACAAAGAACGGTTTGTCCGGCGCCAGCGCCTTTTGCTGGCTGACCCAGTTCATGGCCTTGTCCGTCATGTCCGCCATGAAATGGTATCCCTCTTCCGGCGTCTTCTTGGGTTCCACCGACGTGGTGCCTTCGTACAGGGTTGGATACCATTGGTTGGCTTCACCGCCGATGAACCCATAAAATTATTCGAAACCACCGCCTCCGGTGGGCCAGGCGTCAAAGGGACCCGCGGGGCTGGTTTGCCAGACGGGAACTTCGTGGCATTTACCGAACTGAGCCGTGTTGTAGCCGTTCAGTTTAAGCGTTTTTGCCAGGGGCGCCATGGAATTGGGTAGGACGGAACAGTATCCCGGCGCGCCGGTGGCGATCTCGGTGATGCCCCCCATGCCGGAGGAATGGTGATTGCGGCCCGTCAACAGGGCTTGCCGGGTGGGCGAACAGAGAGCGGTCGTGTGGAATCGATTTAACTTGAGCCCAGCGGCCGCCAGTTTCTCGGCGTTGGGGGTTTGGCATGGCCCGCCGAAGGCGCTGGCGGACCCAAACCCGGCGTCGTCCAAAAGAACGATCAAAACGTTGGGCGCGCCCTTGGGCGGACGCAGTTGGGGAATGGGGGGGGAACTTGCTGTCTGGATCCTTGGCGTCGTAGGCGATGAATTTCGGATGCTCCGTGTTCGGCATCGGCAAATGGGATCGGTGTCGTTTGTCATCATTTTGGGTCATGGCATGGCTCCCTGGGTAAATCGGTTTTGTCACCTCTACGACTAAAAGATCTCGGTGCGGGTCAAAATGGTCAAAAACATCAAGATTCCCAATAGGCCCACCACAAACCCTACCGCCGATGTAAAATTGAATTTTTTGAAGGGGATGGTTGTCTGTCGGTTCAGGCGATTAACGGTCCCCAAATACTCGATCGAGCCCAATAGGATGGCCGACGTGCCCAGTGCGATCAGCGTGAGCCCGAACCGACGCGGCCCCGGCGCGTTTCCAATTACGGCCGACTGGAGAAATTTATAAATGGTGAACCCAAAACTAATCAACGACAGACCCGTGCGGATCCACGCCATCATGGTGCGGTTGGCGGCCATGAACGTCCGTTCCACCGCCAGATCCGTCCGTTGCAACGCCAGCTCGTCCGATGTTTGTTTAATTCCGGTCCCCATTGGCTGTTCTCCGAACCCTCTGCTGGATCAGGTCTCGAACGAGAGTATAGTATTTTGTAACTGCTCAGGTCTTCTGCTGGTCGCTCGTCGAAAAACCCCACCCTCTCCCCGCCCCTCTCCCGCGAGCGGGAGAGGGAGAAACGTCAGTTGCAGTATTTTGTTTAAGTCAAAGTTTCTGTGGGGGGTGGAAATGGACAAAAAGAACCGAAGAAGGCATAATCATGAAATGAGACGAATCTTTTTACTATCGTTGTTATTGGGCCTTGGATGGGTTCAGGGGTGGGGAGATGCCGCGTCTGTGGACCCGATCGCTATGGATGGGGGGAGAGACGAGTCCGCGTCCCATGCGGAGGTGGACCTGGACGGGCAAACTCTTTTCCGTGTGACCGGAGCCCCGAATTATCCCGCGGAAAAACGCGCGTCAGAAATTTCAGATCGCCTCGCACTTTTTGCGGGCGACCCCACCCGGTCGACCGACACCCTTAAAGTGATCACCCAGCCCGACTTTGCGGTCGTCATGGCCGGGGACCAGTTGTTAATGCGAGTCTTCGATGTGGATTCTGGAATACCCGGTTTGAACCACGCGGGGTATGCGGAGTTGGTTCAACATTTAATCGGGAAGGCCGTCTTGGATTACCGCCAAGCGCGGACCGCCGTGGCCCTGTTGAAGGACGCGGGTTTGGCAGGGGCGGGAGCCGCTCTATTATTTCTTCTTCTCCTGGGATGGACGCGGCTTTATCACAGGCTGAGAGCGCTCATTGAACGAATACTGAAACCCCAAATTTCAAAGATCCAGACCAAATCGTTCGATTTGCTCCAAGCGGGACTCCTGTGGGATGGACTTCAGGGTGTGATGACGGTTTTCCATGTGGTTGTGGTGGCCCTTTTGGTTTATTTCCACTTGGGCTTCATCCTTCGGCTTTTCCCATGGACCAAACCCTTGGCCGACGGGCTTTTGGGGTTGATTTTAAATCCGCTTAAAATGCTGGGCCTTTCGTTTCTTGCCGGATTGCCCGGCCTGATGGCGACCTTGGTGATCGGACTCCTTTGTTACGCGGTCCTCCGGACCCTGGGACTCTTTTTTGCGGGCATCCGCACGGGAACGATCAAGCTCACGGGATTCGACCCGGACTGGGCCATCCCCACCTTCCGCATCGTCCGGGTGGCGATCATCGCTTTGGCGGTCATGATCGCCTACCCCCACATCCCAGGTTCAAATTCCGCGGCGTTCAAAGGGGTTTCCGTCTTCCTCGGAATCATCATCTCCTTGGGGTCTTCCTCCTTCGCGGCCAACCTTATCGCCGGGTATTCGGCCATTTACCGGCGCGCCTTTCGCGTGGGGGACTGGATCGAGGTGGACAACTTCCGCGGGGAAGTTTTGGAAATCCAGACGCTGGTCACGCGGTTACGGACCGTTAAAAACGAAGTGGCCGTGATCCCCAATTCCGCCATCGTTAATTCTCCCGTCATTAATTACAGCACCTACGCTAAAGAACGCGGCTTAATCATCCACACCACCGTTGGCATCGGCTACGAAACTCCTTGGCGCCAAGTGGAAGCCATGCTCTTGGAAGCCGCCACGCGAACCCCGGGGTTCCTTTCCGAACCGAAACCCTTTGTTCTGCAAAAAACCCTGGGGGACTTTTGCGTGACCTATGAAATCAACGCCTATTGTTCCACCCCCGCCCTTCGCTTGGCGTTGACCCACACCCTGCACCAAAATATTTTAGATCTCTTCAATGAAAACAACGTCCAAATCATGACCCCCGCCTACGAAGGGGACCCGGAGCAACCGAAATTGGTTCCCGCGGACAAATGGTTCACCCCGCTGGCTCCACAGAACAAAAAGACCTAGTTTTCCCTTGAACAAAAAAATATTTGCATTGGGAAGTGGTGTTTGGCTGGCCGGTTGCGCCGGGCTTCCGAAAAACTTTACGGCGGAACGTTCTAGAGCCATCCGCCAGGATGAAGTCACCGTTCTTAAATCCACCTTACAACCTTCCCTAAACGCCCATCCTGGGCTGTCCGGCTTTTTTCTCTTGGACAAAGCCCAGGACGCCTTTCTGGCTCGGTTGGCGTTGGCCGATACAGCGGAAAAGACCATCGACGCACAATATTTTATTTGGGGCGGGGATGCGGCGGGAATCATTCTGATGGATCGATTGATTAAGGCCGCCGACCGCGGCGTCCGGGTTCGGATTCTTCTGGACGACGTCACCAGCCACGGCAAAGACATGGGGCTGGGCGCGCTGAACAAGCATCCCCTCATCCAAATTCGGGTATTCAACCCGTTGGGGCACCGATTTACAGGGAATGTGTCCCGATCCATTTCCATGGCACTGCACATCGGCCGGATGACCCGACGGATGCACAACAAACTCTTTGCGGTGGACAACCAGGCGGCCATTGTGGGCGGCCGGAATATCGCGGACGACTATTTCGGCCTCCATGGAAAATCAAATTTCCGCGATATGGATTTGTTGGCGGTGGGGCCGGCCGTGGGGGAGGCGTCGGGCAAATTCGATGAGTTCTGGAATTCTTCCTGGTCGGTGCCCATGGAGGTGTTGGGCGTTAAGGCGCCCACCCAGAAGCAATACGACAAAATGCTGGGGCGAATTAAGAAATATTTCACCACGGAATTTAAGAAGTTCCCTTATCCTCTCGATTTCAGCCATGAGGCTGTCCTAAGGGAATTGGATACGCTCCGCTCCCAGTTCGTCTGGGCCAAGGCCGAGGTGGTGGGGGATACTCCGGGAAAATCCTGGGAACCTGAGGAAGCTGGGAAAACCCGATCGGCCGTGGCCGCGCGGGTTTCTGAAATCGGAGGAGCATCAAAAAACGAGGTTTTGCTCTGTTCCCCTTATTTGATTTTGTCGACGGGTGCGGTTAGAGGCATGGGGGAATTGGTTCGAGCCGGGGTTCGCGTTCGAATCCTGACCAATTCCATGATGTCCACGGACGCCCTTCCGGTGGTGGCGCATTACAAAGGGATGCGGGAGAAGTTGATCGGGCAAGGGGTGGAACTATACGAAATTCGGCCGGATGCCGAAAACAGTCCCCGCCATTCGGCCTTCCCCAAGGCCCGGCACAGCCTCCACGCCAAGGTGGCGGTGTTTGATCGTAAAGATGTTTTTGTCGGAACGTACAACATCGATCCTCGATCCGAAAACTTGAACACCGAGGTGGGCCTTTTGGTCCACAGCCCGGAACTCAGTGAACAGGTGGCGCAAAGCCTGGAGGACGACCTCCGCCCGGTGAACAGTTGGGCCTTGGAATTCACCCCGACGAAAGATCTTGTTTGGAAGGGGGAGAAAGACGGAAAAAAGATTGAATTTAAAAAGGACCCCTATGCCGGGTTTTGGACGCGGTTTTTTGCCGGATTTTTGTCGATCCTTCCGATTAAGGAGCAGTTGTAAAATGGCGTCGCCGGCCAGGTTCCCATGACGGAGGAAAAAAGTTCCCTTATCCCTGGGCCCATGGAGCGAAAAATCCCGTTTTCCAGAGGTGCTTCCGCGGTTTTCGGGGCGGTGGTCCTATCGAGTCTCCTCGTCGGGAGCTACGTGGCCTTGGGAAAGGCGGGCCTGGCCCTTTGGGTTCTGGACCTTCTTTTTTCCGTGGCGCTTCTTCTGTTATGGTTGGGTCGACGGCGGGCCCCGATCCTTTCGGCCATGGGGATGCTTCTGACGTGGATGTTGACGGCGCGTATGGCGTTGGGTACCGCGACACTTTTCCGCCTTCTCGGGGGATTGGCCGCGGCGATCCTGGGGCTGTGGACATGGAAGAGGGCGGCCGCGCCGAGGGTCTCCCGACCCTTGGGCCGGGTCAGCCTTTGGCGCGTTTTAACGACATTAACGGTGTTCGGTTTGATCCTCGGGGCTCTGGCGGGGCCCCCGCGGATCATGGTGGATCCCCAAAAAAGAAAAGCCGCCTTGCGGGCGAAATCCATGGGCCCTCCGGACCCTGTGTCCGATTTGGAACGCCGGCTCCAGTCCCATGTCTTTCATCTGGCCGATCGAATCGGGGAGCGGGCCGTATACCAGCGCGACCGCATCGCCGCCGCGCGCGATTATGTGCGGGATCGGTTCACCTCCTTGGGATTGCCCACGAAATTGATTCCCTATCGGATGCCAAGCCTTGGGTCAAAAGGCACGGCGGACAACGTGGAGGCGCGGCTTTTACCGGCACACCCGAACAATGCGCCGATTTGGGTTATCGGCGCCCACTACGACACCGCGCCCGACACTCCGGGCGCCGACGACAACGCCAGCGGGGTGGCGGTATTGCTGGAACTGGCCAGGTTGCTGAAATCCCGCTCCGTTGCCGCTGAAATCCGTTTGGTCGCCTTTTCCACCGAGGAGCCTCCGTCCTTTGGAACCCGAAACATGGGGAGCGTTCACTACGCCCGGGCTTTGAAGGAGGAGGGGGTCCCCGTGGACGCCATGATGAGTTTGGAGATGCTGGGTTATTTCAGCGACCGGCCGGGTTCGCAGTTCTACCCTCCCTTGATCTCCCGCTGGTATCCTGAGCAAGGGAATTTCGTCGCCCTGGTGGGGAACGTGTCCAGCCGGGGCGTGGTCGCGAAGATCCGGCGGAAATGGCGGGCGGCGTCGACCTTTCCCCTGGAAACCCTGACCTTGCCCGCGCCCTTTTCGGGCGTGCCCTCTCGGATCAATTGAGCTTTTGGGACCAGGGATTCCGCGCCGTCATGCTCTCCGACACCTCCTTTTTCCGTAACCCCCATTACCATGAACCCACCGACCAACCCGACACGCTGGACTACCGCCGCATGGCCCAGATCACGGAGGCTCTCGCGGAAGTTTTTTCAACGTCTCGCGGTCCGAACCCGTGAAACGCCGGGGCACCCGAGGGGTCCTCAGGATTTGACGTAAATGGGATATAATAGGACGAAGCTCACAGGAGGATTAAACGATGGTGGACGTTGATTTAAATTCGGTTCGTGGATTTTTGAATTCCTTGGGAGCTTTAGGAATTGTGGGAACCGTGGTCCTCGGATTTTTGGCGGGATTAGTCGCCAAGGTCGTCATGCCCGGCAAAGATCCGGGAGGGTTAATCTTGACCATGCTGATCGGGATCGGCGGGTCCTGGGTGGCCACTTACCTGGGGCATCGCCTTCATTGGTTTCGAGCGGGCGGCCTTCAGGGGTTTATCGCCGCTGTGGTAGGGGCCTTTTTAATCCTTTTCGCCTACCGGTTATTGCGCCGGGCGGTTCGATCTTAGTCTTTAACGGATTAACCGGGCGGCAAAGGCGTTTTTGAATTTTCGGTTCAGGGGAGACGCGATATGAAAAAAATCAACGGAAAAATATGGGTGGGGGCGGGTTTGTTCGTTTTAGCGGTGTCGGTGGTCAGGGCGGGCGGAAACGCCGGCGAGGTGGGGGCGGAATTTTTGCGGATGGGGGCCGGGGCGCGGGGGATGGCCATGGGGGAAGGTTTTTCCGCCTTGGTCGACGACGCCACGGCGCTTTACTGGAACCCGGCCGCCTTGGGGGGGCTCAAAGATCGGTCCGCCACCCTCATGCACGCCAAGACCATTGAGGATAGTTTTTATGACTTCGGGGGGTATGGGCAGAGACTGGGGGCCGGCGGAATCGGGGTGGGGTTGCAGTATTATTCGGCGGGATCGGTGGACAACGTGGATTCGGTGGGCAACAAGACGGGCACCACCGATCCGAACGATGTGGCCGTGTTGGTGGGGTATGGGCGAAACGTGGGGGGATATCAGCTGGGCGCCACGGGGAAATTCATTCGATCGACCCTGGTGGACTCCGCCACCACCTTCGCCGGCGACGCGGGGGTTTTGACCCCGTGGTATTTTAAGGAAAAGGTCCGCCTGTCCGCTACCATCGTCAACGTGGGCGGAAAGTTGACCTACGACAAAGATTCGGTGGACCTTCCCATGGCTTTTCGCCTGGGGACCGGGATTTCGATCTTGAAGAACTGGTTGGTGGGCGCGGATGTGGTCGCGCCAAAGGGCGACGACACCTACATCGGTTTGGGAACGGAATACAAGATTTCGGTGGGCGAAAGGATGGGCCTGGCGCTCCGGGTGGGTTACAACACACAAGAGCGCGGCGGGTCTGACGGCGTCAGCGGCGGGATGGGATTCCGTTTCGAGGGGTTGGACGTGGATTATGCCCTTGTGACCCAGGGTGACTTGGACGCCAGTCACCGGATATCCGTGGGGTATCGGTTTTAGAAAATACGTTTGCGCGAAGATAAATGGATTTCAGTATTTCGGTGATCGGAGGATGCATGGGTGAATCGATTCACGGGCACGATGTCATGCGGATGATGGTGGAGGCGAACCGGCCCTTTACCGAAGAACAGCTGGAGGCCGCCATCCAGACTCGCTTTGGGGCGGAGGCGCGGTTTCATACCTGTTCGGCGTCCGAAATGACGGCCAAAGAGTTGATTGGGTTTTTGCGGTCGAGAAGCAAGTTCATCGTTTCCGACACCGAACTCTCCATGGCTTCGGAAAACATTTGCGATCACGGGGATCATTGAAACTAACGGGTGGACTATTTTAATGTTGGATACGCTTCCTTGAGGCATTTCTCTCAACCGAAATCCCCGGCATTGGAGGTTTATATGAAACGGATTCTTTTTTTGTTGGGATTGATGTGTTACTCGGGCGTGGGAAAGGCGGCGGTGGTCACCAAGGAAATTGAATATAAAGATGGGAAAACGGTGCTGCTCGGGTTTTGGCCTATGACGACGCCAGCGTGGGGCCAAGGCCTGGGGTTCTGGTGGCCCACGAGTGGAAAGGGCACGGGAATACGCCCGTGGGCGCGCGCGACAACTGGCGGAGGCGGGGTATGTGGCGTTCGCTTTGGATATGTATGGGAAGGGGGTGTTCGCCAAGGACCATGAAGAGGCGGCCAAACTGTCGGGAATCTATTTTGGGGATCGACAACTCATGAGACGGCGGGCGCTCGCGGGGTTGAACGTCCTTTTAAAGCAACCCAGGGTCGACCCCAAACGGGTGGCGGCCATTGGCTATTGTTTCGGCGGGACGACGGTGTTGGAATTGGCGCGGTCGGGGGCCGACCTGAAAGGCGTGGCCAGCTTCCACGGAAACCTGACCACACCTTTGCCAGCTCAAGCGAACACGGTTAAGGCCAAGGTGCTGGTTCTTCATGGGGGAGACGACGAATGGACGGCGGGAGGCATTGCCGCTTTTCAAGAAGAAATGAAAAAGGCGGGGGTGGATTGGGAAATGAACACGTATGGCGGCGCGGTTCACAGTTTCACCGTCAAAGAGGCGGGGGATGATCCCGCCACCGGCATGGCCTACAACGCGGCCGCCGACCGGCGGTCTTGGCGGGCGCTCCTGAACTTCTTTATCGAGGCGGGACTCCAATAAACAGATACGGTCGTTTTATCGCTTTTCTTCTCGCCCTCTCGGCGGCGTGTGGCGGAGTTCGCGCGGGGGAGGCCCATGTTCGGGCGGAACTTTTTTCCGAGCCGGCGGCGGTTTCGCCGGGAACGCCGTTTTGGGTGGCGGTTCGCCTCACCATGGCGCCGGGGTGGCACACTTACTCTAAAGATCCGGGGGATTCGGGACTTCCCACCAAAATTCGTTGGCGTCTCCCGGACGGGTTTGCGGCGGGGGAGATTCAATGGCCGGTGCCCAAACGGATTGAAACGCCGCCGTTGGTTAACTTCGGCTATGAAGATACGGTTTCCCTGTTGGTCCAACTAACCCCGCCGTCTTCGTTGGCGGGGGAAAAAGCGATTCTCTCGGCTCAGGTGACGTGGCTGGAATGCAAAGATGTCTGCGTGCCTGGAAAGGCCGACGTTTCACTGACCGTTCCGGTTTCCTCACAGCCATCGCCCCCCACGGCCGAGATGGCGTCGTTCTTCGCCGAAGCCCGGGCGCGGCTTCCCGCGGGAAGCGAAACGGCGCCTTCCGCTTCCAGAGATCCGCCCCTTTCCCTGGGGTTCGCTCTTCTGTTGGCCTTTCTGGGGGGGCTTTTGCTGAACCTGATGCCCTGCGTTTTGCCGGTTCTCTCCATCAAGTTCCTGGGCTTTTTGGAAACACCGCGGGAAACGTTGCGTAAACATGGGCTCCTTTATGGGGCGGGGGTTTTGCTTTCCTTTTTGGTTTTGGCGGGACTTTTGATCGTTCTTCGGGCGGGCGGGGAAAAACTGGGGTGGGGATTTCAGCTCCAATCGCCGGTGTTCGTGGGGTTCTTGGGGGCGCTGTTTTTCGCGCTGGGGCTCAACCTGCTGGGCGTTTTTGAAATTGGGACCTCGTTGGTGGGGTTGGGCGGGTTCTTGGGGGGGAAATCGTCTCGGAACGCTTTTTTGAGCGGGGTCTTGGCGGTTTTGGTGGCGACGCCTTGCACGGCGCCGTTCATGGGGCCGGCGTTGGGGTATGCGCTGACCCAATCGGCCCTGTCCTCTTTGATCATTTTCTGTTCCTTAGGATTTGGCCTGGCGTTCCCCTACGTGTTGTTGTCCTTCTTTCCAGTGGGGTTGCGATGGATCCCCAAACCCGGCGCCTGGATGCTGACCCTTAAGCAGGGCATGGCCTTCCTCTTTTTTGGCACCAGCCTTTGGATGGTGTGGGTGCTGGGCCTGCAACGGGGAACGGAGATGGTTTCCGTATTGCTCCTCATCTTTCTGGGCATTTCCGTTGGGGCCTGGCTCGCGGGGCCGGTGGCGGAACGAGCGCGTTCCGACGTTAAAAGAATCCGGGTGCGGCGGGTCGGCGTGGCGGTCGCTGTTCTCTCCGCGCTCGGGTTGTGGGCGTTGGGCGGGCCGGCCACGGAGAGGCCGGACGACCACCGATATTCCCAAGCCAAGGTGGACTCTCTTTTGGCGGAGGGACGGCCGGTCTTCGTGGATTTCACGGCGGCTTGGTGCATCACCTGCCAGGTGAATGAGCGGACCACCCTGTCCTCCTCGAAAGTTCGGGAAGCCTTTCGGAAACGGAACGTCGCCGTCCTCGTGGCGGACTGGACAAACCGAGACCCCGATATCACCCGAGCTTTGGAACAATTCGGGCGAAACGGGGTGCCGCTCTATGTTCTTTATTCGGCGCGGGGGGAGAGGGTTGTTCTGCCCGCGGTTTTAACACCGGATATTGTATTGAAGGCTTTGGATTCACTTCAAGAATAGAGGAAAAGGCGACCCCTCCCTGACCCTCCCCTTGGCAAGGGGAGGGAACGAAGAGAAAAACACGTCATATAGGAGAAAACAATGAGACGAATACTTGGTGCGGTTTTTGCCGGACTGATCATCGGCGGGGGCCTTTCCGCTTCGGCTGTGGAAGTGGGGGAGGCGGCTCCGGACTTTTCCCTGCAGGACATTCAGGGGAAAATGCAGTCGCTGGCGAAACGTCGGGGGCAGTTTGTGGTTTTGGAATGGGTCAACCACGGGTGTCCGTTTGTGAAAAAACATTACGACTCCGGGAACATGCAGGCCCTTCAAAAGGAGTTCACGGGGAAAGGGGTTCAGTGGTTGTCCATTTGTTCCTCGGCGGAGGGAAAGCAGGGGAACATGAGCCCCGCCCAGTGGAGAATCACGGCCAAGGAAAAAGGCGGGTTCGCCACGGCCATTCTTTTAGACGACTGGGGGCGGGTCGGCCATCTCTATGGAGCAAAAACGACCCCGCATATGTTCATTGTCGATCCGAAAGGAATTTTAATTTATCAAGGCGCCATCGACGACACCCCGTCGACGGACCCCGCCGATGTGAAGACGGCGGCCAACTACGTTCGGGCGGCGTTGGACGAGGCGTTAGCGGGGAAACCGGTGACGACGGGGGAGACAAAGCCCTATGGATGCGGGGTTAAGTATAAATAAACATTCTTCACCCGGAAGCCGATGACCAAAATCACGACGTTGTTTTGGGATGTGGGCGGGGTTCTGCTGACCAACGCCTGGGATCGGTCGTCCCGGCGGAAGGCGGTGGAACGGTTTCGGTTGGAAGGGGAAGAGTTCGAAGACCGCCACGAACGGGTGAACGGGGATTTTGAAAAGGGAAAATTGACCCTGGACGAATACCTCGATCAAACGATTTTTTACCGAAAACGATCGTTTTCAAAAACGTCGTTCAAGACGTTCATGTTCGCTCAATCCCAACCAAACTTGGAGTCCTTGGCGCTCATGGAACAGATCGCGGCCGGCGGAGGCTATTCGATCCACGCGCTGAACAACGAGTCCAGGGAACTCAATGAAGACCGGATCCGCCGGTTTGGGCTGGATCGCTTCTTCGACGTTTTTCTGTCTTCGTGTTTTTTGGGTTTGCGAAAACCGGACGAAGCGATGTTCCGATTGGCGCTTGAAGTGACGCATCGATCTCCCGAAGAAACGCTGTTGATTGACGACCGACTTCTGAACCTCGAGGGGGCGGGCCGGGTTTCCATGAACACGCTCCGATTCATCAACGCGGCCCAAACAGAAAAGGAATTGAAGAAACGAGGAATCGAATGGTGACCCCTCCGGCCGGGACCGCCCCGCGGGACCCCGCCAAAGCCTGGCACTCCCGGACGGTGGAAGAAACCTGGGCGGATTTGGGTTCCGGCTGGGATGGCCTGTCTGTTGGAGAGGCCGAAAAACGCCTCGTGGAGAATGGGCCGAACCAACTGCGGGAAGCGCAACCCGTGCGGCCAATCCACATTCTCCTCCGACAGCTGAAGGGACTTTTGGTGTGGGTCCTCCTCGCCGCCGGGACCGTCTCTTTTCTCCTGGGTGAACTATTGGATGGCGGCGCCATCGTGGCCATCCTTATCTTGAACGCCGTGATCGGGTTCTACCAGGAGTTCCAGGCGGAAACCTCCATCGCGGCGCTGAAACGGTTGACCTCGCCCCGGGCGAGGGTTTGGCGGGGAGGTAAGGTGACGTTGGTTCCGGCCTCCGCCGTCGTGGCGGGGGACCTTCTGGACCTGGAAGCCGGCGACCTCGTTGCGGCGGACGCTCGGGTGGTGAAGGCGGCGTCTCTCAAATGCGTCGAATCGGCCCTGACCGGCGAATCGGACGCGGTGGGGAAACAAACCGAGGCCATCTTGGGCATTGACCCCCCCCTGGGGGACCGGACCAACCTGATTTTCATGGGGACCAGCGTCGCGGCGGGGACGGGGCGCGCCGTGGTGGTGGCCACGGGCATGGGCACGGAATTGGGGCGCATTGCGACCCTCCTTGAAAAGGCGGGCGAGGACGAAGGAACGCCGCTACAGAAAAGGCTCGCGGGTGTGGGGCGGGTTTTGGTTTGGGCGACGCTCGGCATCGTGGGCCTTCTCTTTGCGCTGGGGTATTGGCGGGGGACGGCGCCGATCGAACTTTTCATGACCTCGGTGAGCCTCGCCGTGGCGGCGGTGCCGGAGGGGTTGCCGGCGGTGGTCACGGTGGCGCTGGCGCTCGGGGTCTCCCGCATGTCCCGGCGGGCGGCGCTCGTGCGACGGCTCCCCGCCGTGGAAACCCTGGGGTCCACCACCGTCATTTGCACCGACAAGACAGGAACCTTGACCGTTGGAGAAATGACCGTTCGCCGCCTCCAGGTGGCGGGGCAACCCTACGAGGTAACCGGAGAAGGCTACGGGCCCGGGGGCGAAATTCTTTTGGACGGGAGAAGCGTATCGGCCGTGCCGGATTCCGTGACCGAGCTGGCCCTAGGACTGGTGGCCTCCGCCAACGCCCACTTAGAGCAGAAAAAGGGCGTCTGGCGGGTGATCGGGGATCCCACCGAGGGCGCGCTTCTGGCGCTTGGGCTCAAAGCGGGGTGGAGCCAGGAACGAGTGGAACGGGAGTTTCCAAAAGTGGACGAAATCCCTTTCGACTCGGACCGAAAGAGAAGCACGGTCATCCGCCGCCTGCCGAGCGGTGTTCGCCGCGCGTTCACGAACGGCGCGCCCGACCAGATCCTTCCGCTTTGCACGCACTTGTACACCGCTGAAGGGGTCCGGCCTTTGACGGAGAAGGACCGGCAGGCCCTGCTGGCCGAAAACGCTTCCCTGGCGGGGCAGGCTCTTCGGGTTTTGGGGTCCGCTCGGCGGGACCTGGGACCTGATTTCCAAGGGCCGGTGTCGGCGGAAACCGTGGAGCGGGAACTGGTGTTCGTGGGTTTGACCGGGATGTACGATCCCCCCCGACCGGAGGGAAAAGAAGCGGTGGCCAAGTGCCGCGCTGCGGGGATTCGCGTCATCATGATTACGGGAGACCATCCCCAGACCGCATTGGCCATCGCCCGCGAACTCGGCATTGCCACGGAAGAGACCGCTTGCACCGGGACGGAGTTGGACGGGCTGTCGGAAGAAGACTTGAAACGGCGCGTGCTCCGGACCCACGTCTACGCGCGGGTGAGCGCCGAACACAAACTGCGGATCGTTCGCGCTTGGAAAAGCCACGGCGCCGTGGTGGCCATGACTGGAGACGGGGTGAACGACGCGCCCGCCATCAAGGGGGCGGACATCGGCATCGCCATGGGGCGAACCGGGACCGAAGTGACCAAACAGGCGTCGGACATGGTGATCACGGACGACAATTTCGCGACCATCGTGGCCGCGGTGGAAGAGGGCCGCGGGATTTACGACAACATTCAAAAAACTCTTCAATACCTTCTGGCGGGAAATACCGCTGAAATCCTGCTGATGGCGGTGTGCGTGGTGGTCGGATCGCCGGCGCCTCTCCTGCCGATCCACCTGCTATGGATCAACCTGGTGACCGACGGCCTGCCGGCGCTTTGCCTGGCGACCGACCCCATCGACCCGGACGTGATGCGGCATCCCCCGCGCCGCTCCACCGCGCGGATGATGGACGGACGGTTTTTGGGCACGATGATGTTCACGGGTTTCCTGACGGCGGGGGTTTCCCTGGGGGTGTTCTTCGCGGTTCTTAAAACCGGCGACCTCGCCTTGGCCCGGACCCAGGCTTTCACGGTGTTGGTTTTTTCCGAATTGCTTCGGTCGTTCGGAACCCGCGACAAACGCAAACCGCTCTGGCGGATTTCCTGGCTTTCCAACCTCCCGCTCCTCCTCGTGGTGGCGTTGTCTTTGGGCCTTCAGTTCCTGAGTTTGCACAACCGAATGTTCGGTGGATTCTTAAAATCCGCAACGGTCCCGCTCGCGGAGAGCCTTCCCTTGTTGGCCTTGGGAGCGATCCCGTTATTGACATTGGAACTGGTGAAAATCTTTCGGAACGGGGGGGTCTCCCGTGCGACATGAAAAAAGCGCCTTGGAGAAACGAATCTTAACCCTGAATGGCGGGTCCTCCAGCATTAAATTCACTTTGTTTGAGGCGGGGGGGACGTTTCGCCGCGCCCTGGCGGGGACCCTTGAACGCATCGGATGGGCGGACGCTCGGATCCGGTTTCGGAACGAGGGCGGGGAGGAGGGGAAGGAACGGGTCGGTTCAATTTCGCGGGAGTCGGCGGCCTCCTTTTTGTTGAAATGGTTGGAGAAACGGGTGGATTTCGCGCGCGTCGAAGGCGTGGGACACCGCGTGGTATTCGGAATGAACCGATCCCGACCGGAACGGGTGACAGCGGCTTTGCTACGGGACCTGACGCGGTTCATCCCTTTCGACCCGGACCACCTCCCGGGTGAAATCGGACTGATGAAGGCGGTTCGGGAACGGCATCCGGGCCTGCGCCAAGTGGCTTGTTTTGACACGGCCTTTCACCAAACCCTTCCCCGGGTGGCCAAAATCGTGCCGATTCCCCGCAGGTTTGAAAAAGCCGGGCTGGTTCGGTTCGGGTTTCATGGGCTGTCCTACTCTTCCCTCATGGGACAACTGGAACGCGTGGGGGGGAAGAAAGAAGCGCGGGGGCGAGTGATCTTGGCGCATCTCGGGAACGGAGCGAGTTTGGCGGCGGTGCGCGGGGGGAAAAGCGTGGACACCAGCATGGGGTTTACTCCGGCGGCGGGGCTCGTGATGGGGACCCGACCAGGGGACCTGGACCCCGGGGTGGCGTGGCATTTGTTGAAAAACGCGGGGCTCTCTCCCGATCAATACAATCATTTGATCCATCATGAATCCGGCCTGCTCGGCGTGTCTGAAACGAGTTCCGACATGCGGGATTTAATCGAACGGGAACGCACCGATGTTCGGGCGGCCGAAGCCGTGGATTTGTTTTGCTATCAGACGAAAAAATGGATCGGTTCTTTCGCGGCCGTGTTGGGCGGGATGGAAACCCTTGTTTTTTCAGGCGGGATAGGGGAGAATTCTTCCGTGGTGAGAGAACGCATTTGCGAGGGGCTTGGGTTTCTGGGAATCGCGCTGGACCGCCGGCGGAATTCCAAGGGCGAAGAGATCATTTCCACCACCGGTTCAAAGACCACCATCCGCGTGATTCGAACGGATGAGGAAGCTCAGATCGCGGAGCTGGTGCAGAGGGTCTTAAAGATTTAATGGTGACCTCAAACGATAGGATGAACCCATGAAGCCATACGAAAAAGACGGGAAGAAATCTTTGTCGGCGGACCTGCTGAAAAAGATGAACGCTTATTGGCGGGCGGCCAATTATTTGTCCGTGGGGCAAATCTATTTATTTGACAATCCGCTTTTGAAAGAACCACTGACGTTGAAACATGTGAAACCGCGATTGCTCGGGCATTGGGGGACCACGCCGGGGCTCAACTTTATTTACGTCCACATGAACCGGATCATTCGGGAAAAAGACCTCAAAGTTATTTATGTGGCGGGGCCTGGGCATGGGGGGCCGGGGTTGGTGGCCAACACCTATCTGGAGGGGACCTACAGCGAAGTGTACCCCGACATCTCTCAGGACGAGGCGGGAATGAAACGGTTGTTTAAACAGTTTTCGTTCCCGGGGGGAATCCCGAGCCATGTGGCCCCGGAAACGCCGGGGTCCATCCACGAAGGGGGAGAGTTGGGTTACTGTTTGACCCACGCCTACGGCGCGGCCTTCGATAACCCCGACCTATTGGTCTGTTGCGTGGTAGGGGACGGCGAGGCGGAAACCGGGCCTTTGGCGGCGAGCTGGCATTCCAACAAATTCCTCAACCCCATTCGAGACGGGGCGGTGCTCCCGATCCTTCATTTGAACGGGTACAAGATCAGCAACCCCACGGTGCTGGCGCGGATCAGCCACAAAGAACTGGACGACCTGCTACGGGGCTACGGCCATACGCCCTATTTTGTCGAAGGCGACGACCCGGAACACATGCATCAACTCATGGCGGCGACCATGGACCGCGTGACCCACGACATTCGGCACATCCAAACGGAGGCGCGGAAAACCGGGAAATTCGAGCGGCCGTTTTGGCCCATGATCGTGCTCCGGACCCCCAAAGGCTGGACCGGGCCGAAACAGGTGGATGGACTTCCGACGGAGAATTCCTGGCGGTCCCATCAGGTTCCTTTCGGGGAATTGGCCTCGCAACCCCGCCATCTTAAATTGCTCGAAGAATGGATGCGGAGTTACAAACCGGAGGAGCTTTTTGATGAGGCGGGACGGCTTCGGCCCGAATTGGCCGAGTTGGCGCCAAAGGGGGAACGCCGGATGGGCGCCGTGCCGGAAACCAACGGCGGGTTGGTTTTGCGGGACCTCCAACTTCCTAATTTCCAAGACTTCGCGGTTCCCGTCCCCGCGCCGGGCGCTGTGACCGCGGAAGCGACCCGGGTGATGGGGACCTTTTTAAGGGATGTGATTCGTCTCAACGAGCCCCATCGAAATTTCCGGCTCTTTGGTCCGGACGAAACGGCCTCGAACCGATTGAGCGCGGTGTTCGAAGCCACGAACCGGATTTTCGAGGGAAAGATTCTTAAAACCGACGACCACACCGCGCAGGACGGTCGGGTCATGGAAATTCTGAGCGAGCACCTCTGCCAGGGTTGGCTCGAGGGGTATTTGCTCACGGGCCGCCATGGACTTTTCTCCTGTTACGAGGCCTTCATCCACATCATCGATTCCATGTTCAACCAACACGCCAAATGGTTGGAGACGACACGTCACATTCCCTGGCGCCGGCCCCTCGCGTCCCTCACGTATCTTTTGACGTCGCACGTCTGGAGGCAGGACCACAACGGGTTCAGCCACCAAGACCCCGGATTCATCGACCACGTGGTGAACAAGAAAGCCAACGTCATCCGGGTCTATCTTCCCCCGGACGCGAACACCCTGTTGTCGGTGACGGACCATTGCTTGAGGAGCCGGCACTACGTCAACGTCATCGTCGCCGGAAAACAACCCGCGCCGCAGTGGCTTTCCATGGAGGCCGCCATCCAACATTGTACGGCGGGGGTGGGAATCTGGGAATGGGCCAGCAACGACGCGGGGGGAGAGCCGGATTTAGTGATGGCTTGCGCCGGGGACGTGCCGACGTTGGAAACCCTGGCCGCCGTCCAACTCTTGAATGAGTTTTTGCCAAATCTTCGAGTGCGCGTTGTGAACGTCGTTGATTTGATGACGCTCCAATCGCCCAGCGAGCACCCCACGGTCTTCCCGACAAGGATTTCGACGCCATCTTTACGAAAGACAAGCCCATCCTGTTCGCCTATCACGGGTATCCGTGGCTGATCCACCGCTTGGCCTATCGGCGAACCAACCATGACAACCTTCACGTTCGGGGCTACAAGGAATGCGGCACGACCACCACGCCCTTTGATATGACGGTCTTAAATGACCTGGATCGGTTCCACTTGGTGAACGACGCCGTGGACCGCCTTCCGCAGTTGGGGGCCCAGGTCGGCTACATCAAGCAAAAGGTTCGGGACAAACTGACCGAGCACAACCTCTACATCAGGGAATATGGGGAAGACATGCCGGAAATCCGCGAATGGAAGTGGAAGGGCCGGACCGCGTGAAAAAAACCTCTTCCCGATTGAAGGAACCCGCCGGTTCCAATCAAAAACCCGACGGCCTGTTGGTTTTGAGGACGTTGGCCATGCCGCGGGACACCAATCCGAATGGGGACATTTTCGGTGGGTGGATCATGTCCCAAATGGACATCGGGGGAGGGCTCTTGGCCAGCGAAGTCGCCGAGGGGTCCGTGGTAACGGTGACGGCGGACAAAATGACGTTTCTCCACCCGGTCCGCGTGGGCGATACGGTGTGCGTATATGCGAAACTTCTGCGCATCGGCCGTTCCTCCATGGACATTCATCTAGAAGCATGGGCCAAAGGGTTGGTGGACGACTTCGCCCGCGACCGGCGCCGGGTCACCACCGGCCTTTTCCGTTACGTGGCGATTGATAAAAATCATCGTCCCCGTCCCGTGCCCGCCCGAGCGAGAAATAAAATCGATCGGCGATCTTCCTCCGCTTGATCCCACGGGAATTCCGCCATATCCATTTCTCTAGATTCGGCCTACCCATTACATAGTATAATAATTTAGGGCGTCCCTCAAACCTTTAAATCTCCCTTGAATAGTTTTGATTTTAGGGCAAAACTGATGGGGACATGGGGATTCGGGGTCGTTCGATATCTTGGATTGGGGTGGTATTTTCCCTGACATTTTACGGGGTTGGGACCGGTTTTGCCCTTGTGGATGGGCAAAACGCCTTGAACGCGTTGGGAGAGTTGAGTTCTTTGGACGCGGTGTTGTACACCAAAAACGGGTTGAACAACGGGCCGAACACGCGGGGGTTGAACGGGGCCCAGGACGTGGCGCTGGACGTCGCGGGGCATCGGCTGTTCGTTTCAGATTCCGTCAACAACCGGGTGTTGGTCTTCAACCTGGACGGGTCCAACACCCTGGTGGACCGGGTGGCGGACAACGTGTTGGGGCAGGCGGATTTTGATAGCAACGGAGCGGCGGTCGCCAAGGCGCGGTTGAGCGCGCCCAGGGGGTTGGCCTACGACTCGGCGGGCCAGAGGCTGTTCGTGGCGGATTACACCAACAACCGTGTGATCGTCTACGACGTCGCGGCCGTCACCAACGGAGAGAACGCCGTCGGCGTATTGGGGCAGGCCAACTTCACCACCGGAACCGCCGCCACGGCCCAGAACCGGTTGAGGAACCCACGGGGACTGGCCTACCAGGCGGGGACGAACCGGCTTTGCGTGGGGACTTCACGAACAATCGCGTCATCGTCTACGACGTCGCGGTTGTCACCAACGGCGAAAACGCCGTGAACGTGTTGGGCCAGGCGCTCTACACCACCAATACCGCGGCCACCACCCAGGCGGGACTCCGCGGACCCAGCGGCGTCGCCTTCGATTCGGGAACCAGCCGGTTGTTCGTGGCCGATGCGACGAATAACCGGGTTTTGGTTTTGACCTCCTGGCGACAACAAACGGCGAGAACGCCGTGAACGTGTTGGGCCAAACCCTCTTCACCGCGAGCGTCGCCGCCACCACCCAAGCCGGCCTTCGCGCCCCGGCAGGGGTTCTCTACGACGGGGCGGGTCGGTTGTTCATCGGCGACACGGGGAACCACCGTGTGGTCGTGCAGAGCATGGGAGCGATCGCGGACGGGCAGAATGCCGCCAACGTTTTAGGGCAGGCCAATTTCACCTCCGGCGCGGCCGCCGCCGCCCAGAACCGCATGTCCAGCCCCGTCGGGGCCGCCTTCGACGCCGCCAACAGCCGCCTCTTCATCGCCGACAGCGGAAATAACCGCGGTTTGGTTCACCCCACAGGAGCCATCGCCAACGGCCAAAACGCCTCGGACGGGCTGGGGGAGTTGAGTTCTTTGGACGCGGTGTTGTACACCAAAAATGGGTTGAACAACGGGCCGAACACGCGGGGGTTGAACGGGGCCCAGGACGTGGCGCTGGACGTCGCGGGGCATCGGCTGTTCGTTTCAGATTCCGTCAACAACCGGGTGCTGGTCTTCAACCTGGACGGGTCCAACACCCTGGTCGACCGGGTGGCGGACAACGTGTTGGGGCAGGCGGATTTTGATAGCAACGGAGCGGCGGTCGCCCAGGCGCGGTTGAGCGCGCCCAGGGGGTTGGCCTACGACTCGGCGGGCCAGAGGCTGTTTGTGGCGGATTACACCAACAACCGTGTGATCGTCTACGACGTCGCGGCCGTCACCAACGGCGAGAACGCCGTCGGCGTATTGGGGCAGGCCAACTTCACCACCGGAACCGCCGCCACGGCCCAGAACCGGTTGAGGAACCCACGGGGACTGGCCTACCAGGCGGGGACGAACCGGCTTTTCGTGGGGGACTTCACGAACAATCGCGTCATCGTCTACGACGTCGCGGTTGTCACCAACGGCGAAAACGCCGTGAACGTGTTGGGCCAGGCGCTCTACACCACCAATACCGCGGCCACCACCCAGGCGGGACTCCGCGGACCCAGCGGCGTCGCCTTCGATTCGGGAACCAGCCGGTTGTTCGTGGCCGATGCGACGAATAACCGGGTTTTGGTTTTTGACCTCCTGGCGACAACAAACGGCGAGAACGCCGTGAACGTGTTGGGCCAAACCCTCTTCACCGCGAGCGTCGCCGCCACCACCCAAGCCGGCCTTCGCGCCCCGGCAGGGGTTCTCTACGACGGGGCGGGTCGGTTGTTCATCGGCGACACGGGGAACCACCGTGTGGTCGTGCAGAGCATGGGAGCGATCGCGGACGGGCAGAATGCCGCCAACGTTTTAGGGCAGGCCAATTTCACCTCCGGCGCGGCCGCCGCCGCCCAGAACCGCATGTCCAGCCCCGTCGGGGCCGCCTTCGACGCCGCCAACAGCCGCCTCTTCATCGCCGACATCGGAAATAACCGCGGTTTGGTTCACGACGGATCGGGCGGACCGCCAGCCGCTCCGTCTTCCGGGTCCTTTTCCGGCCGAACCACCGTCTCCTCTTCAGCCACCTGGACTTCTTCGCTGGGGGCCGCCACCTACACCCTTTCTATTTCGACTTTGCCCGCCAACCCGCCCACGGTGGTGGCAGGGTCCAGCACCACGGTTTTGACCTCGGGAACCGTGGCAGGGCTTTTGCCGAACACGACCTACTACGGGTTCGCCCGCGCGTGCAACGGATTCGGCTGTTCTATTTACACAGCGCTCGGCTCCACGGCCACCTTGGCCAATATCCCGGTGGCGTTGTCGACGGCCGCGCTCGATTCGACCTCCGCCACTCTCGCCGGGGGGGCCAACGGGAACCCCCGCGATACCTCTTAGCGGTTGGAACAGGACACGGGAAGCGAGGGGCCTTTTTGCGCTCGCGGCTTCCACTATTGGCGTGAGCGCCGCGGCCACGGGCTTTCGCCTGGCGTGAACGCCTGTTTCCGCGCGGCCGCTGTGGATCGAGCGGGGACTTTGACCTCTTTCACCTCCCCGCTCTGCGTGGTTCCGCCCTTCACGCCGCCGGGCGCGGGCTCTCTTTCCGTCCTAGGGACCGATACCCTTTCCGGCAGTTGGCTCTCCGCCCCGGGGGCGACCTATTACGTTTTGCGGGTGTCCACGAATCCGGACAATCCGCCGGTGCTCGTGGCGGGGTCCAGCAACACCGTTTTGACTTCGGGGAACATTTCTTCGCTCCTCCCGAACACCACCTACTACGGCTTCGTTACCGCGTGCAACGGATTCGGCTGTTCTATTTACACAGCGCTCGGCTCCACGGCCACCTTGGCCAATATCCCGGTGGCGTTGTCCACGGCCGCGCTCGATTCGACCTCCGCCACTCTCGCCTGGGGTGCCAACGGGAACCCCCTCGATACCTCTTATCGGTTGGAACAGGCCACGGGAATCGCGGGGCCTTTTGCGCTCGCGGCTTCCACTATTGGCGTGAGCGCCGCGGCCACGGGGCTTTCGCCTGGCGTGAACGCCTGTTTCCGCGTGGCCGCTGTGGATCGAGCGGGGACTTTGACCTCTTTCACCTCCCCGCTCTGCGTGGTTCCGCCCTTCACGCCGCCGGGCGCGGGCTCTCTTTCCGTCCTAGGGACCGATACCCTTTCCGGCAGTTGGCTCTCCGCCCCGGGGGCGACCTATTACGTTTTGCGGGTGTCCACGAATCCGGACAATCCGCCGGTGCTCGTGGCGGGGTCCAGCACGACCGTGTTGACGACGGGAAACATTTCTTCGCTCCTGCCCAACACCACCTACTACGGCTTCGTGAACGGGTGCAACGGAGCCGGTTGTAGTTCAGATACCGGGTTGGGGTTGGCGGTCTCCTTTGCCGCCGCACCGATCGCGTTGTCCACCACGGGAGTGACGGCTGTTTCCGTGTCGTTTGGGTTTGGCGCCAACGGGAACCCGTCGGGGACGCTGTTTGAAATTGAAAGGGCCACGGACGGCGTTTCTTTCGCGCTGACCCTCGTGACGGCGTCCCCCGCGGCGACCATCGGCGGGCTTGCGCCGGGGGGATCCTATAGCTTTCGGGTTCGCGCGGTTAACCACGCGGGACTGGCCAGCGGTTACTCCAACACCGTCTTGGTCGTTACCCCGAGCACGGCCCCGTCGGTTCCGGTGAATCTGCGGGGAACGGCCGGGAGCGGGACCTTGACCTACGACTGGAACCCCGTTGGGACCGATACGGCGGGGACTCCTTGGCCGCCGTTCACGGTGGTGACCTACGAGGTTTCCGACGCCAACGACCCCTCAGGGCCCTTCGCCGTTGTCGCCCTGACGACGGTTCCGTTCCACGGGCCGGTGGCGTCGGCAGGAGCGGAACGGTATGTTCGGGTGAGGGCAGAGGCCCAAACGCTCTTCTCCTCCGTGACGCCGGTCATCGATAACGTGGGAGCGGGGCGGTACGTCTACCCCTCCCCGGCGGGAACCGTGGTCGTGACACCCCAGGGCTCTTGACCGGGGTGGGGGGCCCCCTTCATCGGGTTTCTTTGACGGCTGGGCCTTTGACAGACGGAGCGGTGGCGGCGGTGGACCTTGCCGTGCTTGATTCGAGTTCCAGCCTTTCGGCCGGCGATGTGGTTTTTTCGCCCGCGGCGGAGGTTCGCTTACCGCTGGCCGGGGCCGCCGGGGAAAGGCCGGTGGAGTTTTTTAACGGGACGGGCTGGTTTCTCGCGGGCACCGCCCAGGTCGATGGGGCTGGAGCGGCGCGGTTCAATGCGGGCCGGACCGGTTCCTACCGACTCACCGGAGCGACCAGCGATTCGCTGATTCAGTCCGTGGCGCCCCGGGTGTTTTCGCCCAACGGTGACGGACGCAACGACGTCACGGTGATCCGGGTCGACAACCCCACCGGGCTTCCGGCGGGGGGATCGGTTTACGATGTGGATGGCGCCCGCGTGGCGGATTTGACCCCGGGCCCGGCCCCGGGCTTAAGCCTGTTGTGGGACGGGCGGCACGACGCCGGTCAACCCGCGGCGAGCGGGGTGTACCTTTACCAAGTCACCGTCGGCGACCGGCGCGCCACGGGGACGGTGGTGGTCGTGCGATGAAACGGCTCCTGCCGTGGGCCCTGTTTTTGGCGACGAGCCCCGCCTGGGGGGCTTTCGCGGAATCGGTCACCGGGGGGCGGGCCGCGGCCTTGGACGGGGCCCTCACCGCGGCGCCGGGGGACGTGTTCTCCTTGTATTACAACCCTGCCGGGTTGATGGACCTCGCGGAACCGGAGGCGGGACTTTATTACGGCCGACTTTTTAAGGGTATTTCGGATGGATCCAACATCAGCCGTTCCTTTTTCGGGTGGGCATCGCCCTTTCGGGGGGCGGCCCTGGGGGTGAGTTACGGGGCGTACGGCTTGGACCGCCTCTACACGGAGGAAACCGTTTCCGTCGCCTACGCCCGCCGCCTGGGTCCGAACGCCCGCTGGGGTGCCACCCTCAAACATTTCCGGCGAAACGTCGGCCACGACGCCACGACGGATTCCGCCATCGATCCGCTGTCCGGGACTAGTTTCGGGGCGGAAGATCCCGTTTATTCGTCGGGAAAGTCGGCGGAGGCCTGGGACGTTGATGGGGGAGCCCTGTGGCGCCTGGACCCCCGATGGAGAGTAGGGGTGTTCGCGACGAACCTGTTGGGAGCGGATGTGGGGTTGGCGTCCGAGGATAGGGTACCGCAGATGCTCAAAGGCGGCGCCTCCTACGACGGGCCGTGGGGACGGGTGGTTTTGGATCTCTCCCGGCGAGGGCGGGCGGGAGGGGAACAGACGCGCGTTCACGGGGGATTGGAGAAATCGCTGAACCGGTTCGCCGTGCGATGCGGGGGCGGTTTTGGGGAAAACAATTACGCCCGGGTGGCGGCCGGGTTTTCGGCGCGGGTTCGAAGGCTTCGGTTCGATTACGGGTTTTGGTTTCCCCTGGGGGGGGTGAAGGATACTTCCGGGAGCCATCAGGTGTCCTTTGTTCTCGGGTTTGGATCGGAGGAAAAACGTGCGGCCCCGTAAAACACCCGCCCTGCTCGCTGCCTGGGCGTTGGCGTTCGGAAACGGCGCCTGGGGCGCGGAGGATTTGAGGGGGCGGTGGGGGATTGAAGCGGACCTTTCCGGCGCCGTGGGGTTGCTTACCGAAACCGTTCGGAACGATGGGCGGACCGGCGCCGCGCCCGGGGTTTTGGTGCGTTTCGGCGACAACGGGGACTGGGAGACGGGGTTTGGTTACAACGTGATTTCGCTTCACGAGGGGATTCGCTTGCGGCCCGCGACCCTCGTCGGCACCCGACGATTTCCCAAACGGGGAGCGTGGACGCCCTATGTTCGCCTGGGAGGAGGGATCAGCTCAGACCAAAGCGCCGGGGCTATGAACAGGATGGCCTTTCGCGCCGGCGCGGGGGCCGAACGGTTTCTGAACCGCCGATGGGCGGTGGGGGCCAAGACGGAATGCTGGGTGTCGCCGCGTTCCGGCGGGGTCGGGGAGGATATGGTTCTTTTGACGGCCGGCCTGACTTTGGCACTGGCCTTTGAACGAGAAAATGACGCCCGGGTGGAACCGGACGCCCAAAAGGAAGAGACGAAACCGACCGGCCCTGTTCCCGAAACGATCGCGCCCGCGCCGATCGCTGCCACGGAAAAAGAAAAACGTCCCCCGGAAACCCAGGTATATTTCCGTTCGGAAAAATGGAAACCGAGTTCGACCCAAACTGAGCGAAACTCCGCCGACTGGGAGGGGGCGGCCCTTTTCCTGGCCCGACACCCCGAAGCTCGGGTGGAAGTCCATGGGCACGCCGACGCTCGGGGACCCCAGGAGTTTAACCGGGCCCTCTCGCAACGACGAGCGGAAGCCGTGCGGGACCTTCTGGCGAACCGCTGGGGATTGGAGCCCGAACGCATTTCCGTTTACGCCCACGGGAGCAGCCAACCCGTGGCCGACAATGACACCCCGGAGGGACGAGCCCGGAACCGCCGGGCCGTGGTGGTCTTCCGACTCCCAGACGAATAACCCGGCCCCCTGCGCCCGTTGGATTCAAGCCATTTTCGGATATAGTCCCAACGGTTAATCCAACGCAAGCATTCCAAACAACAGCATGCTTTATAGTAAATTTTTTAGGACGTCCCCTATGGTTGACAGGGATACAACGCCAGCCCGCCGCAAGCGAAGGCGTTTCGCGATGGGTTGGTGGAACTTGATTATGCGGCTCGACGCGTAGGCCGTGATTGGGAGCCGGGCACTTTGGTTTTTTACGACGCCAGGAGCAAGAATATCTTAACAGCGGAATGGCACCCATCACCGTTCGCCGTGACCTACCCGAAAAAACAGACCGAACCCGGCAGGACCGGTTCATTGTCACCCCAACCCGCGTGGGAATTCGGGGATTTGCTGATCAAACGACGGGAGGTGGGGGGAACGACCACAGATAAACGGATTTTCCTTTCCCGGGAGGATTGGGAAGGATCCTGGGGACGGCTTGGAAAAGCGGGTGTTTGGTGGGACGGACAACCTCGACCGGATCGTGGGGCTCTCTCCTGATCAAATGATGGATCTCCTGGTGGTCACTCTGAACGGGCTGATCCAGATGACTCGCACGGATATCGATCGGTGTGTGGAAACAGCCCGGAAGATTTCGACGAACGCCTAAGCGGTTTCTGAAACGGAATTCCCTTTCCCCCTTGGCGGCGCCATCGCCCGACGAATGTCTCCTAATAGTATAATTATTTAGGGCGTCCCCCTTGGCGGTCCCAATGGGTTTGGTTTTTGTGCTAACATTTGGGCGGAAGTTATTTTTAGGAGGAAGACCATGACTGGAGAAAAAGCTAAACCGGAATCAGAAGAAAAGTGTTGTTCGGATAAAACGGACAAGGGGTCTTGTTGTTCCAGCGGGAGCGGGTCGGGGTGTCGCTGTTATCGGTTGGCGGTGTCGGCGCTGTTGGTGTTGGCGGGGTTCCTGGCGGGGTTCTTTCTCAGCCGCGGCTGTCCTTGGATGATGAAATGCGATTCCTCTCGGGCTCGGGCGATGCACTGCCCTGTGGATATGAAAATGCCCATGGACGGAACCACGCCGCCTGTAAAATAACCCCGGGAACCACCACATGCCGACGAGGAACGCTCAAAACACCTTGAAAGGCGGGAAGGGATTGGGGGAACACGTCTCCCAGGCGCCGGGGGTGACCCGGGCGCCCACCCATCATTCGTCTGGCGGGGGGAATTGTCCCGCCTGCGGGGAGTCGGTGCCACCCAAACCGGGGTTTCGCTTTTCTTCTTTGGTTTGCGGGAAATGCGGCGCCTCCATGGGGAAGAAAAAGAGTTGATTTCCCGCAGTCCCTTGCCTTTCAATATCCGAATGGACAAGCGGACCGTTTCAGCCATGGTGGCCCTTTATTGTCGGACCGCTCATTTGACTGAGTCGAAGCCTTGCGTCAAATGCAAAGCCCTTTTGGATTATTCCCATGGGAGGCTTGAACAATGCCGTTTCGGTAAAGCGAAGACGACCTGTGCCAAGTGCCCGATACTGCTATCGGCCCGCCGCGCGAGAAGAAATGAAGCGGGTC
Organism: Elusimicrobiota bacterium; assembly: GCA_016721625.1. Lineage (NCBI taxonomy): Bacteria > Pseudomonadati > Elusimicrobiota > Elusimicrobiota bacterium. Next base: position 445,970 of record JADKHR010000001.1, read on the forward strand.
ATGCGGGAGGCGGGTCCCCGCATGGCTGGGGGCCATCCGATATTGACCCTCTGGCATTCGTGGCAGAGCCTAAAGGGGGCGCCTCGGGTGGGGGGCGCGGGGCGGGGATGAAAAAACTTTGAGCGGGGGGGGAAAGTAAAACATTGCCTCTCCCTCCCCGCCTCCCGCCCGCGGGAGAGGGAAAGCGCTTAAAGACATTAAAGCTAGGTCAGGGGGGATTTTGAGCATCATTCAAATTTTACATGCGGACCACGCTTATTTCCGCGAGAGATTCCGGCAGATGGAAAAGATGGCCTTGGCTCGAAAATCGAAAAGGACGACAACCTTGGCCTTGACCATCGTCAAAGATCTTAGACAACGACACAAGACCCATCTTCGGTGGGAGGCGGAGGTTCTCTTTCCGGGTTTGGTCGAGGCGTTTCGAAAACGGCGGGTGAAGCCGAAGGATCCATTGATTCTTCGCCATCTGGAAGAGGAACATCGGGACGTTGGCCGCGCCATCTACCTTTTGGACCAAGAACTTTCGGAAACGCCCCCCTTGCCAACTTGGACCGATCGGTTTATAACGTTTCGGGATTTATTTGATTCCCACATGCAAAGAGAAGAGGAACATCTTTTTCCTGAAGCTTTGAAGCTTTTGACCCAGAAAGAACTGGAAAAGATGGCCCGGGCCAACGGTGGGATTGGTTCTTATTGACCCGAAGGCAAGCCGTCTTGTTAAATTTAACCCAACAACAGACCCTTCCCTGACCCTCCCCTTTTGAAGGGGAGGGAACTTCCCATTAACGGGGGAGGGAGAGGGCCGGTGGATTTGGGGCGGGTGGTGGGAGCGTTCATTTGATAAGATGCGGATACCACCATCGGTCAATTCCGATGGAATCAAGGAGGCATTATGGGCAAAGTCACAAAGGCGTTGGGGACTGGGTTTGGAATGGCGTTGGCCGCGACAGCGGGAGCGTATCTCCTTTATAAGAAAAATCCGAAAGTCCGGAACAAGGCGAAAGTGTGGGTGGACGACATGAAAAAAGAACTGAAGAAGGACTTCAGCAAACTCAACGAAATCAATCAGACCACGTTCAAGAAAACGGTGGAGGATGTGGGGGAACGGTTCGGACGTATGGGTCAGGTGAACAAAACGGAACTTTCCGGACTGGTGAACGACTTAAAGGATGCTTGGGCGCACTTCAGCAAAGATCTCTCGTCGCTGAAAAAGGGCTGAAACGATACTGTTTGGGGGGCCGCTCGCGAGAGGGGGAAGGCGCTTGGAAAAGAGATGAAGGTCAACCTCCCAGGAGCAGGACGAAACCAAAGACGAACATCAGGCCGCCGACCAGGGTGTCTGACCAGTAGGTCAATTGGGATTCGTCCACCGAGGTCAAGACCTTCTTCCATCGGTTAATGAAACCGCCCAAAACGATCCAGGCGCCGATCACGCCGACGAAGGCCCCCGTTCCCGTGGCGGCCATTCCCATTTGCAGGGTGGACCCGCGGTTCATCCCGAGGAAAAGGGCGCCGTAGGCGGCCCAGGTGCCGGGGTTCGTCAACACGAGCCCGGCGGGCCAGAAGATCAGGATGGGCCAGGCCGTCCAATGGCCCAGATTCTTTTCGTCTTTTTCGAAATAAAGAAAGCCCAAACCGCTCAAGCACAGAACCAAACCCACCGTTAAATGAACCGCCCCTAAATGGGCCCGGAGGGATGGCGCCGCCAGGCCTAGGCCCCAGGCGGTGATCCCGGCCGCTCCGCCGTCCGCCACCGCCATGCCCAGGACGGCGGCAAACCCTTTCCGAGCCCCCCGCAGAAGCCAGGTCCGCAGGACCAAGAGGCCGGCGGGCCCCGCCGGCAGGGAGAGCAGGGATCCGGCGAGGATTCCTTTGGCAAAATCAAAGAAAAAAGATCCCAGCAACTGAGTCATGGATGCCTCCGTGGCCTCCGGTCCATTCATCGGCAAAGAGGCCCCAAAAATCCGGCGACTACAAATCCCCGCGTTCTTCCAAAGGGCTGAAACCCCGGGGGGCTCCGTCCGTAGGATGGCCGTGGCCAACCCCTGAGAAGCTTACCGCCGGTCCCCGCCCCCGTCAAGGGAAAAATTCATCCCGGATTTTTCCATTAAAATGATCCCCTTTTGGGGTTATAACTAGATTGGTGAGCGGCGTCTTTTTGTTTTCCCCGGTTTAGCGTCTTAAGAAATTCCCCAGCAGAGCGTCGTCCCGTCCTCCCCAGCTTGCCTTTCCTGTAAAGATTCCGGGTCTCGATTTATTTGTTCTGTGGTGGCACCCTTTAAAGAGAGAGGGGGTGCCGGCCATGAGGACACGACATTACATGATTTGTGGGGAGGTCTTTGTTCCGGATGCCTGCACGCGCGGATTTCAAAAGGTCTGTGGAAAGGATTTCTGCCGCCGGGCGCGGAACGACCCCACCTATTGGCGGGACTACCGCGCCCCCCACCCGGCCTACACGGAACGAAACCGGGAGCAAACCCGCGAGCGCCTGCGGGCCTCGCGACGTGTGTTTGCAAAACAAGACGCGATGGCCGGGTCCATCGACGGGATTGTGACTTTTTTGATCGGTCGGGAGGTGTTTGCAAAACCAAACGTTATGGTTCCCACCGGGTGAGCTGTGGCATCATACGCCCATGAACGCTGAACTCTGGGCTGAAATCCGACGGCTCCACATTTTGGAGGACCAGCCTACGGATGCAAAGCAGAAATTCGCGGGGGTTCAAACCCCTTGGCCTCCCGAACCTGGTTTATCAAGACCGCTGGGCCGGCCCGGGCGTGTTTACAACGACCGTGGGGGACTATTATCAGGTCAACCTTTTCCACGTTTCCGACCCGCCCCTATCTCGCGCGATGTTTGACAATGTTTACCTGGGACCCATTTCGGTGGAAATCAGCACGGCCAACCCATCGGGCCGACTTTGCTTCAAACGTTTCAACTCCGCCGGCAAAAAAGAACAGGTAGTGTATACCATGACCGTCCTTCGAACGCGAGAGGACAATTGATTCGGACGCGGTTCACTGAAGCAAAACAAGAAATATCCAACATCGACGGAATCGATTCGCTCACGGTCTCCTGGTTGGGGGCGCCTTCCGCGGCCGGAGGAACGAATCCTGGTCCGCCGTCCAAGCCGTCGTTTCCTCCCAGAGCCTCATCGCGGAGATCCAGGGTACAGACATGAACACCGTTAGTAACTGGAACGGGCGAACGGACACGGCGGGGAAGTGGCAACGCACCGTGGAGGTTAAACTTGTCCAAGTGGCGACAGGAGTCCTCCTAAAGTTCGGGACAGCGTCGGGGCGATTGGGTATTTTTTGCTGTTGTTTATTTTCATCGTCTTGGTCATGGCGATGGGGATGTTCAATTCCGTCAAAAAAGAAAGTGAACACAGCGTTTTCAGTCGGGTCCAGGTCAACTCTCGGTTAAATAACGAGGGGGCGCTGAATGCCGCGCGGTGGAGTTTGCCGGCCTGGGACGCCGCCTCGCCCCCGTCCACCTATGTCATCCTTGTGGACAGCCAGAACCCGACCACGGTCACCATCTATTTTTTAGGAACCCCTTAAAACCGAATAATTCAGTTGCCCACGGTTTGTCGCGGAGCGAGAATGCCGGAGGAGGGAGAGAAGAAAACTCAGGCGGTCGACTTGGGAACAGCGTGGTAGAGCCATCGGCCGCCTTGGACGAGGGGGATCTTTTTTTCGACGCGATAATGGGTTTCGAGCAGCGCTTCGAAATGGGGGCGGTCGTAATCCGTGAATATGTCCTCTCGGTTTAGGAGAAGACGTTGAACCATGCTGTCCTCTTTGCCAACGAATTCCACCACGAGTTCGGCGCCCAGGGACGCCAGCCAGGCCACGGCGTCGGCCAGCGGGACGTTGGCGCCGATCACCAGGTGGTGCAGAAGGGCGAGAGCCATGACGAGGTCGGGCTTGCCTCGGCTCGTCAGCGATTTGCGTTCCCGCCCCGCCCAGCCCTGGGCGGGCGAGGGATCGGCGAGGTTCATGACCAGGGGGAGGACGCGGGTGTCTTGGGCGGTTTTCAAGCGGCGGTAGAGATTCTCCACCACCCCGTCGTCGGCGTCCATGGCGACCACGCAAGACGCGTGGTCGGCGGCGATCAGAGAAAAGTCGCCGGTGTTGCATCCTAGGTCCCACGCCAAATCCCACGAACGGCGCGCGCAAACGCTTTTGACGAACTCCTTTTTAGCGGCATAGTCTTCAGGCGAATAGTTCCGTTCGTTCGCGTAATCAGACCATTCCGATTCATGCCGTTTCACACGAAGCCCCCGGACGATGCCCAGAAGGCGACGAACGTTTTTCAGAATAAATTCCTTTGGGAACCCGGCGTCCCGCATTTCAGTTCGGATCGTTCGTTCCGTTTTTGCCCAGGATCGTTCGAGGCGCGCCTCCAGAAAAACATCGGCCAGGAGGCCGGGGCGGAAGAACTCCCACCAGGAGAAAAGGCGGGTCATTTCCTCCGCCGGTATCCCTTCCAACAGGGAACGAAGCCATCGTTGAAAGGCGATGCCTTTGTACGCCTGGAACAAAAGCGGGTAGAGGAACGTTCGGCAAAACTGTTGGTAGCCCGCCCACACTTCACCGCTCTGGTGAAGGGCAAAGGAGGGAATATCAATGAAAAGAGGGCGGGCCCCCGTCCATTGAATGTTGAAGGGGGAACAGTCCCTCAAAATAAAGTCTTCTTCCAGAGCGGCCGAAATCAAATCTAAATGCGCGGCCGCCGCGTCTTGGAGCATGCCGAAGGACCATTCATACGGGTAAGAGATGAAAGGGATGCGGTCGTGTTCTAAAACGGCTACCCACGGCGGTTTTAGGGTTTCGGGATTGACCTCCACCCGATGGGTCGACCCAATTCTTTTCATGGCCAGGAGGCGTGGGTAGAGCGGTGAAGTTGAAAGAGAATCCCATTCCTTCAACGCCCCGGCGTCCAGGTATCGACAGACGCGGCCGTCTTGATAAAACACCCGGCTACTGCGGTCCCGGAAAGATCCACGATCAAATCGAGGAGGAATCGATTTCATCCTTTTGGGGGGGATGGGCGTTTTCGGCCGAACCAGCGTTTCCAGTGCATTTTGATCAACATGAGAATTCCCCCGACCCCGGCCAGGAGGGCCTGTAGGATCATGCTCCCGGTATTGGCGTCAAGGTACGCGTGCGCGGGTTGCGGCAGAACGGCCATGAGAAACGCCGCGGTCATGAATGCCCCGCCCAAAGACGCGCCGCATCGGGCCCATTGGTTCATGCCGGCCCCCGGCCTTCCTGAATTATTTGGCCCACTTTAAGCCCACTCATTTTGAGCCCAAAAGCAAAACCGTCCAGGGGCGTCCGCCCGTGGCTTGACAAAAGGATGGATTCGGGTTATATCTAGCCATATGGTCCCCGTTTCTTCCAAAGTGCCATCGCCCCCACCCGTCGCTCTTCGGCGCCGTCGATTTCTGGTTCACCCCTCTTTGCAGTGGATCCTGGTGGGCACGATCCTTGGGCTTGTCTCTCTCGCCACCATGTTGGTATTGGGCGAGTATTACTTCAATTTCGGCCGGAACATGTCGTCCAATTTGATGGACCCCGGACTCTTTCGCCTCTTTCTGGCTGGGAATTCCATTTTGATGGTCAAGCTGTTCTTTCTCTTTGTGATCGTGTGGGGGATCGGCCTTCTTTTGTCCCACCGACTGGCCGGGCCCATCGAAAACCTGCGAAAGGCCTTCCAGATCGTTGGGGATGGAAACCTTTCCCACCGCGTCCGGTTGAGGCGGCGGGATCATCTGCAAGATGTCGTGGAGGATTTCAATACCATGACGTTTCGCCTTTCTGCCCGTTACGAGGGAGTCTTTGCGGCGATGCAGGATGTTCTTCGGAAATTGGATGACTCTCTGGGACAAACCACCGACACCGCCACTAAAAATCAACTTTCTTCCCTGCGCGAGACGGTCGCCCGCCTGATTAAAAGTTTTCCGCATTAAGATACACTTCGTTTTTACAAACCTCGACATTATTCTTGCCCCTTGGGATCGGGAGCTCCGGAAAACGCGATCGTTTTCGCGGCGGGAATGTTTTTGAACGGGTTTTGGTCGGCGGGGCAACAGCGGGTCACATCGATATGAACATACGGTGTGGCCGGATCGCAATAGTAAGACCGGTTTTTCCAGCGACCGAAATGGGTGCCGAAGTAGGTGTCGAAAATAAACGGGAAGGTGTTCACCGGAGTGAAATCCTGAGGGAGTTTTGGCGCGTGCTTTCCCGGAAGGCGCATGGCGCACAGGTTGCTCATGCGCTCGTGAATTTGGGCCGCAGAGGGGTGAGGCGAAAAAGTCAGGGTGGAAGGCCCATGGTCCGATTCTAGGATAATGATCGGGTCCGTCTTAGATTCTTTTACAATGCGGTCGATGGCGATGAGGATCCGCCGGCTGATGAATTCCAGGTTATCCAAATAACGGCGGCGTTTCGTCCACCTTTTGCGATAGCTCTCTTTTACGAAATCAGGTCGAGGGTCTCCCCCGTCGGGGTAAAAAACGAAGGGTTCGTGGGGACAGACGAAGTGGGCGAAGACGAACTTGGGCCCTGCGATGGACTGGCACCGCTCCAAGGCCTCGAGGTTGGAATAAATGAGCTCTCGCCAGCCCCTTTGGCTTGATTTTGCGAACAGGGTGCCCGGGATCGTCGGCCGGAAAAGGATGGCGCGGAACTCGTGAAGGGAACGATGGCCCATCACCACGTCCGCCCCGGGGTTGTGGTCCGTGACCGCCCAACCGGACGGGAGATGCACAATCTGGTAACCGCCCCGTTTCAGCAAGCTTTGAACCGCGTTGTTTTGGATCATCTCGCCCGGAAGGTCCCGCGCGACGCTCCCCCGATTATTTTCCCGCACTACGTCGTCCAGATACCGCATGTTCAGCGTGGCCGCGAGAGAAAGGAAGGTGATGCTGTAGTTGCTCTTGGATTGATCCGCGATTTGGAAACCGCGTTGGCGGAGCTCTTTCAAGAAAGATCCGTTGTCGAAATGGAAAAGGTTCGTTAAAACGTCCTCCCGAGCGTAGGCGTCCAACAAAATAAAAAATATGTCGGGGCGGCCGGTGATTTCCGCGGAACCCAAGGAAACCGTTGCCGCGGGAGGAATCCATTTGTGTCGAGTGGCTTGGTGGGCTGCGATGCCCAGCACAGGAAAAAAGAGCCAAAGCGCCGCGGTGAAATCCAGAACCCGGTTGCTTCGTTCGGGCGGGGGATGTCGCCAGAGGAAGGCGGCCAGCCCGCCGATGGACAACGTTCCCGCGATAAGAAAAATATATTTCATTAAAGGCTCGGACCGCGTTCCTCCCACAAAAACAAAAATGTCGACCCCATACCCAAAAAAGAAATAAAAAAGAACTAAAACCGACGTCAGCAAGGCCCCTTTCAGGAAGCTTCGATAAACAGCCGCGATTCCTACGTAAGCCAACGCCGCGAACCCGACCCCTTCCAAAACCGGGCGCACCAAGGCCCCGGGCCACAACTGGTCGATGTTCATACTGAACAAACTCGTGGCTGGATAGGCGGCCAACAACAGGGGCGACAGAGGAGGGATCCGCCCGGCAACCCGGCGGACCACCCCCACCATTCGCAGGAGGATTGGGGACATGTTGCGATCTATATACCCCCACTGGATGAACCTGTCAATACCGTTTTTAAAACAGTTCGGATAAGCTTAGACGAACGACGATAATTTGTTTCCGGGGCGGGGAAAGAAGAGGACGTCGTGTGGAAGGCCCCGACCGACCAAAAGACAGGGTTAAGCGAATGTTTTTGATATTCAGAGGTCTTCCTGGCTCCCCCATCGATCAACAAAAAGTTAGGTAAGTGTTTCTAGGTTGACATTTTCGCGTTTCGGGGATAAGAAATAGGGATAGGTGGGAGGGTTCTATGAGAAAGAATGTTTCGGGGTCCCTTCGGGGATTTGCGGGCCGCTTGGTTTTGGGGGTGGGGCTGGCGGGGTTTCTTACCCCCTCCGCCAGGGCGGCCGTGGACCCGGTCAAACTATTTAACGCCCATGTGATCAATGGGGTCGGTGGATATTACGATTTTACCGCGAGCAGTTATTCCGTTTTATGCAACGTCGTGGGCGCTGCGGCCATTGGGCCTTACAACTTGGTTCTGGTGAGCGACGGGCAAATGGGGGACCTCTCTTATGCTGGCCTTCCCGCCTCCTCGTACCTGCATTTGCCGGGTGGAGACGCGGATGATCGAGCGGGTTATGACGTGTCGCCCAACGTGTGGGCGGGAAGCGATAAAGGCACCTCGGCGCTCTTTTCGTTCAGCGCCCTCGGCAATCTGAACCCCCGGGGTTACCCCTTGGCGCACCAGACTTACGTGGGAAGCGATATCGCTATAATGGGAGCTCTATTTTCCTTTTATGGCACCTCTAAAATCAGGCTCGCAACCCCCGGAGGCGCTCCCGCTTTCGTTTACGGGGCGCAAAGCGTAAAGGTTGGCCACCTGAACTGGATGACATTGCCTTGGGGCGAAAGTAATTTTGTGGTTTTTTCCAAATCAGCGCCCGCGGCGTCGAATTTGGGGGACGGCTCGGTTGTCAATTATTTATTGGATTTTAACACAGGACTGGTGACGGCTGTGTCCGTTGTCTCGACAAGGACCAGCCTCCACAGAACGAAAAACCCCATCGGGAACCTTGCCTTTATGGATTCGGACACCGCCATGGATATTCTTGTCGGCGATCGTCAGGATTCACCTCCTTTGAAATGGTTCAAAAACCCCGGAAACGGAAACATCACCGACGCCAACTACCAACCCGTCAATGTGGCGGACGCCGATGTCTTCCATCCGGCGGCGGTTTTTGCCGACAGATTTGACAATGATTCGTTCACGGACATTCTCGTGGCCCGGGACGGCGCCGGAGCGGATCGGAGACTCACGCTTCTTCATGGGACGGACGCGACGGGAACCAACTTCACGGTTAAACACATCACGGGGTTTCCTTGGGCGGCGAGTGCCTTGGCTGTGGCGGATTTTGACGGGGACGGTCGGCGGGATGTGGTGTCGGGAATGCTCCCGGACTCGGATCCGCAACCGTCGCCCGTCACGATCTTTTTTTCCGATGCGGGATTTAACACCTGGACCCCTCAGCCCCTGCCGAGAGGCGGGCTTTTCACCGGGACCCTTTTGGACGTCCAACTGGGCGACTTGAACGGGGACACAAAACCCGACGTGGTGGCGCTCTTTTCAGGCGAAGGGCCCGACGATGCCGGGTACCGTTCGCGGGGGTTAAGCTCCAACGTGCACGTTTGGATCAACCGTAATACAGGGGGTTCGCGGAACCAATGGTTCGATTTCGGTTTGGCCGAACCGGCGCTTCCCGCGGCGGCCTCCGGGTCGTCTGGAGGGAGTCTGGTCCTTAGGCCGGGTGGATCTATTGTCCGGGTGGCCCAGAAGTGTCCGGTGGTTTTGTTTGAGAACCGTTACAAATCCCAACAGGAATTCCGAATCCAAGCCACCACCGGCCGTGGACGCAACCGTCATACGAGCACCGTCATTACCGATGGTAATGGCAATGTTCGCCGCCAAATAGAGGGAAACCGATGAGGGGGCGGGGCCTGGGGAAAAACGGGGTTACGATGATTGAACTGTTGGTGGTTTCTTTCGTTTTAAGCCTTGTCATGGTCATGGTTTTTCGGGCCCTCACCCTGTTTACCAAAGGGGCCGTTCAAATCCAACAAAAACTACCTGGCCAGAACGTCATCCAAACCGCCTACCATTTTCTTATGTTGGACCTGGCGTCGGCTTCGCGTGGGTCCGTTAACAATCTTTTGCCAAATCCGTGTTTTTTCGAAGACGACGCAAGCGCCTTAATGGAATCCAACGTCCCGTCCTCCAGCACGTGGTCCTGTCCCGCTTACCGTATGGCGGCGGATCCCGCGCCGCATTCTTCGGTGGCTTTTTTCCAATCACGTTTGGAACTTCATTCCGTGAATAGCGGAACCACGACGGCCTATGCCCTTGCCGCGGAACCCGCGGTGAAGGTCGAAACCTTTCTTTTCTCGGCCAGTTATTTTTCCAATAATATCGGAACCAGGAAAGCGGAAGTCCGCGGAGGTCCAAACCCGTTTTCCCCGGTATCGCTGGTTTACCAAGACACCGGGACCCAAACCGGGGTGTTTACAACCACGATGGGGGACTATTATCAGGTCCACCTTTTCGACGAACCCCCCAACGCAAGCGATTCTTCCATTAGTTTCGGCAAAGTGTACTTGGGCCCGATTTCGGTGGAAATCAGCACGGCCAACCCGTCCGGCCGCCTTTTTTTTAGACGGTACAACCAGGATGGGAACTGGGAGCGCGTGACGTACACCATGAACCCCCTGCCGAACGGAAGAGGGCGGTTGATTCGGACTCGTTTCCTCGAATCGGAAAAACAAGAAACGGTTAACATCGACGGGATCGATTCGCTCCAAGTTTCCTGGTCGGGGGCGCCTTCCGCGACCGGGGGAACGAATCGTTCTCTCGTAGTTCAGCTTGTGGGGCGCGGGCCGAGTTCTAGACCCGCAGACGCGGTGTCAATCAAATTCGAGGTATACCCAAATGCTCCCTAAAATCGCTCGGTCTTCAAAAAGGTCAAAACTCGCGGGGTTTTCCTTAGTCGAAGTGGTGCTGGTCATCCTCGCCTTGGGGTTGCTTTTCCTTCCGGTGCTCCATTATTTCTTCGGAATGACGAAGGCGACGACGGACTCCTGGTCCGCCGTCAAAGCCTTTTCGTCCGCCCAAACCGTTGTTGCGGAGATTCAGGCATCCAATCCTTACACCGTTTTGAATTGGGACGGGCGCAACGACACGGTGGGAAATTGGACCCGCACCGTTCAGGTCTATTATGTCAACATGGTTGGCGGGGCGTTTGTCCAGACGGCTTCCCCGACACGTCTTTATTCCGTGAAAGTGACGCTAAAAGGAATTCGCAATGAAACCATTGTCCTCTCGACCATCGTTGAAGCCCCGGACCTCGGCTGCTAAACATCAGGACAGGGTTGGGGCGATTGGATATTTTTTGTTGCTATTTGTTTTCATCGTCTTGGTCACGGCGATGGGGATGTTCAGTTCCGTCAAAAAAGAAAGCGAACACGCCGTTTTCAGCCGGTTCAAAGTCAGCTCTCGGCTGAACAACGAGGGGGCGCTCACAGCCGCCCGTATGAATTTGCCGGCCTGGAACGCGGGAGCGACGACGACCTACGACGTCTATGTGGACAGCCAGACGCCCACCACCATCACGATCGAGTGCATCGGGGTGCCTTGAGAATAAATTGAGTTCCCCGGCGGGCGGGCCGGGCCGGGTCCCGATAGATTTAGACAAGTAGACCCCCCGTTCTTCGATTGGTTCGCTGTAGAAACACCCCACGCTCTCTTTGACCTTTTCCGGAATCGGCGCCCAGCTCTCTGCGTTGGGTCGCGAGGAGGAGAAACGACTACAACGGAGTCATCCTTTCGCAGGCGCCGTCAAAACCGGCGTGCCGTTGATGGTCGGGGGGGGGGTAGGCCGCTCCGGCTGGGCGTTGCGCGTTCCGGAAAAACAAACTAATATTGTCAACATTCGCGCGAGCCCTATGACCCAGACCTCCCAAACAGACGGAATTACCCCGGACCATTCGGACGTTGGCCAGTTGGGGATTTGGCTTTTCATTCTCTCGGAAATCATGCTGTTCGGGGGATTTTTGGCGAGCTATTTTATGCTCCGCTGGGGAAATTCCGTGTGCGCGATCGGAGCGCCGGCGTGGCCCAAGGAAGGATACACATGGGGCCTGGCGCTGGCCACGACGAACACGTTGATTTTGATCACCAGCTCTTTCACCATGGTGCGGGCCGTTCTGGCGGCTGAACTTCGGAACGAACGGGCTTTTGGCCGCTTTATGGGATCGACCATCCTCCTGGGGCTTTTATTCCTCTGTGTGAAAGGCGTCGAGTATGCGTTAAAAATCCACCATGGGTACTACCCCAGAAGCCCGTTCATGGAGGCCACGCCGGGGCTTAATATATTCATTTCTTTTTACTTCGCCCTGACGGGGTTTCATGGCCTGCACGTGGTGATCGGGATACTTTGGAATTTGTTTTTGAAACGGTCCGCGCGAAAGAAAGGCCTTTCTCCCGCCTTCGCTCGGAAGGTGGAATACGCGGGGCTTTATTGGCACTTCGTGGACGTGGTGTGGGTTTTCTTATTCCCGCTTTTCTACTTGATATGAGCGAAGAAAAATTTTCCGTGGTTCTCTTTGGGAGTTTGGCGGCCCTGACTCTGATGAGCGTTACGGCTTCCCGTCTTGGCCTGGGGCGCGGGGGAACGATTGGAGTCGCTCTTGGCTTCGCCGCTGTGAAGGCCTTTTTGATCGGTTGGTATTTCATGCGCCTCCGAACCGCGGGGCCCGTGGCGCGAGGAGCGGTTTTAATCGGGATTTTGGCCGTGCTGATTTTGGCCATCGGGATTTTGCCCGATGTGGGGTTGTTGAACCGATGAAACGACGCCTTCTCTACATCCTGGGAGGCCTCCTGGCATTGATGATCGCCTTTGGGGGAATCGCCTGGAACTGGATTTCCGCCAAACGCGCGGGCCCCGAGGCCTTGGGGTGCGCGCCCGACTTCGCGCTTCCCGCGGCCACGGCGGCGGGCGCAACGACGTTGGCTTTAAAGGATCTGGGGGGACGGCCCTGGGTGGCGGATTTCATTTTCACCCACTGCAGTGGGCCTTGCCCGCTCATGTCGGCGAAAATGGCCGAGCTCCAGCGGGGGCTCCCGGAGGCGGTTCGGTTGGTTACCTTCACCGTGGACCCCGACCGAGACACCCTGGATGTTCTAGCGGAATACGCCCGGCGCTTTGAGGCGGACCCCAAACGGTGGTTTTTTGTCAGGGCAGACAAAGAAACGTTGTATCGGATCGTCTTTGAAGGCTTCAAACTCCCCCTCATGGAAGATCCTTCGGCCTCCTCGGGTTATCGGGTCACCCACAGTTCAAAACTGGTTTTGGTTGACGCGCTTGGGCGGATCCGACAATATTTTGATTCCTCGGAGGAGAGACTGGCGGAGAAGGTTCGGGGGGCGGTGCTCGCTCTGGGAGAAAAACCATGAAAGGAACCCGTGGGTTTTGGTTTATTTTTGGGCTCGCGGGTCTCCTCTCGGCCGGATTGTTTGCGCTGTTCCACGCGCATCCCATGATGCCGGTGGCGGCGAGCGCCGAGGCCCATCATGTGGACCATGCTTTTAAGGTCATCCTTTGGCTGTCCATTCCCATTTATTCGCTCGTTATGGCCGCCCTTATCTACGCCCTTGTTTTTTTTCGCTCGAAAAACAAATTGGAGGAGGGGGAAAAGTTCGACAAAAGTCGCGGCCGTTGGGTGGAAGCCCTCTGGATCGCGGCGAGTTTCGTTATCACCATCGGCCTGGCCGCCTTCGGATCCGTTGAACTTCGTCGGCTCCACGCCACCCAGCAACAGGCCGACCTGGACATTAATGTCAACGCTTCCCAATTTTCTTGGGAATTTTATTACCCGATGCAAGGGCAGTACACCTCCCGCCTGATTTTGCCGGTCAACAAGAAGGTCCGGCTGATTTTCAAATCGGCCGACGTGATTCACTCTTTTTGGGTGCCGGAGTTCCGTTTGAAGCAAGACGTCGTCCCCGGCAAGGTGACCCAACTGGTGATCACTCCGACCGTTAAAGGCAGTTTTTCTTTGCGATGCTCAGAACTCTGCGGGTCCGACCACACCGTGATGACGGCCGGCGTGGATGTGGTGGACGAAAAGAATTCGACGATCGATGGAAGGGGGACAGCTGGTGATACCAGGACTCATTCGTGGCATTCTGGCGGGTATCGGCGCTTTCCTGGCCGTCTTTTTTTCCCTGAAACTCCGTTTGCCGGCGGAAACGGCGGCGGCCATCGCCTACCTCGTTTCCATTCCGATTTACCTGGCCGCCGGCGGCGGGTGGGCCGCCTTTCGGCGGTGGATGGATGAAAAGGAAGAGCCCGAAATTCACGGGGCGGCGCGATATTTTTCTTTCAACACCGACCATAAGGTGGTGGGGGTTCAATACCTTTTCGCCAGTTTTTTTCTGTTCTTTTTTGCGGGCATCATGGCCATGATCATGCGTACGGAGCTGGCTCACTCGGGAATGCAGTTTATTTCCACCAAAACCTACGGAACCGTGGTGGGTGTGCACGGCATCGGCATGGTGTTGGTCGCCCTCACCGCCATCGTGGGAGGGTTCGGGAATTACGTGGTGCCGCTTCAAATTGGCGCTAAAGATATGGCCTTCCCTCGGTTGAACGCTTTGTCTTATTGGCTTCTTCCGCCAGCGGTTTTGATCCTGGTGGCGAGCCTTTTTAACGGAGGATTCGATTTTGGCTGGACCGCCTACGCCCCCCTGAGCACGAAAGGCCCTATCGGAAAACTTTTCTTCCTCTTATCCTTCGCCACCGCCGGATTTTCTTCCATCTTCGGCGGAGTGAATCTGCTGGTGACCATTATTCGAATGAGGGCCAAGGGAATGACGTTTTTCCGCATTCCGATTTTTGTTCATTCCATCGCCGCCACCGCGGTGGTGATATTGATCGCAACATCCGTTGTCGCCAGCTCGCTCTTCATGGTCATTTTTGACAGGGTATTGAACACCTCCTTTTTCGACCCGTCCCGGGGAGGGAGTGTGCTTCTTTACCAACACCTCTTTTGGTTTTACTCCCATCCCGCGGTCTACATCATGATTTTGCCCGCTTTCGGGCTTTTGATGGAAGTTCTCCCCGTTTTTGCGAGAAAACCCCTTTTCGCTTACCCGCTGGTGGTCTTGTCCTTCTGGGTCATCGTCTTTTTGAGTTTCGTTGTTTGGGCCCATCATATGTTTACAAGCGGCATGTGGGGTCTCCTGAATTTTCCGTTTTTGATCACCACGGAACTTATTTCCATCCCCACGGGCGTCATGTTCCTGGCGGCGATAGGCACTTTGTGGCGGGGGAAAATACGGATCACGACCCCGCTCCTCTTCGCGGCCGGGGTGATCGCCAATTTCCTGATTGGCGGGCTCACGGGGATCTTCCTGGCCGACGTCCCGACGGATGTCCATTTGCACGATTCGCTTTTTGTCACGGCCCATTTCCATTTCACCATTGTGGGAGGAACGATTTTCGCCATGTTTGCCGGGGTTTATTATTGGTTTCCTAAGATCTTTGGGCGACAATTCAGTGAAAAACTCGGACGCTGGCACTTCGGACTGTTTTTCTACGGTTTTAATGCGACCTTCATCCCGATGTTTTGGACAGGGACACGCGGTCTTCGCCGCCGGGTGGCGGATTATACCCCTGACATGGGCCTGGACCCGATTCAAATGTGGATCAGCGTCTCCGCTTTTATCATTTTTATCGCCGTGGCCGTCTTTCTTTATAACATGATCCGGTCGGCCCTTCGAGGAGAGAAGGCGGCCGCGAACCCCTGGGACGCCCAGACCCTGGAGTGGACCTTATCATCCCCGCCTCCGGCCTACAATTTTGACCGGCCTCCGGAAGTGACGGCGGCGCCTTACAATTTCGGGCGTTTGCCTGGTTAAAGACATTGTCGACGGGGTCATGAAAAGCTAAAATTCGCGCGGTGTGACTGGGGTTAAAAAGACTGTTCATGAAATCAGATTATGGGACCGGTCAGAGATACTGAATGAGGTAAAAGAATACAGGTGGCGCCGCCCTCGCGCACGAGGGCGCTAGGCGTCGGGCCAGTTCGTTGGATGGCATTGGCGTGAATGGGGCCAGAGGGGCCGGGCAGAGTCAACAGTCAGAGTTAACAGTCAGAGTTAACAGTCAGAGTCAACAGTCAGAGTCAACGGTCAGAGTCAACAGTCAGAGTCAACAGTCAGAGTCAACAGTCAGAGTCAACAGTCAGAGTCAACAGTCAGAGTCAACAGTCAGAGTCAACAGTCAGAGTCAACAGAATGAGGTAAAAGAATACAGGTGGCGCCGCCCTCGCGCACAGCGCGAGGACAGGCGCGAATGGGCCCAGAGGGCCCGGTCATTCGCGCCGAGGTAGCTCAATTGGTGGAGCAGTCCCTTCGTAAGGGACAGGTTGTCGGTTCAAGTCCGATCCTCGGCTGATTTTTTAATTAAGGCGAAAAAAATTCCTTCAAAATGAATTCCCTTCCTCTACCGATCGAAAAGAACGCGAATTCTCAGGGGGGCGGCCTATCCCAGGCGGCCTGGGGGAACATATTTTCACGGGTGGTGGCTTGGTGTTTGCCGGTGACCTACTTTTTGGTGACGATTTCTTTTTATTTGCGAACGTATGATTCGGCGCAAATCAAAATAACGTTCACGCAGGTCGGCTGTAGTTTGGTGATGCTCTTTTGGTTCCTGCAACTCGTTTTCCAAAGACGTTGGCCGTTTTCCAGGAAAGATCTCCCGATCGTGGCTCCGTTTTTGGCCATTTTGGCCAGCGGCGTCGTATCGTTCGTTCAATCCTCCTTTCGCGCGGGGAGTCTTGAGGAATTCACGCGGCGGATTTTTTACTCCTTCATGGCGCTCATCGTCATTGCCGAGTTTCGCGGCATGGACCGACAACGGCGTTTGTTGCGGTGGCTGGTGGCGGCCTTTGCGGTGACAGTTTTCTATGGATTCGTCCAATATTTTGATGGGCGGCTGTTTCCTCCAGGACTCACGAAGGTGGGGTTGGACCCTTTCATTTGGCGGCAGGCTTTTTCCCTTCGGGTGTTTTCCAGCTTTGGGAACCCAAACTTTTACGGCAACTTCCTCGTTATTATCACGCCGATCCTTATCGCGCTCTATTTCAAGAATCGGGGAAAGACCTTTCAACCGTTCCTGCTGATCGCCTGCCTCGTCCCGGTCGTTATCTTGACCGATAAACTCTTTGCCAATAAATTCGGCGGGATCTCCGCCCACAATCAAATCTGGGTAACGGTGAGCCTATTGGCGGCTCTCATTTCCGTTCTGGGTGTCATCTGGTGGAAGAGCCCTTCCGCTTCGGCCAGCGGAATGTTGATCTTTTTGGGGGCGACGTTCGTCAACCTCTATGCCACCGAAACCAAGGGCGCTTGGGTGGGGTTCATTGGAGCCATCGTGGCCTCCGGGTTTCTGATCGGCCTTTTTCTGGTGGGCCCCAAGGCCCGGCGCCTCACCTATGGCCTCATGATTATTTCCCTCACCATGGCCATCGGCGGATTTGCCGTGGTGCGCCACTACGCCCAACAGAGAAAACAATCCGTGGATTTTCGCGTTTTTACCTGGATCGGGACCTGGGATATGATCCGGGCCCAGCCCTGGTTCGGGTCCGGGATCGGCAGTTTTAAATGGGCCTACCCGGCCTACCGGCGGCCGGAAATTATTCTCTTGGAAGCGCGATCGAATACGGAAACGGATCACGCGGAAGATGAATACCTCGAGGTCATGTTCGATGAGGGCATGGTGGGATTTGGAATATTTCTTTGGCTCATTCTGAGCGGGAGCGTCGTGGGGATTCGCCTTTTAAACCGTCTCACGGCGGGGGGGCCCCGCCCGCCGCCCGACATGGCCTTTGATGAAAGGGTCTATAAAGTGATGGCTTATTTGGGGGCCTGGTGGGGGGCTTTGGTCCATTGGTTTATGGACGTTTCCGTCCGTTTTGTTTCTTCCGGCATCTTTTCTTTTTTACTGCCCGCCCTGGTTGTGAGCTTCGCTCGGAACGACCCCATGCCGGACCAACAGGACCGGCCCAGCCGAGCGGACCTTTGGGTCCGAATGGGGGTCGCTGTTTTTTGGATGGCCTTTTTCCTCTTTCCTGACAAGACCCTCAAACCGATGATCGCGCCGGGGGGGATTCTATTTATGGGAGCCTGCCTGTTGGTGTTGGGCGAGATTTTGGAACAACGTCTTTCCCCCAATACGCCCCGCCTTTCCCCGTACCCTTTCCTTTTGGCCGCTTCCCTTTGCGTCGTGGCGGAATTTTTTGAAATCCCGGAGCTCGGCAGTGAAGGGTTGACGGCCATCCATGTGCTTCGGATTTTCTCCGGTCTGGGTCTGTTTTTTGTAGGTTGGCTCATCCAGCGAACCGGGGCCGAGTCCTCGTCTAAACTGGATCCTCTTTCCGACGGACCAGGGCCCGACGCCAGGGCCATTGGGCTCGCGGCCCTGGGCATTGTCGTATGGTTGGGCGGAGCCTCCCTCTGGCGCGGCTACTTTCTAGGAGATGTGAGTCATAACGTGGCCATCTTTTTTTCCAAGCAAAACATTTGGATGAGGTCCCCTGAGTTTGACGAGAGGGTGAAAGTTCCAGGATACCCGCCGGAGATGAGAGAAGAATACGAACAAGTGGGCGGCGCGCTGGAGCATTACGAGAAAACGGCGGAGCTGAACCCGGGTTTCCCCATGGCGCGTTATTTCGTTGGAAACGTCTACAACGACTGGGGCTCCAACGTGTTCGAGGCGTCCCGCCAGGCACGTCAAAAAGGAGACCTAAAAACCGCTGAAACCCTTCGGGCTCGCGCCATCGAAAATTGGAAAAAATCCCTCGACGCCTACGGAAAAGTGAAGGCCTTCGCCCCTAATTATGTGCAAACCCACCATCAGGTGGGCCTGGTCTATTTGAAGATGGGGGAAATGGAATCTTCCGTTGGGTCAAAGGAAAAAGCGGAAGAGTATTGGCAAAAAGCGTTGAAAAACTTCAACCTGTACCGTCAGCTCGATCCCGTATTTCCTCCCAATTATTACCGACAGTCCTATGTCCACTTTATGCGGGGCGACATGGTTAAGGCGGAAGAGGCCTATCTGGGCGCGCTCGTTTATAATTCGACCAACGTCGTCGGCCGGTTCTACAACGACCGGAATGCCGAAACCTATTCCAACCTCGGACGGCTCTATTACGTCCAGCTCGTTAACCAAAATCCAACAGCCGCCGTTCTTCCGGCGAATTCGAATGCCTTTCAGAAAGCCGAAAGGTATTATCTTAAAGCGCTGGAAGAAGCAAAGCTTTCCGGGAACCGCGAAGATCAAATCGCGATGGAACCCGCCAAAGCTCTGGCTGTTCTTTACAGCCGGGTGGGAGACAACGAAAAGTCCAAGGAACTTTGGCTTAAAATTCGGGGATGGAACCCGGAGGACCCCGACGTCCAGCGGGTGTTCTCCACAGCCCCCGTTTCCGCACGGTAGTGGGTCCGAGGGGGAGCTCCTTTTCAAAAAACTTTTTTTTTATCGCTGTTATTCTTCACATTATCTCACCCCTCCTTTTCCTTACCCATTTCACAGAAAATCCTTTCAGCCTTCAAATTTTCTTGTTGCACGCCGGGCTTTGCTTGGTCTGGGGTTCGATTGGTCTCCTCCTTTGGGGAGGACCCCCAGCCCTTTTCGTCCGCACCGAGATTGACGGGCCCCTCCTGCTTTTCGGAATCTGGGCCCTCTCCACCTGGGGGGGCTCGGCGCTCCGTCATGGGGCTTTCTTTCGGGCTCCGATTTTTCACGAAGGGCTTCGGGGGGCCATTTTTCTTTGGGTCAACGGACTTGGCGTATTTTGGTTCTCCACCCAATTATCCTCGGAGCCAAAAGCGCGGATTTTGCGCCGGACAATGCTTGGCGTTGCCGGAATTTCCGCCGCCTACGGCGTGCTCCAATATTTCGGCGTGGATCCGGTGTGGGGCCATGGCGTGAACGCCTTCAACGGCAGGCCGGTCTCCACCTACGGAAACCCGAATTTTCTCTCCTCCGCTCTTGCACTGCTTGCGCCCTTGGCGCTCCAAGAATTTTTGACCGCGCGGAGCGTTGCGGGAACTTTCGGATGGGGAAGCCTGGGACTCCTCTACGCGGCCGCGCTCATCGCCACGCTCACCCGCTCTTCCTGGGTCGGCGCCTGTTTCGGGCTCGGCCTTTACCTGGTGTTGGATTTCAAGACGATTCGGACCGCGCTCCCCCGCGCGCTGGGCTGGGCGGGGAGCGCGGTCATCCTTGTTCTCGCCTGGCCAGGCTCCCATTCGGGGTCTGCGCGCCCGCTGGCTCGCCTGGGGGAACTCTGGACGGGGATCACGGGCGGGGCCGTTTATGGGTCCTGGCACCAGAGGCTCCTGATTTGGAGATCCGCTTGGGACATGTGGAAAGATCACCCTTGGATGGGGAAAAGGGTGGGGACTGTTTGAACTCTTTTTCCCCTTTTACCAGGGGAGGCTCGTGACGTTGGACCTCTTTCGTTCTTTTCGCACCCACGCGAACAATGCCCATCAACTTTTTCTGGAGTTCGGTTCCCAATTGGGTTTGATTGGTTTGGGTCTCTTCTTTTGGTTAATGGCTATCACCCTCCAAGCTCATCGGCGGCGGTGGGCGGGGGAAAACACCCACCGATCCGTTCCGGCCGCCCTTTTGGCCGGAATGGGGGCCCTGGCGACGGACAACGTCTTTGGGAATGTGTCGCTTTTTTTTGCCGTTCCGGCCTTTCTTTTTTTCTGGGTGTGGGGACAATGGGCCGCCCTGACGAACGGCCGGGAGGTCCGTCTCCCATGGCCCCTTCCCGCGAAGCGGATGGCCTCCGTGAGCCTTCTGCTCTTGTCCTCGCTCGCGCTCATTCACGAGACGAGGGGGTTCCTGGCCGAAGCGGCGTCTTTCCGCGGCGCAGGGCGCGCCGCCGGGTCCGAGCGCTGGAGGTCCGGCGAAGAGGACCTGCTTTGTTCCCGACGCTGGCGGCGTTTTGAGGTTCATAACGCCTACGCGCTCGGGATTCTGTATTCCCGGGAAGCCGATGAAGCGGAACGCCGCGGATTCGCCGAGGAGGTTCGAGCCTCGTCGGAACGCGCCGTGGCGGCTTGCACCGATGCCCTCCGCGCCAACCCCGGGTATGACGAAATATTTCAAGCGCGCGCGCTAGCTTTCCGTCGTTTGAACCGCGTGGAGGACGCTATTCTCGATCTTCGCGTCGCGATCTTGATTAATCCCCTTTCCGTGGGGAATTATCAGGCCCTCGATACGCTTTACCGAAAATCCCCCGTCTATGACCAAAAGCGGGAAGCCCTCCGGCAAGGGGCGTTCCGTCTGTTCCCCTCAGAAGAAGCCGGGATCCAAACCGATCGCTCCGCCCACCCCCTCGCTCCCAGAGAATTCAATAAGGTCCCGCATTGACTCCTCGTGGGCCCTGGGATACAATGGGCTCCGTGCTTGAGATAACGCGGCCCATTGAAGACGTTCGCGGGGGACGCCTATGTTGTCGATGACATGACCCCGATTCTCCCGGCCACGCCGGGACCTTCCTTCTTAAGGCCAGGTCTCCGATCGCGGCTGCTGACTTTTTTTACTCTCGCTCTCATTCTCCCCACCCTGGCCACGGCCGCGATCGTCTACGTCACCGTGCGCCGCTCGCTTCGCGATGCCACCTTTCGCGAACAGCGGGAACTCTCCCGCCGCATCGCTGATCGGGTGGCGGCCCCCATCGAGAACGCCCATCGCGGTTTGGCCGCTTTGAGGACCGAGCATCGTTTCCAAAACCGCACCGAAAAACAAAACATCGCTTCTCTCCGCCACCTGCTCGAAGCCTACCCGGATCTGATGGACGCCTCCCTCTTCGATGCACAGGGCCGCGGGTTGGTGCGCGTTTCCCGTCGAAACGGAAAATTGGTTTGGGGGAAGGAGTCCTCCTCCCGGGCCGGCCGCCCCGAGTTCCTCCGCGCGTCGGAGGGGCGGACCTACACCAGCCCCGTGTTCTTCACGACCCGAGACCGCGTTCCCCAAGTTCTCCTCTCCGCTCCTTACGGAACCGCCCACGGGGTTTTGGTGGCTCGACTGAGCCTTGCCGGTTTATGGGACCTGGTGGGGGAATCCGCCGGCCCGTTCAGCCAAGCGTTTGTGGTGGATGCCGAAGGGCGCCTAGTGGCGCATCCCGACCACGGGCGGGTGTTGGCCCACGAGAACTGGTCCGAGCGAGCGGTCGTTCGAAAGTTTTTAGAGGACCCCTCGGGAGCCCAGGGCTTTCCCATAGACCAAGGAACCGGCTCCGCCCGGACCTTGGCGGTCTTCCATCGGGTCCCGGGGCTTGGGTGGGGAGCATTCGTTGAAACCTCCTACCGGGATGTCCTGGCCCCTGTGCGTCGGCTGGGCACCAAGGTCTTGGGGACCACGCTCTGTCTCGGGATTCTTTTTTGGTCCGTGGGTTTTTCCCTAGTGAATAAGATTTTGCGTCCCTTGGGTGTGCTTCAAGAAGGAATTCAATCTATCGGACGCGGGGAATTGTCCCACCGGATCGATCTCCGAACGGGGGACGAACTTCAGCGCGTGGCCGAGACGTTGAACGCCATGGCCCAATCATTGACGGAAATCGACCAGACCAAACGCGACTTGACTCACATGATCGTCCATGACCTCAAAAACCCGCTTTCGGCGACGCTGGGGAGCATCGAATATGTTTTGCATATGGCGAAAGATTCCCTGGATCCCGACCAGAGAAAGCTCCTGACCCTGGGGGCCAAATCAGGCCGCGATCTTCTGCGTTTGATTCAAACCCTTTTGGACCTCGCCAAAATGGAAGAGGGGAAATTGGAAATCCGGCCGGAGTCCTTTTCCCTGCTGGAAATGGCCGGCCAATGCGTCGATGATTTGGAAGCGCAGATTTTGAAGGAGAACAAAGTCATCTCGGTGGAGGTGGACCAAAATCTTCCCAATGCCTGGGCGGACCGGGATCTCGTGCATCGCGTGTTGGCCAACCTCCTCACCAACGCGCTTAAACACACTCCCGCAAAAACGGAAATTTCGATCCACGTTCGGATGGAAGGGGAGCCCCCGTCCCTGATCGTGAGCGTCCAAGACAATGGGGAAGGAGTCCCGGCGGATTTCAAGGAACGCATCTTTGAAAAATTCAGCCAGGCGGAGGGAAAACGCCGGAACCATCGGGTGGGAAGCGGGCTCGGATTGACCTTTTGCAAACTCGCGGTGGAAGCCCACGGGGGAAAAATTTGGGTCGAATCCGAACCCGGTCGCGGGAGCGAGTTTTTTTTCTCCCTTCCCTCGCCGAAGCTCGGGAACGCCGTTGATCTTCTCGAACCGCCTTCCGAGGCGGTCCGAAAAAAAGAACCCATCGCTTCGATTCCGGCGTCTTAAACCCCCGTCCGCTGAAGTCAATAGTTTGTATAATTCCACTATTCCTTTTTTATGAAAACAAACGACCTTTCCAGCATTGACAGGGTGTGTGTGAACACCCTGCGCTTCTTAGCCGTCGACGCGGTGGAGAAAGCGAATTCCGGCCATCCGGGAACGCCGATGGAAGCCGCCGGACTTGGCTACGTCCTTTGGACGCAGATTCTTCGGCACAACCCCCGGGATCCACATTGGGCGAACCGCGATCGGTTTGTCCTCTCGGCGGGCCACGCCTCCATGCTTTTATACGGGCTCCTGCATCTGACAGGCTACGATCTGTCGCTGGAAGAACTGAAAAACTTCCGTCAATGGGACAGCCAAACGCCAGGACACCCCGAGAAGGGCCACACCGTGGGCGTTGAAACAACCACCGGCCCGCTGGGTCAGGGGGTTGGGAACGGCGTCGGCTTGGCCATGGCGGAACGTTTTTTGGCCGAGCGGTTCAACCGTCCTGGTTTTTCATTGATCGATCATCGGATCTGGGCCTTCGTTTCCGATGGCGATTTAATGGAGGGGGTCGCGGCGGAAGCGGCGTCTTGGCGGGGCACTTAAGATTAGGGAAACTCACCTACGTTTATCTGGATAATCGCATCACGATTGAAGGATCCACCGATTTAGCCGTTTCCGAAGACGTGGGGCGCCGGTTTGAAGCTTAGGGGTGGAGGGTTCTGCGAATTCCCGACCCAGAGGATTTGGCCGCCGTCCGGTCCGTTTTGGAAGCCGCCCGGAGCCAAGAGAAACAACCCACCCTGGTCATCGCCCGAACGCACATTGGGTTCGGGGCCCCCAACAAACAGGACACGGCGGACGCCCACGGCGCGCCCCTCGGCGCCAAGGAAACCGCCTTGGCGAAGAAAAATCTGGATTGGCCGGAATCCCCGGCCTTCCACCTACCGGAAGAGGCCCGGTCTCACTGGGCCCAAACGGCGGAACGGGGCCGAAGGGTTCAGGCTGAATGGGAAGAAATGTTTTCTCGCTATCGTCTCGCTCATCCGGATCTGGCGGGGGAATGGATGGCGCTCCAGCGCACCCCCCTCACCGAGGGATGGAAAGATAAACTTCCTGTTTTTAAAGCGGGCGAGGCTCTCGCCACGCGACAAGCGTCGGGAAAAGTGATCAACGCTCTGGCGGCGACCTTGCCGACGTTGGTGGGGGGATCCGCCGACCTGGCTCCCTCCAACAACACGAATATGGACGGAGCGGGTGATTTCTCACCACCGGGGCGGGAAAAACCTTCATTTCGGCATTCGGGAACACGGCATGGGATCCATTCTAAACGGGATCGCCCTTTCCGGGCCTTTGATTCCTTACGGCGCCACGTTCCTCACTTTTGTCGATTACATGCGCCCGACTCTTCGCTTGGCGGCGTTGATGAAGCTCGGGGTGATCTATGTTTTCACCCACGACAGCATCGGGGTGGGAGAAGACGGGCCCACCCACCAACCCGTTGAACAGTTGGCCAGCCTGCGTTGCATTCCGGGCCTCAGCGTTATCCGTCCGGGGGACGCCAACGAAACGGTTTTCGCCTGGCGCGCGGCCCTCGAAAGGAGAGCCGGGCCCACCGCTCTTATTCTTTCGAGGCAAAAACTCCCCACTGTTGATCGATCCACCCACACTTCGGCCGAAGGACTTCTGCGCGGGGGATACCGACTGACACCGGAGGGGCCCACCGACGTTCTTTTAATTGCCACGGGGTCGGAAGTCGCGTTGGCGCTGGGCGCCCGGGAGCGGTTGGGGCGGGAAGGGGTGAACGCCGCGGTGGTGAGCCTGCCCAGCGTGGACCTCTTTGAGCGGCAGGACGAGGCCTACCGGGAGGCGGTGATACCGCCGTCCCTTCGGGCTCGCGTGGTGGTGGAAGCCGGCGTGTCTTTCGGTTGGCATCGTTACGCCGGTCCGGAGGGGGCTCTGGTCACCCTGGACCGGTTCGGCGCTTCCGCCCCCGGCGAGATCGTTATGGAAAAGTTGGGATTTACCGTCGAAGCGGTGGCGGCCGCGGCTCGCCAAACCCTCGCGCGCGCACGCGCTCGAATTTGATTCAAGGAGAAATGTCATGCCCCTTTTAAAAGAATTGCTGGCCCACGGCCAAAGCGTCTGGTTGGACAACATTCATCGGGGAATGCTGGTTTCCGGGGAACTGAAGAACCTCATCGATGGAGGGTTGCGGGGCATGACCTCGAACCCGAGCATTTTCGAAAAAGCGTTGGGCACCGGGACGGACTATGACGCGGGCCTGCGAACCCTCCTGCAAGAAGGAAAAAGCCTGGAAGACATTTTCGAATCCCTGGCCCTGGAAGACGTCTGCCAGGCGGCCGACCAGTTTCGGCCTCTCCATGACGAATCGAAAGGGGCCGACGGGTTCGTTTCGATCGAAGTCTCTCCGCTGTTCGCGCGGGACACGGAACGGACCCTCGCCGACGCGCGCCGCCTTTGGAAACGCGCGGCCCGGCCCAACGTCATGATCAAGATTCCCGCCACCAAAGAGGGCCTTCCCGCCATCGAACGGTGCCTGGCCGACGGAATTCCGATCAACGTCACCCTGATCTTCTCCATCGAGCGTTATCGGGAAGTTTTGGAAGCCCATCGCAGGGCCATGGAAACACGATTGGTGGAGGGAAAATCCCTCGCGGTCTCCACGGTGGCGAGTTTCTTTGTCAGCCGGATCGACGCGCTCATCGACAAATTGATCCAAGAAAGGATCCAGGCCTCGTCCAGTTCGACCGAAAAGGACCAATTGTTGGAACTTCTGGGAAAAACGGCCGTGGCGAGCGCCAAAACGGCCTATCAGGTTTTCAAGACAATGACCGGGAGCCCCGCCTGGGCTCCTCTCCGCAAAAAGGGCGTGAGGTTCCAGCGCCCCCTGTGGGCCAGCACCAGCACCAAGAACCCCCATTATCCGGACCTTCTTTATGTGGACAGCTTGATCGGTCCCGACACCGTCAACACTCTTCCGCCCCAAACGCTGGAAGCGTTCCTGGACCATGGGACCGTCGCCGACACCCTGGAGAAAGGGACCGACGAGGCGCGGAAGGTCCTGGAACGTTTAAAAGTCCACAAGATCGATCTTCTTCAAGCGACGGAGACCCTCGAAACGGAGGGCGTCAAACTTTTCGCTGAGGCCTATCATAAATTGATCGCGGGACTGCTGGCCAAGAAGAATGCGCTTCTGACTCCCGGCGCCAAGAAATAGCGGCCCCATGATGGCTGAAACGAAAACCGCCATGGACGTGGATGCCCAGAAGAACGCGTGTCGCGGAGATAACCGCGCGCGGAGTCCTCGTCACCCGTTAACCTTTTCCTCGGTTGTGAAAAACTGATGGACATCGGCTTCGTTGGACTTGGGCGCATGGGCGCCAATATGGTGGAGCGCCTGCTACGGGGCGGCCATCGCGTGGTGGCGTTCAACCGCAGTCCGGAGAAAACCCACGCCGTGGTCGAAAAGGGAGCCGAGGGGGCCTTCTCGCTTTCGGAATTGGTCTCCAAGCTGACCCCCCCCCGTACGATCTGGGCCATGGTCCCATCGGGTTCGGCCACCGAAGCGACCGTTTTGGAACTCTCTCATTTATTGTCCGCTGGCGACCTGGTCGTGGATGGAGGAAATTCTCGGTACACCGATTCCGTTCGCCGGGCCGGGATCCTGGCCGGGAAGGGACTTCGGTTCATGGACGCCGGGACCTCGGGCGGGATCTGGGGCCTCGAAAACGGATATTGCTTGATGGTGGGGGGGACCCCGGAAGATTATCATCGGTTGGAACCGGCTTTGAAAACCCTGGCGCCGAACGCCGAAGGGGTTTTGCACGCCGGACCGGTGGGCGCGGGCCATTTCACGAAGATGGTTCACAACGGCATCGAGTATGCCCTCATGCAGGGATACGCGGAGGGTTTCGAGATTTTGCGCGCGGCGCCCTTTCCCTTGGACTTGGGCCGGATCTCTCACCTTTGGAACCAGGCCAGCGTGGTCCGGTCCTGGCTTTTGGAGCTCGCCGAACGCGCTTTTGCGAAGGACCCAGATCTGGCGGCGATCAAGGATTACGTGGAGGATTCCGGCGAGGGCCGTTGGACCGTGGAACAAGCGATCCAAACGGGCGTCCCCGCCGATGCCATCGCCCACGCGCTCTTCGCCCGATTCGCCTCCCGCCAGGAGGAATCCTTCGCGGGGAAAGTGCTGGCCGCCCTGCGAAATGAATTCGGCGGCCACGCGGTGAAAGCCAAGTAACCTGTGGGGAATCCCCGCGCTGGAGGCGTTTTTCGAACCAAGGTCCAAGAGCGTTTTTGTTTTGAGACCCGGCCCGACCCTTGCGGGCTGGTGATCTTCGGGGCCTCGGGCGATCTGGCCGAGCGAAAAATATTACCCTCCCTCTTCCGCCTCCGGGTCCGCGGCCAGTTGCCCCGGCGTTTTTACGCCCTCGGCGCGGGTCGGACCGAATTCACGGATGACGTTTTTCGCGAGAGGGCCCGGACCGCCATCACCTCGGCGGTCAAAGACGCTTCCCCGGAGTCCCTGAAAGAGTTCCTTTCCGCCCTCTACTACCAACCGCTTCGCTATGACCAACCGGAAGACTACCGGGCCTTGGCGGATCGTCTCGTTTCCTTGGACCAGGCCCACCAGACCGGGGGGAACCATGCCTTCAACCTCTCCATTCCACCGGGCCTGTACGAATGCGTGATCCGGGAACTGGGTCGCGCGGGGCTGGCTCAGGAACGGGAGAATGGGCACGGGTGGTCCCGCGTCATCATCGAAAAACCATTTGGGCGGGACCTGGAGACCGCCCAAGCCCTGGCGAAGGAAACGCGCCGCGTTTTTAGCGAGGACCAGACTTATCGCATCGACCATTACCTCGGAAAAGAAACCGTTCAAAACATTTTGGTCCTGCGGTTCGCGAACATCTTCTTTGAACCGATTTGGAACCGCAACTACGTGGACCACGTCCAAATCACCGTGGCGGAAAGCATCGGGATCGGGCACCGGGCCGGTTATTACGAAGAGGCCGGTTGCCTTCGGGACATGTTTCAAAACCATCTCCTTCAGCTCCTGTGCGTCACCGCCATGGAAGCTCCGTCGAGCTTTCACGCCAACCGAGTGAGAGATGAGGCCTCCAAGGTCCTGCGCGCCATCCGCCCGATTCCCATCGACCGGGTGGACGAACGCGCGGTGCGCGGCCAGTATGGCCCCGGCCGGGTGGAGGAGGAGGCCGTGCTCGGTTATCGCCAGGAATCCGGTGTTTCGCCGGATAGCCGGACGGAAACGTTCGTCGCCATGAAGGTTGTTTTGGATAACTGGCGCTGGCAAGGCGTTCCCTTTTATTTGCGATCCGGGAAACGGCTGGCCGCGCGGCGGTCCGAAGTGGTCATTCGATTTAAACACGTCCCCCATTCGCTCTTCCAGCCGCTCCAGCCCACGGACCTGACGGCCAACACGCTCGTCCTGCGTATACAGCCGGAAGAAGGGGTGTCTCTTTCCTTTGAAACCAAACACCCGGGCCCTAAAATGTGTATGAGTTCCGTTGAAATGGATTTCGATTACGAACAGTCCTTCGGGGAGCCACCCGAAGCCTACGAACGCCTTTTCCTCGATGCCATGTCTGGCGATCAAACGTTGTTTATCCGCTCGGATTGGATCAACATGGCCTGGTCGTTCCTAACCCCCGTCCTCACCCGCTGGGCGGCGGACGGTTCCCCGGCTCCCTACCCCGCCGGCCTTTGGGGACCCGCGTCCGCGGACGAACTCCTGGCCCGGGACGGACGGACCTGGCTCAACGGTTAGCGAAACAATTCGCCAAGCTTTGAACTCGGGGGACCTTCCCCCGGGTTGCCCCGACGGAGACATTGTTCTAGAATGGTCATATCAAATAACCCTTATTTTGAAATGAGAAAGGAGATTCTATGTCTCGTCGACCCCTGATGGCCGGTAACTGGAAAATGCAAAAAACGATCCCCGAAACGGTGGACTTTTTGAAGAAACTCGCCCCTCAGGTTCTGGGTCTATTGGACCGGGAAATCCTGATCTGCCCTCCCTTCACTTCGCTTTTCGCGGCCGCCCAGGCCGCCCAAGGGAGCCCCATTGCCATCGGGGCTCAAA
This sequence comes from Elusimicrobiota bacterium, assembly GCA_016721625.1. NCBI lineage: Bacteria > Pseudomonadati > Elusimicrobiota > Elusimicrobiota bacterium. Next base: position 475,150 of record JADKHR010000001.1, read on the forward strand.
ACTTGAATGAAAACCTTCAAGGCGCCTATACGGGAGAAATTTCCGCCGGCATGATTAAAGACGCCGGGGGGACCTTCGTTTTGATCGGACATTCCGAACGGAGACAGTATTACGGCGAGACCGACCTCCTCGTTAACAAAAAAGCCAAGCTGGCGCTGGAACAGGGACTGACCCCCGTGGTTTGCGTGGGGGAAACCCTCGCTGAACGGGAGGGGGGGAACACCTTCTCCGTGGTGGAACGCCAGGTGCTCGAAGGGCTACGGGGGTTCGCCGCGGCCCAGGCACCCGCCTTGGTCATCGCCTACGAACCCGTTTGGGCCATCGGCACCGGCAAAACCGCCACGCCGGACCAGGCCCAAGAAGTTCATGCCTTCATTCGGAAAAAGTTGGAGGGCCTTTTCGGAGGGGAAGCCTCCCGCATGAGGATTCTTTACGGCGGTTCCGTGAAACCAGACAACGTCGACTCGCTGATGTCGCAACCGGACATTCACGGCGGATTAGTGGGCGGGTCGAGTCTAAAAGCGGAAGACTTCCTCCGCATTGTCAAATTCAATCGGGTTCCCCAGGCGGCGGCCCGCTCTTGAACGTTTTCATCGGCGCCGACCACGGAGGCTTTCTCGCTAAAACGCTCTTGGTTCGAAGCCTGCGCGCCGACGGGCATGTCGTCACCGACGTGGGCGCCCCCAGCGGGGAACCCACGGATTATCCGGACCACGCGGCCCTGGTGGCGAGAGCGGTGGCGAAAGGAAAAGCCGAACGAGGCGTTTTGATCTGCGGAACCGGCATTGGCATGTCCATCGCCGCCAACAAAGTCAAAGGGGTTCGCGCGGCCGTCGCGTGGAACGAAAAAACAGCCGCCCTGGCCGCGGAACACAACGGGGCCAATGTGCTTTGCCTGGGGGGGCGTTTTCTTTCGGCTCCGCGAATCACGCGGTTGGTCCGAATATGGCTTCGAACCTCTTTTGCAGGCGGTCGGCACCTACGGCGGTTGAACAAAATATCCGCTCTGGAAAAAGGGGGCGCGCGATGAAACGATGGACATGGGCTTCTTTTTTTCTTCTGCTCGGCGGGGTTTGCTGGGCCGCCGAGTCCTCGACGCTTTTAGAAGAGGGCCTTCGCCTTGCTAACGACGGGAAGGCGTCGGAATCCCTCGTGATGATTCGTCGCGCCGCCGCCGCCGCGCCCTCAGATGCCGCCACCCAAACGGCTTTGGGGCTTGTCGCTTTACAGAACCAAAACCTTCAGGAAGCCCGCGGGGCCCTGGAGCGGGCCGTTCAACTGGATCCAAACTCCCAAACGGCGTTTTATTCGCTCGCGATGCTGTATGAGAAACTGAAGATGGGACCGGAAGCCCGGTCTGCGTGGCAACGGTTTCTGTCGCTTTCGCCTTCCGCTGAAATGGCGGAGCTGGCGCGGCGGCATGTGGAAAGGCTCCAATGAGGCGGAAGGGGTTTCTCTTTTCATGCGCGGTTATTTTGCCGGTCCTTTTCTCTGGATGCTTTTCAACAATTCGGACGGCCACCCGGCCGGGAACGGATTTCAGCCGAATCAAAAGCGTTTTGGTCCTGGAACCGGAATACGCCCAACAACGAGCCGTGACGGATGAATTCGCCCGTCAACTGCTGATGCGGGGCTACCAGGTCAAGGTCGGGGGACCTGCGGATGGGTCCGACGCGTGGCTCCAAATCACGGTCACCCAATTCGTGCCCGACGCTAAATATCTCGTTCCCCTTGAGACCTCCGGGAATCGGCAGACCTTGGTGCTGAACGCGGTGACGCCTATTTCCGGGCGAAACCTCTATCCGTCGGGGAGCGGAGCGGGAATCGAGAACGCACGGGTTTTGGTCTCCAACGCCTCCCTCTCCTTATCGGCCCGGCTCCTCGCTCCCCAGACCCAGGAACTTCTTTGGAGCGGGGCCGTCACCTACGAAGGGTTGGACCTCGATGTGGCCGTGGAGGGTTCGGTGGCGAGCCTGTTCAAAAAGTTTCCCTTGCAGTAAGGGGGGGCCATGGAATCCTTGAAATTAAGGGTTGAAAGTGAGTTTAACTTGATACATACTCATGAAGGGGATCCGAAAGCCAGCATTGGAGTCGGAAGGGGTTCCCCCATGGAAAGATGACAAGGGTCTTGCTAAAATGAGGTTTATTAAATTGTTGGAGATGCGACACCAGGAGGTTTCCCGTGGCCGTTGATATCAACAAACTCTTCCAAACCATGCTCCGAAGCGGTATATCGGACATTCACTTCAAGGCGGGAACGCCGCCGATGGTTCGTATCCACGGACGACTCATGTCCTCCGGGTTCAATAAAATGGGGGCTGAACACATCCTCGAGCTCGCCCAAATTTTAATGAACGAGAATCAACGCGCCATTTTTGAGCGGGACAATGAACTGGACATGTCCTACTCGGTGCCGGACTTATCCCGCTTTCGGGTGAACATCTATCGCCAGAAAGGCTCGGTCGCGCTCTCGCTCCGCGTTGTTCCGCTTCAAGTCAAAAGCTTTGAAGAATTAAATCTCCCCGGGGACACCATGCGGAAACTCTGCCAAAACACGCGGGGCATGCTTCTGGTGGCGGGAATCACGGGCGCCGGAAAAACCACCACCCTCAATTCCATGGTGGACTACATCAACAAAAACTACGCCTACAACATGATCATGATTGAGGATCCCATCGAGTATTACCACACCAACGACAAGTCTTCCATCGCCCAGCGGGAGATTGGGCAAGACACGCCCTCCTTCGCTTCCGCCGTTAAACATCTATTGCGGCAAGACCCCGACGTCGTGGTGCTTGGTGAAATGAGAGACGCGGAATCCATCCAGGCCGGCATTACCGCCGCGGAAACGGGGCACTTGGTTCTGGGCACCATTCATACGATGGACGCCTCCCAAACCATGGGCCGCCTTCTGGAATCCTACCACGCCGCGGAACAGGCCGGAGCGAGGGCCCGAATCTCCAACGTTTTAAAAGGTATCGTCGCACAGAGGCTTCTGGAATCCGCCGACGCAAGGGAACGCTATCCCGCCACGGAGATCTTGGTGGTGACGTCGCTTATTCGGAAACTCCTGCTGGAGGAAAAACCCGGCGAAGTCAATAAAGCCATCGAACAGGGCCAATATTATGGAATGCATTCTTTCGATCAAGACATCATTCGCCTCTTCAACGAACACAAGATCACCAAAGAAGAAGCTCTCGATGCCTCCACCAATCCCGACGATCTTTTGGTGAAAATGAACACTCTCCGGATCGGGGACGCCTAGCGGAGTGATGGGAGGAAAAACCGGTGAAGCCGGAGTCCAACTAGATGGCCATCCAGCGCTGGGAGATGTTGCTCTCCGCTCGGGCGGATAGTTATCTTTTAAAGATTCAGGGGCCACGAGCGGACGTGGACCGGATCATTCAAGCCCACCCCGACGTCTGCCAAGACGTTCAGGAAATATCAGACGATATTTTCCAATGGGCGGTGTTCGTCATTGATGCTCCACTCTCCGAACGGCTGGCCATCCAAAACATGGTCATGTCCTTAACCGTCGACCCGTCCGGGAACCGGCCCTCCAATGAGTTAACCGATGTGCTGGACGGCCTCAGCGGCGCCCTTGAAAGCCTCACGAATTTGACGGATGACGAACACGCGTTCGTGATGAAAAAGCTTTCCGGCGTGGCCAACGCCGCGGCCCCTATTCCACCTCCGCCGCTGAAAACGCCCACGGATCACCCGGCAACAGCGCCGCAGGCGCGTCCTCCCGCGGGAACGCCTCTTCCTTCAGTCAACATACCCGGGAAAATGGCGATGCCGGGGGTTCCTGCACCAATAGCCAAACCCGCTTCGCCAAACCCATTTCCGCCTTCAACCGGAAACCCGTCCCGACCGGGAAGCGGAATACCGTTGCCTTCCGTTGGACCGATTCCAGGCATCGTTCGCCCCGTTCAGCCGCCAAAACCCGTTCCCATGCCCACAGCACCCGGCGTTTCCCCAGCGGCCAAACAGCCTTTGCCGCCTGTTCCAGTCAACCGGCCGGCACCCATGCCTCCTCCTACTGCGCCGCCGCCTCCGATCTTCGCAAAACCTGTCCCGCCGCCCCCAGCCCCGTCGGCCCCGCCGCCACCCCTTTCAATGTCACAAACCCAGCGCCGCCGCCCCAAGCCCGTCGGCTCCGCCGCCACCCCCTTTCAATGTCACAAACCCAGCGCCGCCGCCCCAAGCCCCGTCGGCTCCGCCGCCACCCCCTTTCATTGTCACAAAACCAGCGCCGCCGCCCCAAGCCCCGTCGGCTCCGCCGCCACCCCCTTCCATTGTCACAAAACCAGCGCCGCCGCCCCAGGCCGCATCGACACCTCTGGTTCCGCCCTCGGCGGTTACAAAACCAGCGTCGCCTTTCCAAACAGCGGCGGTTCCTCCTTTGCCAACGACAGATAAAAAGCCAGCATCGCCCCCGTCCCAAGCCGAGCAAATTTTACCGCCGCCCCAAAAAGAAATCGGAGAAACATCCCCTTCAACCGTTCAAAAACAACCATGGCCGGTCAAGGAACCGAGCTCGGTTTCAAACATCGAAACCGGGCATTCTGCCCAATCCTCTCTTGTTCCCCAGAAAGAAGAAGTTCCCGTTCAAATCGAATTGACTCAAAAGTTTGAGGAGATGGTAGCACCGGATAATTCATCGACGAAACACGTCCGAGCGGATAAGCCTTCAGGGGCAGGCATCGAACCGATGGCGGTGGCCCAAGTTTCCGAAAGTAAGGGGGGGGCCAAACCGGTTGTGACCCCTTTCGGTCCAGCCGTTCCCACTGGGAATGCCGCTCCGGATCCCGCTCCTCCTTCGGCCACAAAGCCGCCTCAGCGAGAAACCGACGCCAAAACGATTGAAGACCCCTCAATTCGAGTGACCATTTTCTATCCCATCGGCGGAGAGGCCCCCAAAGATCGGTTCACGAGCACGATGATGGAAATGACACAGAAGAAGTCAAAAAAACCCATGGCTTTCCAGGTGGTCAACTCCGTTCCGACAACGGTAGCGCTGGAACACTCCACCGAATGGATATGGACCGCCAAGGCCAATGGAGCCAACTGCTTCTTCGTCATCCTTCCTCCCGACGTCATGATTGATCTCATGGAACCGATTCTGGCCGAAGCCCAAGAAGCCGGGATTCGTTGTTTTCTCGTTCCTCAGGCGGACGTGGGGTCCAAGCTCCTTTACATGGATTTAATGGTGGAGCTCATGATGATCAAACGTCGGGGGAAATAGACCATGGCGGCCGCCGCCCCTGATTCCGTTTCCGGGACCGGGGACACGCGCCTGGTCCCGGCGTACACGTTTGAAGAATTCGTTGTCGGTCCCCATAACCGCTTTCCCCATGCGGCGTCTCTCGCCGTTTCCGAAAATCTGGGCAAAGCCTACAACCCGCTTTTTTTGTATGGACCCGTTGGGATCGGGAAAACACACCTCATGCAAGCCGTTGGCCACCGCGTTCTTCAACGGGATCCAAACACGCGCGTCCTTTACGTCACGGCTCAACAGTTCATGACGGAAGTCATCGAACTTCTTCAGGCCGGGCGGCTTCAAAATCTTCGGGGGCGATACCGGGCGTTGGACCTTCTCTTGGTCGACGATATTCAATTTTTAGCGACCTCCGAAGCCACGCAAGAAGAATTTTTTCACATGTTCAACGATCTCCACGCTGGAGGGAAACAGATCATCATGACCTCCGACCGCCCCCCGAAAATGCTGACGACCCTGGAAGATCGCCTGCGGAGCCGGTTTGAATGGGGACTCATCGCTGACATCAAATTCACGAACCTGGAAACCCGCGTCGCCATCCTTAAGAAAAAAGAGGTCCATCTGAAGGGGTTCCATCTCGCCGACGACATTCGCCTTTACATCGCGAGCCGCCTCAAATCCAACATTCGGGAGTTGGAAGGATTTCTTCGCCGCATTCAGGCCTACACCCAACTCAACAACGAAGAGATATCCCTCGATTTGGTTAAAGAAATTTTGAAGGAACTCTTGCCGCCGGAAGAGTGGGGCGAGGAGGGGGAACACGCCGGGCCTGCGGTTCAGGCTGTCAGTGTGGAAGCGCCTCCTTCGGAAAAAACTCCCGATACACCCACCGCGCTGGTTCAACCTAAACTCGATGAGCCCCCGCGCGAGAAACCCAGTGCCAGGGATCCGTTTGATATTTCAGATGGGACGCCTTTTGCAGACCTGCAGGAAAAATCGGAGGGGAAAGAAAGTCACCCCGCGGAATCTCGGGAACAGGCCGCGGGGCAGGGGCCCGAAGGCCCGGCCGCCCCCATCGCCGCCTCCGCAGCCCCCGCCGCAGAGCTTCGGGGACAGGCCGCGGGCCAGAGGCCCGAAGGCCCGGGCGCCCCCACCGCAGAGCTTCGGGGACAGGCCGCGGGCCAGAGGCCCGAAGGCCCGGCCGCCCCCACCGCAGAGCTTCGGGGACAGGCCGCGGGCCAGAGGCCCGAAGGCCCGGCCGCCCCCACCGCAGAGCTTCGGGGACAGGCCGCGGGCCAGAGGCCCGAAGGCCCGGCCGCCCCCACCGCAGAGCTTCGGGGACAGGCCGCGGGCCAGAGGCCCGAAGGCCCGGCCGCCCCCACCGCAGAGCTTCGGGGACAGGCCGCGGGCCAGAGGCCCGAAGGCCCGGCCGATTTTCTCAGCGCGATGGAGGAACAGGGGGGACAAGACTCCTCCAAATTGTCTGGGGAAACTCAAGGCAAGGCCGAAATGGGCAACCTCATTAAAAAGGAAGAACCGTTACCGACCCTTTCTCCCAAGACATCAGCGGACCTGATTCAGCCGGAGGCTCCACGAGAGGAGAAGAAAGTGGAAGAGGGTGGAATGCCTATCCCCTTCAGGGACGATGCCCCGGCCAGTGAGAACCATCTGCCAACACCGAATTTACCGAAGACATCCCCGGGGGCCCCAGGAGTTGAAAAATCCTTGGATGAATTGGGCGACGCGTTGGATTCTCTCGACTCGCCCACGAAAAGCCCTTCGCTTTCCACAGGGATCCCTCTACCGGTGCTTCCCGTTCGGCCGACGACGCCACTGCCACCCGCTGGAACCCTTGGAACGCCCCCAAAAAAAATCCCCTTGCCAATGCCGGGGTTTCCGAAAATGCCTTCCGCCCCGCTCCCTTTGCCAACAACGCCGGTTAACCGACCGGGGCCTTTTCCAACGGGGGCCCAGCCGCCCGCTCCGCCACCGTCCACCCAATTCTCCAAAACAGAAGGGACTCCATCGATCGGGATCCCCGGAAATCCAGGGGAAATCCCGGTGGTTTTCTTTTATCCGACCGGACACGATAAAGAACTGATTCAGTTGAAAAGAAAATTTGAAGACATCATCAAGAAACATAAACTCAAATTCGTTCTCCATCCGGCGCTCGAGGTCGATTACAGCCAGGACCCCTCGATCCCGGATCACCTTTTTGTCGAAAAGTGCCAACAGGCCGGCGTCAACATCGGCGTGGTCCTTGGCCCCTCACCCGACAGCGGGTTGCAGGAAGGCATGTTCTTCAGCCGCCTGCAAGACACGTTCGACCAGGCCAACCTTTCCCTTCAAGTCATACCCTGGGATGAACTCTCGAAGGATTATCGTTTCCTCAACCTCGCCCTCGACATCACCCTGATCCGCATCAAACAGCGAAAACCCTAACCCACCCCCGTTCGGGCTTTAGGGTGGGGAGGCGCCTACAAAAAAAGGATTCGCTTTTCCGTCCGTTAACCTAAATTCCCCACAACCGAAAGTTCGACCCCTGGCCGGAGGTTTATTGGCCGGTTGTAACTGCTCAGGTCTCCGGCTGGCCACTCGTCGGAAAATCCCACCCTCTCCCCGACCCTCTCCCGCGATCGGGAGAGGGAGAAACGTCTGGACCTGAGTAGTTACGGCCGGTTTTTGATATGATTCCCAGAGGTTCATCGTCGGTGTTTTTCTTGGTTGCCAATACTTTTTAGGAGGCCGTCGTGAGAAAAACCAATGCCGCTTGGCACCCCCTCTCGTTCATACCCCTGGCCTTCCTGCTACCGTTTCTGTGCGGCGTCTCGGTTCGGGCCGATGCGCCAGCCTTGATCCACTATCAAGGCCGCCTCGCGGACTCCGCGAACAACCCTTTGACGGGGAACCATGCGTTTTTGTTCAAAATTTTTCCGGCGGTGACGGGAGGAAGCGCCGAATGGACGGAAACACAGACGGTGGCGGTGAACAACGGGATTTTCGAGGTCCACCTCGGATCGAACACTGCGTTTCCAACGACGCTTTTTGATTCTCCGAACAAATGGCTGGAGATCGCGGTGGACGGCGATCTTTTGACTCGCCGAGAGAGGCTCTTGTGAGTTCGCTACGCGGCGCGTGTGGCCACTGCCAGCATCGCGGACGGTGAAATCAAAAACACCGCTGAAATCAATCCACTCAAGATCAATGGGGGGACATTCCAAAACGAAAGCTACACCTTCCCCGGGCTTTTGAAACCAAACGGCTGGATCGGGCGCGATGCGACCAACGACAAAATGAATATATTTGGCGCGCCTTATGACGTGGATAGCGGGAGGATCGAGCTCTGGGGAAAGGACGCCCCCAACAATCAAGGAAACGTCAGCCTCATTGCTTCTGACGAAAACGCCGGCCCCACCAGCGGCGGGAAAATTGTTTTCACCACCTATCATCCATCGGGGGGGCTCGGCAACGACTATCTGGTGCGTGTCATCATTTCGAGCGCCGGGTATGTGGGAATCGGAACGGTAAATCCGTTGGAACGATTGGATTTAGCGGACGGTTCCATTAAAATCATCAACGCGACCACGACGGCCAACGCGCCATCCCCAGGCCTTATTTCCCGATCGGGATTGACCTTTCCGATCGCGAGTCCGCTAGGGGGAAACGTTTACTTGAACGATTTTGGGTTCGGTTTTATTCAAGAAAGCTTAACCTCAGACAGCGCCTATATTTCAGGCGGGGGGATTCGATTCTTTACCAACCAACAACAATATTTGACCATCGGAGGATCCGGAAATGTGCGCGTGAGCTCCACCGCCTTCCAGGTGGATGGGACCGGCGGGTCATTGAAAGTCGGCGGACAGGGAACCCCCGTCACCGCCTACCTTTCGGCCACCCAATCCCTTGATTTCCCATCGATGGCCAAAAACACCACCGCGGAACTAACCCTCACGGTGACCGGCGCCGCCGTGGGCGACACGGTGGCCCTGGGCCCGCCGGGCACGTTGCCGGCCGACCTTATGGCCATGGCCTACGTTTCCGCGGGTAACACGGTCACGGTTCGGCTCGCCAACATCGGAGGGGGTTCCATCGATCCGGCGGCGGCCACCTATCGAGTCAGCGTGATCCGCCACTAAGGGTTTGAAGAGGAGGGAGACTTCTGATGCCGATCTTCGCGCGACGAGCGGGATGGGTGGCCTTGTTCCTCTGCGGATCGCCTCTCCTGGCCGCGGGGTTAACCGGGACCTCCCATAGGATCGCGCGGGACGCGAAAACGTCGGGCGGCGGGTCAAAGGTGTCCATCTCCAACGGTTGGCGGGTCGTCTCCTCCCTGGGGGCTCCGGTTCAAGGGGAAACCGCCTCCGGGGCCCATGGATTGTTCGGGGGCCCCATGCGAACCTTCTTTTTTCCCGGGACGATCACGGACCTCGCCGTGACCACGGGCCCCGCTTCCGGCGAACTTCGGCTGGCGTGGTCGGCTCCCGGCGCTGACGGAAGAGAAGGCCGCGCCGCGCTCTACAAGGTTCGATACTCCCCCTTCCCCGCGGCGATCTTAACGCAATCGGATTTCGAGACCGCCTTGGATTCCGCCAACATCGTCGTCCCCCAACTTCCAAACGTCGCTGAACCTTCTTTTTCCATCACGGGTTTGATCCCTGGGACGACCTACTTCGTTGCCGTGGAGGCGCGGGACGCCGACGGCAATCAGGCGGAGCTATCAAACGTTCCCTCCAAATGGGCCCAATTCTCCCTATTGTCAGTTGATATCAGCTCCTCCAGTTACGATTTCGGATTGTTTTCTCAGTCCACCCAGACGGTATCCACCTCCACGATCCGGGTGATCAACAATGGGACGCTCCCTTCCACCTGGAGCCTGGCCGCCGCGACGACGACGGCGGGGAGCCCTTGGGTCATGACCTCGGGGAGCCCGGCTCCCGACCGCGTTTCTTTGAGCGCGGGGTTCCACGTCAACCGACCCGTTCCGGCCCAGTTCGGCCCGGAGGACCGGATGGTTCCCCAAGGGCAAAACTCGAGCGCGTTGGCCTTCAGCATCGACGGCACCCAGACGGGCGCGGGCGTTGCTCCAACAGCCGAACGAAACCTTTGGATGCTTTTGGAGACTCCCACGTCCTCCAGCGTTCCCGGAAGACAAGACTTCCAAATCACGGTGGTCGCGGGCCCCTGAAACCATTTTCCCGCCCAAGGGCGGAAATGAAATCAAAAGGAGAAATGAACCATGAAAAGAAAAATCGCAACGGCGGTGCTGGTGTTGTTCGGATGGGCGGTCTTCGCCTCGAAAGCCCAAGCGGCGACCACGGATAACATGACGGTGACCGTCACCATCGGCGGAGCCCTCGATATCAACCTCGTGGAAGCCACCTACGACTTCGGGAGCCAAGGCATCAACATCACCACCGTCTCGGCCACCGGGGTCACCGCGCAAAACAGCTCGACCGCGCTCACCGAAGACTGGCAGATTAACGCCTCGACCTTCACCGCCAACTGGAACCTCACCACCGCGGCGCCTGGTCCCGACACGGTCCGCCTGTCCGCTCAGTTGGCGGCCGTCCGGCCCGCCGTGGGGGGAGGAACCTGGAGCGTGTTCGACATCCTCACGTCTTACCAAAACCTGACGTCCTCCGCGTTCACGGACGGCACTTCCAACGGGAACGACGTCCCCGCTGCGGGAAGCCGAACCCTCTGGTTCAAGCTGGAAACTCCCACGACCACCTCCAGCAGCAACGTGCAAACCCTCACGGTGACCGTGCAAGCCGTTGTCGCGTCAACGTTCTAGAGGAACCCTTCACCGCCGTCATCGTTCATCGGCCCGGGTAGCCGGGCCACTTCGATGGGAAGGGGCGAACCGCATGAAAAAAATCATCGCGGGAGCGCTGGTCGTTTGGGGTGCCTGCGTGGGGCTTCCGGGGGATGTTTTTTCCCTTGGGCTCTCAACCCCTTTCGGCCTCGTCACCGTTGAAAATCTCCAACCTGGGCAGACCTATAACACGCGAGAGTTGGTCAACCTCCCGCTCAGCATTACCAACAAGTCCGAAACGGCCGTGGATCTCCGAATCGACGTCGTCGTTCCGGATTCGAACCGGTATCCCAACATGGCGTCCGCGGGGTTCGAACCGGTGCCCGACGCCGCTTGGGTGAGCGTCACCGCGCCCGAAATCACGGCGCCGCCGGGACAGACGGTGGCGACCGACGTCGTCATCCGCGTACCGGACGACGATCGTTACTTGGGGAAGCGATACCAAGTGCAGTTAATGTCCCGCATGGTGACCAAAGGACCGTTGGCCGCGGGGTTGAACAGCACCCTCCGGTTCACCATCGCGCCCCGCCGCGCCGGTCCCGAAGAAATCGCTCAACGGAAGAAGGTTGAATCGTTCAAAAACGTTAGTTTCAGCCTTCTTCCTTCGCGGCTGGACGCCGAACCGATGGAGCCGGGTGGCGAGGTGATGCTCCCGCTCAAACTGGCCAATACCTCGGACGAGACCTTCACCTTCTTTTTCTCGTCCGTTCGGCCGGAGGAGGTGGGACTGGTGGGAGGGTCGGAGGTCTCAGCCGCCCCCACGGAGTGGCTCGAGGCCCCGCGCAAGGGGCTTAAAGTCGGGGCCAACCAGGTGAAGAAATTCACCGTGCGTGTCCGGGTCCCCAAAACCGCCGACGTTCGCGGAGGCCGGTATCTATCGGTCCTTAAAGTCGAATTGCCTGGGTTGACCACCGTCCTCAACCAGGCGGTCCGCCTTTATCTCACCGTGAAACCGGGGGAGGGAAAATAACGCCGTCGACTATCGATCGTCGTAAAGGAGGTCCATGAAGCGCTGGTTTCTTTCAACGGGCCGTCGCGAACCGGTCTTCTGGGCATGCGCCCGGAGGGGGGGAGTCCTTTTGTCTCTCGTTTCCCTGGCTTTCCTCACGGGCCCCCCGTTCCTCCAGGCTTCATCAACCGACGCGGTCGCGTTGACGGTCGTCGTGCGTCCGCCGCCGGATGGAATTTCGGACCTCCGCGCCCTGACAGGGGACCAAATAACGCCCGCGCCCGCCCTGGAGGGAGCGCTCTCTTTGGCCTGGACGGATCCGGACCCGAACGACGGGACGGGAACGGCGTCCTCCTACGACGTTCGGGTCGCCACCTCGGGAAATCTGGAAAGTGACGCGGACTTTGACGTGGCGCCTTCCCACGTCCAAACCTGGGCCCCCGCCCCGGCCGGGAGCGCGGCGGTCCAATTGATCACGGGTCTCGAACCCGGGGCGACCTACTATTGGGCGATCAAAGCCTCCAACCATTTCGGCGAACGAGGGGGCTGGACGCGGGGGGGGCCCGCTGACGGCGTTAACGACAATAATTTTGCCGCGGCCTCGGACCTTCCCCCTCCGCCGCCCTCTGGACTGACCGCCCTTCCGGGGGATCGCGAGGTCCTTCTCCACTGGAATCCCGTGGCCGTCTCGGATCTTGCTTTTTACCGAATCGATGTGGACGCCACGGCGCCGTATGATTTCTTCGATGCCTTCTCGCTGGCCGTCGGCTCGGCCACCGTGTCTTTTCTCCACACGGGTCTCGTGAATGGCACCACTTACACCTATCGACTGGTCTCGGTGGATAAGGGCGCGCCACTCTATGCCGGGATCGCCCTGCCCGGCGCGCCGTCCTCCAGCCTCTTCGCCATCCCTGTCCCTCCGCCGGACTTGATTTTTCCAAACCCTTTGGCTGGAGTGTGGGGCGAAATCCTGTCGGGGTCCCCCAATCAAATCCGGGTCCATTGGAGCCGAGTCCTCCGAAATGTCGACGGCTCCCCAGCGGCCGATCTCGCGGGCTACGATCTCTTTCAATCCACGGGCCGGTGGGGGCCCTGGCTTCCGCTTGTTTCCCTTGGAATTAACATGTTCAGTTTCGACACCCCGCTGGACGGATCGCCCGCCCTCGCTTATTTTCGTGTGGTCGCCAGGGACACCAGCGGCAATCCTTCGTCCGATTCGGCGCTCATGGAGGTCCGCGGAGATGGGACGGACCTCCGCCTCCTTTTCATATCCGACGATCCCACATCCTATTTTAGCCTGACCGATACGCTGGCCCGGAATCTGTTGAGGACGCACACGGGCCTCTCCGAGGACCTGGTCCTGGAAGGGCTCCGACAAACCTCGCGGGAAGGACCGGACACGGTCAAGAGCGTGCAGTTCCAGGTTCTCGAGGGGTACGGAGGCGGGATCCTTAACAATTTTGTCTTCCTTCCGCCGGAGGCGCTGGTTGTTATCGGGTATCCCGTGTCGGGCGGGGAAATTCGACCGGGGATCCCGGAATATTCGGCGGCCGACGTTTTGGGCCTTTTTTGGTTTAACGGGGTCGATTTCACCCGTGTCCGAGCGGAAGTGAGCCTCGCCGAAAAAACCATGGTTCACCGGGGCGGACGCGTGGGACTTTTCGAAATCCATCTCGCTGGCCCCGTGGAAGGAACGGCGTTGGTCCTGGTGCGGCCCCGTGTTTTCACGCCGAACGGCGACGGGTGGAACGACCAGGTCGTCTTTGAGATACAAAATCCCAACCGGGCGACGATCTCCGGAAAGGTTTTTGACGCGCGCGGGACGCTGGCCGCTCCGCTGGCTCCGGGACCAACCCCGGACACGCTCATATGGGATGGAAAACTGGACGGCCATACCGCCCCCGGAGGGGTGTATGTTTATGAAATTTCTGTTTCCGGGCGCACCATGACAGGCACCGTGGTGGTGATGCGATGAGCGGAACCGGTCGGAGGAATGCAATAATCGGACGTTGGCTAGTCGCCATGGCCTCTTTTTTAGGGGGCCCAACGGCCCTGCTCGCTTCTTTCGAGCCTGTTCCCTTGGGAGCGCGGGAGGCGGGTTTTACCGAGGCGCTGAACGCCGTTTCGGACGATTCCTTTGCGGTCGTCACCAATCCGGCCGGGCTGGTCTTGGTGGAAAAACCGGAGTTTTCAACCACCTACGCTCAACCGTTCGCGAGCTTAGACGACGGCTCGCGGATCTCCCGCGCTTTCCTTAGCTTCACCCGGCCTCAACCGCTTCGATTTCGGAAAGCGGCCTACGCCGCCAGCTTTTTCCGGACGTCTTTGGGGGGCCTTTACGCCGAAGACACATTGAGCGGCGCGGCCGCCCGGGAATTCGGCGAGCGGGCGATTTTGGGTGCCACCGGAAAAATCCTGCGCCGAACGTATGGGGCCTCGGCGGATGTCTCCCGGGCGATCCAAACCCAGACGGGGGTCACCAGCGGCGGAGCGGACCCACTGCTTTCCTCCGCGCGGGCGACCACCGTTTTCACGGCCGACGTCGGCGCGCTTTGGAAACTCAATAACGGCGGTCGTATCGGCGCCGCCATGCGAAATGTCACTCGTCCGGATTTGGCGGCTGGGGATGATTTCGACCCCGCGCCGGTGACGTTCGACCTAGGCTGGGCGGCCCAGCGGTGGGGGATCCTGCTGGCCGCCAACTACAGCCATGTGCGGTACGCCGACCGCCGGGAAGATGCCTTGAGTTTGGGGGTCGAACGATGGATCACCACCCGCGTAGGTCTGCGTGGCGGGATCCTCACCGGGTCCCACGAGCGCGGAGAGGGATCCGTGGGGTTAAGCTACCGGCGATTTCCAATGCAATTCGACTACGCCTTTGGCTACGCGCTCTCCGACGCCTCCGGATCTTCCGGGAGCCATATCCTTTCAATGACCTTCCGTTTCGGAGACCAAATCTCCCCGATTAAAAAGTCCCGGGACTTTCGGCCGACCGTTAAAAACGCGGAGCCGATGAATCCCGTTTCCGTTTCCGCCCCGCTTCGCCGCGAAGAAATTGTCCTGCCCATGGTGCCGATGGAACCGAACCCCGCGCTCACGCCCGACGTGGCCGAAACGTACGCCGCCGTACTCGATGCCTACGCCGCCAAAATAAAGAAAAATGAACCGATCGAAGATCGAGCCGCTCTGTTGGAAGTCCTCTTTTCAGATTTTGAGGAACGCGGCCTGGATACGCGCGTTATCAAAATCGAAATGGCCGCCCTGGAACGGGCGGAAGCCGATGCCTCCCGTCATTATTCGGCCTTCTGGGCCTATTACAAAAATTCCAAATCCGGCGCCACCGGGCGGGATCGGACCTCCTTCCTTCATTGGCTGATCGAAACGTTCCGACCAACGGGCGTCGATGTGTCCGAAGCGGAACGCGAATTGGAAAAAAACCTAAAAAACAAATAGCCGGGCGGCTAATGTGTCCTTGTCAACGGATAAGGAAATTTCTAAGATACGTCTTTGGCTTCCTCGGTGCGGTACCCAAGCGGCCTAAGGGGGAAGTCTGCAAAACTTCTATTCGCCGGTTCAAATCCGGCCCGCACCTCCACTCTGAACCATGAGCCAAAGAAAAAGAGATTACTCCGAGAGCCATGCCCGGTCGGGCATAAAGGAAGCGTTGCCGGTCATTGAATGCTGGGAGAACCAATATCCCGGGTACGGGATCGAATTGGTCTTCCCGGAGT
The DNA here is from genome assembly GCA_016721625.1 of Elusimicrobiota bacterium. Classification (NCBI taxonomy): domain Bacteria; kingdom Pseudomonadati; phylum Elusimicrobiota; species Elusimicrobiota bacterium. The sequence continues at coordinate 490,866 of JADKHR010000001.1, forward strand.
TCACCTCCGTGTGCCCAAAAACCGGCCTGCCGGATTTCGGGACTCTCACCATTCGGTATCAGCCGGAGCGGTGGGTTTTGGAGACGAAGTCGTTGAAGCTTTATTTGAACGCTTTTCGGGACCTTGGAATATTCACGGAGAACGTGGTCAATCGGGTTCTCGCCTCCGTCGTTTCCTGCGCCAAGCCCCGGTGGGCCGAGGTGGAAGGCCGGTTTTCGGCGCGGGGGGGAATCGAAGCCCGTATCACGGCGCGGCACGGGCGAAATAAAAGCAACGCCCATTTGCTCGGTTAGCTCAGTTGGTTAGAGTACCTCCTTGACATGGAGGGGGTCACAGGTTCGAGTCCTGTACCGAGCACCATTTCAACTTAGACGTGCCCTCCGCGGCACGGGAGCAGGGTCAACCCAAATGCCAGACGTTCAAGAATCCGTCGAGTCTAATCAAGAATATCTTCAGAAGCTCCGCCACTCCACGACCCACGTCATGGCCCAGGCGGTCCAGGAACTCTTTCCCGGGACCAAAATCACCATCGGCCCTCCCGTGGAAGACGGGTTCTATTACGACTTCGATTGCCCCCACCCGTTCACTCCGGAAGATCTTCCAAAAATCGAATCCCGCATGCAGGAAATCGCGGCGGGGAACCATCGCTTTGTGATGAGCACCCATTCCGCGGAAGATGCCAAAGCCTTTTGGGGCGAGAAAGGGGAAAACTTCAAAGTCGAGCTGATCCGCGACCTGGGGTCTCCCACCGTCACTTATTGCACCCACGGAACCTTCACGGACCTTTGCCGTGGCGGCCACGTGGAGACGACAAAAGAAATCCGCCATTTCAAACTGACCAAGATCGCGGGCTCCTATTGGCGCGGAGACGAAAAACGCGAGAGGCTCCAACGCCTCTACGGCACGGCCTGGCCGACAAAAGAAGCCCTGGACGCCTATCTCGCCCGAGTCGAAGAGGCTAAAAAACGAGACCACCGGGAGCTGGGTCCTCGCTTGGGGCTCTTCTCCATCGAACACGAAGAAGGCGGCTCCGGGTTCATCTACTGGCTCCCCAAGGGCGCGGTGATGCGGCGGATCATTGAAGACACCCTCAAAAACTATCTCTCGGAGCACGGATACGATTTCGTTTACACTCCCCATGTGGCCCGTTCCGTTCTTTGGAAAACTTCGGGGCACCTGGACTATTACCGGGATAACATGTATCCCGCCATGGAATTGGAAAATCAGGAATTTCTCCTGAAACCCATGAACTGTCCGGGCCATATCCTGATTTACAAGTCCGCGCTCCATTCCTACCGCGAACTCCCGATTCGCTATGCCGAGTTCGGCACCGTTTATCGTTTTGAACGGAGCGGCGTCCTTCATGGACTGATGCGGGTCCGAGGGTTCACCCAGGACGACGCCCACATTTTCTGTCGGCCCGACCAGGTGGAAAAGGAAGTGGTTGATATTCTAAAAATCATCACCGAGATCCTTTCCATGTTCGGTTTCAAAGAATACGACATCAAACTTTCCACACGCCCCGAATCCTATTCAGGGACGCTGGACGGATGGGCCCACGCAGAGGGGGCGCTCAAAAAGGCCCTGGAGACCGTCGGGCTTCCCTACACCATCGATCCCGGCGAGGGCGTTTTCTACGGCCCGAAGATCGACCTGAAGATCAAGGATTCCCTGGGCCGGCAGTGGCAATGCTCCACCGTCCAGGTGGATTTCAACAACCCGGAACGGTTTCACATCCATTTCCGCGACGAGAAAGGCGGCGAAACCCAAGTATTCATGATCCATCGCGCGCTCTTGGGCTCCTTGGAACGATTCTTCGGTGTTTTGATCGAACACTATGCCGGGGCTTTCCCGCTTTGGTTGTCGCCCATCCAGGCGGCGGTATTGCCGATCTCGGACAAGTTCCAGGCTTACGCCGACGAGGTTTACGGAGCTCTGAAAAAAGAAGGTTTGCGCGTGTCCGTGAGCGCGACCGCTGACAAAATCGGAGCCAAGATCCGAGAGGCCACCCTTCAAAATCCCCTATATGCTGGTGGTCGGCGGGCGCGAAGCCGAAACGAAAACCGTCTCGGTGCGCACCCGGGAGGGGAAAGACCTCGGCGCTCTGCCCCTGGCGGATTTCATCCTTCGGCTGAAAGACGAGGCGGCGAAAAAAGCCTGAGCCGACGGGCAGAGAAGTTGAATTTTTAAGTTTGAAAAAAGGAAAAGGAGAAACCCATGAGTGACGTCGTTCGAGTTGGTCAGGCGGTGCCGGACTTTGAAATGGACGTGTTCAACCCCAAAAGCCATGAGTTCGAAAAAATCTCACTGGCGGACCTCAAGAAAAACAAGAAATGGACCGTCTTGGTGTTCTACCCCGCGGACTACACGTTCGTATGCCCCACGGAATTGGCCGACGTGGCCGTGAAACACGACGAGCTGGCCAAAGCGGGGGCTGAGGTGATCTCCGTCTCCACCGACACGAAATTCGTCCACCTGGCCTGGCAGAGGGAAGAAAAACTTCTCTCCGGCGTGAAATATCTGATGGGCGCGGATCCGACGGGGAAAGTCTCCCGCCTTTTTGGCGTTTACGACGAAGCCACCGGCTTGGCGCTTCGCGGCACCTTCATCATCAACCCGTAGCCACCCTGGTGGGCCGCGTGGCGGAAGCGCTCAAATAAATCCTTCGAATAAAAACCCTCCCCCGTCCCGTATGACGAATAGGATCCGCTTCGCGCGGGCCGGGTGGGGGATTTTTCTTTATGCCTGAAAATCAACACGTCGAAACCGCACCGCCGATGGACCGGCCCGCTCCTGAAAGCCGGGCGGGGGAACGCGCCCATGCGGTTGTCGTTGGGGGCGGGTTTGCGGGAGCGGCCGCGGCATCCGCCCTGGCGGAAGCCGGGGTCACGGTGACGTTGATTGAAGAGCGGGCCACGTTGGGGGGCCGGACGAGTTCCCTAAAAGACGGGGTCACCAAGCAGGATGTGGACAACGGGCAACATCTTTTTTTGGGCTCCTACCGCGACACCCGAGCCTTTCTGAAACGCCTCGGCGTTGAAGATCGGATTCTTTTCGGAAAATCCTTCTCGATTCCTTTTATCAACAGAATGGGCCACCGCTCGATTTTGGAACCGCGGGTGTTTTCCGGGAGGCTGGGGCTCCTGGCGGGAATCTTCGCTTTTCGGGAAATGAAATGGAGAGACCGGATCTCCCTGTTGTGGGGGTTGGGCCGCGCTCGATTTTTGGCCCCGGAACGTGTGCGGACGTTGACGGTTTCCCGATGGCTCACGACTCTTCGCCAAACTCCCGGCGCCCGCCGGGCTTTTTGGGACCCCCTTTGTTTGGCCACCTTAAACGAACAGCCCGACCGCGCGGCGGCGGAGGCCCTGCTCTGCGTGCTACAACAAGGAATATTTTCTGACGGTAAATCACGCTCCATGGGCCACGCCACTCTGCCCCTCAACCGGCTTTGGTCCATGGAACTGGGCCCTTACCTCCAGCGGGCCGATGGGCGGCTGGCCGCGCGGCAAAAGGCGACGGGGTTCCGGGTCGAAGGAAATCGAGTCACTTCTGTGGAGGTCGCCGGCGAATCCTTTGTGGACGCCGAGGTTTTTGTTCTCGCCACCGAGCTCGCCGCCGCGGAATTAATCGCCCCCGCACCCCTGCGTGAGGCCTTTGCGCCGATACAAAAACACGATCATGCTCCCATCGTGGCGGTCAACCTCTGGTTCAAAGAACCGCCCTTCAAGGAACCGCTGGTGGGCCTGCTCGATATGGATTTGCATTGGATCTTTAACCGCGAAACCCTATGGGGCCCCACCGCCGCCGGCCAAATTTCAGCGGTGATCAGCGCCGCTCGACCCCACCTCGGACGGACCTCGGAAGAACTGATCGCCTTGGCCCTGGCCGACCTCCGGCGCGCTTTCCCCGGCTTTCAAGAGGAGCCCCTCCACGCCTCCGTTCTCTGGGAACATCAGGCCACGCCATCGCCCACCCCCGATTTTATTAAACACCGTCTTCCCGTCCGAACCCCGCTGGCGAATTTTTCTGGCCGGCGATTGGGTGGACGTGGGTTGGCCCCCCACCATTGAAACCGCCTGCCGAAGCGGTCACCGCGCCGCGGAACAGGCGTTGGTCTATCTGCGCACCGCGGGGCGCCTTTCGAGCTTGGCGAAGGAATCTTCGGCATGCTGAAAGCCCTCATTTTTGATTGCGACGGCGTGATCGCGGATTCCGAACATTTGCACTTTCGCCTTTTTCAACAGGTCCTTTCCTCGGTGGGGATTTCTTTGACCCAAACGGACTACGTGGAAAAATATCTGGCCATGGACGACAAGGGATGTTTCAACGCGGTTTTCGCCGCGAACGGCAAAACGCTCCCTGACGATGAGAGGGCCCGCCTCATCGCTCAAAAAACCGATCTCTACAAAAAGACCGCCGCTCAAAATTTGGTCATCCTTCCCGGTGTGGTGGAATTCGTCATGGCGGTCTCCCAGAAATATCCCCTGGCCATGGCCTCCGGCGCCCTGAGGGACGAAGTTTTACTGATGATCGAGGCCGCCGGGATACGCCACTACTTTGATGTCGTGGTGGCCGCCGAAGACGTCCAGCGCGGGAAACCCGCGCCCGACGCTTATTTGAAAGCTCTGGAAGAATTGAACAAAAAGTATCCCGGAAAAAATATCGCGCCGGGAGAATGCTTGGTGGTGGAAGATTCCAAACACGGTCTGATCTCGGCCCACGCGGCAGGCATGAAGGTGGTGGCCGTCACCACGACCTACCCCGCCCATGAACTGGCGGCCGCCGACCGGGTGGCCCCGGTGCTGACCGCCCTGCGCCTAAAAGACCTGGAAGGGCTGTTTAACGGAGCCCCCCAATGAGCGAGGCCGGTTCTCCCCGGGAAGCGTTGGCCCGCCTCCTTCGGGTTCACGAATCGGCCATCGATCTGGCCCAGGCCTCTCTTTTCATTGCCCAAGACGAATACCCTCTGCTTGAAAAACAACCCTACCTCGACCGCATCGCGGGTTTGGCCGCCCGGGTGACCGAAAATTTGACGGCGGGCCGGGATCCCATCGGAACTATTTCCGCCATGAACACGGTGCTTTTTGACGAGGAAGGATTTCGGGGGAACTCCGAGGAGTTCTTCGACCCTCGAAACAGTTTTTTAAACGAGGTGCTGGACCGCCGCGTCGGAATCCCCATTACGCTTTCCATCCTCTATTTGGAAGTGGCCCGTCGGGCGGATATTCCCATGGTGGGGATCGGCCTGCCGGGGCATTTCATCACGGGGCTGGTGGCTCCAGGGCGGACCTTTTACGTGGATCCCTTTCACCAGGGACAGTTGATGACCCCCAAAGATTGCGCCGAGCGGGTCGCCAAAATATTCGACGGCCGGATGTCCCTCACCCCGGAGCATCTCCACCCCGTGGGCGCCAGGGGCATCCTTTTTCGGCTTTTAACCAATTTAAAAAATATCTACATGGAATCGCACTCTTTCGCCAAAGGCCACGCGGTCATCGACAAAATGGTCCTCTTGGCGCCTGAGGATTGGTCCCAAGTCCGGGACCGGGGGCTGATCCGGTACCACTTGAAACATTACCAGCCCGCGCTGGCGGACCTGGAACTTTACCTCCAAAACACCCCCGAAGCCCGGGATCGGTCCGACATTTTGAAACTTGCCAAATTGATCATCAAAGAACTGAGCGAACCTTCTTAAGGAGCACGTCATGTCAAAATCAACGAAAGCCATTGATCTTCGAGCCCAAAGCCGTGCCATCACGGAAGGCGTGAACCGCGCACCGAACCGCGCCATGTTGCGGGACGTGGGCCTGACAGATGCCGATTTCAACAAACCCCTGATCGGGGTGGCCAGCACCTGGAGCGAAATCACCCCCTGCAACATCCACATTAACAAACTCGCCGAATCCGCAAAAGCTGGCGCCAAAGCGGCGGGGGGAGCCCCTCAGATCTTCAACACCATCACCGTTTCCGACGGGATTTCCATGGGCACCCCTGGCATGCGCTACTCATTGCCCAGCCGGGAGATCATCGCGGACTCCATCGAAACCGTGGTGGGCGCCCAACGCATGGATGGGTTTGTGGCCATCGGCGGGTGCGACAAAAACATGCCGGGATGCCTGATGGCCATGGGCCGCATGAACGTGCCGGCCGTATTCGTTTACGGCGGAACCATCAAACCGGGGCACTTCCAAGGAAAAGACGTGGACATCGTGAGCATCTTTGAGGCCGTCGGCCAATACAACAATAAGCTGATTGACGAGAAAACGGTGAAGGGCATCGAATGCGCCGCTTGTCCCGGCCCCGGCTCCTGCGGGGGAATGTACACCGCCAACACCATGGCTTCCGCCATTGAAACGTTGGGCATGAGCCTGCCCGGCAGTTCCTCCCATCCGGCGGAATCCCCGGAAAAAACCCGGGAGTGCGAGGCGTCGGGCCGCGCCGTCGTGAATTTATTGAAGCGGGGGCTTCGGCCCCGGGACATCGTCACGAAAACGTCCTTTGAAAACGCCATGGCGCTCGTGATGGTGTTGGGCGGATCGACCAACGCGGTGCTCCATCTGATCGCCATCGCCGACGCTTTTGGAATCCGACTCACGTTGGAGGACTTCACACGGGTGGCCCAACGAACCCCGCACCTGGCCGATCTCAAACCGTCCGGCCGCTTCGTGATGTACGACCTCCACAAGGCGGGTGGCGTTCCGGCGGTGCTGAAACTGATGTTGAAACACGGGATGATTGATGGAAACGCCCGGACCGTCACGGGAAAAACCCTCGCCCAAAACCTGGCGTCTTTCCCAGGCCTGACCCCGGGTCAACAGGTCGTCCGCGACCCCAAAAACCCCCTGCGGCCCACGGGCCCGTTGGTGATTTTGAAGGGCAATCTCGCTCCAAAAGGCGCCGTGGCCAAGGTGGGGGGACTGACGAACACCACCATCACGGGTCCCGCCCAGGTATTTGACGGCGAAGAAGCGGCGACCCAAGCCGCTCTCAAAGGTTCCATCAAGGCCGGCGACGTCGTGGTGGTCCGATACGAGGGCCCCAAGGGGGGACCCGGCATGCGGGAAATGTTGTCCTTGACCGCGATCCTTTCCGGCAAGGGGTTGGGCGACAAGGTGGGTTTGTTGACAGACGGCCGTTTCTCCGGCGGAAGCCACGGCCGCGTCGTGGGCCACGTCTGCCCGGAAGCCGCCGTGGGCGGCCCCATCGCGCTCATTAAAAACGGCGATGTGGTCACCATCAACGCCGACAAACAGGAACTTTCCGTGGCCGTCTCGAAAGCCGAACTGGCGAGGCGGGCCAAAACATGGAAACCGCGAAAATCAAAGGACAACCCCAGCGGGTGGCTGGCCCGCTACGCGGCCCTGGTCACCTCCGGCTCCGAAGGCGCCGTCCTCCGGGTGCCCCGTCCATAACAGGGTGGGGAATTATCCTTCGTTTTTCCAGATTTGTTCGAGACGACGGGCGGCTTGGTTGGCGGTGCGGGCCAAGACGAAGAGGTAGTCGGAGAGTCGGTTCAGGTAGATTTGGGCGTGGGATAGGGAACGGTCTTTCTTCAGCAAAGGCACCAGCGCCCGTTCGGCACGGCGGGCCACGGCGCGGCCCTGGTGCAAAACAGCGCCCAGGGGGGAACCTCCTGGAAGAATAAAATTTTTCAGTTCCGGGAGGCGGTCGGACAATCGATCGATTTCACGCTCCACACGGGCGATATGATCCGCCCCGATCCGGGGAACCGGTTTGGGGGCCGGGAGGACAGCGGGGTTGATAGATCGGCCCCGAGGGTGAAAAGCTCCCATTGAACCGTCCGGATCGCGCGACGGAGCGCCTGGCCCGGAGCCAGCGTTTCGGCCCAGCCTAGGACAGAGTTCAGCTCATCCACATCCCCGTAAGCCATCACCCGGGGATGATCTTTTCGAACTTTCTTGCCGCCGAACAAATACGTGTCGCCGCCGTCGCCCATCTTGGTATAGATTTTCATGGGTTTATTTTAGCGTTTCCGGCGCCCGCCCAAAAGCCCACTGAATTTGAGAGAATACCGTTATGGCCTCGCGCGTGGACAAATTGCTGGTCGCTCTTAAAAAACTCTATCCCCAGGTCTCCTGCGCGCTCACGCACCGCAATCCCTTCCAGCTTTTGATCGCCACCATCCTGTCCGCTCAATGCACGGACGAGAGGGTGAACCACGTCACGCCGCATCTCTTCAAAGAATACCCAACCCCGGAGAAAATGGCTCGGGCGACCTTGCCTTCGGTGGAAGAGATCATTTGGTCCACGGGCTTTTTCCGCCAGAAGGCGAAATCCATCGTTCTTTCTTCCCGAATTCTTGTCGAAGAACACGCCGGACAGGTTCCCCGAACGATGGACGCCCTCCTTCGTCTGCGCGGGGTCGCCCGCAAAACGGCCAACGTCGTTTTGGGCTCAGGGTTTGGAATCGCCTCCGGCGTCGTGGTGGACACTCACGTCACGCGTCTCTCGCGACGGCTGGGGTTGACCCGGGAAAAAGATCCCGTTAAAATCGAACGAGACTTGATGCGTCAAGTTCCACAGGCGGATTGGATTTGGCTTTCCCACGCGCTCATTTCCCACGGCCGACAGGTGTGCGGGGCGCGAAAACCCCAGTGCCCGGAATGCCTGGTCCGACACCTCTGCCCTTCGGCGGGCCGAGAGTGAACGATCCTCGCCTGGAAGAAGGGGTGAACTGTTTCAACCGGGAGGAGTTTTTTGAAGCCCACGAAGTTTGGGAAAACCTGTGGAACGAAACCTACGACGATTCAAAACCATTCGTCCAAGGATTGATCCAGGTGGCCACGGCCATGCACCATCTGTATAATGGAAACATGCGCGGCGCGCGAACGCTCTACCACTCGGGCCTGGACCTATTGAAACCCTTCGGAACCCGCCGGTCGGGAATCGATCTCGGGAAACTGAGCCGCCAGTTCACCCAGGCGCTGGAGGGTTTTCTGGACGTTCCTTACGAGCAGTTGGCGGGTCGCGGCGGGTCGGGAGGGCCGCTGAAGGCGGCCGACGCGTCGACCCGCGCCTTTAAAATCGACTATGAAAAAGAGTAATCCAACTCCAAAATCGACGCACCTCCACCCTCTTCAAGAGCGGCGGATTTTACAAGGTTTTAAAACCGCCGGGTTGGCGAAACGTTGGTGGGCTTCCGCCGCCAAAGAAATCCGCCATTGCCTGCGTTGCGGCGGCGGGTTGATCTGGCGCCACATCCGGTTGGAGGGGAAAAAACGTTTTATCTGCACGGAGTGCGAGTTCATCGTCTATCAAAATCCAAAAATCGTGGCGGCGACGCTCCCGGTCCGAGACGGAAAGATCTACCTCCTCCGGCGGGCCATCGAACCGGCCTACGGGCTCTGGAGCCACCCCGCCGGCTATCTAGAACTGGGAGAAACCGTGGAGCAAGGAGCCGCCCGGGAAACATTGGAAGAGATCCGCACCCGGGTCACGCTGGTGGGCCCGCCCCGGGTCTATTCTTACCCCGACGCGGCGGTCGTCACGATGGTTTATTTAGCGAAGGTTTCTGGGCCCGAGCCGCGCCCCGGACCGGAATCCCTCGAAGTTCGCGCTTTCCGCCCGGCCGAAATCCCCTGGGACTCCCTGGCGTTCCGAAGCACGTTCCACGCCCTCCGGGATTGGGTGCGGGAGTTGAATTAAAAGAAGGTTCGGATCAGGCTGGTGACGCACCCAATCACGGCCAGCTCTTGGCCTCGCAGGATGGGGTAGGCCTTGTTGGTGGGTTCCAGGAAAATATCTCGGCCGACGCGGCGAAATTTCTTAACGGTGGCGTCACCGCCGTCCACCGTGGCCACCACGATGTCGCCGTTTTGGGCCGTGGGCTGGTTTCGCACCAAAACCAAATCCCCATCGCGTAGGTCGGGCACCATACTGTCCCCTTTGACCCGGAGGGCGAAGTTGGCGCGCTTGGCGATGGCTTCGTCCACCGCCAGATAATCCTCCACTTCGGAAATGGCTTCCAGCGGCATTCCGGCCGGCACTCGCCCCAGAATGGGAATGCGCAAATGGGCGCTCACCAGCCCCCGGGCTTCCAAAACAATTCCCCTGGCTGTTTCCTTGGCCCGATGCAAAACCCCTTTCCGTTCCAGCGCCGCCAGATGGTCCTGCACCGCTTTCGGATAAATGCGGAAGTGCCGACCGATTTCCCGAACCGTGGGGGGAAACCCGCTCGTCTGGATTTTCTGTTGAAGAAACTGATAGATTTGAGTTTGTCGATCCGTAAGAGGGTCCATGCCAAACACTATACAAAAGGCCACATGATTCGAAAAGCCCCCCGCGTTTTTTTATTTCTCCCTTTGACAGCCTTTTTAGGGCCCGTCCCGGTGTTTTCCGAAATCACGGGTGAACCTATCGTTAGTAACGACTACAGCGTGGCGGTTCAACCCTCGGTGGCTGTCGGATCGGCCCGGAAAGTCGCGTTGGGCGGCGCCTATGTCGCCGTGGCCGAGGGGGTAGAGAGCCTCTGGGAAAATCCCGCCGGCGCCGCCTTCCGCCGCTCCACCCAAACGGGGACATGGCGGGTGGACGGGACCGTGGGTTCCTTTTTGGTCGACGGCGACGACATCGATAACAATGGCAGTGTGTCGACGGTGTTTCGCCAAAACCAGGTGATCAACGCCGGGGGCCTCCTCCAGTATAAAGGGTGGGGGCGGCTTCTACGCGGTCTCCCAACAGCATGACCTGGAGACGTCGAACGGGGTCCGCCGGCTCAATTTCAACGTCGGAGCCCTGGACCTGGGGTGGGCTTCTCGCTCCAAGGAATTTTTCTTTGGGGTCGGGATCCGCCCGGTCAGCGCGGAAAGCCAGTCGAAGGACACCGGCTCCCGTACCCTCCATTTAACCGGTTCCGGGGCGACCCTGGGCCTGCTCTGGCATCCGAACCGCGGAGCCTGGCGATTTGGTTTGGCGGGATCCGGTGCCATTAAAGACGACGGCCGTTTTCCACAGACCGCCACCGGTACGGTGGTCGTGGACGGCATGGTGATCCCCCGGGAGGTCACCATGCCCGCCACCGCGGCCGTTGGCGCCTCTTTCACAAAAGCCAGGGGACTTTATTGGGCCGGCCATCCGTTGCTCCTTACCTTTCAAGCGGATCTCATGGGAAAGACCGAAAACGCCGTGGGCGTGGAATCGTTTTTAGAGCAACGCGTTCAAAGGACCGGGGAACACGTGACCGTCACCCCCCGGCTCGGGGCCGAATGGGAGTTCCGGCCCCAACGACTCCGCTTTCGGGCGGGATCTTATTTTGAGCCGAGCCGCTTTGCGGGCGTGCCGGGCCGCGTTCACGGCACGGGCGGATTTCAACTGCGGCTCTTTCGCTTGCGCTTCCTGGGGGAACACCACGTCGGGCTCAGCTACGCCATCGACGGCGCTTCCCGGTATCTCACGCAATTCCTCGGCGTTGGCTTTTGGGCCTTCTAGCCCGTCCATGATTTCGTTCCGACAACGTTCCCAGAGTTCCAAATACTTGCGGGTGTCCACCTCCGGCGCCTCGCTCACGAAGGCCAGGGGCGTGGCCCGCATCTCGGCGATTTTGTCTCCGGCAGAACGGATCACGTAACGCACCGTCTCTCCCGCGTGCAGTTGAACGCCGGAAGCGGCCAGCCGCTTGACCGCCACGGCCGAGGGCCCGTTGGCGACGTAGTCCGAGGGATCCTTGGACAGCGTGAAAGTCACGGCCAATTCGGCCGCCTCCACCCGCCCGATGGCGATCCGTTCCCTCACCCCATCGGCGATGTCCGCCAAACGCCCCGCCCGGGCCCGACACCCCGCCACGTCCTCCGCCTCCGCCAAAACAGCCAGCATGTCTTTTTGCATCCGTTTAAATATTTCCGGCGTGTCCCGGCGGCGCAGGGCCAACCCCCGGATTTTCAGCTCCCCGTTTCTGAAGGCGCCGAAATAACGGTTGGGAACGCCCGAAAGCGGATCCGTCTTCGAGGGACAGAACCTCAACCATTTATAGACGCCTTCCAGTCCCACGGAGCAACCGCCCGCCGTCTCGATTTCACGTCGAAGGGCTTCATACTCCATTCCAGGACGCCCCTGAATCCAAACGCAATCCACGTTGGCGTGAAGGACATGAAACCCCCGCTCTTCCACAAAATCTTTGGCACGCAAGAGCGTCTCGCGCCCCCAGGCCGTCACCGATTCATGCGCCTCAATTTTCCCGAACCGCGCATTTTTAAATCCAAGATAACCAAATGAGGTCACCAACGACCACTTGTGGGCGTCGGCGCGGGCCTTGAATGCGGCGGCCTGAGGATCTCCCGCTTTGACTCGGCGCTTGTATTCGGCGCGTTTCTTTAAGATCGGGACCAAGACTTCCGGCACGATTCCTTGGCGACGAGAGCAAAGGTGATGGCCGATCTCCGGGACGGAATTTTTGTCACGGTTTCCGGGCTGGCGCCCTTCAACCATTTCCTCGGCTCCCACGCCTCGGTCACGGTTTCCGGGCTGGCGCCCTTCAACCATTTCCTCGGCTCCCACGCCTCGGTCACGGTTTCCGGGCTGGCGCCCTTCAACCATTTCCTCGGCTCCCACGCCTCGGTCACAGCACTCACAGTTCACCGTTTCAGGGGAAATATTGTGTTTCACCATGAGCGTGGGGTACATGGAGACGAAATCGTATTCGGCGACGTTTTCGAACCAGCCGATGTCGGGTTCGTAGACCAGGCCGCCCTTGTCGGCTACCACCAGGTCCGAAGCCGGGCGGAAATCCTCGGCCTGGGCCTTGTCCATGGGAACCCAAAGCCCCCGGCGAAGCGCCACGTCCAACTGCATGGAGGAAAGAGAGGTCCCAATCGTCGTGCGGGCGGCGCGCTGGACGGGGATCTTGGCGATGCGGGCGATCTCGTAGAGGCCCTCCCAACCGCATTCCTTGAAATAGAAACTGTTTTTTAAATCCAGATGCCACCGGCCGAAAAGATAGTGCGCGCCCGATTGGTAAACCGTCCGCCCGTAGGTCATATAGCTTCGGCCTCCGCTAGGGGCCGTCCCCGTTTGTAGGAGGGGCGGCCTCCGCTAGGGGCCGTCCCCGTTTGTAGGAGGGGGCGGGAACCGTTCCGCCCCACGCCCCGCTCCAAATCGCGAGAGAGTTGAAGCGGACGGCCCGCGCGTTGGGCCCAGGTGAGGAGATGGGGAACCAGGTAACTATCGCCCCAGTCCGTGGTTAAGACATCCGGGTCCCATTCCTCCAGCCGCCGTTCCAGGCTTTCCAACTGGAGGGCGGGATCCCCTTCCAAGACATGGGTGATCCCCTCGTGTTGCAACACCAGCCCGCCGCGGGACGCGTGGTTCGGGTCCACCGCACCGGAAAATTCCGAACCCGCCAGGGCCAGGTGCAAGAACCGCAGGGGGGGAATGGAATAGTCCGTCGACCAGGGATCGTCCTGGAGAAAAAATCGGTTCAGGCGTCCGGCGCCAAATTCAAAGGTGCCGAAGGCCAGGGGGAAATGGCCCCGTTCGTAATGATAATGTTGAACGGGATGAAAGTCCGCGTTGTAGAGAAGAACCCCGGCCCGTTTTAACTTTTTGACCAGGGCCCCATGAAGCGGAGGAGGAACGCGAACTTCCCAGCCCGGGCGACGGATTTCGCAATAGAGGTCCGTGCCCTCTTGAGGGGCGATGGAGAGGGGGGCGCGGACCTCCGCCAAAAGGGGCCGGGCCCGAGCCCAGGAAGTGCCCTCCACAATGAAAGGGGCCCGCCACGCATCAACAAAGCTGACCCGCCGACCATCCGCCAGGATGGCCCACACTCGCATCCCTTCAAAAACAGGATAGGCATCAAAGATCCACCCGTCGCAGAGCATCCGCGGACTCCTTCATCTCCAGCCGTTTTTCAAGTTCCGCCAACCGCGCGGCGAGGCCCAGGAGCATCGCCATCAGAATTCCCTCCATGGGGACCGGCCGGCTCGCCATGGACAGAGGCGCGGCGTGGCGTCGGGCGTAGCGCCACAACCCGTCCAAAACCTCCTGGTCCTCTTTGCGAAGCGCCCGGCGGAAACCGTTCCAGAGGGTCTCCTCCATATGAAGCGTTTGGACGATGGTCGGGAGCGTGCGGCCCATTAGTTCTCCAGCACGGGGAGGCCCGTGCCGCTGATTCGGCCGGTCGCAGAGATTCCGACACTTGGGGGCGGGCCGCTCCCACGCGGCACTTCCGCTAACGCGGTCGCAGTGCCGCTGATGCGGGTCACGGTTTGGGCTTGATCCAGGAGGAGCGCTGAAAAAAAACCACGGTCGGGGGGCGCCGGACGGTCCACTAGGAGGACCAGAACAGGCCCGGGCACATCGGCCAGGCCGAACCGTAGGCGGTCAAAGGCGCGCCGGGCGTCCTCAAGGGCCAAATCGGCGTCATAAAAAGGCGCCAGGGGGTCGGCCAGAACGACCGGCGCCACGGGAAGGCGAGGCAGTTTTCCGGCCACCAGGGCGGCCAGTTGGAAAGCGTTGAACGTCCGAGCCAGGTGAACCCGGGAAAGTGTCGCCCGGGGATCCAAACCCAAGACCTGGGCCGCCTTGGCAAAACCGTGGGCGTCAAAACGGTTGGCCGCGTCCACCCAGTAGACCTTGGCCGCCCCCTCGAGCAAGGGGCAAAGGGCCTCCAACACCCATTGAGAAACCCCATGGGGCCCCCACACCACATGAAACCCCCGCGACCGCCCCGCGGGCAACCCCAACTTTTCGGAAACCAAACGGCTGGGGGGAGGCAGAGGGTTCATTCGACTACTATACATTTGTATACCTACAGAATCAAGTCCACCCCCAGGGCCCCATCCAATACGGCGACGTCGACCCCGCCACGTTGGGTGTAATCCATAATTATTGTTGTAAAATGACCAACGACCACCGACGATCTATGAGCCATCGACCTAAAATATTGTTTTTTTCTGAAGCGGTGACGCTGGCCCACGTGTCCCGCCCCTTGATGCTGATGGAAACCCTGGACCCGGACCGCTACGACCTGCATTTCGCCTGTGCGTTCCGTTACGAATCTTATTTTAATCTTAAACGCTCCACCTACTGGCCGATGGAGAGCATTTCCTACGACGCGTTCATCAGCTCCATGAGCGGCGACAAATCAGCCTACGACGATGAACAGGTGGAAAGCTACCTCGCCGAAGAAGACGCCCTGATCCGCGAAATTCAACCGGATTTGATTGTGAACGACGCGCGCTACACGCTCTGCATCAGCGCTCCCTCCGCGGGAATCCCACTCGTCAACATCAACAATTCCTACTGGAGCCCCTTCCGCAAGAATAAAGGGTTCCCGATCCCGGCCTATAAACGATCCGCCCTCTTCCAGATGTTTCCGCCGGCCCTGGCGGAGCGCCTCCTGCCCTTTGAGTTGGTCAAGCGCACGTTTCCGATCATGCGACCCTACTACCATTGGAAATTCCTGGCGCCGTTCAACCGGGCCCGCCTCCGTCGGGGCCTTTCTCCTCTGCGGAGTATCGAAGCCATCAACACCTTCGGCGATTGGACGTTGTATTGCGATGTGCCGGCTCTCATTCCATTGAACCCCTTGTCGGCCACCCATCGGTTCCTGGGCCCGCTCCTATGGTCGCCGCCCGAAGCGCCGCCTTTGCCGACGATGGATCGATCGAAACCCATCCTATACATCAGCCTCGGCTCTTCCAACGACGTGCCCCGATGCCGTGAAATCGTGGCGGACTTGGCCGAGTTGGACGTCCAACTACTGGTGGCGACCGCGAACCGGTTCTCTTTTCCCTCGTCGGACCGGGTGCATGCGGCTGAGTTTCTGCCGGGGGTCGACGCCTCCAAAGCGGCCGCGCTGGTGGTGTGCAGCGGCGGCAGCACGGCGGCCTACCAAGCGCTCTCGGTCGGGACGCCGGTTTTGGGCCTGCCCTCCAACACAGACCAACACCTGGCCATGGGAGGCATCGAGCGTTGGGGGGCGGGGCTTTCCATTCGGGCCGACCAGGCCACTCCCGCCAACGTGCGGGAAGCGGTGAAGCGAATCTTGGCGGATCCCGCCTTCAAACAACGGGCCGAGGCGTTGGCCCAACAATTTTCCGGGTTCGACGCGCGGAAACGCTTTCGGGCGTTCATGGACGAAATACTCCCCGCTCCCGGGGGACGCGCTGAACCCTCGAGCCACCTGCAAACCCTGCCGGACCGCCTCCGTCGACGAGCGGAACGGACGCCCGACCGGCCCGCCTTTTGGGGACTGACGGCGCGCCAACGGGGAGAAGCCCCGCAGACGTACGGCCAAGTTTGGGATCAAGTCCAGCGGCTGGCGGCCGCGCTTCGTGAGCGGGGGGTGGAGCGGGGAGAGCGGGTGGGTTTTTTGGCCGGGGTGGATCCCGCCTGGGAACTGTTGAACCTGGCGGTGATGTTGGCGGGCGGGCGTCGTGGTGGGGTTGGACCTCCACGATGCGCCCGATCGAGTCCGGAACGCGGCCCAACAGAGCGACATCAAAGCCTGGGTCGTTCAAAATGAAAAAGTCCTCGCCGACTGGCCCGGCCTGTTCGAGGGAGCCCGCCTCGTCCTGCTCTTGAACGATCCCCCAACGCTTCCACCCGGCGACCAGGTGATCCCCTACCGTCGACTGCTGGACGGTCCGGCGTTGAGTCCCGTCCCCTGGCCCAACCCGGACGACCTGGCCACCCTTATTTTCACCTCCGGCACGACGGGCGAACCCAAGGGGGTGCCCTATACCCACCGCCAACTGACCCACGCGGTGCGGGCCATCGCGCGGGCCTACCGGGGCCTGCCCGAAGGTTTTCAGTCGCTCTGTTGGTTGCCTCTCTCCAATTTGTTCCAGCGAATGGTAAACCTCTGCGCCATGGAACGTGGCGCTGTCATCACGTTTGTGCCCCACCCCAACCAATTGGTGGAGAGCCTGCCGCTGGTCCGGCCGGAATTGCTGATCGGCGTGCCCCGCTTCTACGAAAAGCTGGAGGCAGGCATCCGCAACGCGGTGGCCGCCAAACCCTGGGGCGTTCAGGCACTCTTCCGCTGGAGCCTGGCGGTGGGAGCCGCCTACCGGACTGGTCGGCACGCCCATAACACCCTGAGGTTTTTTCTCTGGCCCCTGTATCAAACCCTAGACGGGCTGGTGTTGCGTGTTGTGCGGCAGCGGTTTGGGGGACGGCTCCGTTATTTGGTGTCCGGAGCGGCGGCCTTGAATCCCAAGACCATCCAGTTCTTCTGGGGTTTGGGGCTGTCGACCCTGGAGGCCTACGGCACCAGCGAAAACGCCATCCCTATCGCGTTAAACCGGCCGGGGGCTTTTGCTTTCGGAACAACAGGTCAACCGCTGGGGCCCAACGAGGTTCAGATCGGGCCGGACCGAGAAGTGCTCGTCAAGGGGCCCAGTCTTTTTACCGGCTATTGGAACCAACCGCGGGAGGCGTCTCTCTTTCAAGGGAGTTATTTTCGGACAGGGGACGAAGGCCGATGGGAGCCTGGCGGGTTCTTGAAACTCCTGGGCCGGTTGTCGGAGATCATCAAGACATCCACCGGGCGACGGTTGGCCCCGGGACCCATCGAACATCACTTCAAGGCAGTGCCTTTTGTCGATCAAGCCGTCGTCCTGGGCAACGGGCGGAAGGGCCCGGCTCTTTTGGTGACCATCGACCCGAGCCGTCTGGGCTTGACCGAAAACGCCGAAGGCGGGTTCTCTCCGGCCTTGAAAGAAAAAGTGGAGAAGGATTTGGTGGATCAAGCGGCTCGGCTGCCTTCCCTTTCACAACCCCTCGGTATCCTGGTGCTCCACCGGGCCTTTTCCGTCCTGCGGGGGGAAATCACTTCCAACCTTAAAATTCGACGGCGAGCAATTGAGCATCACTACGGTTCCATTCTCGACACCCTTTACGAGGAGGCCGTGGGCGCCTCCGGCCCCACGGTGTGGTTCCTTTCCTCCAGCGACACCCGGATGCAGGAGTTCGCCACCCTTCCTGTCCTCCATCGCTTGAAAACGAGTGTTATCCTCCGGTGGATCAGCTTGGGATTTTTTTTCCTCCGCGCGGGAGCCGCGTATGCCAAATACAGTTGGAACCTTTACCGCGCGCCCTGGAATTTCAAGAAATATCAATTCACCCTTTTTGAAACGCTCATTCGCCTGTTCCGCAACACGGTGGGCCCCCTGAAAGGCCCCCTGGTCAAAATCGGCCAAACCCTGAGTTTCGTCGACTTGGGGCTTCCCCCGGCCCTGCAAGGACTTTTGAGAGAGATCCAATACAAAACCCAGCCCCTCTCCGCGAAAATCATTCGAAACATTATTCGCCGATCCCTGGGGAAAGACCCGAGAGACCTTTTCCTCGATTGGCACGACATCCCTTTGGCCTCGGCCAGCATCAGTCAAATTCATCTGGCTCGGTTAAAAGATGGACGGCGCGTGGCGGTGAAGGTAAGGTATCCGGGCATCGAACAGATTGTGAAATCCGATTTGGTCGCCGTCAAGGCGCTCCTGCCCTTGGTTTCCGCCATGACGGGGGTTCGGAATGTTCGGGAAAATTTCGAGGAGGCCAAGCGCCTGCTTTTGGGCGAATGTGATTTTCGAAAAGAGTTGATTTTTATGAAACGGTTTAAAGCCATTTTCGCCGGCCACCCCCGTATTGTGATTCCCGCCGTTTACCCGGAGTTTTGTTCCAAGGACGTTTTGACGATGGACTACATCGAGGGGCAAAGTTATGCCGAATACAAGGCCACCGCGTCTCCTGCGGAAATTGACCTGGCCGGCGAGACCATCTATGAAATGCTCGCGGTGAGCTCCCTCCGTCACGGCCTTTTTCAGGCGGATCCCCACCCCGGAAACTATATATTCCGAAACGGCCAAGTCTATTTCTTGGATTTTGGTTTTTGCAAAGAGTGGTCAAAGGAATTCGTTTCCCAATGGAAGCGGCAGACTCGAGCCGTCCTCAACAACGACCTCGCCGCCTTTTCGGACGCCACGGAAAAACTCGGGATGCGCCTGCAGGAAGGCCGAATGAATTACGAACAAATGTTGCGCGGCTTTCGAAATTCGGTTGAGCGGTTCCTCCTCGAAGATCGCCCCTTTCGCCTCACAACCGAATTCGTCAAAGAAGTCAACCGGGACCTCCAAAAACACGCGCTCAGCGCCCAGGGACTTTTCGTCTCCCCGGAAATGCTCGCTCAAGGTCGGCTTTTTTGGGGTCAGAATTCCCTCTACGCGGACCTCGGGTGTAACGTGAACTTTCACCGCATTATTCTCTCTGTGCTTAACGAAGGGGAACACCCATGAATGACACAAGCCGTCCCTCCAACATGTTCATGAGCTGGAGGGATCTCACCCTGTCCCCCTTGGTTTTGATCGGGACGAACGGCGCGGCGGTTTTCGCCGCCTGGAAAGTTCACCAACAATTTCACTTTGGACTCTTTGCGGGTGTTTTGACCTATGGGGCCGCCAACGTCATCCTCACGGTGGCATTCTTGCGGACCTTGGTGGCTCTCGTGGGCTTTAAGGACGGCCGATACGACCGAATTGAACATCCCTGGACCTTTTATTTCTTCAACCTCCACTCCTTGGTCTTAACGACCAACCTTTACCCATTTTATGAGAACATCCTTTTTGTTCCGTCAACCTTTCGTAAGTGGCTGTACAAATTACTGGGCTCGAAAATGGGAGAAGGCCTGATTCTTATTGCCGGGGAAATCCACGATCCATGTCTTGTCGCCGTGGAATCCGATGTCATCGTGGGGACCGGGGCGCTCATTTTCGGGCATTTTTACACGGCCAAACGAGAATTGAGGCTGGGATCCGTCTTGATTCGGCGGGGCGCCTTAATCGGCGTGAATGCGGTTATTAGTCCGGGATGCGTTGTCGGAGAAAATGCCAGCGTGACCCCCGGTAGCATCCTCGCGCCTGAAACCGTTATTCCCGCCGGCGAGGTTTGGTCGGGAAATCCCGCCCAGAAGAATTTGAAACTCTCGCCCAGAAATCCCTCCGACCCGAACGACCCTTTGTGAGAGGCCGACCGAAAACGTCCCTGCAACATGGGGCCCATGGCCATTCCCCAGACAGGACTCCTTTCCAATAACAAGAGGAATATCGGGTTCAACCAGAAATGAAACGCCACGAAACCCGCCACTATCTGCCGGTCGGTCAGGCCTGGCTGGCGAAGACGCGTTCCTGCCAAAGATGTCCGTCGGTCGTTTCGGAATAGGGGCGGGTTTTTAAGTTTTCCAAGAGCCACTCAATGACGGCGGAAAGACTTGAATCGAGCCCCGATGTGGAGGCGGTTTTGAAGAGACCCACGTGAACGTCCTTTCCCCAAGCGGACGTCAACGCGGTTCGCAAATTATCTTGCGTGAGTTTGGTGGATCGGACGATGACCAAGCGAAGGTGTTTCGGCAGAGTGGAGAGACCTTCACTCAACAAAACGATTTTTGCGTAGAGAACCGGATTCGCCACGGCGGGGTCCACCCGCAGGACCAAGGCCTTCTCAATCGGAGAAGGGGTTAAAAAACTCTCCAGGTTGGCGCGGGTGACGTCGCCGACCGGCCCGGGCTCTTCGAGGCCGCCGATGTTGAGGCAGGGAATCGCATTGGATTCAGTCCCGGAAAGGGTCCCACCGAGATCCGGAGGGACAATCGACCGACGAGTTGGCGTCACATGGAAAGACCCGGCTCGAGGATGGACGGTTCTGAGAAGCCTCCGCAGATCCGCCGGGGAATACCCCAAGCGTTCTCCCAATTCAAAGAGATTTTGAATTTCTTGGCGCGCGGGCTTCTTATTTTTTTCCTGTTCCAAAACTCCCAGCTGGGCCAAGAAGCGCAATTCTCCCGTCCGGCGCACGGGGTCAAACCCCTTCGTTAAAGCCGACTGAAGGGGCCCCACATTTTGAAGGAGGGAGTGAAATACCTCGAACTCTTTTTCCATTGACGCATTTCCCAACATCGTCTCCCCCGCCAACGAATAACGCGTGACGCCCGCGGTATCTAACTCCTGTAAGGGAGCGTTGATACGGAGATGGTAACCGGCCAGGAGAACCGCCGGAAGGAACACGCCGAGGCCCATAAGAGGGAGGAGGGCGCCGACCAAAAAGGTCAGGGCGGTTAACTGAAGCACGACAGAGTCCCGATAGGAACCCCGGTTTCCAAACACGGACAGCGCAAGGAGTGGATGCGGTAACCAAAACACCAGGGCGGAGACCGTTCCAATGACCCACATTTGGATCTCCATCGAATCAAATCCTAGAGGCGCCAAGGCTAAAGCGACCCATCCGCCCGCCAATAAAGAAAACGGCGTCTCCAACCAAGCCCACTTCTTCTTATAGTTCCCATTCCCAAACCACGCCCCCCCGGTGGCCGGCGGGACCGACTTCCGCAACACAAACACTCCTTCGGGCGTCAACAATTTAAAATCCCCGTTATCCAGGGGCCAGACATTGAGCCGTGTCACGCCGTCCGGCCATTGTTTGGGAAGGGGCTGGCCAAGCCTATCCAACCGGCTCACTTGAAGGATCGGGTAGCCTCGCCAGTAATACGTTTTTAGCAGGGGTTGTTCAGGCGCATCGATTTTTTTGACCACCGTCGGAAAAACCCCCGCCGATCGCAGGGCGGTTTCCAGTTCCTTTAACCGATTCGGATGGATCGGCGGCGTCGCCATAAAGCGCCGCCGGTCCGGTGTCAGGATTATTTGATAAATAAATCCCGTGCGAGGGGAATCCACCAAGGCCACAACGGACCCGGCCGGGATCCTCTCGCTTTTCACATAGACCGGCGAATCGGGCCTGGCGGGATCGATGGCGTACCATTCATCATTTTCCGGTTTTTCGCCGGAACTAATTCGGATGTGATGAACGCCTTCGACCTCATCCACCATTTCGGGGGATTCCCCTTTGTCCCAAAACTTGCACGTTAGCCTTACTGTTTTCCAGGGAGTATAACCGGGATCATGGGGGACAACAGCCAGCAGGTTCGCCAAGGTGAAGTTCGGGGTCTCCAAGCCGCCATGTTCCAGTTTGAATCCAGACACCGTGTTGCCGAGAGGAGAAACTAAGATCAGGCCTGATCCATCGGCTTCCGGCATGGCCTGGAAAGACATGCGTTGCCCCTCCCTTAACTTCGGGTCCCTCATGGCATGCAGGGAAGTCGAATCATTTCCTTGGGTGTCCACAATCGTCCATGCGGGTTCCCGCGGGTCCCGATCCGACGCCGGCCTCCCTGAGCAGCGTCCAAGGAGGGTTGAATGATTTTGATGAAAAGAACTTCCGTTCCATCACCCACCGTTAATTGCTTTTCCCGGGAAAGAAAGACCTCCGCTCCGTGGGAATGGGACGCCGAACTCATCAACGATATCCGCTCCAACATGGCCGTGGCGGGATCCAGCTCGCTGAATTCTATGGACACCCATTGGTAAGGAGGTTGCGCGGAGCGAACGCCGCTCACTTTTCCCGCGGCCACGAACAAACCGGCCTGGTTTCGCCACACCATCACGAGGGTGTTGGAGGGGGATCGCCATAAAATCTTTTTAAGAACCTTCCATGGAATGGTTTTCCCCGCGGGGGCCCGCTGGGACGCCAAAACCAAGTGCGTTTCCCTAAGCCCCGAAGCCGGAGAAATGGGCGGGTCTAATTTTTCAAATTCCGCCTTCGTTTGTTGTCTCTTTTCCAGAAAAGCCACCCGTTCCCGAAGAATGGACGGTTTCAAAATGAGCATGAGGAAAAGCCGTAAATCAACGGGAGAAGGGTCTTCCTCCGCAAAACCGTCCTGTCTTTTCCACGCCCCGTTGATCAGGTTTAGGATTTTCATCTCTTCGGCGGTTTTCTCTTCCAGGTTGATTTGACTTAAAATCAATTTCTCCATCATTCGCAGGGTAGAGACGTCCTCCATCCGATTCAATTCTTCTTCGATCCACCGCGCCGCCGGCAAATATCGTTCCCGGTGCATCAACAAGAGAGGCTCCAACATTCCCTTCAATTTAAAATCAAACAGTCTCAGGTATAATCGATATTGATGGATCGTCAGGGGAGCCATTTCCTCCCGGGAGGAAGAGGGCGAACCGCCCGTGCGGAGATAGTCGCGCCAGGCTGTTTGGAATTGCCCTTCATCAAAGCCCCAGGGGCATGGCCCTTCTTTCAAACACCATTCCAGAAGTTGGAAGAGATACCCCATGGTTTGATATTTCGAAAGTCGATCTTCCACGGCCGGGCGCGCGCCCATGGCCGCATAATTTATAAAACCGCTTATGCGCCCTGCCCAATCCCTATTGGAATTGAGGCGCGCGACAACCTGGTCTTTGATCTCATCCAGCAAGATGCGCCCTCGCGAAGAGATCAAAAAGAGGATCGCGGAGAGATCGGGTCTTTCGTCGCGTCTGGGAGCGTAACGCAAAACACTCATCTCCAACGTTTCGATCCGATGAAGATGCGATTCCAAGAGGAAAAACAACAGCGCGTCATCGTAACTTCCGGCCGACGGCCCTTCCATTTTCTGAATCTCGCCGTCTAAAAAACTTCCCAGGTTCAGGGCGAGAAACGAGGCCTCTTCCATCCAATTCTCAGCGACTGGCGCCTGGAGGGGGGTATTCTTTTTTTGGCGGGCGCTGGCGCGGCGAAACGCCTCCCCATCTGAACGAGATAGGATTTGGCATAAATCACCCACCTCCTTTTTTACTTCTTTGGTTTTCCGAAGCCTCTCCGCGTGGTCATCCTGGCTTCCGCTGGCCGGGACTGTGCCGAACCGTTTCCAACCCACATTATTACTGAAATGCGCGATGGCCATCGCGGCCCACGCCAAGAGGCTCGGTCCCATGAGGCCAAGGAGCGTTTCGCTAAGGCCCAGCCCGGGGGGGAACCCCCTCCCTGGAAGAAATCCCAAAACGCTGATCGTCGCCACCGTGCCCAGGAGATAAAACCCTCTCAAAAGCCGATCCTGCCTATTTCGCCGGTGGAATTGATGGCCGGGAAGGTTCATCAGATATCGGTGGGTGGGAAAAAACATCAAGAAAGCAGAAAGGCTCCCTCCTAGGATCTGAAGAGGCAGGGCCGCGCCCAGGGAAGCCGCCCCCGCGATGACGAGCGAGGGAACCAGCGCCGCGCCAAGGGATTGAACGGCGCTTTCCACGAATGGGTCCCGTCCTTTCCGACGAACCCAATCCAGCGGATCGTTCTCGCTGTTTCCAAAAGCATGGAAAAGAGTGAGCGCCAAAGCGGCCGCTGGGCCCGCCCACGGAACCGAGCCAACCAGTCCGGCCAGGAAGGTGAACCCCGCCAATTGAAAAACGAAACCATCCGCGCTGGATCCAGGGTTCCCAAACCGCCCGCCGAACAACGATTCAAACCATCGGTGAGGCGCCCAAAAAACGATGGCGGCGAAGATTCCGGAAAGAAGGGCCTCGACCGCGCCGGGATCCAAACCCAACCCCGAAAGGAAAGGAGCCACGGCGCCAGCGACCATCGATCCGATCCAAAGAGACAACGGCGTTTCGAACCATGACACCCATTTCTTATAGGGTTCATTTCCAAACCAAGCCCCGCCCGTTTTTTTTCTTTCATTGTGCTTTATGGGAGGTTCGGGAAAAGGTTCTTTCTGTTTTAAACGCATGGGACCGTCAGGCGTTAAAATCAAATAGTCCCCATGGGGAAGCGGCCTTGCGTTGAGGAAAGTAATTTCTGGTCCGCTGGATGGAGTCAGGCCAAGAGGGGAATCCTTGACCTGCAACAAAGCAAGCCCCTCCCACACATAGGTGACGCGCGTGATCATTTTATTTTCAAATCGCGACACCACCGGCTGGGCGCCCGCGGAGAGAAGGGCCGTTTTAAGCGAGTTCAAATCTGGCGGCTCCAGCAGGTTCATCAAATACAGTTGTCCGTCCGGGGTTACGATGCACTTTAAAAGTGTATTTTTAGAATCTACGGCCATCAGAATCACCAAAGAGCCTTTGGGGATGGCCGGCATGGCCGGAACGACACCCCAGCCTTGATCGTAAGGCGTGAAAATAAAACCGTTGGTCTCTGGGATTTCAACTTCGTTGGTTATCCACACATGGCGCACTCGACGAAAGAATCCCGGCGACGGGCTCACAAATCCCGGGACCCGGGGAAGAAGAACCTCGAAACCAAACCACATGGAAGGGACCGCGTCTTTCGACCCCGCCTGCCTTGGAACACGCCCCACGAACGAGGCCAACTCAAATGTTCCGCCCTCGCTTTTCCATTTATCTCCCTTAGGAAAATAGGTGAACCCCGCCAATGTGTTACCGTGAAAGGGAACCACGTAGACGGGGTTTCCCGCCAGGTCGGTGGAACGAGCGAAGTTTAATTGGTTTATGAAGGACGTGACCGTCGACGGGGGAACTTCGATGGACCCGGAATACCCCGCTTCGGTCCGTTTCCTTTGGGTTCCAGGCCACCGGACGAATTCCCATATACCGGGACCGGATGGTTTAATTACATTTAGATCCAAGTCCGGATGAACAACGGCCTCTCCCTTTTCGGGCCAATGGATACCCAAAACCGCATATTCCCGTCCAACGATGACATCTGGTAACGTGTAGGTTCCCCAGCCTGTCCTTTCCGGAATCGGACCCAGCCGCCCCGAAACAGCATCTAGCAATGCCTTGGCGGCGAGGAGGGGATCAGATTTTCCAAATTCCACGAAGGTCCAATGAAACCTTTGTGAATGGCGAACGGCCCGGATGGTCGCCGCGACGAATTCGACGATCCCCGTTTTTAAATTCATCAACGTCAACACTCCAGGGGTGTTGGTGCCAACGAAACGGTCCAGTTCGTCTTTGACCGCAAGCGGCTTCATCGGGCCCGGAAGGGGAACCACTCCTTCCACGGGACCTGAAACAGTGGTTTCTCCTGTAGGACTCTTCTTCCTGCTCCCTCCGCTGGCCTCCAGCTTTGAGACCTCCGCTAATTCGCCCAAACGAATTGAAATGGCCTCCCGGACCCGGGGAGCGAGAAGGATGAAATGCCTCAAATCTTCGAAACGAGGCCGGGGGTTTTCCCCAAACCCTTGGGCGCGAAACCATTTACCCCAGACGCCACCGACCAACATCACGAATTCCTCTTTCTCCACCGTTTTTTCCGCTCCCGTCGCGTTATGATCGAGCACGGAGAGAAAGTAGTTTGCCGTTTCGGTATCCGGAATCATTCGTATGACCTTCAGGAGTTCTGGATAAATGGTCTTATATTCCAATTCTATTTTAACCCGCAAGGCCTTCAATTCGTCGTATAGGGGGCCTCCGCGGAGCCGTAATAAAAGTCTAAATCCATCAAAACCAAATTCCGGAACAGCGGCCGTCCGATCCTCCCGCGAGACGTTCTGGCGATAGAATTGATGGAAAAGGGGATTCAGGTTGTTCCGAAAATCGTTCAATGGGCTTCGCTTGGCCCCCGCGGCCCAAACACCGGTTTCAAATAAATACGCATACTTCTGGTAAGTCCGCATGCGAGAATAATGGACGCCGTCCGTTCTCTCCGCCAAGAAATGAACGAACCCAAGGAGGATGGAAGGAACTTTAAGAGAGGCGTCAAACAACCCATCGGCTTCCTCCACAACGGAATTGGAAAGTTTCATCCCGGCCTCTGAGACGGCTCCCAGATTTTCCACAAACACTCTCCGCCCTTCAACCGCAGCCAAATCTGCGCGCGCGGGATCCGATAGAGCGACTCGTAATTTTTCGACTTGATTCAAAACCGATGAAACTCCAAAAAATGTTTTTCCAAACAGATCGGAAGTTCTTCTCAACCGTTCTCCTTCGCCCCTCCGGTTCGTGTATGTAAGCGCTGTATTAATTTCCTCCAATTGGCATCGCAATTCAGCGAGCAGGAGCGCCACCTGAATCGGCCAGTGGGTGAATTCATTCACGATTTGAAGGATGTCGTATCCTGGCTCGTTCCGTCTGCCCCGGACATGCGCGTTCGCCCGAGGAACGATGGTTGGAAATAGGCGTTCGAGCGTTTTTATAGCGGTTTCGACCGACGCGACCGTGCCGTCAAGGTTTTCGAACCCGATCCAGAAAGGAGGAAACCGAGCTCCACCACTAGGAGAGATCCCAACCCCAAAAACAAACAGAAAGGGGAGCCCCTGGGGAATAAAACAAAGAACCGTTGTCACCAAAGAGAGAGAAACAGCGACCCTGATAAACATTGGATTTCTGACGATTTTCTTCAGGATGAGAAACAAAGTTTTGAGGATAGAATTTTTAGCCTTTCGTATTTCAATGCGGGTTCTTGTTCCCGTCCCCGACAAGAGAGCGGGGGTTCCGGCGGGATCACTTAATTCGTTTATGACGGGGGAACAGGTGATGGTCACATCACGAACTCCACCGATGGCCACTGTTCCTGTCATCAGCGCCTCATGAACCACGGCTTCAACCGGTCTCGCCAACACCGCCACCGCCGTTTTTGAACCGCCGACGGGAGCCACGGCAGGCGTGTCCACCAACGCGATTTTTGGGGCCGCAAAGAGGGCATCCAACGGAAGTTTCTCCCTGGTAAAAACGTTCAAATAATCGTTCGCCGCCGATCCGTCCACTGAATCGAGTTTTGGGGAAACGGTGAGGATCGTGGCTTTTCCTTTCAAAAATGAATTTAACCCGTTCGAGTGAAACCCCCCGGCCACGAAAACCACCGGCTCGTTTTCTTTGGTTCCTTTGGCCATTTTCTTTTTCACCGCTGCCGCCAATGCTTTATTTCGCGCCAGCGCTTTCTCGTAAAAGCCCTCAAAGAGTTTGAGATCGGCTTTCCATCTGGAGGGGTCCTCTCCGAAACGTAAGGGAAGTAAACAAACATCCGTTTCGTGAAGGGACACAAACTCCCCCCACTCCTCTGGGGTGAGGTTCAGTCCAATCAGGGCCCGGGCTCTTCGGAGATTTTGGTCAGCTTGATAGATGTTTTGCTGGGAAGCCGTCTGGAGGGCTTCCTCCCAGCGACGTTGTTCCAATTGTTTTAATTCAGCCAAGAGAACTTCCGGGTGAAGGGAATCCGCCTCTACCATATAGCCCACGTATCCGTAAAACGCGGGGAAATCCGCCGGCCTCAGTCCTGCTCGCGCCGTGAGATCCCGCAATCTTCGATAAAATTGAGGGTAAGGGATTTCTCCGCTTCTCAACGCCACGCTCTCATTCACGAGACCCTGGATTTCCGGTTTCGACAAACGTTTTATCAATTCGCTCAAAACTTGGTTCCGTTCCGCTTCCACCCGCGCAAAATCCAAACCCTTTTCCTCTTGGACCAGATGGACAAACCGGGAAACTTCCGGAAAACGCTCCGTTTTCAAGGATGAACCAGAATGGACCAGAAAGTCCGCGTATTCTCCCAGACCGGTCCGACCCGCTTCCCTGTCGGAACCTTTTCGATCCAAGATTTTCAATGCAGGGGAAAAACACATATTTTTTTCTTTTTCCAGGATGGCCGTCCAAGCGGACAACCGTTGTTGCCAGCGGGCCTGTCGCGGCAATGACTGTTTAACCGCCGCCACATTTTCCAAATACAAAACGGGATCTTCCAACCCAAAATACCGAGGAACCGTTTTCGAGGTAAACACCGGCAGTTCAGCTCCCGTCAAATAGCCTGTCTGGAAGAAAAACCGCCCGGTCTCCGCGTTGGCTTCTGGTGAAGGACCGCGAAACGGGGATAAGTCCATGTCCCTTGCTTCGGCGCCCTCCAGGCCCACGGGCGTTTCCGGATATTTCTCCAAAATGTCAGCCAGCAAAGCGGCCAGATTTTCTTGGGCCTTTCGTTGGCCGTGGACATCCTGAACATGAACGAGGAGGGGGCTGTTCTCAGGGCCCCTCTGAATTCGGTGCAAGGTTCCATGACGGGACAGAAGGGACACCAAGGAAGAAAGGCGAGGGGAGGGGTGGGCATATCCAAGTTTCGCGAGGGATTCGTTTCCCATGGGAGTCGCCATCGCGAGACCCGGGTTCCCTCGCACGGAAGGACTCGTTGAAACCAATTGAGCGAGGAGGGAGTGATCGGAATTTCGGTTGTTTCCGCGCGCGGCGACCCGTCGTTTTTCCCAAAATCCACTTTCCGGCCATTGGGCGAAGAGGACGTTATTGAAAAACACACACGTCACCAACCCCACGCAGAGGGTCGTTTTAAACGCCCTCCACCCGCCGCTGGATGAGAAAGACATGCCCATGAACCGATTGTAGTTTTACTCCTCAAAAGGAATGGTTTAGAACTTGTAACAAACTTGTAACTTTTTGGCTACGCATTCGTTTTATGGCGGGTCTCGTTGTGTGGCCGGAGGATTTGCGGAATTATCCAGAGGGCCGTCACGGGCTCTAGGAATTTTGTACACTAACGGTTCGAATCACCCCAAACCCTCATTTAACCATGAACCATCTCGAAGAACTGGAACAACAGAGCGTCTACATTTTGCGGGAAGCTTTCCGGCATTTTGAGCGCCTTTGCATGCTGTGGTCCATCGGCAAGGACTCGACGGTCCTGCTCTGGCTGGCTCGGAAGGCTTTTTTCGGCCACGTGCCGTTCCCTTTGGTCCACATCGACACCAGCTACAAACTCCCCGAAATGATCACCTACCGCGACCGACTGGCGCTTGAATACAAACTCACCATGATCGTGGGCCAAAACGTCGAGGCCATTAAAGCCGGCCGGACGTTCCCGGCCACGCAACACCTTCCCGAGGGACACCCCGACAAAGTGTCGCGCCAAGCGTGTTGCGGCCTGTTGAAAAAAGACGCTCTCGCCAACACGCTGAACGGCGCTTGGCCGCGCCAACGCCTGAACCTCGCCACGGGCCGCTATGAACTGGATCCGGATCGGGCCCCCTACCACGGCGTGATTGTCGGCGCCCGGGCGGACGAGGAAGGGAGCCGGTCCAAAGAACGGTATTTCTCGCCGCGGGATAAAAACAGCGCCTGGGACGTGGGGGAACAACCGCCGGAATTCTGGAACCAGTTCAAAACCGATTTCGCTCCAGGAACCCATGTGCGCATCCACCCGCTCCTGGATTGGACCGAACTGAATATTTGGGAGTACATCCAACGGGAGAACATCCCCACCGTGTCCCTGTATTACGACCAGGGCGCGGGGACCCGGTACCGGAGTTTGGGGTGCGGACCTTGCCAAGCGCCCATCCAAAGCGGCGCCAAGAACGTGGACGACATTATTTTGGAACTCAAAAGCGGAACGCTTAAGAACATCGCCGAGCGGTCCGGCCGACTGCAAGACGGCAAGCACGGGCTGGAAGAACTTCGCCGCGAGGGGTACATGTGACCGCCCCTGCGACTTCCGCCGCCGACGTTCGGGAACAGATGAGCATTGTGATCGTGGGCCACGTGGACCACGGCAAGAGCACCGTGGTTGGTCGACTGTTCGCCGACACCGGCTCCTTGCCGGAGGGGAAACTGGACGCCGTGCGGAAAGAATGCGCCCGCACGGGAAAACCCTTTGAATACGCCTTCCTACTGGACGCCCTCACCGACGAACAGGACCAGGGCATCACCATTGACACCGCCCGGTCTTTTTTCAAAACCGCCAAACGGGACTACATTATCATCGATGCGCCGGGCCACATCGAGTTCCTCAAAAACATGATTTCCGGGGCGGCCCGGGCCGAGGCGGCGGTGCTGGTCATCGACGCCAAGGAAGGCGTTCGGGAGAACAGCCGCCGGCACGGGTATTTATTGTCCATGCTGGGGATCCGGAAGATCATCGTGGCCGTCAACAAAATGGATTTAGCGGGACGTTCCGAATCGCATTTTAAAAAGATCGAAGAAGAGTTCCGGACCTTTTTAAAAAGCATCGGCGCCCCGACCCCCGAACGGTTTATTCCGATCAGCGCGTTAACCGGAGAAAACCTCACCACGCCCAGCCGGGACATGGCGTGGTATGCCGGGCCCACTCTTTTGACGGCCCTTGATCAATTTGAAAAAGCCCCCGAAGATGGACCGCCCGATGAGGTTTCCGGTTCAAGCCATCTACAAGTTCACGAGCGAGGGCGACGACCGCCGGATCGTGGCCGGACGGCTGGAATCCGGCCGCGTCCGTGTGGGCGACCGAGTGGTTTTTTCACCCTCGAATAAGTCGAGCTTGATTAAAAGCATTGAAGCCTTCAACGCTCCGGCGCAGGACGAGGTGGGGGCCGGGTGGTCCACGGGGTTCACCCTGACCGAAGAAATCTACATCACCCGGGGCGAACTCATGAGCCACGAATCGGTTCCGCCCCTGGTCAGCACTCGGTTCCGGGCCAACATGATTTGGTTGGGGAAAAAACCTTTTGAAAAAAACCGGGACTATAAATTGAAAATTCATACCCACGCCGTTCCGGTTCGGCTCCGGGAAATCAACAAAGTCGTGGACGCGTCGGACGCCGGGCGGGTGATGGAACGAAACCAGGTAAACCGCCACGACGTGGCCGATGTGGTCCTGGAAACCCGCCAACCCATCGCCTTTGACGATATCGCGCTAGGGGAAGCCACGGCGCGGTTCGTCCTGGTGGACGGCTACGACATCGCGGGAGGAGGCATCATCGTTTCCGCTGAACGGGACGAGCAAGAGGAGTTCCGAGCTGAGGCCCGTTTGAGGGATTTCCATTGGATCAAAGGCGGGGTGAACCTTCTGGAGCGGGCGGCTCGGTTTGGGCACCGCGCCGCCCTGGTCATGTTCGTAGGAAAGACCGGCGTCGGAAAACACCGATACGCGCGGGCCCTGGAAAAATCCTTATTCCGGGCGGGCCGGGCGGCCTACCTGATGGACGGGACCAACGTCCTCCTGGGTGTGGACAGCGACATGATCTGGGCCCAATCCACCCAACAGGAACTGGTGCGCCGATTCGCCGAGGTGGCCCACCTCCTTCTGGACGCGGGACTCTTGGTGGTTTCCACCACCAACGCCATCGGCTTGGCCGACGTGGCCGCCGTGCAGGCGCTCATCCCCGATTTCCCCGTTTTGGCCGTTGAAATCACGCCTGAAGGAGGGGGCCTCTCCTCCGCTGACTTGCGGCTCCATGGAAGGGAATCAGAAGACGAGGCCGTCACTCAAGTCACCGCCCTTTTGACCCAGCGACAAATCCTTCAGTCTCCCACCGTTTCTTAAAAACGGTCAGAGGGCAACCGTCTACGGACGTCCGCAGGCGGAAAGTAATGGCGGAGAATCTCGCGAAACCCCTGACCTTCCTGGGCGCGGTCCCGCGCGCCGTATTGGCAGAGGCCGACCCCGTGGCCGAGACCGGACCCTTCGAAAACAAAATAATTTCCTTTGCGTTGGACGGTGAATCGCGTGCTTTGAAGTTCGTGCCATCCTCTTTTGCGGCCCCAGGCCAGATAGAGGGATTCGCCTGTTAGATTGCGGCTCCCCCAACGAAGCTGAGCCGCGCGCCCCGAGCGGTCCCGCGACGTCACGGCCACATCCCCGGAAACCTCGTCGACGCCCATAAGCAAGGCGAGTTCCATGCCGCTGATCTCCGTGCGCCAGCGGTGGTGGGGGGAATCGGCGCAAGAGGGTCGATCCTCCGGACCGTCGGGCGAGCCCGACAGTCCGGACCGGCCGGCGGGCCAAACGTCCTGGGCCCACGCGGTGTGACCGCCGCAGTCCGAGTGAAAAAAGATGTCCGAAGGCCGGCCGTCCTGGATCAGAACCAAACCCGCCGTTTCCAGAACCGCTCGATCCACCTCGGGACGAGACACCCGGCCCGCGAAGGCTTGGCAATGGGTGAGGTCGCAGACGTCCGCCCCGTCAGACTCATGGCGGCCGCGGTTGGCCGGAAGAAACGTGCGGGCCAACACGGCCTGGGCCTTGACCGCTTCCAGGGGCCAATCGGCGGGAAGTTCGCGCCCCACCGTGGATCGGACATAGGATTCCTCGTCCACCCGGTTGATCACTCGGAGCCGGTCCTTTTCGATTTCCACCGTTAATTCCCCGTCGAAGCTCCCCGTCCATCCTTTCGGCGTTCGAAGGCGGAGGGGAGCGCCCCGGGGCTGGAGCGTCAGTTTTTTTCGTCCCGCCGCTCCGACCTCTTTTCAACCGCCAAACCACCTGGCTATTTAGGGCCTCCACGGAGAATTCCTCCGCAAGTCCGAGGTCCTTTCCATCCGACAAGATCCGCGCGGTGGAAAGGACCTGAATCGAGCGGGGAAGTTCTTTTTGGAAGAGGAGGACCCGGACCTCTGCGCGGAGG
This sequence comes from Elusimicrobiota bacterium, assembly GCA_016721625.1. Taxonomy (NCBI): domain Bacteria; kingdom Pseudomonadati; phylum Elusimicrobiota; species Elusimicrobiota bacterium. The sequence continues at coordinate 523,981 of JADKHR010000001.1, forward strand.
GTTCCACCCAGAAAAACAAGTCCGAGCAGGCAGAGTCTCAAGGGCGGACCACAAACTCCACTTGGTCCAGGCGTCCCCGGGAATCGGCCACGGCGACGCGATGGGAGCCGGGCCAGGGGTCCACAAAAAGAGTCTCGTCCGGCCCGGCGCGGCCTAAAAGCGCTCCGTCCAAATACCAATAGACGGGCCCGTCCCCTCGCTGGCTGGCGGCCCGGAGCGGAAGTTTCTGACGCCCCCGCCGGAGCGCTTCGGTCACCTGGTAACTTCCGCCGGCCCGGGGAATTTCGATGCGCAATCCGCCCTCCCGCTCCAAAACGGGACAAGCCGGGTTGTGGGGGGGAAGCGGAGCCAAGGCCTTGCCCTGGGAACGGAGGAAGGCGGCCACCTCCGGGGGCCAAAGCGTGATGACTTTCCGGCGATAGGCCGAGCGGGCACCCGTTCGGCATTCCCGGCAGGTCTCAAACCCCTTTTTGTCCACCACCGCCTCCACATGCAAACCGCAGAGAGACTCGTCGCTATGCCCGGGGATATAAACGTCCGGCACGGAAGCCGGACAAAAGGGCCCCACCGGCTCCCCGCTCACAGAGCACACGGACCGGGTTCGGACCCCGGCGGGCCGGGTGAACCAGACATCCCGGTACCGCGTGAGCTCGTTCATGATTTCCGTCAAAAGCGGCGCCGCCGCCCGGGACCCCACGAGAGCGCTGGACCCCCGGGCGTTCACGTTTCCGAACCAAACGCCCACGGTGTAGTCGGGCGTGAACCCCACGCTCCAGGCGTCCCGGAGTCCGAAAGAGGTCCCGGTCTTGTAGGCGAACTTCCCGCGGTTCGCCGTAAATTCCCACGATTGGGGCAGGTCCGGGCGGAACAGTCTGGCCATCATGCCGATGGTAAGGGCGGCGGCCTCCTGAGAAAGAACGGAGCGTCCATCACCCGCAGGAGAGCCGGAAAGAAACCGCAAGGGTCGTAGACGCCCTCCGTCCGCCAGGGCGGCATAAAGCGTGGTCAACTCTTCCAGGCTCATGGGGAACGCGCCCAGAGTCACCGAAAGGCCCGGATCGTTCCGCGCCAGTCGATTCCCAAAGAGGCGGGTTTCGCCGAGGAAGCCCGCCAGACCGCGCCTTCCCAGCCGCCATTCCAGGTCCACGGCGGGAGTGTTCAGGGAATAGGCCAAGGCGTCTTCGGCCGTCAGCGGGCCCCAGGCGTGGCGCTCGAAATTGGCGGGCTCATAACCGTCATAGTTACGTTCAATGTCATACACCAGGCGACGGGGCGTGATCAGCCCCTCTTCCATGGCGCGGGCGTATAAAAAGGGTTTCAGGGTGGAACCAGGGGACCGGAGGGCGGCGGCCCCGTTCACTTGTCCTCCGTGTTCCGTGTCGTCAAAGTCCGGCGATCCCACGTAAGCCAAAACGTCCCGCGACCGGTTGTCGACAACGAGAACCGCCCCATTAAACACCCCCTGTCGACGGAGGCGGCGGGAAGCTTGGCGAAGTCGGTCCTCGCAGAAATCCTGAAGGGCGGGGTCCACATGGTAACGACGCACCCACCCGCCGGCGGCGCGGCGGGATCGTTCGAGGAGGTGGGGAAACCGGTGGGGGTTGACGAACCGTTTTTGAGGGAGCGGCGCCTCCATGGCGGCGAGAAGGGCCGAGGGGGATAGGCCCACGCCGGGGCCGATGCGGCGCAAAACCTTTTCCCGTTGGGCCCGGGCGGGGCCGGGGCGACGGTCCGGGCGGAACAGAGCGGGGGATTTGGGGAGACCCACCAATAGGGCGCTTTCCGCGGCGCTCAGGCTGGCCGGGGGTTTTCCGAAGTAAAGAAACGACGCCGCGCCCACCCCCTCGATGTTGCCCCCCAGAGGAACGCTGTTCAAATAAATTTCCAACAGTTCGTCTTTGGAATAGGCCTGCTCCAACTGAAGGGCCCGGAAGATTTCGACGACCTTGGCGCCCAGGGTGCGCGGTTTGGGCTCCATCAGTTTGGCGATCTGCATGGAAATGGTGGAGCCGCCCATCAAGACGCGACGATGACGGAGGTTGGCGGAGAGAGCCCGGCCCAACGCCACGGGATTAACCCCGGGATGATGGTAGAAGTGGCGGTCCTCGTAGAGCAGAAATCCCCGCGTGAGAACCGGAGAAAAATCAGCCAATCGGAGTTTGACCCGGTATTTTTCCGCCGGGGAAAGGTCGATCCGCGCGAGGCCGCCTTTCCGATCCAGATGGAGAACCGAATAGTCCGTCTCCAGAAAACCGCGCGGGAGGGGAAAAACCGCCAACGACAGCGCCCACCCCAGCCGCCACACTCCCCACGCCGCAAAGATCCCGCCCGCCCACCAAAGCGGCCGGGGGAGGCCCCGGAGCCGGGACGGGATCCGACCCATGGGTCCGGTCAGGGTTTCACGTCGGCCACCACGAGCGGCAGAGGTTCTGATCCCTCGCCGTTCACGTCCGGATCGTACATGGCCTCCGCGAAAGGGTTGGGGACCGTGTATCGCCCGGGCGTCACCGCCCGCACGGCATAGGAAAAGTTTTGGGTCCCCATGAACCCGTCGGTGAACAAGAGCAGGCGGTCGTCCCGGATGTCCTGGTAGGCCGGATTGAACCCGAAGGCCGGATCGAACCCCAGTTCCCCTCGGGAACGGAGCCGCGGGTTTTCGATTTCAAAACCGCCCGGCAGAAGGTCCACGACCACCACGTTCCGGGCCTCTTTTTCCGCCGTCACCGTCAGGGTGACCACCACGAGATCCCCCTGGGGCACGTTGGAGAGATTGACGTCCCTCCCCTGGGTGTCCCGATAGGAGCGGGTGACTTTCAAACCGTTGGAACGGGGTTTCTCGGCCTTGGCCAAGGGCGTTCCCTCCACCATCCAGTGATAATAGAGGGTCGAATCGCCTTTGTTGGTCAACGCCAGTTTTTTTCCAGAAAGGGTAAGGTCCTGGATGTTGGCGGAAGAGCCCTCCGGAACGGCGTAGGGTTGGCCGTTGGCCGTGAGCGCCACGTTCAATGGTTTTCGCTTATCCTCCGCATTAAAGGCCCGGCCCAGGGCCATGAGCGCCCAGGCGTTTTCCTGGGTGGAGCCGAAATACCCGTTTTTCATCTGCGCCCCCAGATAATCGACGATCTGGGAAATGCGGGTCGATGCGGGGTCCGCCAGAGCGAGGGCGGCCAGATACATGGCGCTGTTCCGAACGGGAGAGTTGAAATCCCCGAACTGTTGACGGTAAAGCCAGCGGCTTTTGAAATCCGGCTTCAAGAGTTTCAGCGCGGTGTCCCGGTCCCCGGTTCGGCTGTAGGCCATGGAGAGGAGCGCCCGGGATACCTCGTCCAGCTCTTCCGGTTTTCGGGCCGCGACCACCGCCATGGATTCCCGGTCCGGTTGGCCCAACAGGGCCTTCAGGTAAAGAAGGTAAGGATCCAGAACCAATTGGCTTTGGTCCTGTTGCCCCCGGCGGTCCAAGCGGCTTTCCGCCATGTGCGCGGCCTGTTGCGCCGACAGGGGGGGAGGCTCCGGCGGTTGATAGTCGCCGTCTTCCCCCTCGCCTCCTTCGTCACGCGGGGTGCCGGACTCGTCGTCTCCCTGGGCGCCTTGGTTTTGGGACATGGCCTGAATCTGTTCCCACGGAATTTCAATGACGCCTTTGGTCAACAGCGTGCGAACCCGGCCCAAAACCACGGGATTGACTTTATACCCCTGGGATTTGGCTTCGATGAGGAAGTGGGAAACGTAATAGCTGAGCCAACGCCCGCCGGACCCGCCGCCCGGCCAGAACGAAAATTCCCCGTTAGGCAACTGAAGTTTTTGCAGGCGGTCCACCGCGCCCTGCACGTAGGTGTCGATGGCGTTGGCCCGCTCGGCAAACCGACCGGTGGCGAAGCCCAGGTCCTTCAGATACAGGAGGGGGAACGCCTGGGAGGCGGTCTGTTCCGCGCACCCGTAGGGGTAAGTGATCAAGCGGTCCAGCACGCCCAGATATTGGTACATCGGGTTTCCGGACATGCCCAAACGGAGCCGTTGGCCGAAGGGAATATACCCCGCCGTGGGGGCGAGCTCCACCGAAGCCCCGGGCGCCAGAGATCCCGCCTTCATGACGGTGGCCAAATGGGTGGCGGGACGGACGCTGAGTTCCTCCGTCGTGATGGATTCCTGGCCGTTGCCCCGGGCGATCACGGTGATTTTTGCGACCCCGGCATCCGCCAGAGCCCGAACGGAAAACACCAAACGCGTTTGGCCCTCCTTGGCCAAGTCCACCTTTTGGGTGGACCCGTCGGTTTTGACCGGGCCCTCGGCCCTGAGCACGATGGAGAAATTGCCGGCGCGGCCCGTCTTGTTGTACACATCCACGGGAATTTGGAACTCGTCGTTGGGCGAAACGAAGCGCGGAAACGCGGGCTGTAAAACGATCGGGTCGGCCACCTGAACCGATTTCGCGGAGGATCCGAATCGGTCCCCCCGAACGGCCAGGGCCATCAGCCTTATTTCACCGTTGAACCCCGGCGTGTTCACGTGCCAAGCCACTTTCCCGTCCGGGCCGGGGGAGAGGATCCCCGACACCACGGCCATGGACTTTTTCTTTTTGGCCTGGACCGGGTTCAGGTGGCGGCGGGTGAACTCGCCTTCGTCGCCGCCGCCCACCGCCAGTTTCTTGGCCTCCAGGTCGGGCAGGAGAAGGTCCATCAAACTGTAGGTGTGGGTGGTCAAGCCGTTCTTCCGGTAGAAGAAGGCCAGGGGGTCGGGTGTTTTGAACCCGGTCACTTGCAAAACCCCCTCGTCCACGGCGGCCAAAACGACGTTCGTGCGGTCCGGGTCCCCGCCCACCTGGAGCGAAACGTCGATCCCGTCGGCGGACTTGACCGCCGTGGGCGTTCCCCACGTGACGGGAATGGCGCGGGCTTTGGTTTCAACGTTCAAGGAAACGATGCCGAAGGATTCCATGGGCAAGGTATCCAGTTGCGTGTCGGGGGAACGGACGACCAACCCCACGATATACATGTTCGGCGTGTAGTCGTTTTTCACGTCGAAACGGACCGTCGTCTCCCGGCCCGTCATTTCAATGACGCGGGTTTCGTAGACTTTCTCCCGCTCCACGGTCAAGAACAGTTTCCCGGGGAAGGGAGACCGAACGGTCGCCTGAACTTGTTCACCCGCCGCGTAGTCTTCCTTGTCCAAAACGATTTGCAATTTTTCCGGCGACTGGAGGTTGGCCGTTTCAAAGCCGGTGCCCAGCACATTCACGGTCAGGCTGGAACGCATCCCGGAGGGGCTCACGAGCAGGATCGTGTATTCGCCCTCCTGTTCCGGCTTGAAGGTGGAGAGCACCGACTTGGCGGGCAGGTCTTTCACTTCGTTGACTAATATTTCCTCGTAGGTGGAGGATTGATAGTAGTCCCGCCCCCAGGACCCGTGGCGGTAAACAGAGTACCAGGCCTTGTGGCGGATGACCAAACGCATTTTTTCCACCGCCACCGCTTTTCCAGAGGGCGCCACGGCCACCTGCCGGAACTTGATCTCTTGCCCCACCCGGCGCGGACCGGTTTCCTCCACCTTCACGCCGAGGTAATGGGGATAGACGTTCACGTCGGCATATCCCGCCGCGCTCACGGGCCGGCCGCCGGTGTCGAAGACCTCGCTGTACAGGTAGGCCCGGAGGGCCGAGGGAGGTTTCACTTCGGGGATGGGAAGGGAGTATTCCTTTTCTCCCTTGTCGTCCGTCACCTCGTCGCCCAGATCGACTTGTTCGTCGGAAAAAGAGCGGTTGGAGTCTTGAAAGACGTAACCATCGTAGCCCGCGGGCGAGAAAATCCGCGAGTAAAAGCGAACCGACGCCGTGACCCGGTGATTGATCGCCGGCGGTCCGAACATCTGCCGAGCGCTCACGGTGAAAGTCAGCGGTTGTCCGGCCATCACCTCGTCCGCCGGCCCTTTCACCGCCACCTTCAACTTATCGGGAAGGAACTCCTCGACTTTCAGGGACGTGGTCCCCAGGACCCGGTCCGACCCCGGTTGCTCCAACCGGACGTCGTAGGCCCCGGTCAAGGCGTCCAGGGGGAACTCCACCATTGAAAACCGCCAGGCCGTTCCCGTTCAGGCGCCCGTCCAACTTGGCGTATTCCGCGCCCCGCGGGTCCCGGACGGTCATTTGAACCGGGATGTCCGGCGGCAATTGCCGCTCGGCGGTGCGCACGATGGTTGTGACGAAAGCCGTCTCGCCGGGCCGGTAGACCCCGCGTTCGGGGGTCAGGAAGGCCTCCAAACCCTCCCTTGTAAAGGGATCCCCGCTGATGGGGAACGCGTAGGCGTTCTTTTCGGTCTCCTGGAAATAGAGGAATGAAAAATCGTCGTCTTTCTTGGCCACCAGGAATTGTGGGCTCAACCGGTATTCGTGGTTCCGCCAATTCGGGAACACCGCTCGGCCCGCTCCGTCCGTGGACTGGGCCTCCATGATTTGGTTCGTGTCGCTCACGAGCTCCACCCGGGCGTCCGCCACGGGCCGCAGGGTGTTGACCGACACGACCCAAACCCAAAGGTCGTCGCCGGAATGCTTGGCCACGAGCCCCAAATCCGTGCAGAGGAACCAGGCGTTTTCCCGGTTGTAATAACTCTTCGGATCATACAGTTCCACCTGGAACAAACCTTTGTAGGGTTCCTTTTGGAAAGCGGACAGGCCGATGTATTGGGTCACCTCTTCGTTGATCTCGCCTTCCTCCACGCGATAGACGCCGTTGTAGATTTGTTTGGTGAGCGGAGGCGAAGATTTATTGTTCAGGAAACCCAGGAGGTTGTTGCGGAAAACCTTGGAAATTCGGACACCCACCGTGTCCAGATTCACGGTCTTGACCGCCAGGTTCTGGGGCCCCGACAGGGATAAAATATTTCCAGGACGGGCGAACTTCAGCGACGGCGGGAGATCTTCAATCCGTACGCTCCCCGTGTGAGGGGTGACCATGATTTCACCGCTTCGGGCCACGAGACCGGAGGCGATGTGGACGGTGTAATTCACGTTGGGCTTAAAGGGGCCGCGCAAAATCGCCATGGCGTATTCGGTTTTGACGTCCACGGAAAGCGGGGGGGTGATCTGCAAGCACCGGCGTACCTGGTCCTGGGAAACCGGCGTGTTGAAGAGGACGCTCACCAAGGTGTTGCCCGGCTCGTGGAACAACCGGACCTCCGTCACCTGGGGCTTCGGTTTTTCCGGAAGAACCAGAAGCGACTGATATTCCTTTTCCAGCGGCAGGGTGCCGCCGATGCATCCCAGGTCCGCCGACAGGGAAACAGCCACCGTTTGAAGTTTGGCGGAGGGCTTGACCCCTTCACTGCGGAAATAGCAGCGGGTGGGGTCGATGGCCCGTTCCCATTCCACCGGCAGGGGTTTGTCGTCCTTGGTGATCTTGGCGTTCCGGCGCAATTCGTCCAGGGCCACGGGGAAGTTGAAAGCCAATTCGCCCACCACCTCCATGTCCTGGGCCGTGATGGCGTCCAGGTTGTAGAAGACCCGGGCGTTGGTGACCCGGAAGAGGTCGGTGTTAAACTCGGTTTCCGCGCTTCCCTGCACGGCTTTCGCCGAAGACATCACGTTGGCGCCGTCGAATTCCACGACGTAACGGGTGGAGGGTTTCAAGGGTTCGGAGGGAATGAAAGCCAGCACGCGGGGAGATTCCTGTCGATAATTTCCCGCCAGGGGGGGAGTGATCTTAAAACAATCCAATCGCCGCAGGTCCCCCAGGCGGGGTTTCACGTCGCCCGAAAAGGAAATGCGGATGGCCACGCGGTCCGACACCAGGCCCGAAGGGGAAAACTCCACCACCGTTACGTGGGTCCAGCGGTAAAACCAGCGCGCGGCGGGGATGAAGACCGCCACGGCCGCCAAAGCCAAAAGGTCCGGCGAAGGAGGATCTCCCGGCCCGCCAACCTGGCGGCCGCGTAAGATCGTAGGAAACGCCCCACGCCTTCAAGGCGGTTCCCGCTCCCGTCAGGGCCTGGCGGGATTTATCCGGGGTCCCGAACCGTTCCTTGGCCATGGCCGCCCAACGGGCGGCCCGTTCCCAGGATTTCCGGCCCCCTCGGTTTCGGCCCGTTTCCAAGATAGCCAGCCTTCCTGGATCGCCGAGACGATTTCATCCCAATAGACGTGAATCCAGGGCAAGGTGAGAAGGAAATAGAGCTGTCCCCAGGGGAGCTTGGAAAGAAGCGGGGCCAGAAGGAACCAGGCCGTGAAGGTGATCGCCGCGTTTCTCAGATACTCCATTTTTTTTGAAAATTCCCGCCAACGGATCCAACCCGACAGAAGGGGAATGAAAAGGGTCAAGGCGTAGAAGTGGTTGTAGATCCAGCCCGCGAGCCCGATCCGAGATACCTCCAAAACCCCGTTCCGAACGGAAACGCCGTAGCGCGAAACATCGGGGTGGGACGCCAGGATCACCGAAGGAATTTTTCCGACTAGCCAAAGCACGAACCCGACCCCGACCGACAGGAGAAGCCAAGCCGCCAGGGGCCGGGCGGCCCCTTTCAAACGGGGCCCCTGAAAAAGATGTTTCCCCAGGGCGATGGTGCGATCCAGCCCGAAAACACCGAAGAGAATGCCCACGAGCAGAAAGGTGGCGATAAAAAGAAGGGTGGGAGCGGCCGTGCCCAAGAGGAGCCTGGTGTAGAAGACAAGGGCGTGGAGAAGAAGCAGGGCGAAAGCCGTGGAAATGGGGCGGGGGGAAAGCCCGAGCCATCGCCGGGTAGCCACGGCCACCAGCGCGGCCCCCAACGTCACCATCCACCCGTTTCGGAAAAAGAACCCCAGGAAAGCCGCCGCGGGCCCCCAGGTCGCCAGAGAAAGGGAGGCCCCATAAAGAGTCATAAAAAAAGCCAACAAAAGTAAAACCCAGGATTTTTTCATTCGTCATCCTCTTTTTTGGCTGAAATAAACCAATTTGACTGCTCCCATGATAACAAATGTTTTTGGATGACCATGGGTCAAATGTTAGGGAGAGAAAACTTTCCCGAATGACCCTTCCGGGGACTGGTTCCATGTATTCAGGAAGGGCAACAGCCTCATGGAAACCGATGACGAGAGCCACATTCGGGAGTTCAACAATATAATTGTGGCCCAAGGGTTTCCGCCCTTTGTATAATACGGTCACTGCAACAGAGGCGCACCCGGGAGGATTCAACGTGAAAAAAACAGGGATCTTGTTGGCGGCAACGGTGTGGATGGTTGGAGTGGGCCTTCGGGCCGAAATGGATCACGAAGGGATGGGAATGGACCCCTCGTCCCACAAGGCGGAAATGATTGACGGCCGGGTGGACCAAATGGCCAAGGCCCTTTCGCTCACGGCGGACCAGAAAGCCAAAGTCAAGGCGGTCCTGGAATCCGACTGGGAAGCCAAACTCGCCCAAATGAAAGAAATGGGCGAAAAAATGAAGGCCATGAAAGAAGCTTCGGACGCCAAAATCAAGGCTTTGCTGAATCCGGATCAACAGGCCAAGTTCGATAAGATGTGCGCCGAGAAACCCTGTTGCGGGATGGCCGGGATGAAGGGCCACAAATGCCCGGTCGGGAAGGACAAACCGAAGGCCTGTTGCCCCATGACGGGGGCCACGAAAAACGGTTCAAAATAACCCGTCCGTATTCACGCCCCCGCCCGTCCCAAAGACGGGCGGGGGTTTTTTATTTCTTCCAAGCGAGGGAGAAATCAAGTGTTTCAAAGTGACAAGAACAACGGCTAATCCCCCCGCGCCCCCCTTTGGAAAGGGGGGAAAAGGCAGGCAGAGAATGAGCGGTCCCCCGGTCTCTCCCACGGGGCGGCATGGCCGACAAAAAAATTGCCCCCTAAGAAACGAACATGTACAATACATGAACAGAACTTTGTCGTTTATTTGGTTTTTCTGATCTTCGCGTGGTCAGAAAAACGGGGGATAACGGTGGATAAGCTCAGGGTCAAAATGAGGATGGGGGAACGGGAATTCGAGGCCGAGGGGCCCCGGGAGGCGGTGGAAGCCCGCTGGGCGGAGGCCCGATCTTGGCTATTTGAGGATCGTCCGAAGCAGAAAAGCGCCGACGTTGAAGTCGCTCAACCCCTCCAGGAACGGGACGCCCACCCCCTGTTCGACATCGACCGGGGACGCCGGACGATCCGTCTCCGGGTCTTGCCCCCCCGGGGGGAGATCCTTCAACGGCTCTCGAATGCCCTTTTGCTTCTTCTTCATGGTTATCGAGACCTCCTCCATCGTCCGGAAATACCCGTCACTCGTATGGCCGAAGACCTTCCGAATGTCCAGGTTTCGCTGGGCTCAAAAGACTTTCCCGCGCCTTCGATCGGCTGGAACAGGAAGGACTGGCCGCCCGGTCGGGTGCCGGGAAGGGCACCCGATATAGAGCGACCCACCCTGGCTTGGAAAGCGCCAGGGCCCTGGTCCAATCCCTATCGAAGTGAGTTAGGCTTTCTTTATTTTCCAGGCCAAATCGAGGGAATCCTTCTCAAAAGGACCGGCGATTTGCCCGGTGGAGGCGTAGAGATAGAGCGCGCAACGGTAGATTTGGTTTCCGACGCTCATCAGATAAACAAAAGAAAATAGGCCCAGGAGCCAGAAAACGAACGTCCCTCCGAATACCCAAGGGGTCCTTAAGGTGGCGGAGAGATAGCCGCTCACTCCCAAGAGAACGATCGATGCCAGAAGAACGATCACACCGCCGAACTGGATCCCCAAAAACCCAATCACCGCCTCGCCCCAGGCCTTGCGGAGCGTCTCCGCAGATCGACGGAGAACGGCCACAGGGTTGGACCCAGCCTCCTCATCCATCACAAGCACCGGGATAACGAAGACGCTGGCCGCGCTCCAGGCGAGCCCGACCAGGCGAAGGATCAATTTACCAACGAGCCCCACGCGCTCTTCCAAGGACTTAATCAACCAACCCACCAGGCCCGCGAAAAGCGACCAGAGAAAAATGGCCGGCAATCGCCCAAAGGCGAACCGGAGACCCTCCCGAATTGAAACAGGTTGTCCTTGAAGCGCATTCATGATTTCCCGGTAGAAGGCAACGTTAAAAAACGTCGCCATAAACATCGCCAGAAAATAGACAACGGCCACATACCCCATGGCCTGAGCGGTAACACGCAACTGATCCCGAGCCGCCCGCGATGAGGATGAAGACGCCTCTTTGACCGCTTTTATGGAGGATTCCGTAAAGACAGATTGGGAGACGGCTTTCCAATGAGCCGGCTCATTGTATCGATGCCCCGTGGGCTGAAGCGCCACCGGCGCCAGTATAAAAGGGATCATGGCCAGGGTAAAAAAGGTCACCAGTAGAGGAAAAAGCATCAGTTTCTTGTGGTCTCGCATGACCGACCAGGTTTGTTGGACCAAACGCCAGCTGCTTTGAAACCGTTCACCGAACCCCATAGAGAGACCTCCAAGGCCGAACGCTCGAAACGAGGAGACAATGAAAAACAACTTCACTGACTCGGAACGAGAAATCGGTTTATTTTAGAAATGCCGCGGAGACAACCCGGCCGAATCAACCATAGATCGAGTTCGCCGTTTCGTCAACCCCTTTCTGAATATTATGTCCGATAATATATATTATGTTAAATATACGGCAAGCAAACTGGATCGCGCATGCCGAAGAATTTGTATTAGCTATTTAGTTGAAATTATTGTTTGTCAATCGTTTCTAATTCGATATTAATATTATTTATTTGGTTTTTCGATGATGCGCATGGATGCCTCACTTTCCCATTGACAAAATTCTGTTTTTGGGGCATTCTCTAATTCGACCCCGGCCGAGAGGCCGTCCCGGTCGAAAAAGGAGCTGGAATGTTTCAACTGGCACTGGATATTCTGTTGGTCGGTGGAGTCTTGATCCTCTTTCTTCGGATCGTGACCTGGTATCGCTCCAGGTCGGCTAGCCGCGCCAACGACACCACAAACAAACCCTAAACACCCCTTGGAGACCCCCATGGAACGAGATCGCTTGTCCCTTATCCTGAACACCGGCGCCCTCAAAACGGCCGGCGCTCTTTTGATATTGGTGGTCCTGCTCATCCTGGCCCCCAAACTCTTCGAGACCAACAACGCGGGAAATTACGTTATCCGGCAGGCGGCCGTCACCGGGAAATTAACCGCCATTACCGATTCCGGGATGTTCCTTCAATTTTTCGGGGATGTTTTCAGGTACCGGGCGGCAGACACCCTATACTTTTCAAAACACCAGGATGAAGGCAGGGAAACGGATGATTCCATATCCGTCCGATTCAACGACGGGGCCACCGCCCAGGTCACCGGCAATATCCGGTTTGAGATCCCGAACAACCCGGAACAGCTGGTGGACCTTCATAAGAAATTCCGGGGCTATGACGCGGTGATCCGCGATACCATCGACCAGGTGGTCTCGGAGGCCGTTATCTTGACCGCCGCATTGATGAGCGCGGAGGAGTCTTACACCACCAAACGCGCGGAATTCTCCCAAATGGCGGACGACCAGGTCAAAAACGGAGTTTACCTCACGGAAGCCGACACCATCGACTTCCGAGACTCCAAGACAGGAGAAATCAACAAGAAACAGATTGTCCGGGTCCAGACCAACACCAAGGGCGAATTTGAGCGAAAAGAAAGCGTCTTTTCGAAGTATGGGATCCGAGTCACCCAGTTCGTCATCAAGGAAATAGACTACGAAGCCAACGTGGACCAACAAATTACGACAAAGCAACAGGCCCTCATGAAGACCGTTTCGGCCAAGGCGGAGGCCGAAAAGGCCCAACAGGATCGTTTGACGGCGGAGGAGGTGGGTAAGAAGAACGTGGCGGTGGCGAAATACGAGCAGGAGGTGGAGAAAGCGAAGGCCATCACGGCGGCCGAGAAGGAGCTGGAGGTGGCGAAACTGAACCGATCCGCCGCGGAACAGTATAAATTGACCCAAATTTCCCGGGCGGAAGGCGACGCGGAATACCGTCGACGCATTATGGCCGCCGACGGCGCTCTGGAGAAAAAATTGGACGCCTATGTCCAGACCCAAAAGGTTTGGGCCGACGCCTTCGCCAACGCGAAGAACGCCGTGGTTCCCGAAATCATGATGGGCCAAGGCGGCGCCACGGGCGGAAACAACGCCGCCATGAACCTGATGGAAATCATGGCGGTCAAGGCCGCCCGTGATCTACAACTAGACTTGAAACCTAAACCCTAATCACCACGGAGGACAACGTGTTCACCATCGGCGAATTCAAAGGCAATATGGTCATCAGCTTAAAAACCAACGAAAACGATCGGTTCGGCTTGACCTTTGGCCTCACCAAAGCCAAACTGATCCTGGACCATATCGATGAAATCAAGAAATTTTACGACGAAAACAAGGAAAAAATTCAACGCAAATCCCCCCCCACGCCAGCCCCCTAATTCTCCGGCGGGGGAGAGCGTTGACCCTCCAGAGGAAATAGTCCAAGGGGGTCGGACGGAACGTTAGCGGGGGTTCGCGCGGGGATCGTCGAGCAGGCGGAGCAGGTATTGACCGTAATCGTTCTTCTTCATGGGTTCGGCCAAGCGCCGAAGTTGGTCGGCGTTGATGTATCCCTGGGAAAAAGCGATTTCCTCCGGGCAAGACACGCGCAACCCCTGGCGGTCCTGAATGGTTTCGATGAAAACCGAGGCCTGCAGGAGGGACTCGTGGGTGCCCGTGTCCAGCCAGGCGATGCCCCGCCCCAGCCGTTCCACGTTCAGTTCCCCCCACTCCAAATACACCCGGTTGACGTCCGTGATCTCCAGTTCCCCCCGGGCGGAAGGTTTTAAACCGGCGGCCACGTTCAGCACCCGATTGTCGTAAAAATAGAGGCCCGTCACGGCGAAATTTGATTTGGGTTTTGGCGGTTTCTCCTCAATGGAGACGGCCCTGCCGTCTGGGTCGAAGGCCACCACCCCGTAATCTTCGGGTTTGCGCACGGAGTAGGCGAACACGGTGGCGCCCTTTTCCCGGCCGGCCGCACGGTGCAAATCCTCCACCAAGCCGTGCCCGTAGAAAATATTATCCCCCAAGACCAAGGCCACGCGATCCGTTCCCACAAAATCCCGGCCGATGGTAAACGCCTGGGCCAAGCCGCCGGGAGAGGGTTGGACGGCATAGGAAATCTTGAGCCCAATCCAGGAACCATCGTCCAGGAGCCGTTTAAACCCCTCCTGCTCATGGGGGGTGGTGATGATCAAAATATCCCGGATCCCGGCCAACATCAAGACCGAGAGGGGATAATAAATCATAGGCTTGTCGTAGATGGGCACCAACTGTTTGCTGATGCCGCGCGTGAGCGGGTAAAGACGCGTGCCGGAACCGCCGGCGAGGATGATTCCTTTCATAGCCGTTCCCAATGATACATCATCTGTTCGCCCGATGTCCCGGCCGGAGAAGGTCGTTGATGGTTTTGACGGGATGGAAGACCCGGGCCGGGATCTCCACAAAAATCGTGTTCCAATGGGCCATGCCGCCGTTCCATAAGCCGGGGTGCTCGAGGGTGAGGATATCCTGACCCTCGAAATGTTTGCGGGAAACCATCGCGGCAGACGGATCGGCGTATGGCGAAAGACGGAAGGGCTTTCCGCGGAAATCACGAAGCCCCACCACCATGTCCACGGGGTTAAAATGCGTGGCGCGCCCCAGCAGGGCCTCTCGCGAATGGGGGATCTGGGACGCCTCGACGATTTGAACGAAGGGCCCCTCCCCGCCGGTGACCCAGAAAGGGCCGCCGCCGGGTTCCCCTCGGTTGGGAACCATGCCGCACACCCTCCAGGGACGGGTTAAGAGCCGGACCACGCGGGCGCGCCGTTGAGCCAACGTCAGGCCCCGGGGAACGCCGCTCCCCAACGTCACCCGAATGAAATTCTCGGCTTGACGTATAATTCCATGCGGAGAGTTTCGTGCCCGAACGGCCTGAATCCATCGGCCGGACGTTTCCTGGGCTTCGATCAATCGTCCCGCCAAGGCGGCCCGCCAAAGGTTCCCCTCCGCCTGGTGGGAAGGGGTCGGCACGTTGTCGATGTTCTTGATAAAAACGAGGTCCCCCCCCGTCCCTTCGAGATTGGCCAAGAGCGCCCCGTGACCGCCCGGGCGAAAGAGCAGACCCCCATCCGAGCGGCGGACCCAGCCCCCGTCCGCGTCCAGAGCCAGGGTGTCCAAGGAGGCATCCTGAACGCTGAATTTAAGCTCTGCCAGGCCCCTGGAGCGACGTTTGAGTGATTCCGATACCTGGCGACCCAAGCGTCGATACTCCGCCAGATGCTCCGGAAGAACCGTGAAGTGAACGCGCACGGGGCGGGTTTTGTCGGCGAAGGCCGAGGATTCAACCACCTGCTCCTCAAAAGCGGTTCGCGAACGGGGGCCGATCCGGTGGAACGGGATGAGCCCCTTTGGGCGCCGAGCCAGGTCCAGACCCTTAGGCCCGAGCAGAGCGTCCAAAAGCGGGTCCAGGTCTTGCTTCGCTAAAAGCCGTGGGAGATTTTTTTGGTGGATTTTTTTCAGTATTTTCGCGAGATCGCTCCGCAAAGCGAAACGGTCCAACTCCGAAAAGAATCGGAAAGCGTCCCTCGAAAAAGGGGCGCCCCCTTGTCGTAAAACCTCCCCGGCGCTCGCGCGGGATTCTTTTCGGGCTCGATCCAACTGAAGGAGAGGGTGAAAGAGGCGTGTGGCGGCCCCGGAGGCGGGAATAAAGCGTGAGAAGCGGCCGGCGTGATCCGCGGACCTCGCCAGGCGGGCCAAACGGTCTCGCTCCGCGCGAGACAAACGCTCGATCCCGTCTCCGATGGAACAGGGACGCAGGAGGGGCGGGAAGGGCGGCGGCCGGCGGAGGAGGCGGGCTTGACGGCGGGCGTCGCGCGGGCGCAGGCCCCGGGCGATCAAATCCCGACGGTCGCGCGGGCTGAAACGAATTAAACGATGGGCCGGGCCCAAAAAGAAGACCTCGAACCCGCTTTCATTTTATCGTGCTCAGACCCGCGGCGTTTAGGCTTCCACCGGCAAGGAAGAAATGTCGGTGGAGTTGGTCCAAAGGCTTTTGCAGGAGGAACATTCAAAATATTTCAGGTCTTTGCCGGCGTCGGTACGGGACTGCTTAACGTGAACCGTTCCTTTGACGTTGCATTTGGGACAGAGCGTGTCGGACATGAAGGCCCTCCTGCCGTGTGTCTCTTTAGCCGCCCGATGTAACCGTCAGGCGTGCATTTTGTAGTTGGCCCATTTATGGGGCCACATTTTTTCAAGACGCGTTCTTCCGATACTAAATCGCCCGATAAATCGGGCAACTACAAAATTCGCTTCAGTGCGCCAAGGTGATTCCCTACAGTTTCTTCGATGGCGGCGCCCCGGAGGCGTCGTCCACAAAACGGAACTCGATCTCGCCGGGCCGAAGCAAGCCCAACTCCCGCCGCGCGGCGAGTTCAATGAATTCCTCGTCATTTTCCGCCCGCGCCAGCCGCGCCTCGAGCGAGCGCATCCGCCGGCGGGATTCGGCCAAACGGTCTTCGAGGCGTTGCAGATCCTCTCGGCGGAGCCAATAATGCCGCACCGCGCCGCCGCACACCAACACCGATAAAACAAGAACCCCTCCCAGGACCCAGAACGCCCGGCGGCGCAGGTTCCTACGAGTCATGGTTAAGGGCGCTGAAACGCGGAGGCCCCAGAAAAGCTCGCGTCCCGGCCAAGGGATTCTTCCAGCCGGAGAAGCTGGTTGTATTTAGCGATCCGCTCGGAACGGGAGGCGGAACCCGTCTTGATTTGGCCCGCGTTCAACGCCACGGCGAGGTCCGCGATGAAGGAATCCTCGGTTTCACCGGAACGGTGGGAAATGATGGCCCCGTAACCCGCTTTCTGAGCCATCTGAACGGCCTCCACCGTCTCCGACAGGGATCCGATCTGGTTCACCTTCACCAAGATGGCGTTCCCCACCTGGCGGCGAATCCCTTCTTCCAAACGTTTCGGGTTGGTGACAAAAAGGTCGTCGCCCACGATTTGGATTCTCTTCCCCAAGCGGTCCGTCATGCGTTTCCAGCCGGACCAGTCGTCCTCGGCCAATCCGTCCTCGATGGAAACGATGGGGTATTTGTTCACCCAATCCTCGTAAACGCTGATCATCTCATCGGCCGTGCGGTTCCGAAAGCCGACCTCGCCTTCCAGGCAATACTGGCCGTTGGAATGATATTCGTTGGCGGCGCAGTCCAGGGCCAGAAAAACGTCTTTACCGGCCTTGTAGCCCGCATTTTGAATGGCCGTCAAGATGACCTGGATCGCCTCTTCGTTGGATTTTAAGTCAGGAGCGAAACCGCCCTCGTCCCCCACGCTGGTGTTGTATTTTTTTTCCTTCAACACTTTTTTTAAAGCGTGGAAAACTTCCGCTCCGGCTCGCAGAGCTTCGTGGAAAGACCCTCCCGCCACCGGAACGATCATGAACTCCTGCAAATCGACGTTGTTGTCGGCGTGGGCGCCCCCGTTCAAAATATTCATGAGCGGGACCGGCAAAACGAATTCCTTGCTCCTAATGCCGAACGTTTGTCGGAGATGGATGTGGAGCGGAACCTTCTTGGAGACCGCGGACGCGCGGGCCGCCGCCATGGACACGCCCAGGATCGCGTTCGCCCCCAGTTTGGATTTGGTTTCGGTTCCGTCCGCCGCCAACAGCGCACGATCTAGGCCGCGTTGGTCCGTGGCGTCCAATCCTTGGACGGCTCGGGAAAGGACCACGTTCACGTTGTCCACCGCTTTCCGAACGCCTTTGCCCCCGTAACGGGCTTTATCGCCGTCCCGCAGTTCCAAAGCCTCGTGGGCCCCGGTCGACGCCCCGGAGGGAACCGCGGCGCGGCCCTGGGACCCGTCGGCCAAAACCACGTCCACTTCCACCGTGGGATTGCCGCGGGAATCCAAAATCTCCCGGGCGTGAACCGACGCCACGCGGGCCCCGCTGAGGGGTCCTTTCCCGCGCCCGCCCGCCTTCGTTTTCTTCACCGCCGCTTTCTTTTTCTTGGCCATAGAGGTCTCCGAATGTGTTTGATGGTCCTATTTGTGGGCCGCCGCCAGTCCGGCCAATACTCGGCCGGCCTTTTCGAGCGCCTTCATTTTGGCGGGGTCCTGGCTTTCCAGGTAGACCCGCACCACGGGCTCCGTGCCCGAAAGTCGAACGCCGATCCAACTGCCGTCGGTTAAAATAAATTTATGCCCGTCGGTTTCCACGATTCGGCGCACGGGGAATTCATTCAACCGGGTGGGCGGTTTGTGGGTGAGCTTCTCCCTTAATTCATTCATTTTATCCGCCGTGAGGTGATAATTGAGGCGGGCGGTATAAAAGGAGCCCACCTCTTTTTGAAGAAGTTCGATGGATTTCCGAAGCGGCCGCTTGGTGACCGCCACGATTTCGGCCGCCAAAAGGCAAGCCAAGATCCCGTCTTTTTCCGGCACGTGCCCCCGGATGGAAAGCCCGCCGGATTCCTCGCCGCCGAGAACAAAATGCCCCCCGCGCGAAGGATAGACCGAATTTTCGTGAACCATCACGTCCCCGATGTATTTGAAGCCGACGGCCGTCTCCCGCACCGTGAGATCGTATTTTTTGGCCACCGCGTCGAGGAAGTGAGACGTCATCACGCTCCGCGCCACGACACCTTTCCAACCCCGGGTTTTGACGATATGATCCAACAGAAGAGGAAGGAATTCGTTGGGACTGAGCAAGCTCCCGTCCACGTCCATGACCCCGAAACGGTCGGCGTCCCCGTCGGTGGCCAGGCCCAGGTGCGCCTTTTTTTGGAGCATGACGCTTTTAAGTTCTTTTAAAATTTCAGGGTCGGGCGACGGGCTGTGACCGCCGAACAAAACGTCCCGGTGGGTATGGAGCGCGGTCACTTCCACCCCGGCGCTACGAAGGAATTCGTCCAGGTAACCGCGGCCGGCGCCCCACAGGGAATCCACCACCACGCGGATTTTCCCTTTTTTCAAGAGAGATTTGTCCACCAGCGTTTCGAGGTGTTTCACGTAGGCGGGCATGGGATCGTGCGGAACGATGAGGCGTTTTTTCAGGCCCACGGCTTCCCGGCCGGTCTTCGGGGTAGACTCCCCCAGCAGGTAGGGTTCGCACCCCGCTTCGATCCGCTGGGTGGTGGCCGGCAGGGCGGGACCGCCCCAAGAAGAGTTGAATTTCAGGCCCGAGTAGGTGGGCGGGTTGTGACTGGCGGTGATGTTGATGCCGCCGGCCGCCTTTTTGTGCAAGACCTCGAAGGCGATCACGGGCGTCGGGGTGTCCCGCACGCACAGGAGTGTTTCCATCCCGTTGGCGGCCAAGACCCCCGCGGCCGTGCGGGCAAATTCTTCCGATAGGAACCGCGTGTCGTAGCCCACGATCACGGGTTTGTTGTGAAGTTTTTCTTCCCGCAGGTAATCCGCGATGGCCTGAACCGCGACGCGCAGACGAGGGAACGTGAATTCGTCGGCGAGGATGCCCCGCCAACCGGACGTGCCGAATTTAATGCTCATGGAGGTGAACGCCTTTATTTATTAAGGGAAATAGTGAGGTACGGGGGCATGTTAGCACAGCGACGCCGGGCTGTCAACGTCGCTATAAAGGGTCGCCGCGGGGCCCGGATGGAGCTCGAATTCAGACAGAAAATCGAGAAAATCCCCCAGACGCTCCATCCGGTTGGCGCGATCCCGAAAGACGGAGGCCCGGTGGAGGCCCCGAACGTAAGAAGGGATGTATTTCCGAAGGCGCCGCATCCCCAGGCTCTCTCCGTAAAACTCCACGATCATTCGGGCGTGTTCGCGCAGGAGGGCGAAACGTTCGCGGAGGGCCACTCCCGTCGTCGGCCGGTCCGCATGGGCGCCCTGGAATTCCAGAAAGAGGAAGGGGTTTCCGATGGCGGCTTGGCCCACCAAGACCCCGGCGACGCCGGCGGTGTCCATCATGGTCCGAGCGTCCGAATAAACGGTTACCCCGCCGTTTCCGAACACCGGGATCGAAACCGCCCGAACCACATCGGCGAGCCCGGCGAGGTCGGGAGGGCCCCCGTGTCGGTCCTCCTGGGCGCGGGCATGGACGGAGACGGCCGAGGCCCCTTGGTCTTCGGCGATCCGAGCAAAGCGCACCGCGCGGTTTTCCCCCCGTTTAAAGCCCAACCGCATCTTCACCGTCACCGGCACCCGAACCCCGCGGACCATGGCGGACACGCAACGGGCGAAAAGGTCTTCTTCCCTCATGAGGGAAATTCCCCCGCCGCTTCGCGTGATCTTGGGAACGGGGCACCCGCAGTTCAAGTCGACGACGGAAGCCCCCGCGGACTCGGCGGCCTGGGCGGCCTCGGCCAATCGGTCGGGGTCGTTTCCAAACACCTGCATGCTCACGGGATGTTCGTCCGGGTAGGTGGCCAACATGCGGCGGGAGCGCTCGTCTTCGAAGTGGAGGGCGTTGGCGGAAACCATTTCCGCGCACACCATGGCCGCCCCTCCCCGACGACACAAGCGACGGTAGGGTGGATCGCCGATCCCCGCCATGGGGGCCAGGATGAACGGATTGTCCAACTGGAGCGGTCCGATGGAAGGGTTCATCCTTCCCTCCGGGTTCGTCATCCCCAGCTTTCGACGGCCAGGGTGGAATCGACGGAAAGGGGCTCGGGTTGAAATTGGTGTTTGGGCCCGCGGTGATACTTGTAGTAACCGGCGACCGCGATCATCACCCCGTTGTCCGTGCAGAGAAGCGGCGAGGCCATGTGAAGTTTGTATTTTTTTTGGTGGTCAGCGAAGCCCGCTCTCAAGGCGCTGTTGGCCGCGACGCCGCCGCATACCGCGATATGCCTCAGGCCCAATTTTTCGGCCGCGGCCACCGCCTTCTTCACCAACACCTCCACCACGGCCGCTTGAAAGCTGGCGCAGACATCGGCGATTTTTTTCTTGGACGCGAGGATTTCCGGATGGTCCCGCAGGTAATAGACGACGGAGGTTTTGAGCCCCGAGAAAGAAAAGTCGAACCCCTCGGACAGAAGCGGCCGCGGGAAGGCCACCGCTTTCCGGTTCCCCCGATGGGCGGCGCGGTCGATCGCGGGTCCTCCGGGATAACCGAGTCCCAGGACTCGGGAGACTTTATCGAACGCTTCCCCGGCGGCGTCATCCCGCGTGCGCCCAAGGACATGGTATTTCCCGTAGTCCTGAACATGGATCAATTCCGTGTGTCCGCCCGAAACGACAAGAGCCAGATAGGGGGGTTCCAGGTCCGGGTGGCCCGGCAAAATGGAAAGAAGATGCCCCTCCAGGTGATTCACCCCGATGATGGGTTTTTTGTAGACCCAGGCCAACATCTCGGCGACCACTTTGCCGACCAGGAGGGACCCGATCAGGCCGGGCCCCACCGTGACGGCCACGACGTCCACGGGAAGCGTTCTGGGAAACGGGACCACCCCCCGGGGGGTCTGGCCCTTGAGCGCCGCCTCCACCACGGCCTGGACGTTTTCGACATGGGCGCGGCTCGCCAGTTCCGGGACCACCCCTCCGTAGGGTTGGTGGAGGGGAACCTGGCTGGAAACGACGTTCGAGAGAATGTGTCGGCCGTTTTCAACGACGGCCGCGGCCGTTTCGTCGCAGGACGTTTCAATGCCGAGAACCCGAATGGTTTTACTCATGGACAAGCGCCGCCTTTAGAATTTCGCGTTTCATCGGTCGTGGATCACAAGCCGTTGGAACACATGATCCCGGTCTCCCACGTCCAGGGTCCACCGCCCCCCTTCCGTTTCATCCCGCATCAAAGCCAAGCCGCTCTGGGAAAGAAAACCCAGCAACCGCTTCAGAAAGGGACCCGACCGAAAACCGGCCGGCCGCGCGATCTCGAGCGTCGATTCCAGCCAGGAGCTTCCCTCCGCGTGCCGCTCCTCGTTGTAACTTTTCAAAATATCTTTTTCGCGGAGACCGGATTCGGACAGAAACTGACGAACCCCCGCTTGGGCCCCCGCGCTCCGCCGCCCCAGATCCGTGATGGCGGGCGAAATTTTAACGGGGGCCGCGCCCGACTGACCCGAGCCCCGTAACTGGAGAAACCATCTCCCCCATTCCGCCCGGGTCCGCCAAACCATAAAACCGCCCGCGCACAGGACCAGGATGAGGAAGAGGTCCCAGAGAATTCCACCGAAAAGGCGGCGGCGGGTGTGGACGGCGGCGAACACGCCGTTACCTCTTCATCTGATGAAAGACCGCTTCGGCTTTCAAAATCTGGGTGGCCCGTTCCAACACCTCGTCTTTCACCCGGTCTTGTTCTTTCACCGTGGATTGGGGCGATTTGTCTTTGGCATAAATCTCGTCCCCTTGGGCGTAGAGTTTCGATTCGACCTCGCGGGAAACCGCGATGACGATGTCGGGGGTGATCCCGCCCTTTTTCGTTTTCTCGTCGCGGTGGATCGAACGGCCGCTGGGCGTGTAATATTTGGCCACGGTGAGGCGGAGGGCCGACCCGTCCGCCAGAGGGATCACCGATTGGACGCTTCCTTTCCCGAAGGTCTCCGACCCGATGATCACCGCCCGTTTATGGTCTTGGAGCGCTCCGGTGACGATTTCGGAGGCCGAGGCGGATCCGCCGTTCACGAGAATGGCCATCGGAAGATCTTCGTAGGGGGCGTGGCTGTCGGCGAAGAAATCCTGTCGGGGAGAGGCCCGCCCCTGGGTGAACACCACGATTTTGGAATCGCCCAGAAAGAGCTTCGTCACATCCACCGCCGCGTTCAGGAGCCCGCCCGGATCGTTCCGCAGGTCGAAAACCAGAGACGTCATCCCCTTGCCCTTCAGATCCTTCAGCGCCGCGCGCAGATCCGAATCGCTGGTCTCAATAAACTCGGCCAGCCGCACGTATCCGATATTTCCCTCGAGAAGGACGGATTTGACGCTTTGAATTTTAATCACCTCCCGAGTGATGGTGAAATCCCGGGGTTCCTTTTCGCCTTCGCGCAGAATGCTGATGTTGACCTTGGTGCCCGGCTTTCCCCTCAAACGTTTGACCGCGTCCTCCACCTCCAGGCCTTGGGTGACTTCCCCTTCGATCTTGACGATTTTGTCGCCCGGCAGGATCCCGAGGCGATAGGCCGGCGTGTCCGGCATGGGCGTGATGACGGTCAACCAACCGTCCCGCACGGCGATCCGGATGCCGAGCCCGCCGAATTGCCCCTGGGTCTCGGTCTTCATCTCTTTGTGCGCGTCGGGCTCCATAAACTGGCTGAAGGGGTCCAGGGTCCGCACCATGCCGGCCGCCGCCCCGTAGACCAAGGACTTTTTGTCCACATCGATGACATACTGTTCGCGGATGTGTTGGAGAACATCCACCACTAATTTAATTTCAGCGTAACCTTCGTCGACGGCGGAACGGACCGGAGGAAGGAGGAACGTTCCCCCCATGACCGCCGCCGTTAAGGCCAACAAAACGGGTTTTTTTTTCATGGTTCGTATCTCCTTGGGCGCCTCGTTCAGCGCGAAAAGCTAGTGAAGCCACACGTCCGGGTCGACCGGTTCGCCGTCGACCCGAAGCTCAAAGTAAACCAGCGGACGGCCTTGGTCGTCCCGGCCCGGCTCGCCCACCGGTTCCCCGCCGAGAAGCTGTTGGCCGCGGACCACTTTCAGTGACCCCAGCTGGGCGTAAATGGTGTGCAGATGATCCGGGTGGCTGACAAGGGCCATCAACCCATAGTTCATGAACGGCCCTGCGAAAAGGACCTCTCCCCCCGCCACCGCCTGGACCGAAACCCCCGCCGCGGGCCGAATTTTGATCCCGTTCGAAATCGTCAGGGCGTCCAATTCCGAATTCTTCGTCCGACCGAACTTTTCCACCACGGCCCCCGCGATGGGCCAGGGAATTTTTCCGCGCCACTTTTGCGCCGCGGCGAGGGAGACGGAGGACGGTCCCTGAACAACCGGCTTTTTGGCCGCGCGGACCCGGGCAAGGCGTTCTTTCTCGATCAGCCCTTCGATTAATTTTTCGAACCGCCGGGCGGAGGCGTTCAATTGCGTGATCTGGCGAGCGAGCAGAGCCTGCCGTCCTTCCGTCGTTTGTTGGAGATCCCGCATGCGCTCCCGCGCGGATTCCATGCGGCGCTCTTCCCGCTCTTTGTTTTCTTTTAACCGCCGAAGATCGTTTTCCGCCTCGGCCAAATCGTCCCGCAGAAGCTCCACGCTCCGGTGGTTCTCCAGCGCAAAGGAAAGACCCGTGACCCGCTCCGAAAGAAAAGCTTCCTCATACCCCAAGAGGGCGAAGGACCCTTCCGCCGCCACGGACCAACGCGAATAAAAATCCCGCAAAGCGGCGTTCAAGCGGTCCTCCCACTGATCGAGGCTTTGGCGGGAAGCCAACAACCGGGATTCCGCTTGGGCCCGCGTCTTCTCGGCCTCCGTGAGGCGGCGGTCGGTGATCTGAAGCGCTTGGCGAGCGCCTTCCAGCTCATCCGAAATCCGGTTCACTTCCTGACGGATCTCCCTGGCCCGACGATCCGCGCGTTCCTTTTCGCGCCGCTTATCGTCTAATTCGGTCTGGATTTTCTTGAGGCTTTCCCGTTGGCCCTCCACCGCGTCCGTCTCCGGCCGAACCAACGCCGCTCCGGTCAGGAGAAAAAGAACCATCGCCCCGCCGATTCTCCTCACCGCCGTTCGACGCACCGGCCCAGGCCCGCCAAAAAACCGACCAGCGTTCCGGCCAGAACCCCCGCCGGTTCCCAGGCCCCCGTCCACGCGAAAACGACTCCGGCCCCCGACACACCCCCGACGGCCCCCGCGATCAAACCGACCAGGGAGGGACCCCAACTCGCGGCCATGAGACTCCAAAAGAGAAGATGGGCCGACCAAAACACCGCCGCGGCCGCCCCCGCCCACAGGAGAGAGGACAAAACAACGTCCCACTGACCTCCAAGGCGGGAGAGGAGCGCCAAACGTTCCAGTCGAGAACGATCATAGCCCACGCCGCTGACCCCATCCAGCGTTCCCCACTTTTCCGCGGCCGGACCGATGAGGTCGGGCCGTAGGAAGGCGGGTCTCCAACTGACTTCGAAGGATTCCGGCAAGGGATTGCGCGCCGCGAGCTTCAGCCCTTCGGCCAGCGCCGGGTTGTCCTGAGCGCGCCCGAGGGCTTCCTCTTTTGTCACCAACCGCGCCCCGAGGACTCCCGGCGTGACCAACAGTCGTTCTTCCACAAAAGAACGATCAGCGTGGTCGCCTAAAAACACGACGAAACGAAACGACCGACTTTCCCGCTCCACAAACCCGCCCACCATCCCCCGCGCATTTTTGGCGAGGGAGGCGGCGAAGCCTCCCGCCGCGGCCAAACCGAGAATCGCCGAAAAAAAAGCGACGTCCCACGTTCGGCTCAGCCCCCGAGAGGCGCGGTGAGACGGACGAGGACCGAAAGATTTCAGCCAGCCTGTGGAGGCGACGTTGGGCGACGGGATTCCCATTTCCGTCCCAATTTTACAATTTTTTAAGCGCCGTGTCGGCGAGGGATCTCCCGAGGGCCTCCAGGGCTTCCTTGGCGCGAGCGGGGCGGTCCCCGGGATCCACGGGACCCGCCAGGAACGCGCGGATCAACATCTCCCGCCACGCCTCGAAGCCGGCGACGGAGGGTGGTATAACCGGAACGCCCAACTCCCGCGCCAGATCGCCGACCTTGCCATAAACCTCGACGGCCAGCGCCGGGCGGTGCGCTAAAACCGCCGCCAGCAGACCGTGGTAGCGCAGGCTCACCACCAGGTCGTAGCGCGTGATCCGATCGAACAGATCGTCCGGATCCGCCCATGTTTCGAGCCGATGAGGAAAGGGGAACCGCGCTCGCGCGCGCGCCAGAGAGGGCCCGTCTTCCGTCGGATGGAGCGGGAGAAAACCGTGTTCCCAGTTCGCCCCGGCGGAAAGGGAGCGAACCCCTTCGATCCAGGACGCGGATTCGGGACCGCCGGAGGAAAAACGCGGAATCCACAAAATGCGGCGAAGGGTGGTCGGCGGCGGCGCCGCGGGCGCGGGCCAGGCCCAAACGATGTCGGGCATAAGATCCGCCCCGACCCCGCGACCCGCCAAAAAAACCCGGGACCTTTCGTCCCGAACCCAAAGACGCCGGGCCCCGCGCAAAACGGAGGCGGTGAGAGAACGGAACGTCAAGGGAAGGTGAGGGTCGAGCCCCAAGCTGAAACCGAACACGGGGCGCCGAAACCACCGGGCCAGGAGGGGCAGGGACAAATAATAAAAGAGACTTCGAACGCTGGTCCGGGTTTGAAAAAGTTCGCCTCCACCCAACAGGAGCGCCCGGGAATGTCGAAGGGCGCGGAACACGCTCGGGAGATGGAATCGCGGCACGGCGTTCGGTCCCCTGGGCGCCGGCCCGGACAGGAAGGGCGCGAGGCCGAACCGACGACGGAGCAGGTCCAGAATCATCTCGTCCCCGGCGTTGCCGTGCCCAAAATAACCGGCCAGCAAAATCGGTTCTAGGGGAGCCGTTGCCACCGCGTCTCGGCCCAGCGCAAACCGGCGATCAAAAGGCCCCCGAGCGCCGCCCCCAACCACAACCCATGGAAGGCGCGGGTCAGGGAAATGGACAGGGGGGTGTGGGCATGGCAAAACGTGTTGACGATGGACAGCGGCCCGACGAAACCCAACAAAAGGAACGGACGCGCGTCGTGAAAAATAAACCGAAGGGCCTGGGCCGCCGCCCCTCGCCCTGACGGAAGGAACGTCCCCCCCGCCGCCAGCCGAGCCCGAAGGGCGAACCCCAACCAGAGCAAGGGGTGCCCGATCAGAAATTCCTTAAACCGAGGCCGGACACCCAGGAGAGATTCCAGATGTCCGCGAACAACGATTTCCATGCTGGAGGCATCCGCCACGGTGCCGTGACCGGTGCGGAGAACGAAATACGCGACGGCGCCGAGAACCGCGCCCCCGAGAACCAACCGACCCACCGTGACGGTTTCCTGAAGGACGTGTTGGATTTCCTCCGCCCTGTAAAGGGTGAAAAGAACGACGGCCAGGGGGAGGAGGAGGGAGACCTTGACCCCGCGAAACACCGAAAACCCCAGGGCGAACTCCGGCGCGGAAAGAAAGGCCGCGACGAGGAGGCCTCCCCCCAAAGCGACGCCCGCCAACCCCAGAGGCGCGGCCACGGGCGAACGCTGGCGGAGGGCCCACTGGAAGGCCCCCAGCGGGACGACCACCGACGCCAAGAACGCCAGAAAAAGCCGCGCGCGCGTCGGCATCGGGGCCAAGGGGCGAGGCCAATCCCCATAACGGGGATGCGCGATCCCGAGACGCCATCCGTCCGACCGGAGGGCCTGGGTCAGACGCGTCACAAAAGCCATGTTGGCTTTTTTCGGAAGACCGGGGAAAAGATGGACGTACAAGAACCGCGCGCCCCTCTCTCTAACCGCCCGCCGCAGGCGCCCGAGAACGGCGTCCGGGCCCTTGAGCGGCATCTCCTCTTCGCTCAAAGTGTGGGCGCGAAGGATCCGTTCGGGAAACTTCTTTTGAAGTGCGTCCATCCCGCGTTGGCGAC
Source organism: Elusimicrobiota bacterium (assembly GCA_016721625.1). Lineage (NCBI taxonomy): Bacteria > Pseudomonadati > Elusimicrobiota > Elusimicrobiota bacterium. The sequence continues at coordinate 551,466 of JADKHR010000001.1, forward strand.
CGAACTCGACCCAGGGCAAACGGTAATCGGTGGCTTCAAGCCAACCCACGACGGGGGCCAAGTCGGGGTATCCCATCACGGCGGCGCCGGAAAAAAGGATATTGCGCACGACCGGCCCGTTGCGGAGAGGGCGCGCGACCCGCGGCCATCCCTGGGGCCAATCGGAAAACTGCACCGGCTCCGGCCGGAGCGTCACGCCCACGCCCTCCGGGACGCGAGGATCCCATTCCCGCAACAGGTCTCGAAGAGGGCGAGTGGGGTCCCAATAGACGGCGACGCCGGACACTCCCGCGGCCCGAAGATCCTCCAGAGTTCGCCAAGTCGCCTCGTCGTTTTGATCGGACAGGAGTTCTATTTCGGCGCCGTCGACGCAAAGCTCCACGGTATCGTCTTTTTCCCATTGCCAGCGCCCGGCCAAGGCGTGCGCCACAAAAAGGGTCGCCCATAGCCCCAGAAAAAACAGCGCCGCGTCCCGATGGGACCAACGGTTCATCCAGACCTGAAAGCGGCGTCCGCCTTCGATCGCCCGCTCGCGAAGGGCCGCGGCCAAGACCCTCACGCTCGGGCCGTCTCCATGTGAGCCTCCACCGCTTTCTTCGACTGGGCCAAACGGTAAAGGTCCAAATAACGCCCCACCGAATCTTTCCAATCGAAGGAAAGACCCATGCCCCGCCGCGTCAGGGCGCGCCACGCCGCCGGGTCCTCCCGGAAAAGCCGCACCGCCCGTTGCAGGGCGGCGCGGAACGCCGCGGTGTCCACGCGCTCAGCGACAAATCCCACGCCGACGCTTCCGTTGGGTGACGCGGGAGACACCGTGTCTTTCAACCCGCCGGTGGGCGTCACCACCGGCACGGCGCCGTAACGGAGCGCGATCATCTGGCCCAGGCCGCAGGGCTCGAAGCGCGAGGGCATGAGGAAAAGGTCGGCGCCGCCATAAATTTTATGCGCGAGGGCCTCATCGAATTCCGTCGTGGCGGAGACCCGGCCCTTGAATTTTCGCGCGAGGGTTCGGAGCGCCGCTTGGTACACCCGGCTCCCCTGGCCCAGAAAAACCGCCTGGCACCCGTCATCGACGAACTCCTCCAACAGGTCCAAAAGCATGTCGAACCCTTTTTGGGGATCCAGGCGGGAGACCATGGCGAGGATCGGCGCCCGCGGGTCGGTTTCGAGACCCACCGTGCGCTGAAGGTCTTCCCGGCAGACCGTCCGGGGGCCCAGGCTCCGGGCGGTGTAACGCCGTGCCAAAAGCGGGTCCCGGGCGGGGTTCCACAAGGCGGTGTCCAACCCGTTCAGGACCCCGGCGTAATCTTTCCCCCGCCCTCGGAGAAATCCGTCTAACCCCGCCCCGAATTCTTCCGTCTGGGTTTCCAGAGCGTAAGAGGGGCTGACCGTGGAGAGCACGTGCGCGTAGGACATCCCCGCTTTCAAGAAATTCACGCGATCATAAAATTCGATTTTGTCCGGGGTGAATTCGCTCCAGGGCAGGCCCGCGATGCCGAGGGTTTCTTTTGGAAAAACGCCTTGGTAGGCGATGTTGTGGATGCTGAAGACCGAGGCGGTGGGGATGAAAAACGAATCCGAGCGGTAGGCGGTCGCGAGCAAAGCGGGGACCAGTCCCGTCTGCCAGTCGTGGGCGTGGACGACGTCGGGACGGAACGCCACGGCTTTGGCGATTTCCAGGGCGGCCCGGGAGAGGAGGATGAAACGGATATCGTTGTCCGGAAAATCGCGCCCGCCGGGTTCGCCATAGACGCCGTCCCGGTCGAAATGGGCCGGGCTGTCGACCAAGTAAGCCCGAAGGCGGGGAGCGAACACGGCCTCGTAGACCCGAACCGTCTGTTCGCTCCCGCCGATGGGAACGCGGAGCGGAAAGGGAAGCAGAGTGAGCGGCGGGAGATCCGCTCGGAGGGAACGGTATTTGGGAAGAACGATCCGAACGTCATGGCCGGCCCGTTTCAAAGCGGCGGAAAGGGCGCCCACCACGTCGCCCAGCCCGCCGGTTTTAATGAAGGGGACCGCTTCGCTCGCGGCGAAGAGGATCTTCATTCCGCGGTAGGACGGCTGTTCGCCTCGCGCAGGTATTGCGCCGCCTGCTCGGGCGGCGTGGGGTTGATGTAGAAGCCGGCGCCCCATTCGAAGCCCGCGGTGTGGACAATTTTCGGCATGAGCTCGATGTGCCAGTGGAAGTGCGCCAGCCGGCTCGCCTTGAGCGGGCTGGTGTGAACGATGAAATTGTAGGGCGGATGGTCCAAAACGTTGTTCAACCGGTTCAGAACGCTTTTGAGCGTCTGGCTCAGGGACCGCAATTGCGCGTCGGAGGCGCCCTCGAAGTCCGAGGCGTGGGTTCGAGGGAGGATCCACATCTCGAAAGGAAACCGGCTGGCGAAGGGCGCGATCACGGCGAAATCGTCGTTCACCTCGATGACGCGCTCCCTCTTTTCCAACTCGGCCCGCAGGATCTCGCAAAAGATACAGCGGCCCTTTTGCTCGAAATATTCCTCGGCCCCGCGAAGCTCTTGCTTGACCCGGATCGGCACCATGGGCGTGGCGATCAATTGGGAATGGGCGTGGGACAGGGACGCTCCCGCCGCGGACCCCCGATTTTTGAAAACGAGGATGTATTCAAAACGCGGGTCCCGCTTGAGGTCGTAGATGCGCTCGCGCCAAGCGGAAAAAACCTCGGCCACGCGCGCTTCGTCCAAATCTTCCAGTTGACGGCTGTGATCTTCCGTTTCGACGATGACCTCGTGGGCGCCCAGGCCGTCCATGCGATCGAAAAGATCTTCTCCGGAGCGATGCAAGTCACCTTCAATTTGGAGGGCGGGGTACTTGTTGGGGATCACGCGCAAGTTCCAGCCGGGGGTGTTGGGGCCTCGGCCCTTCCCGCCATAAGCCAGGATCTCGGGAGGCGTTTTGGATTCGTTTCCAGGGCAGAAAGGACATGGCACGGACCCCTGGTTTTCCCGCATGGCGCTAAACCCTCCGGGACGGCGGCTTCGCTCCGTGGAAATAATGACCCAACGGCCGATGACCGGGTCGCGTCTCAGTTCAGGCATGGATGTCCTCCGAAATCGGATCGACCGGACCCTCGGGAGCCGGGGGCGCGGAAGCTTCCGGCGTGTCGGCCGGGGGGGCGTTTTCCAAAAGGGGCTCCTCCGCGGCGGGGGTCGTTAACGAATCCTCCGGAGGGACCAATTCCTCCAGACGAGGAAGCTCGTCCAGCGATCGGAGGCCGAACTGCTTCATGAAATCCGTGGTGGTCCCATAGAGGAGCGGGCGGCCGAGGGCCTCTTTGCGGCCTACGATTTTGACGAGCTTCCGCTCCAGGAGCGTCTCCAGAGTTCCGGAAACGTCGACGCCGCGAATATCCTCCACCTCGCCCCGGGTGAGAGGTTGTTTGTAGGCCACGATGGAAAGAGTTTCCAGCGCCGAAGGAGAAAGGCGGAGCGCGGTCTTTTCCTTATAGAGCTTCCGAACCCATTGGCTGAAGCCCGGGCGTGAAGCCAATTGGTACCCTTGGGCCACCTCGACGACATGATAGGGAGCCTGGCGCTCGTCCAGTTCCCGATCCACGGCCGACAGATCCTCACGAAGTTCGATTTCCGTAAACGACGGGTCGCCCAGGACATGGAGGATCTCCGTCATCTTAAGCGGACGGTCGGTCATCCAAAGAAGAAGTTCCAAAACTTTTTTTCGCTCGTCTCGTTCCATTTATTCTCCCCCCACGGGTTCCGGGAGCGGTGCCGCCGGCGCGGGGACCGGTTCCTGGGCCACCGGATCCTCCGCCAGTTCCTGAGGCAAGGAGTGCGAGTGGTAAACGCGGATTTCACCGAACGATTCCGTCTGGCGCGCGGCGATTTGCCTCAATCGGATCAGCTCCAAGACAGCCAAAAAGGTGATGATAAGGCCGCGGCGGGTGGCTTCCCGCTGTAGGATTTCCTTAAAGGTGGCGAAGGGTCGGGACGCCAGGAACGCCAACACGTCTTTGATCTTGACCTCGATGGGCACATCGTCGCTCTCGATTTCGCGCACCCGGGGCTTGAGATTTTTCAAGACGTCCCGGAAAGCGTCCAGGAGGTCGAAGAGCGACGCCTCCATGGTGAAATCAGTGTCGTTAAAATGGGGGGATCCCCGGTAATGGACGTCCTTCGACGTCTGAAGCTTCTGCTCCAGGTGGCGAGCGGCCTCTTTGAAACGTTGGTATTCCAGAAGGCGTTCCACGAGGTTTGCGCGCGGGTCCTCTTCCTCTTCCGCCGCGGAGGACGGCGCGGGAAGAAGCGTCCTCGCCTTGATTTGCATGAGCGTCGCCGCCATGACCAAGAACTCCCCGGCCAAATTGAGATCCAGGTCCTTCAAGACGTCCATCATCCCGAGGTATTCGGCGGTGATTTGGGAAATGGGAATGTCGTAAATGTTGAGGTCGTTTTTCTTGATGAGATAGAGCAGAAGGTCCAGGGGACCCTCAAAAACCTCAAGTTTAACCTCGTTCACGGCGTTGGCGGTCATTTTGTCCTGGGGCGAAGGCCCATGGCGGTTTGAACTTCGGCCAAAGTCTCTTGGGCCACGGCTTTGGCCCGCCGGGTCCCTTCTTCAAGAACGTCTCGGATATAATCCGGTTTTTGGGCCAACAGAACCCGTTTCTCTTGGATGGCTTTGAGGGGCTCCATCAACCCCAGCAGATGCTTCTTGCACGCCACGCACCCGATGCGCCCTTCCCGGCATTCCAACTCCCGGCTGGGGGCCTCGGCATTATAAATCTTGTGCAGGGCGAAAACAACGCATCCTTCGGGGTGGCCGGGATCGTTGGCGCGGAGTTTTGCCGGGTCCGTGAACATTTTTTGAATTTTTCCCCAAAGGATTTCAGGCGTGTCGCCGAGTTCCACGGAATTTCCATAGGATTTGGACATCTTGCGGCCGTCCAGCCCCGGCACTTTGGGAGTTCGCCCGAGCATCGCCTTGGGCTCCGGGAAAACGTTTCCGTAAAGCCGATTGAAACGCCGGGCGATTTCCTGGGTGAGTTCGAGGTGGGAGAGTTGGTCCTCTCCCACCGGGACCGCTTGCGCTTTGTAGACCAGGATGTCCGCCGCCTGAAGCACCGGATAACCCAAAAACCCGTGGGTCGTGATTTCTCGCCCCGTGATCTCCCGCAGTTGCTCTTTATAGGTAGGAATTCGCTCCAACCACCCCAGAGGGGTGATCATGGAGAAAAGAAGCGCCAGTTCCGAGTGTTCCGGCACACGGGATTGGACGAAGAACACGCTTTTTTCCGGGTCCAACCCCGCCGCCAGCCAGTCCAACACCATATCGTGGATGCTAGCCTGAAGGTCTTTGGTGTCCTCGTACCCCGTCGTGAGGGCGTGGAGATCCGCCACCATGAAAAAACAGCGGTGTTTTCCCCCATTTTGCAATTGGATCCAAGGAACCAACGCCCCCCAATAATTGCCGAGGTGCAATTTGCCGGTGGGCCGCATGCCGGAAAGAACGGGAATAAGAGGGTTCGTCGTCATTTTTGCGTCTCAAAAACGTGATGAATTTTAATTTTTAAGAGGAGGATTGTCAATCGAAAGGACGAAAGGCGGGCCGGCAGGGCCCCCGTCCACCGTCAGGGGGAGTCGGGCTCAAGAACCAGAGATTCGGAGGGAGAACGAGGCCTTTTCGTCTTGTGGGCCAGCCATTTGGCGAAATTCTTGTCCCGTTCAAGGATGTGCCGGGAGATCCAGGCGTTGACGAACTCACCGAATTCCGCCAACGCGGGAGATTCTCCCTCGTGCATTTTTTCCAGCGTCTTTCGGACCCGGGACAGCAGACCCTCATGTTCCAGCCGGTGGCTTTCCAATTCAGGATACGCGACCCTCTCCATTTGGTCTTCCTCCCCGCGGAAATGGGTCATGGCATAATGGTGGAGATAATGGAGAGTCTGCTCCAACTGTTCGGGTCCGCGGTTTTCCCGGCAGGCTTCATCAAAGGTTTCGGCGCAACGGAACAACTCCCGGTGTTCCCGGTCCACGCGCGGAATGCCGGTGGTGTAAAGATCAGACCATTCGAATTTCGTCATAGTGACTCCTGCCGTTTTTATCAACTATTTTGTTCATACCCTTCAGACCATTAAAGAAAGTCTTTGGTTTCACTAAGAGTCGTTTGGTACCCCCGAACGCCCACCCGCGCGGGATTGCCCAAACAAGTGATGGGACGACAAATCCCGGACGGTCCGCTCGTAACTGCCGAGGGGGCCCGCCTTTTGGTTTTTCGCCCAACGAACGAATTCGTCCAATCCCTTTCTTAATGTCATCCGGGGTCGGTAAGAAAAAGACGGTGACCACGCCGGTGTAGGGGTTGCCCAGGGATTGGCGGGACCCATACACGTTGAAATAACGGAGGATCACCACGGAAAAACCGTGAGCGGAAGCGGTTTGAAGGCAGAGATCTTCCTGGTGTTTCTTGGTGAGCGCGTAAATGGAGCCGGGATCCAAAGCGGCGTCCTCGGCGGTGGGAACCGGGCGCATGTCGCGGCCGCAGTGGGCGCATTTAATTTGAAAATCCCCCCTCTCCAGGTCCCCGCGAACCCGCCGGGCGGGATGGCCTTGGCCGTGGCGGGGACAGCGAGCGGCGCCTTCCCCATAGACGGCCCGGGAGGAAGCCAGCACCAGTTTTTTAATCCGGGTTTTTTGGCCGACGATGGCCTGCAGGAGGGCGGCTGTTCCTCCCACATTGGTGTCGACGTAACGAGCGACCTCATATTGGCTTTGGCCCACGCCGGTTCGGGCAGCGAAATGGAAGACGACCTCGATCCCGTCGAGGGCTTTGGCCAGGTCCCCGGGACGACGGACATCGCCCCGCATTCGCTCCACGCGGGGATCCAGCGCGGATGGGAACTGCCTTTCCTTTCCATGAATCTGGGGGTCCAGGACATCCAACACCCGAACGTGGTGGCCCTTGGCCAAAAGAGCCTCCGCGGTGTGGGACCCGACAAAGCCGGCTCCGCCGGTGAGGAGGATTTGGGTCACGACAACGTTCCCCCCGCTTTGTCCAGTTCCTCCATCAGAATATCGGAGGGACGGTAGGATCGGGCGATGGCGCGCATGGAGACGGCCCTGGCCTTCCAGGCCGGATCGTCTAAAAGTTCCTCGGCCGCGCGGGCGATCCCGGCGGGTGAAACGCGGTCCCCGCGGATGGTTTTGCCCAGTCCGGCCCGCTCCGCGAAAAACATGGAGGAAAACTGATCCAGGTTGGAAGCCACGCCGAGGAACGGGACGCCGGCCAAGAGACACTGATTGATACCGCCGCTCCCCCCGTTGTGGATGACCAGGTCCGCCGCTTTTGCCGCGACGTCCCCGGGAATGTAGGGAGCGGGGTGAAGTTCCAGGACCCCGGGGGCGGGGTTGCGGATGTCTCGATCGGGCCCCGTCGCCACAAACACGCGAAGCGGGCGTTTTCCCAATCCTTCCAGAATCGCCGGCAGAGCGTTTGGGTTTCCCGAGGTGCCCAGGGCGATGAAAACGGTTTTTTTGTTGGGGCTCTGAGCGGTTATATTTTCCGGCAAGGGGACGCTAGGGGACCAAGCGACGGGTCCCAAATAACGGTGCGTGGAAGGAAGACCCCGGGTTGAAACGATTTCGGGCAGATCCGGATAAAGCGTTCGGTCCCCTGCGCAGTAGGTCTTTCTCAAATCGGCGCCGATCCCCCGCTGTCCCCATTTTCGGAGAAGGCGATTGAACCCCTTCGCATAGGCTCGAAAATACAGGGGACGAAGGAGATTAAAGATCGTTTGCCCTAAAGAGACCCCGAGCCGATCCACGACCCCCCATTCGGGGACGACCCACCGGGTGGCGGCATAAGGACTCCAGTGGGCGTTGACGACGTTCAAGAAGGGAATCCCCGCCCGTTGGGCACTGACCGCCAGGGAGAGGCGGGTGTCCCCCACCACGAAGGACGGCCTGGTGCGGCGGAAAAGCTCGAGCTCGTCCGACACGTAACGGTCCAGTGTTTCGAAGTCATAGGCCGGCTTTCCTTGGCGGAGCCGTTCCAAGAAGAGAGCGGTGGAGAAGCTCGCCAGCGGGAACCATGGGCCCGGAAGCGGCCCGACGATTTTATTGAACCGGTCGTCCCAAGCGAAAACCGGTTCAAACCGGGCCCGGTCCAACCCCGCGGCGAGCGAGACCATCCGCCCCACATGGGCCAACGTCACCGCCTCCGCGACAAAGAGAACCCTTTGGGGAGTCACGGGAGAAGCCTATATCAGAAATCCTATTCCATCAAGGGAAAACCCTCGACCGTGCGCGTGCCCAGGAAAAGATCATCCGCTCCGTGGGAGCGGGAAAACTCCTCTGGACGTTAAAGAGGCGGCTTGGATTTTATGGGAGGGCGGTTTTGAGGTATTCGCGGTTCAATTGGGCGATGAAATCCACGGAGATTTCTTTGGGGCAGACGGCTTGGCATTCGGACTGGTTACTGCAATGGCCGAACCCTTCCGAGTCCATCTGGGCCACCATTTGCCGAACCCGTTCCCGGGCTTCGATTTTCCCCTGGGGCAGTTGGGCGAATTGCGAGACTTTGGCCGCCACGAACAGCATGGCGGAGGCGTTCCGGCAGGCCGCCACGCAGGCTCCGCACCCGATGCATTGGGCCGCGTCCATGGCCCGGTCCGACGCTTTCTTCGAAATGGGGATCGCGTTGGCGTCCGGAGTTCCCCCGGTCCCCACAGAAACGAATCCCCCGGCTTGGATGACCCGATCGAAGGAGGTTCGGTCGCAGACGCAGTCTTTGACCACCGGGAACGCTTTGGCGCGCCAAGGCTCGATGGTGATGATTTGGCCCTCGTGAAATTTCCGCATGTGGAGCTGACAGGTGGCCGTGGCCTGATGGCCCCCGTGGGGGACTCCGTTGATCACCAGGGAACAGGAACCACAGATGCCCTCGCGGCAATCCGAATCAAAGGCGATGGGTTCCTGGCCCTGTTGGATGAGGCCTTCGTTGACGACGTCCAGCATTTCCAAAAAGGACATGTCCGGGCTGATATCGACGGCGGGATAATCCACCAGGCGGCCGGGTTCCGACGCGTTTTTCTGACGCCACACGCGCAGGGTCAAATTCATTTGTAGCTCCTCTGCTGAAGATGGACGTTTTCAAAGACCAGGGGCTCTTTGTGAAGTTCCGCGGGGCGCCCCACCCCTTTGTGTTCCCAGGCCGCCACGTAGGCGAAATTCGCGTCGTCCCGTTGGGCTTCCCCTTCCGCTGTCTGATATTCCTCGCGGAAATGTCCGCCGCAAGACTCCTTCCGATGCAAAGCGTCGGCGCACAGCAGTTCGGAAAATTCCATGTAATCGGCCACCCGCCCGGCCTGCTCCAGAGCCTGATTGAAATCCTCTCCTTGACCGGTGACCATGACGTTTTTCCAGAATTCCTCCCGCAGGGCGGGAATCCGTTGGAGCGCTCGGTTCAGGCTGGCCTCCGTGCGCGCCATCCCGCACTCGTCCCACATGATTTTTCCCAGTTCCCGATGGAAAGAAAGCACGGTCCGTTTTCCCCGGATGGAAAGCAACCGGTTCGTTTGCTCCCGGATCGATTCCTCGGCTTTCTTGAACTCGGCATGGTCCGTGGTGACCGGTTCCCGTTTGACGGAAGCGAAATAATGGCCGATGGTGTAGGGCAGGACGAAATAGCCGTCCGCCAGCCCCTGCATGAGGGCGCTGGCGCCCAGCCGGTTGGCCCCGTGGTCGGAGAAATTGGCTTCGCCGATGACGTGCAGTCCCGGCAGGTTGCTCATGAGGTTGTAATCCACCCAGAGCCCCCCCATGGTGTAATGGACCGCCGGGTAGATGCGCATGGGCGCCTGGTAGGGGTTTTCCCCGGTGATGCGCTCATACATATCAAAGAGGTTCCCGTAACGCTCGCGAACCACGCCCTCGCCCAAACGCTTCAGCGAATCGGCGAAATCCAAGTAGACCCCTCGGCCCCCCGGTCCCACCCCGCGGCCCTCGTCGCACACGCGCTTGGCGGCGCGGGAGGAAATGTCCCGGGGAGCCAAGTTGCCGTAGGTGGGGTAGAGCCGCTCCAAATAATAGTCCCGTTCGCCTTCCGGTATATCGCCGGGGGCCCTTTTATCGTTAGCCGCCTTGGGAACCCAGACACGCCCGTCGTTCCGAAGGGATTCAGACATCAGCGTCAATTTGGACTGATGATCGCCCGATTGGGGAATGCAGGTGGGATGGATCTGCGTGTAGCAGGGGTTGGCCAGGTAGGCGCCCTTTTTATGGGCGCGCCAGATCGCCGTGGTGTTGCAGTTCTTGGCGTTGGTGGACAGAAAGAAAACGTTGGAATAACCGCCGGTCCCCAAAACAACGGCGTCGGCGGCGTGGGATTCGATGGCCCCGGTCACCAAGTTCCGCACGACGATGCCGCGGGCCTGGCCGTTGATCACCACCAGATCCAGCATTTCGGTTCGGGAAAACATTTGCACCGTTCCCAGCCCGATCTGGCGGGACAGGGCCTGGTAGGCGCCCAAAAGCAATTGTTGGCCGGTCTGGCCCCTGGCGTAGAACGTGCGGGACACCAAGGCGCCGCCAAAGGAGCGGTTGGAAAGAAGCCCCCCATACTCCCGAGCGAAGGGAACGCCCTGCGCCACGCACTGGTCGATCACGTTGGCGCTGACCTGGGCGAGCCGGTAGACATTGGCCTCGCGGGCCCGGAAGTCTCCCCCCTTGACCGTGTCGTAGAAAAGCCGATAAACGCTGTCGCCGTCGTTCTGATAGTTCTTGGCCGCGTTGATGCCCCCTGGGCAGCGATGGAGTGGGCCCGGCGCGGACTGTCCTGATAACAGAAACATTTCACCTGGTAGCCCAGCTCCGCCAAAGAAGCGGCCGCCGAAGCCCCCGCCAAACCGGATCCCACCACAATGACGCTGTAGCGCCGCTTGTTGGCGGGGTTGACCAGTTTCATATCAAACTTGTGTTTGTCCCACTTCTCGGCGATGGGTCCGGATGGAATTTTGGAATCCAGTATCATGGAAGTCCCCCAGTCGGCAGACGGATCAGGCCCAACAGCACCCCCGCCGGGATGGAAGCAAAACCTAAAAAGAGGAGCCCGCCCGCCAGGGCGGCCGCCGGTCGAACCCGCCGGCGAAGAGTTTCCGATTGAACTCCAAGGGATTGGAACATGCTGTACATCCCATGGGAAAGGTGCATCCCGAGGAGAAACACCCCCGCCGTATACCAGGCGCTTATTCCGGGACGCATGAAGCCCAGAACCACCATGGAATAAACGTCATGGCGCCCTTGAGCGTCCACCAAATAGCGGTATTCGGGATGGGTCAGGAGCCAAGTGAAGTGACAAAGATGGTAAACGACGAACGCGAAAACAATGAGGCCGGAATAGACCATGGTGCGGGAGGCGTAGGTGGCTTCCTTATAGCTCTTCACGGCATACCCCACCGGCCGAGCGGCCGCATTCTCACGGCTCAAAGAAACGGCCGTCGCGATATGGACGGCGACCATGGCTAGCAATCCTCCGCGCACCAGCCAGAGGAGTTCGCCCGTGCTTTTCAGGAAGGCCGCGTAGCGGTTCACGGCCTCTTGCCCCAAAAACATCTGGAGGTTGCCGATGAGATGGCCGACCACAAAACCGACCAAGGCCAAGCCGGAAACGCCCATCAGCACTTTCTTGCCGGTGGACGTCCATAAAAAGAAAGGAGTTTTTTTATCGTTTGTTCTCATGCGAATGGATTTTGAATGTTTTTTTGGAACCGAACGCCATGCTAGCATTTTTTTAAAGTAGGTTCCCCGCGCCGACTAAACGGCGGATTTTTTTCGACCCGTTCGTGTGCGGCCGAATTCCAGCCGCGAAGAGACATCTCTTCCCTTTTGTGCTTTTAATTTGTGAAAATAATGTTGGTATCTCTTTAGCGGACCGTTGCATCCGACGGAGTATGCCTTTTGTAGTGGCCCCATTTATGGGGCCACCGTTTTCCGGGGCGAGTTCCTCTAACGGAAGACCGCCCGATAAATCGGGCAACTACAAAAATCGCTTCGAAACGCTAAAGAGACACTGAAGATGCTTGAAACACTTATGGAACCGGGAGTCTTTCCCTGATGGCTCTCCTAGTGACTGGATTCGTTTTGTTCTTCTTCGTTTTCTGGACGATCATGGTTTACAACAAACTCGTTCAATTAAAAAACATGAAGACGGAGGCCTGGAACGGCATTGATGTCCAGATCAAGCGACGCGACGAGCTGTTCCCAATCCGGTCCGGACCGTGGAAGGTGACGCTCGCCACGAGAAGGATTTATTTGAACGCATCAGCCGGCTTCGCGCCCTAAGCGGTGGAGGCGGGTCGTAAATTTTCTGGTGGAACTTATGTTTCGGTCTGGTGTCAAAGGATCAACGGTTCCTTTCGCAAGATCCCCCGACAAGGAGCGGGCCCTCCCATGAAATTCAAAGAAATAGCCGCGGTCGGTTTGATCCTTTTACTCGCCTTGGGCCTGGCCTTTGTCGGTGGGAAGCGCTATCAACTCTCCCGGAAAGCCCTGGGCCATTATTATGACCGCATTCTGGTTCAGGGGGATCGGCCCCAGGAAGATTTTCTTCTCGTGTTGGAATTGAGTCGCGTGGAACAGGCGCTGACGGGGAAGTATTCACATTTTTATGACGCCCGGTTGTGGTGGCGCGGCCAGGTTTATCGAAGGCGGGACGCTTTTTCCTCCCTTTCCCATGAAATCCAAACGGGAAAGCTCTTCTCTCAGATCGCCTCTCGTTCGGAAAAGGAATCCACCCAGGAACGGGTCGATCTCACTTTCCACATGGATCAGAAAACAATCCACCTGGTTTTGACCGGATTGGAAAGCGATTTCATCGTTAAGAACCGGTTGGAATATCTCCGGTTCTTGAGCGTCGGGCAAGCCCGTCTCACCCTGGATGAAAAAACCTTTGCTGGCCAGGCCGTCGTTGACAAAGTCGCCTCCACCGACGTTTCGGAATCCTCCGCGCAAGGAATGGACCATATTCGCCGAACGAACCACAGCCTGATGCTGTGGGACGAAGCGCACAATTTCTATGGCATTGATCAATCCATCGTGCCGACCCCCAACCCCAGATATCCCCCTCACTGCTGGGTTTTGCTGAAAGACCATGCCAAAGGGAGCCTGCGGAAAGGGTTCAAGGCCAACGTCCAGGTCAACAAAGACCCATTAGGGACTCCGACCCTATGGAAAATCGAAATACCGTATTTGGATGGACCGAAGTTGACCTTGAAATTCGTCGGTGAACTTTCGCGGGCGGGAGACGTGACGGGAAGGGTGGCCGGCGAAGTCCAAGACGGTCGTGGGATCCGTAAGGTGGTCGGCTACGGAAGTTACGACGACATTTTTTAGAACAAAACCCGTGCGACCGTTTTATTTTTTTTCTAGCCGGACCCGGTGACGGGAGGCCACGATGATCCCCGCGCACTGGGAGGCCCCGCAAAGGCAGGGGGCCGGGTCGTCGCGAAAGGAATAGCCGTAGTCGTAGGTGATCTCTTCCCCCTTTAATATCGGGCGAAGCGACCTCAGCCAAATCTCCCCTCCGGCATTTTCACTTTCGGCGTTCGGGGCGCAGGAATGGTTGGCGTGTCGGCCCAGATTCCATTTCACGGACCCATCCACGGCCTCCCGCCGGTTCACCCGAAAGACAAACGTGTTTCCTTCCGCCGCCGCTCGGCGCCCTTGCTCCAGCGACAACCGAGGCCCGCTGTATTTCACCATCCGGGTCCCCGCGGGAATATCGGTCCGGGCGAAAAGCCCGTTCCCGTGAATGCCCGACCCTTTGGCGAACACCCACTGGTTGTTATCGCGTTTTGCGCGATTTGTCAGTTTAGCTCTCCGAAGTGATTTTTGTCGTTGCCCGATTTATCGGGCGATTGTTCGTCAGAAGAACTCGTCTTGGAAAGAGGTGGCCCCATAAATGGGGCAACTACAAAATGCATGCTCGGTCGGGTGCATCAGGCGTTAGAGAGAAGGAGCCAAAACCAATCGTTTATTCGTCGAGGGCGGCCTCGACGGCTTTTTGAAGGTTGTCGGAGAGGGGATCCTCCCGGCTTCCAAAACGGGCCACGACATGGCCTTGCCGGTTGATTAAAAACTTATTGAAGTTCCAAGAAATGCCGCCGGAGAATTCGGGGTTCGTCTCCGGCGAAGTCAACCACTGGTAAAGAGGGTGTTGATCCTTCCCCTTGACGGAAATCTTGGAAAACATCGGAAAAGTGACGCTGTATTTTGTGGTGCAGAAGGATTTAATCTCCGCGTCGGACCCCGGCTCTTGCCACAGAAAATTGTTCGCCGGAAACCCCAGCACCGCGAACCCTTTGTCCTTGAATTTCTGATACAGCGCCTCCAACCCTTCGTATTGCGGCGTAAACCCACAACGGCTGGCAACGTTGACGATCAAAAACACTTTCCCCTTGTAATCGGAGAGCGGGGTCTCCTTCCCATGGATGTCTTTCATGGTGAAGTCATAAACCGTATTCATTTTTTTCTCCTTGCCCAGAGCCCCGAGGAACGGAACGCTGAGGCACACCCATAAAACCAGAGACGAGCGGAAGCCGATTTTTCCCATGGCACTCGCAACCTCCCTTTTTATAAACACGCCAAAGGCTTTCCAGCTCCCAAAGCGCCTCATTCCCGTGCCCTATTGTATGAATAATAGACCCAACGGCGTTGAAGCGAGGGATCGAATGACCCTTGCCAAACTTGAAAACGGGCCCCATACTTGAGCATGCGGGGAACGGCGGCTTTCATTTTCGTCGTCCTTTTCCCGGCCGCCTTAGCGGCCGAGCCCTCCACGAATTCGGTTTCGAGCGCGGAACCGGAGTGGACCCTGGTGGCCGGCGGTGACGTGATGATGGCCCGAACCATCGGGGTGCGGATGGGCCGGAATGGCGCCGCGAAGGCCTTGGCAGGCGTGGGATCCATTCTCTCCAAGGCCGACATCGCCTTTTGCAACCTCGAATCCATCCTGGGAACATCGGACAATGAAAAGATGTTCCCGGAGAAATGCTACAACTTTCTCGCGGCCACACCGACGGTCCGCGCGCTCACGACCGCCGGTGTCGACACGGTTTCCCTCGCCAACAACCACGCCATGGATTATAACGGAAAAGCCTTGGCTCAAACCCGCCTCCTTTTATGGAAGCAGGGGATCTACCCGTTTGGGGCGGGCAAGGATTCCGTCCAGTCGCATCTTCCGGCCACGTTTGTCGTCCGCGGAACGACCGTGGCGTTCTTGGGATACGGCATCGCGCACTCCACTTGGGTTTGGTCGGGGGCTTCCCGGCCCGGCGTTTCGGCGTTGGACCCGCGCCGAATCCGGCAAGACATCCGAAAGGCGCGGAAGGGGGCGGACCTCGTCGTCGTCTCTCTCCATTGGGGAGAAGAATACAACCATTATCCCTCCAAGAGGCAAATTCAACTGGCCCATGGCCTTGTGGAGGGAGGCGCCGATATCATCCTGGGCCACCATCCCCACGTGCTCCAGGGGGTCGAGGAATACCAGGGAAAAGTCATCGCCTACAGCCTGGGGAACCTTCTTTTTGATCAAAAAAAGAACGCCCAGGACGAAAACATTCTTCTGCGGATTTCGTTGCAAAGGAACCGGGTCCGGCGGGTGGAATTGGTCCCCGTGGATCGGCGGGAGGTGTTCTACCCGGCCGTGGCCATGGGGGTGAAGGGAGAAAAGATTTTATCGGATGTTCAGCGCTACTCTCTTCCTTTGCAATCCACCGGGACCCTCACCGGCTTGATCTCTTTCGCCCTGCCGGCGGAAGCCCAACCGCCGAAATACGCCGAGGCCACGCCGTAGCCCTATTGAATTCGGGAGAGGGTGCCTTGGCTCGCGTCGAAACGGACCTGGGCCCCCAACGGGAATTTGGCGTTCGGAACGAAATGGACCATCACCGGGAGTCTTCGTTCCCGCGCCAGGATGGCCAGGTGGGACAACAACCCGCCGTTGTGGGACAGGATGCCCTGAATCCTGTCGAAATAAGTGACGAGGTTCGGGGACAGATTTTCCGAAAATAGGACCATTTTCTGGTCCTTCCGCTCGGGGGATCCCAACTCATCCACAGTGACCAAAAAACCTTCGGCCGTGCCGGCGGAGACGCCCAGGTATTTTCCCGTGGGGACCATCACACGATGAGACAGGGGACCCGGAATATCGAATTTATTGAATTCCTCGTACCTTTTTTTACGCTCCGTCCAAACCGCCTCCCGAGCCAGACCTTTGGCGGATTTCCTCCCACCGAGCGAAGTGAACGAGCCTCGCATCCTTTATTCCTTTCCCGCGGGCCCAATCCAAAACCGCGCGGCGGAGTTTGTTCACTCCCCTCACCGTCAGCCATCGACCCCATTCCCGCAACCGCGCAGACCGAAGCGCTCTTCGAACCGGCGTCGCCAAACTCTTCTTATTTTTTTCCGGCAAGGCGTCCCACCCCCCGGGAGACGGCTTTTGAATCGGGTCCAAGCACCGCAGAAATTCCGTTTCGTCCGCGAGATCGAGGCTGTTGCCGAGCCAACCGATCTCTCTTATTTCTGGAATCCCCCCCTCCGCGGGGGCCAACAGAGGCCCGCCGGTTTGCAAGATTTCCGAAACCTCCGCCTCCCCCTTTAACGCAATTTCCAGACTTTTAACAGCGATGCCGGCCAAGAGGTTTGTCTCGAAAACAGATTCATAATCTTCCAGAAACCTTGCCAAGACTTTCTCCGGAGATTCGGCCGCCCAAGGCGCGGCCAATTTCGCTCGGAGTTCTTCTTCCAAACGTTGGATCGCCCTATCCGTGAACCGCGCTGGCAGAAGCGACAAGGCCGCCAGGTTTTTGATGGTCGCCCACCACCCGCCGGAAAAGGTCATTCGAGGGGTTAAGGTGGGAGAGTTCACCACGCTGTAAGAAGGCAAGAGACTCTTTATTTCTTTCTCTTTATCCACAAACAGTTCATTCCCTATTTGTTTAAAAAAGTCAGTGTCCCGAAAATCAATGCCGAACCGCCGATAAACGCCGGCCACCGGGCCCGTGTCTCGATGAATTTCTTTCAAAACATCCAGGGTCAATGAGGTCGGACGCGGAGCCATTTCAGTCACAGGGCTTTTGTCATAAAGAAAGGGCTCCTGTGAAGGTAACACGCTGACCAAAAACAGGATCTGCGCGTATTGGTTTTTGGAAATGGAGGTAATGGGCCGGGATTGAAGAATATGGAGGATCCCCGCCTGGAGACACCATTCGATGTCCTGGGGCGCGCCAAACAATTCTTCCACGGCCTTGCAGGTTTCCAGCAACTTGGCGAAACCCGGGATTCGCGCGGCGGTCGGAGGCAAAGCGTGATTCCAAAGCAGGGAAAGGCGCTCCGCCTGAATTTCTCCACCCACCAATTTCTCGCCGCGCCCCTGATGATATTCGAAAACCATTTCCCGCCCCCCCTGCGGGTTGCGGGTAAAGCAAACACCCGAAAAGTCGGGCTCAACGAAGGACTGGACAAGCAGGGAAAATTTGTTCATTTGGCCCTGGAGGACCCCATCGGCGTGATCCAAAACCTCCCGGATCGCGTCAGAAAGACCGGCGGGAGGGACGCCGCAACGGGTTTGAAACTGGCCCGCCATGGAGGTTTGATCCCCGTCTTCGATCAGCGCGCTGGAACGCACCGCGTAAGTTTGAGCGTCCAAGGCGTTATGGATTTCTCCGGTCGTTTCCATTCGGAGGCCCACATCGCGCCGGATAGCCTGGCAATCCTCCGAGGGGATGGCGACAAAGGGCGGAACAGGGAACCCGGCGTCCAGACACTTCTTTAGGCGTAGGGTCTTTGACCCGATGCCTTTGTGAGCGGATTGAATGTTCGAAGGCGCGAGGAGGGTCAATGGTGATCCTAGGGAACCGCCCTGGCACCGGGCGTGGCAGGCGGGGAGGATTTAACTTCTATTTTTCTTCCATCGTTTTTCCACTTTTTTAATTGCATGTCGTAATAAATTATTGAAACGACGTAAGAAAGCGCAAGGCAGAAACAAACCCCGACGATCACGAGAACCGCCCATAGCCATTTTTTTTGTTTCACCTTTTCCCACCGGGTTTTAAAAAAGGTTCGAACCATCCCGACACTTGAAAGGATGAACAGAAGGCAAAACCCCAAAAATTGCGGGATTTGGGACCCCAGATTAAAAATGAAATCCGGCGGCGGAATCGCCTGGGCGCTTGAAGGAAAACCGGCGACAAAAACCACCAGGGACATGAACATCCATTTTTTATTTCTCAAAATGGACCGCCTCCCATAGCTCGATCTCCGCGCGTCGCGCAATCAAAAGGGTCGACTCCAGGTGGACTTTCCCCTGCCCCGGGACCGCTCCTTAAACTTAACCCCGGGCCAAACGCCCGTCAATGAGATTTTTTTTAAAGACGGCGAATTAACCTTGACAGATGAATAGACTGAGGATATCCTCCTAAAGTCGCCGCTTTTGGGGCGGCAGACTTCGTTGCACGGGAGGATCCCTTGATTCGATTGATCACGTGTTTGCGGCGGCGTTCGGAGATGACCAGCGAAGAATTTATTGCGGAGTGGGAAGATCCTAAAACGAAAATGTTATTCGACGGAGCGGTGAGCGCCCTTCAGCCCGCGAAATTTGTCCGGAACCGGACCTTGGTCGTGAAGTTTAACCAGGACCTCATGGAAATGCGGAACAGCGAAGCCCCCTTCGACGCCGTGGTCGAATGGTGGTGGCAAGGCACCCAAGCCTTAAACCCGAAAATGGAAACACCGGAAGCCAAGGAAGCCCTCAAGGCCCTGTTCCAACATCAGAAGACATTCATCGATATCGAGAAATCCCCTTCATTCTTTACCGTCGCGTAAATCGGACCCGAGTTTGAGAAATTCCCGCGGTGGAGCCCCTATCGTGGGGGGCGCCTTTGGGCTAGGCGAGCCGTTCATTTTTGCGCGATAGGTCCTTGTTGGTGCCCCTCCTATCGCTTTCATCCCAGGCGTGGCCGCTGGGATATCGGCCGACTGTTTTGAGAAGCCCAGGCGCCGGGGCGCGATAACCGTTCCTTACAATTATCGAATTTCTGCTTTAAAGCGCGCGGGGTCGGGAGGCTCCACGGAAGTTCGCAGGCGGAAATGGGTACGGCCGATTTCTCGGCCGTCCGTGGTCTCGACCTTCACGCGCCAATCCCCGGGAAAATAATTTTTCTTGAAAGAGTACCCGCGAAAACCTTCTTTGCGACCGCCCACGATTTTCAAGGGGATCCGGTCCGAACTCACCCAGCCTTGACGGGGATCATGGAAAAACCAATGGAGCGTGAGTTCATCGGAAAACCGCGCGGGAGAATAGATCTGGGCGAAGAAAAAGACCGCCTCGCCGGACCGGGCTTCAAAGTCTTGATCGCCCTTCCGCCACAGAGCCCAAACGGGACGCTCGTGATAGAGCCAGTATCGGTTCCCCAGTTTTTCGACGCGATGATAAATGCCCATGTGAACCACCGCGAGGGGGACCGGTGGAATCCAGCCGAGGAAATAAAAGGCCGTGGTCAATACCCCAAAGGCCGCAGATGGAAGCAGAATCCGGCGGACCACCATGCGCCGGTCGGGGATTTTTTTGAGGACCCAGCGCGCCATCCCAACCATGACAAGCCCGGCGCTCCCCAGCGACAAGGCAAAGGGAACTCGCCCCACGAAACCCAGGAGGGTCGGCCAGAGCATGGAAAAAAACGAAAATATGCAAAGCGCATAGAGCGCCACTTTGAGGCCCAGACCGGCGGATTGCACAATGGGCAATTCGTTCGCCACAAGGATCCCCAGGATGAGAAGAATAAAAATGAGCGAACTGGCGAGCGACGCGCTTTTTAAGAAAAAGAGAGAGTACACGCTGATGAGACTCCCCAACATGAAATGCATGAGGAGAACGCGGTAAGTCCAGATTTTCTCCAGCCAGCGCGGGGGCGCCCATTGTTTGGCATCGAACAGGAGATCTTTATACAGGAACCAACCGATGAGACCCAGGTAGGCCGCTTGCTGGGCGATGGAGAAAAGATTATCGACGGTGGACAGGGTGAGGACATCAAAAATAAAACCGCCTAAAAAAAAGGCGATGTTCAACCGGTTGTCGTATCGTCGATAGAACTCCTGCAGGCGGTTTTTCCAGTTTGCGGGGTGGGGACCAACGGCGGCGATCATTCCGCTCATCTTACAAAATGGGGGTCATGCCGGATTGACCAAAGAGGCTTGAGGCGTTTAACTCCTTTTTCTTAGCGGTCTTGAAGACGTGGCTCGTATCGGATGATTTTCGTCATTTGTCTTGGAGGCTTGGGAGAAAGCCTTCACTCCGACTTTTTTTACACCGACGGTCCGATGGATAGAACAACTTTGCCGAAGGTCTGATCCGAGGCCACCAGATCCAACGCACGAGCCGCCTCCTGGATCGGGACCACGGTGTCGATGACCGGCACGATGCCGCCGTCCTCGATCCGGGGCCACACCACGCGTTCAAGATCCTCCATCACCGCCGTTTTTTCCGTCACGGACCGGCTTCGCAAGGTCGACCCGATCAGGCGAAGGCGTTTCATCAGCAGCACGCCGATCTCGAGTTCGGCCGCCGATCCGCCCATCAACCCAATGACCACCAAACGGCCGCCCGAACGCAGACTGCGCAGATTGGGCTTCAGATAAGCGCCCCCCACCGGATCCAAGATCACATCGAATCCCTCTCCGTGGGTCCATCCGGCCACCTGCTCGGAAAAGGGACCGGAGTGACGGTTGGCGCCTCCGGCGGCGCCGAGCGCCAGACAACGCGTCAGCTTGTCATCGGTGCCCACGGTGACAAAGCACGGGTTGTGATTCATCTTGCACAACTGGATTCCTGCGGTGCCCACGCCGCTGGCACCCGCGTGAAGCAAAACCCGCTCGCCTTCCAAGAGGCGCGCCTCCATGAAAAGATTCAGATACGCCGTGGCGAACACTTCCGGCAGGGCGGCCGCCTGTTCAAAGCCAAGGCCCCGCGGAATGGGGAGGACTTGCCCGACGGGGACGTTCACCCGCTCGGCGTATCCTCCTCCGGTGAGAAGAGCACACACGCGATCACCCGCTTTATGGCGCGTGACCCCAGCCCCCACCGCCATCACCACCCCGGCACATTCAAGTCCAAGAATCGGACTGGCGCCAGGCGGAGGTGGATAGAGGCCCGCCATCTGCGCCAAATCGGCTCGATTGACTGCCGAAGCGTGATTCTGGATTAAAACCTCGCCCGCGCCGACAACGGGGTCGTCCACGTCCTTCCACTGAACTCTTTTGTCTTGCACAACGACGGCTTTCATGGTTTTTTAAAAATCCCCGCTAATTCTTCTGAAAGGGGACGGGGTCAAATTGAAAATAGAAAAGGTTGCTGTGGTCCTTCCCCGAAGTGACGGCGATGAAATACGGCCGTTCGGGGTCGATGCGATAGGGTTTCACGGGACCCAGGTTGGACTGGGGAGAGTCCACGGTAATTTTATCGACCGCCCATTCACGAATGGTGAGCTCGAGATACATGTCCGGACCTCCGACGATCACCTTCTTTTTTTGGTTCGGACGGTTCCCAAATTCGCCGAAAAGGACGAATCCTTTTTTCCATGGGACGAACGACGGGATCAAACCGGCGATTTTCATGGCGGAGGGCCCCCGTAGGGACGGGAACTCCCCCCGATTTGATTCGTTAATCCAGATTTTCTGGAACGGAATCCATTCCTGCGCCGCCGTCCTGGCTTTCGTTTTTCCATCGTCTTCCAGCAAGGTCGCGACCAACTGCAGGCTGGTGGAACAGACATGAGCCTCTTCGGTCGTGTGACATTCCAGCCGACTCACCTGTTTCCCCGGGAAGGCCTGTTTCCTTTCCCCACCGCCATGATCATCCGTATCCAAGGAGATCCAAAGGCTTTTCCCTTCAAAACCCGTCGGAATAAAATATTCCAGTTCGAAAGCCGCCGACCGTTTGTCTTCACGGACAAGAGTGAGCTTGAGGATCTGTGGTTCCGCGCCCATGGGGGCCGTGTTCTCAAAGAGGACCGCTCCCGTTTCGCTGGACGTGGAAACGAGGGGCGGGTGGAGAGTCGGGATTCTCCACCCCTGGACAGGGGTCGGTGCCGTGGCCACGGCGGATTCGCCCCCCAAGAGATCTTGCTGAACGGAGGAGGTGGCGGCGCCCAGGATTTCGCCCGTCTCCACCGCCACCAGCCAGGCGTGGATATCCCAAAAGGACTTTTTTCGGTCGGTCAAACTGCCGTAAACCAGGGCGTCCACCCCCAATATTTTGCCGATGCGTTTGGTGGTGGCCTCGTCCAAAAGTCCTGTCATGCCCAAGGTCAGTTCGTGTTTCACGGAGTCCAACCGGTCGCGCTCAACCACCACGACGTCGCCCCTGGTCACGAAGGCATAGATGAACCGCTCCTGCGCCACACGCCCGGCGATGGCGCCTTGGCCATTGACCAAAGTGAACTCAAGAACCGCCAGGCGTTTCACCTTGGCCGTTTGGGCGACAGCGGCCAGCTCACCGGCCATTTTTTCAAAAGAGTCCGTGGCGGCATGCCCCCCCCAGGGGACGAAAAGAAATCCCAGCACAAAGAAACCACATAGACGCCGCGCGAAGAGGGTCATGGGACCTTGGCGCGGACCGGGGAGCGGTGGAACCGATGACGATGGGGTGAATGGTTCAGCATATCGACAACGAAATGATACCGCATTTAAAACATGCCGGCTGTCCCTAAGTTCGGGGATCGGGGCGAACAGATAATTATTTTCCAAATCAAACCCAAGGCCGCCATTGGCTGTTTTAATCTTGCGGCCCCTTTTGGTCATCAGGCGCCGACGTTGGGTTTGGCGGGCCATGAATCCATCCCTGGCTTCTTCAAGGTTTGGTTTGAACAAAGCGCACCCAAGCGCCGCGGACAGCGGGGTCAGGTGGCTCATTCACCCGGATAATTCAGCCGGAAATAAAACCACTGAAGCCCTGGCTGACCAGAGCCACTTCAGGGAAAAAAGGACGGCCTCCCTCACAAGCCGGCGTTGGAGAATATTTCCCTAAAAAGGTTTTTGGAGGGGCGCAGGTCCCTCTCCCTGCCCGTTTGTTACATGCGCAAATGGGCGACAACGTTGAAAGAGCCGCCGCCGTTCACATCGCCCACTCTGAAGAAAAAATGTTGATAGTCTAGGCTCATGCCCAACATGGCGCCCTGGGAAACTTTCATATCGAAGCCCAGGCCCAGTAGCAATGTGGGGCTTATATCTTCTTGGTTGGAGCCCTGAACGACAGCGGGTCCAGCCGTAGTTGCATCATTTATATTCACTTGCGTGCGCGCTAAACCCAAGCCCGTTTTAACAAACGGCGAGGCGCCCCCCCCGGTAGCCATGCTGTGGTGGGTCATCAACATGGTGCTTAAAATGCTGACCGAGGTATCCACTTGATCCTTGGACGCTTTTCCGAAAGAATAATAGCTGACCCCGACGCCATAGCTGGCGTTTGGATCCGACTGTTGCATCACTTGCGCCCCAAAGAAAAGGCCTGTGTCGGAGATGTCCCCCAGATCCCCCACCACCGGGATCGCCAGGCCAATTTGAGAAAAGACCGTTGTTGCCTGCGGCGGCATTTCTGCCGGCGCCGAAAACGCGCTCCTACTTGCAAACCCACTTAACAACAAGACAAACCCAAGCATTGTCAAATTCTTTTTGATTGGCGACATTTTGATTTCTCCTAAGTGTAAGATGAACTCCAAATTTCGTGGCACGCCCTAGAAAATGCGGTGGAACGCAGGTGATCCACCTTTGACCTTTATCCGCTTCATTATTTCAAATTTCGGATGGTTCCTATCAAATAGCCTAGGTTGCGGGTGGCGTTGTCCGGGTTCTTTTGGGCTAACAGTTCAGATCGATCGACGGAGGGTTCGAAGAAGGTCCTGGACGCGGACGGTTTCTTCTGCGGTGAGGGTGTGAGCGCCGAATCGGACCTGGTGGTAAAGTGCCGTGAGTCGACCGAGGGCGGAACCGGGGGGAGCGGCGAGGCGGGCCTGGAACTCGGCGGGGGTCTCGGCGGGGGCGCGTGGGTAGCCGCGACGTTTCAGGTGGCGCAGAGCGTCGTTATAAAACTTAATTTTCGAATGGCGCGCCGCCGGTTTTCGTAACGAGCGTCGGCCCCATAAAACCGCGGCGGTCATAACCAAGGCGCCACCGAGGGCGCCGATCCAGAGCGCGCTTCCCGGGATCCGGCCCGTGCGCGACCCTTGGTTCCATTGACGTCGAAAGGATTGGAGGCCCCCCTCGATCCGTTGCGACGTGGACCACGCCCCTAGCGCCATGTCCTTTTGGGATTCCAAGTCGTAACCCAACACATGGACCGCCCAGAGAAAGTTGACATAGTCCAAACGTTCGCGCCAGCGGCGCCATAAACCTGGGGGGGCCGGAGCGTGGCGGTTGACGGGCGTGGGATCGAACGGGGCCCAGAGATTCCCCACCCAGGCTTCGACCCAGGCGTGGGCGTCCTGGGCGCGGATCACAAAATAGCCCCCGTCCAGATTCCGCTCATGGGCGCGGAACCCCGTGACAATTCGGGCCGGGATCCCCTCCAAACGAAGCATTACCGCCAGGGCGCTGGCGAAATGTTCGCAATGCCCGCGTCGAACATCGAACAGAAAAGACTCCACCGGGTTTTCGCCGGTCACGGCCCCCTCTAAACTGTAGGTGAAATCCTGTTGGAGCCGCTGGGTCAGCCGTTTCGCGGTTGCCGCGGGAGGTTCCCGTTTCACCACCACGCGACCTGCGTAGGCCTTGACTCGGTCCCAATTCCCGCTGGGAAGGGCCAAGGACTTTTCGAGGAGCTCTGGGGAAGCCGTTTCCGTCCCCGGGATCGGATCGGAAAACACCGTGTAAGCCAATCGGCCGCGATGGTCCGCCGGTCGGGCCAACGTGCGGTCCTCCCCCGCGAAGATCCGCGGCAGGGACACCTCCAGACGGCGGGGCCAAGGCGCGGCGAAAAGCGTGCCGGAATCCACCGCCTCCAAATAGATCCTCTGCCGACGAATGGCGCGGGGTCCGGGACCAGGGGCGGGCAGGGTGAACCGGTTTACCACCAGGCGCGGGCCGCGGAGAAGAACGGGAACGCCTTTTTCCGCCGTCCAACGGACGCCGTCGAACCGGGTGAGGGTGGTGCCCCGAAGGTATCCGTCCCAGGGGGCGGGGGTTTCCACCCGAAGGACAACGCGCGGGTCTTGATATATTTCTCCCGCGCTCTGTAGATTAACGGACTCGGTGTAACCGGACCGGCGGAGGGGGCCGAGAAAGGTCCCTTGGAAAACCGCCGCCGACCACCGCGGAAAAAGAAGGAACATGAGAAACGACAGGACAAAAGCGGAAAACAGCGTCACCCCCGCTGTGCGGACCAGGGCCGGCATCATGGGACGGGGGTTGGCTTCTTCCCCTCGGGATTCCAAACCCGCGAGGGTGAAGAGGGCCAGCGTCACCGAGGCCATGACCGTATAGGCCAGGAAGGCCATCAGAAAACTAATGTTCAAGGAGAGGGAAGCCGCGGCCAGAAGAACGAAAAATGAAAGAGCCGTGATCTGGCGGAGGTCTTTGAGGTCTTTCACGAAGGCCCCCTTTGTTAATAGAAAAAGAACCAAAAAATCCGCGATGACCAGGAGGAACGGGTCCCGTCGGAAGAGGAGTCGCGCGAGGGTGAGAAGCAGGAGCGCCGTTGCGATCAAGGTTTGAATTCGGTCCGCCCGCGGAAGACGCCGCTTTTCCTCAGCGACAAAAAGGAAAATCCAGAGGAGCGGAAAAACAGCGGTACGCAGGGGATCCAGTTCCCGCGTGAGCACGAGGGCGGCCACGGCCACCCCGGCGAGCGTCCAAACAACCCGCCGCAGGAGCAATGACAGAGCCGTCACCGTTTCCCCCAACGACGCCAAAGCGCTAAAACGGAGAGGGCCCCGTCGACGGGGAGCGGCGCCGTCAACGCGTCGGGCTCAAAAAGGGCTAAACGGGTCAGAATCGCCCGACGAACGGACGGTCCCGACGCGGGGGGCACGACCCGATCCCCTTCCACGAGACCCACGGCGAACCCGGCGTCCCAGTGTCGCAGGGCGAGCGTGGCCGCAAAGGAAACGGCGTTTTCACGGTCCGCCAGGGAGAGATCCCCCCAATCCCGGGCGGCGCCCAGGTTAAGGATGAGCCGCCGATCGGTTTCCTGTTCCGTTTCCTGGACGATCAGCCGACCCCGACGGGCGACGCTTTTCCAGGCCATTCGGCGGGGGCTGTCCCCCTGACGGAAATCCCGCAGTCCCCAAAACGTTTCTCCGGGCCCCCGGCGGGGAACCGACCGGCGCGGGGCCCCGGAATCCGTCCATAGGGCCCCACGGGGGAACGGCAAGGGAGCGGGGAAAACAACGTGGTCCTCCCGGGGCGTCAGACGGAGTGATTTTTCAAAAAAACCGAAGGGGAAGGAGGTCCCCACGCGGATTTCCAGGAGGGTCCAGCGGCCTCGGCGGTCGGGGTGGAAAAACATGTCCCGCGAACGTTGACCCTTCGGCGGGATAAAGAGGATCACGGACGGACTGGATTCACGGTCGGGGACCCCAGCCCGGCCGAACCGGACCCAGACTTTCAGACCCAGCAGGGGACGCGCCGACCGGTTTTTCAGGATGAACCGGACCGGCGCGGGCCGTCCAGCGAAAAGGTCCGCTGGGATCAAATGATCCACGACCACGGCCCGAAGCATGGATTCGGAAACGAGTCCCGAGGCCAGAATAAGTCCCAGGAGCAGACCAAAAATAACGTAGAGGAGATTGTTCCCCGTGTTCATGGCCGCGAACCCGATTCCCAGAGCCAGAAGGATCACCTGGCCCCCCAGCCGCGTGATCCGCAGAACCCGCGGCGGACGCCAACGTTCACGGAAACGGCGCCAGGCCCCCCGCCATCGGTCGCCGGTAATCGGCGGGATCAAAGAGGAACCGGCACCCGGGCCAACAATTCTTCCACCACGCGCCGGGCGGCTTCGCTTTCAGGCTCGCCGTCCGATCCGCGAGGAACCACCCGGTGGGCCAGGACGGCCACAGCCAGGGATTTGATGTCATCGGCCAACACGTAGTCCCGGCCTTCCAGGAAAGCGTTGGCCTGGGCGGAACGGCGAAGGGCGAGGGCGCCCCGCGGACTGGCCCCCAGTTCCAAGAAAGGGGATTCGCGGGTTTCTCTGACCAGGGCCAGGACATATTCGTCCAAGGCCGGATCCACGCGGACGGCCCGGACTGATTCGATTCCTTTCCGCATGAGCACGGCGTCCGCGACGGGGGCGAGCCGCTCGGCCGCCTGGGCATCGATGCCGTTGCGAAGAATTTCCAGTTCGTGGGCGGGGTCCGGGTATCCCATCGTCACCCGCATCAAGAACCTGTCTTTTTGGGATTCCGGCAAGGGGAATGTTCCGTGATGCTCGTGGGGGTTTTGGGTGGCGATGACAAAAAAAGGGTGGGGCAGAGGGCGGGTGGTTTGGTCCGTGGTCACTTGGCGCTCGCTCATGGCTTCCAGCAAAGCGCTTTGGGTTTTGGGGGAGGACCGGTTGATTTCGTCCGCCAACACAACGTTATGAAAAATCGGTCCGGGCTTGAATTCGAAAGATTGGTCCCGCGGATTAAAGACGGAAACGCCCAGGATGTCGGTGGGGAGCAGATCGGCCGTGAATTGGATGCGCTGAAGGGAAAGGCCCAGCGTTTTGGCGAGAGAGAGGGCCAAAATCGTTTTCCCCACGCCGGGGACATCTTCGATGAGGAGATGCCCCTCCGCGAACACGCAGGCCAAGGCCTGGCGCACCACGCGGTCTTTCCCCCGAACGACGGAGGTGATGCGATTTTCCAACTCTTTAACGGAATCGGTCATGGCGGTCCTCTCTGACAACAACGGAGCCGGATTTTTGTTCCCGGACACTCTATTCCTTTGGCCAGTTGATCCAACGACAAGGAGTATCGAATTTCATTTAGCTCACCAGCGGGTTTCGACTCCGGATTCAACGAGGGTCACCGGCGACGGTTCAGAGTCGAGACGGGACGGGATACGCCCGCAAACACCGTCAGCGGTTCCATCCGCCAGTCCGCCCGCAGGGCGGCGTCCACCCATCGCCACGTAGGGTCTTCCCCCTCTCGCGCGGCGTTCCGAACGGACCAGGACTAGGACTAGGGGACGGAGACAACTAATCAATTAAGTAGCTCCCGCGACTCCGGACGGTCATTCAGCCATTGTTCGCCTCGTTCCCGCACCTTGCTGGCGGCCGCGGGAAACATGCGGGTGGCCTCGCTCATTCCCTTTGCGGTCCGCCCAAATTATTCCACCCCCACGTTCATTCATTATCAATTCAAGAAACAAGACCGGCCCCCATTCCGTCTCTCACCACCCCCGCTCCCGGGCTCGTCGAGAGAGGGCGCTGAAGGCTTTTTTATCTGAGCCAGAGCCGGGAAAGGTTCGCAGGCCGATGGTTCCCAAAAATTCTAAAAAAGCAGGCGAGCTAATCCCCTAATTTAGGCTGGCCACCACCGCCGGGTCCAAATCGGTCATGAAGGTGAAAGAAACAAGGTAATGGGGACGGAGGCAACTAATCAATTAAGTAGCTCCCGCCACGCCGGATGGTCATTCAGCAATTGTTCGCCTCGTTCCCGCGCCTTGCTGGCGGCCGCCGGGGACATGCGGGTGGCCTCGCTCATGCCCTTTACGGTCCGACCAAAGTATTCCACCCCAAGTAGATCAACGCCGACTTGGCCCGGGAGACCTCCGCGGTCCGACCCCGCGAAAAAAGTGCTCGTTCGGGAATCCCGGCCTTTTTCGCCACCGCCAACGCCATCGTTCGAAGGTCCTTCCCTTCCCGCCGCAGTGTGTTTTTCGCCTTCAACTTGGCTTCCGTGTCCTTCAATACCTGCGTGACAAAATCCCCTTCCCCTAATACCCGAGAATCGCCCTGTTGCCGGTCCCCTTCCCTCCGCGCTTGCATGACCGCCTGCACGCCTCCCAGGCTCCGCAAAAGGCCACCTCCCACCAATTCCGGTCGACGTCCCTGGTCTTTCCCCTCCTCCATGAACCTCCGATACCGCCCCCGCGAACCAAAACAATCCAAAACCGATCCCGTCGCCTGCCAGGGCCGTGAAATCCTTCCCAAAAGGGCGCTGTGTCCACAGTAAGGATATTGATCCAACTCCGAAAGGGTTTTCACTACCCCCGCGCGCAGTGGGTTTAAATGAATGTATCGAACCAATTCCGTGAAGTAGGGATCTTGCTGGCAGACGATCGACTTAAAGCGGTTTTGAAAGAGATATCCGGAGCGCTTGTGCCGCGCATTAAATGCCACCGCATACCCCGACATCAGGCGCCGCATAAACCGGGAGAGACCTCCGGAACCCGTCCGAATCAAGAAATGAAAATGGTTGGGCATGAGCGCCCAGGCCAAGATTTGGTTCGGACTCTTCTCCAACGACGTTTCGACGCGGGAGAGGAAATCTTCGTAATCCGACTTCCCGGTGAAAATCACGCGTCGTTCCAAACCACGCGCGATCACATGGTGAAACAACCCAGGGGCATCCAGCCGGGCTTGTCGGGGCATGCTCTTACGGTATCAAAAGACCAGCGCGCTATCAACAAAGTTGATTAGTTGTCTCCGTCCCCTAATTTTTCTCGGACTATCTGGAAAACCTGCTCTTTAAGGTCAAAAATCAAACCCAATGTGTTAACTCGACGGGATTAGAACCTTTACAACCAAAAGTGGATTTTTCAGTTCAAAACGTCCAAAACCATTTAAAAGGCATTTTGAGAATATGCGCGCGCAAACCCGGGATTGAAAAAAGCCTGGCGGTTCGAGGGCACATTCAAGAGATCCGTTATTCCAAAGAGAGAGTGTGTGTGGACGTCCGAATTGGCCGCCCGCCCGTCGGTGAATCGAGTTTCGGACAGACGTCCTCCGCCGCGACTCTTTCCGTTGTGCCTTCCTCTTTTTCGTCCCCTGAAATAAGGAAAGGGCCTGTCCGCAAATCGCAGACAGACCCTTTTCCTCAGTTTGACGCTTTCGTAAATGGCGGGGTCGACGGGATTTGAACCCGCGGTCTCCGCCTTGACAGGGCGGCGTGTTAACCGAGCTACACCACGACCCCAAAATGGGACAAAAAAAACGTGGCACAGGCCACGTGTCTCGAAGAGTTTACCAAAATACCATGGCCAAATCAAAATTTTGGTGGCGCTGGGGGGTAGATGTATTTACTAATATTAGCCTTATGAACTTGGCGCGGAGATTCGTTTTATTGTTTGTTTTGGTGGGGATGGCGGTGGGTGAGGGTTGGGCGGATGATATTTCTCAAGTGGAGAGGGCAATTGAGACTTGGGATCGGGGGCTTTTAAGTGAGGCCCTCGTTGGTCTCGATGCTCGGGCGAAGGGTTCCCCTCAGGATGCGCGGGTGGCCTATTGGCAGAGCGTGGGGGCCTTTCATACGGTTTTGATGGATAAGCCCTCGGACGATGTTATTGCGTCTGTTTTGGAAACGGTTCGGAGGGCTTATCAGCTGGACCCCGCCCAACGGGAAATCAATGCCATGCTGTGCGTGTTGTATGGCATGCGGATACAGGCCAACAAGATGCGCGCGGTTTGGTTGGGACCCCGGGTGATGAGTCACAGCAAAATAGCCTTGGCGTCGCCGGAAAACCCCCGGGCGGTTTATTTGGTGGCCACGTGCCGGTACTATGGGGGGCGGGGAAAGAAGGATTTTGAAGAGGCTTTGCGGTTGTTGAACCGGGCGGAGGGGTTGTTTGATGTTGAAAGCCATCAGCCTCCTTCAGAATCAGAACCCCGGTGGGGGCGCGGGGAGTGTTTGCGGTTTATTAAAATAGTGTCGGACAAATTGGGGCGATGAGGCGGGTGAGGCGGAGGCGGTTGTAGCGTTGGACGAGGATGCAGGGGAGGTTGCCTAAAATTCCGTAGGCCACCATGAGGCCGCCGACCCAGGGGCGGTTCCATAGGAAAAAGAGCGGGGACGCACACATTCCGATCCAATGGGACAGTTCACCGCGGCAGGTTTCCAAGATAAAACGCTTTAGAAAATCCGGTGATCTGGAAGAAAGAGAACTTTTTTGGAATCCGCCTTTAAACCAGGGGCCGGCGTCGGGCAGGTGATCTTTCCAGGATTTTATGAGGAGAGCTTCATAGGTCCGACCGCCGCGCTCCCAATTTCTCTCCCGAAACAGCCAAGCCGTTGGGTTGAACTTTTGACCGTCGAGCGAGACCATTAATTTCGAGACGCCCAGTTGGATCAGGAGCCAGGCCGCCACGTCCAAGGCCAGCGTGACGGGCAGGGGAAAAAAGAAAATCCTCATTGGTTCGTTCGACCTTTCCAGACCAACGGTTGACGAAACACCAGGGCCGTGAGCGATCGGAGAAAGACAACAACAAAGTACAGGGCGGCAACGGGATAGAAGACGGCGGTGGATAAGCGAAAACCTCCGATTCGCTTAAGCCATCCATATATTTGAACGGCAAAAAAGTGTAGCCGAGGGCGGCCCACAGCAACGCGACCGTGTCCCAATGAACCAGAGCCGAGATGAGCGCCCTGGTCGCTCCCAAGGCCCCCCCAACCACAAGCTCCAGCAAATCCAAATAAAAAGCGGCGTGCCTTTTCCGCCCATGGCGAAAGATTTGGCCCACCCCGCCGTCATTTCTCCCAGCCCGCCGGCGTACATGCGGAATTCGACTGAGCCTTTCCCCCCATAACAGGCCATGGGAATGCCCTGCTTATCGAAATGTTCGGCCAGGTCGAAGTTTTCCACCCAGCGGTCTTTCACAGGCTCGTATCCTCCCACACGCAAAAACGTTTCTTTGTTAACAGCCAACACGGGGCCAAAAAGCCGTTTGTGTTTTGACCTGGGGCCGCGAAAAGTGAATGCGTTGGAGGCCGCCGCTTGGACCAGATTAAAAAAGGCGGAGAGGTCTTCGACCATACGAATGGTGCGGTGGTAGGGCAAAATCGAAACGGCGCCGTTTGATTTTTGGCAGGCCGCTAGGATTTGTCCAAGGGCGGTCCGCCGTAGAGTCACATCGGCGTCTAAAAATAAAATCCATTTTCCCTGGGCGGCATGGCCGCCCTGGTGGCAGGCCCAGGTTTTCCCCCGCCAGCCTTTGGGCAATGGGGCGGAGGCGATCACTTGGGCGCCCAGGGATCCGGCCAGCGCGGCGGTGTCGTCGGTAGAGTGGTCGTCGACCACCAGGATTTCGAGCGGGGGGTGGGATTGGTCTTTGAGCGAAGATAAAAGCAAAGGCAAACGTTCGGATTCGTTTCGGGCGGGGATAACGACAGAAAGAGTTTCTTCCCCCGAATCATCCCCGGGTTTGGGGAGGGTGGCGATGCGCCAGAGGATAAGATAACCGGCTAGACAGCAGAAGAGGTGGATAAAGAAGGTGATCATTTTAATTGGTGTCTTTTCATGTAATGGTTAACAAGGGCCTCAGATTAATTATAACGGCAAATCGAACTGCACCCTCTCCCCGGCCCTCTACCGCGAGCGGGAGAGGGAGAAAAACAGAGAATTGGGTTTTTGATGAATTACAAATCGGCGAGGATTTTATCACGGGCCAGTTGGCCGGAGAGGACGACCATGGGCATGCCGCCGCCGGGGTTGACGCTACCACCGACGAAATAGAGGTTTTTGTAGTGGGCGCTCCGTTGGGGGGCCTTAAACCCTAAATTCTTTTTGCGGTCGGAGACGACGCCGTAGATGGAGCCTTTGTTGGAATAATAGCGGCGTTGAATGTCCACGGGGGTCCAGGTGTCTTCGGTGACGATGTGTTGGCGCAGGTCGGTGAGGCCCATGCGCTCGAGCTTGATTAACAACCGTTCCCTGAGCGCCGCATAATCCGCGGGGGTGAAGGGATCCGTGTCTTTTAAATGCGGGATGTGGGGCAACACTTTAATCACCTCGCACCCGGCGGGGGCTTGGCTGGGGTCGGATTTGCAGGGGGCCACCAGGTAGATCGTGGGGTCTTGGGAAAGTTTCTGCTCTTGGAAAAGCGTGTTGAAATGTTTCTTGGCGTTCTCCGCGTAGAAGAAGTTGTGATGGGCCAGTTGGGGATATTGGCGGTCGACGCCCAGGTGCAATACCAGGCCGGAACAGGCGGGTTCGAACTTGTCGTATTTTTTGACGAGCGACGGGGGTTCCTTGAACAGGTCTCGGTAAACGGGGATGACCTCCATGTTGGATACGAACAGGTCGGCGGTCACCCGCCGGTTGCCGGCGAGAACGAGGGCCGACAGACGGCCGTCCGCGCGATCCGCGCCGACCACCTCGCTGTTGAAATGAATTCGGCCGCCCAGATCGTTCAGCAGGCGTTCCAGCCCCCGGGCGAGGCCGTAGAGGCCGCCTTTCACGTACCAAAGACCATAGCCGAACTGGATGTGGGGCATGAGGTTCAACAGCCCCGGAGCGTCGTAGGGCGAGGAGCCCACGTATTTGATGAAGTAGTTTAGCGCGTCCACCAGTTTTTCGTTTTTGACGAACCGGCGCACGCCGCCATCTAAGGTGCGAAAGACATCAAACCCAGCCAAACTCCGGAGAGGGCCATAAAACCTCACCAGTTCCCAAAACGTGTCGAGGCCTTTGGCGAAATAGCCTTCTTCCGTGATTCGCGTCAGGTCGCGGGAATAATTCAAGAAATCCCAAAACCCTTCAGTGCCACCGCCGGGGATTTTTTCAGTTCTTCCTCCATTCGGCGGAGGTCGGGAGTAAAGTCGAAGACGGTGCCATCCTCAAAGAAGTTCCGCCAATGGGGGATGACTTCCTGGAACTGGACGTAATCCTCCATGCGTTTGCCCGCGCGGTCGAAGAGGGCGCGGAAAATGTGGGGCATGGTTAAAATGGAGGGGCCGAGGTCAAAAGTGAAACCGTCTTTTTCCAAGAGGTTCAGTTTGCCGCCGGCGCGGTCGTTTTTTTCGTAGACATCAACGGAGAATCCCTCGGTGGCCAGGGAAATGGCCGCGGATAAACCGCCCAAACCTGCGCCGATCACGGCCACTTTTTTGTTTTTAATGCCCATGGGTCCCCCTATTTCTTCTGAGTCTTTTTTGTGTTTGGGCCATTCAAATGAAAATCGCCCGATGAATCGGGCAACTACGAAAACCAAAACGAAACATTAAAGATTTGCCTTTTTTTGAGACTGGCGAAAGGCGCGCATAAAGCCCCACAGGCCCTTCAGTTTGGCCAGCAGGGGTTTCTTTAAAAAGGACATGTGCAGATAGACCCGCAGATTTTCGTAGACGGCGCGGCTGTAGGGGAACCAGTTTAATTCCCGTGAGGCGGACCCCTGATTGACCATGACCGATTTTTCGTAGGTAAAGGCCCGCAGTCCTTCAGGACCGTGGTAACGGCCGAACCCGCTCTGTTTGATCCCGCCGAAAGGCATGTGGGGGTTGCCGATGTTTTTCAGCACGTCGTTCACCACGCAGTTGCCCGCGGCCAGGCGAGAGGCGACCCGGCGGCCACGGGCCAGGTCACGGGTCCACACCGAGGCATTGAGGCCGAATTTTGAATCGTTGGCCAAGGCGATGGCCTCTTCTTCGGTCTTAAAAGACATCACGGGCAAGATGGGACCAAAAGTTTCTTCGGTCATCACGGCCATGGTGTGGTTGGTTTTCGTCAAAACGACGGGGCTCATCAAAGGGCCCTTTGTCCAGCGTTCCGTGCGCAATTGGGCGCCTTTTTGCAGGGCGTCGTCGATGTGGCCGTTAATGATGTCCGCTTGACGGGGGTTGGTGAGGGCGCCCATGTCATCGTCCATCGTTGTGCCGATTCGCAAGGCTTTTGTTCGTGCCACCAGGGCGGCGACGAACCTGTCGTGCACGCCCTCCTGCACATAAAGCCGTTCCGTGGCCACACACACCTGCCCCGCGTTGGCGAAAGCGCCGTAGACGGCGGCCTCCACCGTCCGGTCAAAGGGCGCGTCATCGAAAACGATCATGGGATCTTTGCCGCCCAACTCCAAAACGACGGGGATCAGATGGGTCGCGGCGGCCGCCATGACTTTTTTTCCCGTTTCCACGCCGCCAGTCAGAAAAATCAGGTCTGGTTTCTCGTCTATCAGCTGTTGGCCGACCAGGCCATCCCCTGGGGCCAGCACGACCGCTTCCTTTGGAAAACCCGCTCGGTGGAAAAGACTTTCGATCATTTTCCCAACTTCGGTGGACAGCTCCGAGGGCTTTAATATCACAGCGTTTCCCGCGGCCAGTGCCGTGGCCATGGGGACCAGAGACAATTGAAAAGGGAAGTTCCAGGGAGAGAGGATCAATACCCAGCCCCAGGGGTGCCGTTCCACGTGGGAGGAACTGTGACGGTAGGAAAAAGGCGTGGGCCGCTTTTCGGGCGAGAGAACCCGGGCGAGATTCTTTTCTAAATAACGGAGGTTTTCGACCGTCGGAATGATTTCCGTCATCACCGCTTCCACAGGGGTTTTGCCGGTGACCGTGTTTAAACAACCGGCGATGGCGTCCATTTCTTCGATGATGAGATTGCGCAACCGGCCCAGGCGATCGACCCGCTCTTCGAACGTGGTTTGAGCCCAGGATGTCCCGGCCTGGCAGGCCCGATCACCCAGTTCTTCGATCAATTAGACCTCCGCGGGCAGGGCGGGGACTGGCGGGAACGGCACGCCGTGCTTTTTGCAAATCAGGTTGGAGGAGATCCGAGCGGACTCGTAGATCGTGGGCAGTCCGCTTCCGGGGTGGGTTCCACCGCCCACCAGGTAACAATGGTCCAGTTCCTCAAATTTGTTCCGCGGCCGCAAATACAACAATTGAGAAAACGTATGGGCCAGGTTGAAAGTGGCCCCCTGATAAATAAGGCCGTCCTTTTCCCAATCGAGCGGGGTGATCACGCGTTCCACCCGGATTCGGCTCCGAAGATCCTTGATGCCGGACCGTTCCACCACCAAGTCCAACACGTGGTTTTTGAAGGTTTCTTTTTGGGCGGCCCAATCCACCGAACCGGATTGGTTGGGCGCGGGGACCAGGATATAGAGGGCGGATTTCCCCTCGGGCGCCAGGGACGGGTCCGTGGCGGAGGCATTTTGAATATAGAACGAAATGTCGTCGGACAGCACCTTGCGGGTGGATATGTCGTGCAGGTTGGCTTTGTAATCCTTCGCGAAAAAGATGGTGTGGTGGTCCAGCGGAACCTTCCCGTCAATGCCCAGGTAGATCATGAACGTGGAACAGGAATATTGCTTCTTGGCCAACTTTTTGGGCGTGTATTTTTTGAGTTTCCCCCCGGGAACCAAGTGGGACATGGCGTGGGCGAAGTCGGCGTTAATCACCACTTCGTCGGCGGTGACGGTTTCGCCTGATTTTAATCGGACACCTGTCACCCGTCGGCCGTCCAGAACCAAGGATTGAACCGGGCTTGAAAGATGGATTTTACCCCCCCATTCTTCCACCACGCGGGCCATGGCCTGGGAAATTTGGTTAAGCCCGCCCATCACGTGCTCAACGCCGTAGGCATGCTCGATGTAGGGAAGCATGGTGAACAGCGCCGGGCAATCCCAGGGCGACATGCCCAGGTATTTCGCCTGGAACGTGAAGGAGAGTTTGAGTTTTTCCGGTTTAAAATAGCGGCCCAGGTTTTTAAACAGCGACCGGCCCACGCCAAGGGCGGGAACGGCCTTCAAGAGATCCAACGACAGAAAAGAGCCGAGGCTGGAGTAATCCCGCTGGATGCAGGGATAAAGCTTTTCGTATCGTTCCCCTTCGTCTTTCAAAAATTTATCAAACCCCGGCTCGCTTCCCGGGAACACCCGGCCGATTTCCCGGCGCATGGCCGCGTGGTCGGAAGAGACCGCCACCTCACGGTCCTCAAACCGGAGACGGTATAGAGGGTCGAGTTTTTTGAAAGTCAAATATTTTTCGACGTCACGCCCCGCTTCCTGAAACATCTCAGCCAGAATGAAGCGCATCATCAAAAAGGTGGGCCCCGTGTCGAACGTAAACCCCTCCGCCCGGATGGGCGCGTTTCTCCCCCCCACCACGGATTTGGCTTCGTAAACCGATACCTCAAACCCCCGCCGGGCCAAGATCATGGCGCTGGTCAACCCGCCGGGACCGGCGCCGACGATGACGATTTTTTTTGGTTTTTTGGGGGTTTGGTTCATGTTGAGATTTTCCTTAAATCTTCAAAATTTGGCCAGAAGGGCTCTGAAAAAGGATTCTCTCATATTCGGAAACAAAGAGGAGCGGGACACACAGGCGTTCACTCGCAAATTTTACGTGGGTCAACCGGTCCACTTCCTGTAGTGAAACAATTTTGGCGCGATCAACTTTCGCGCCGTTTCAACAAAAAAGATGCACAAACCCGGGAGAAGCGCGATGCCCCAATGCCAGGGTTTTAACGGCACAGTATCAAACGGATCATGAAAGATGGGAACATAGACCAAAATCAACTGCAAAACAACCCCCAGCAGAACGGCCAGGAAAAGCGGGCGGTTCTTGAAAAAACCAAGGCGAAAGATCGTATATTGATCGGACCGCGCGTTAAAACCCACCAGCCATTCAAAGATCACGACCGAGCAAAAAGCCATGGTCCGGGCTTCGTGGATCTCGTAGTGCCGGTACGTCCAGGCAAACACCAAAAAGGATCCAATGCCGAGCATGCTCGATAGAAATATCACACGCAAGACCATGCCTGGAAAAAGTAAACCCACGCGGTTATTTCTCGGCGGGTAATTAAGCTCGTCCCCCACGCGAGGCTCCAGGCCCAGCGGAATAGCCATCAGGGCGCCCGTCACCAGGTTGATCCACAAGATTTGCAGTGGAACCAGCGCCGCGTGGCCAATGAACGCCACGCTCAACAACAGCACGAGCAGTTCACCGAAACAGGTTGTTAGGCTGAACAAGAGCACATTGCGCAACCGGTTAAATATCGCCCGGCCCTCCTCCACCGCCGTCACAATCGAGGAAAAGTTGTCGTCCGCCAGAACCATGTTGGACGCTTCTTTAGCCACGTCCGTTCCGGTGATCCCCATGGCAATGCCAATATCCGCCGACTCCAGCGCCGGAGCATCATTCACCCCGTCCCCCGTCATGGCCACCACGTGGCCCCGGCTCTTGAAAGCATTGACAATGCGAAGCTTATGCAAAGGCTCGATGCGGGCAAAAACGGAAACACCTTCCACCCGGCCCGCTAGATCCGCCTCATTCATGCCTTCCAGATCCCGGCCGGTGAGAACCTCGCCATCCGTCAGGCCGATCGCCTTGGCAATGGCACTGGCGGTCACCTTGTTATCCCCCGTGGCCATCACAACCTTGATCCCTCCACCCCGGCAAAGCGCGATGGACTTCTTCGCCTCCTCGCGAGGGGGATCGATCATGCCGCAGAGCCCGGCCAGAACCAGCCGTCCGTTAAAGACCGCCGCTGTGAAAGGAGTTTGATCAGGGGCCTCTTCCATATAAGCCATCGCCAGCACACGCATGGCCTCACGGGACATCTGATCGGCTGATGCCAGGAACTGGGCGCGGATGTCATCCGTCAACGGGTGAATGGCGCCTTGGTCGATGTAAAACCGAGACATCGGCAAGATCTTCTCCAGCGACCCTTTTACTCTGACTACCCGTTGGCCGGACTCTTGGTGCAAGGTCGCCATGTATTGGTTTTCACTCTGAAAGGGGATTTCGTCAACGCGCGGCATCCTCTCCTCAAGCGATTTCTTGTCCAGGTGGGCTTTGGCCGCCAGAACAACCAGGGCGCCTTCGGTGGGATCGCCCAAAATATCAGGGCCGTCCTCCCCCTTAATTAAATGGGCATCATTGCAGAGAAGGGCGGTGGTTAAAACCTGGCGCAGGGACGGGTCCTGCGTCGCCGAAAAACTTTTCCCCTCTTGCGTAAATTCACCGGCCGTGTCATAGCCCTGGCCACCCACCTCCACCCACTGCCCATGGGAGTACATCTTACCAACGGTCATTTGATTAAGGGTCAATGTTCCGGTCTTATCCGAACAAATGATCGTTGTGGAACCAAGCGTTTCCACCGCGATCAGCTTGCGAATAATCGCGTTGTGGCGGGCCATTCTCTGCATTCCCAGCGCCAGCACGACGGTCACGACGGCCGGCAAGGATTCCGGTATCGCGGCCACCGCGGCCGCCACCGCCATCATAAACACTTCGGTCCGATCCATCCCTTTCCATAAACCCAACGCCACCAGGAGGGCGCACGCCGACAGGACAACCCAAATCAGCCAGTGCCCTAACCGATCAATGCTCTTTTGCAAAGAGGTTTTTTCTTTGCGGATATTCCGAACAGCCCCTGCGATCCGTCCGATCTCTGTTTTCATCCCGGTCTGGACCACCAACGCAAAGCCGCGGCCATAGGCCACCGATGTTCCCATAAAAACCATGTTCTTACGTTCCGCCAAGGGCGTATCCAGAGGCAGGGGCTCACGCTTTTTTTCGACGGGGAGGGATTCCCCCGTCAACGACGACTCGTTCACTTTGAGGCTTGACACTTCAAACATCCGCGCGTCCGCCGCCACCTTATCACCCGCTTCAAGCAGGAGGATATCCCCGGGAACTATGTCGCGGGTTTCGATGATCTTCACCGTCCCCTCCCGGCGAACCTTGGCTTTCGCCGCGGCCAACTTGAGCAAAGAGGCCATGGCGCTCTCGGCCCGCATCTCCTGAACAAAGCCGATCACCGCCATGAATAAAAGAACGCCGACAATGACCAACGCATCCAACGGCCCCTTCACATACGCTTTAATGCTCGCGGCGACCACAAGAATATAAACCAGGGGGTTTAGGAATTGACGGAAGAAGACGGACATCGGCGTGGGCCGGTCACGGGATTCCAGAACATTCAGGCCGTATTGGCCCGTTCGCCCAAGGGCCTCTTGGTCCGTCAACCCCTTGGGATCGGACGAAATTTCTCTGAATAACTCTTCAATTGTTTTATGGTGAGCCATCGGAATCCTCAATGACAAAATTTCTTAACGACGAAAGGGCGGGTTGTGACCCCGCTTTCGTTAAAAAGGGGTTATTTGATTTATTTTACTTTTTATCGAGGGTTTTGAGGTAGCGAGAAGCCGTTTGAATATGGTTTTCTTGTTTTTCCAAAGGCATCTTATCGAAAATTTTGACCAGCATTCCCAACCGTGGATTCGTCAAAAAGAATTGGCGTTGGGTGTGCATGAAGCGCCAGAACAAGCCATCCCAAACCGACTGCCAGTCGCCTTTCGGGTAATCGCTCATTTTCATCAAATAGTTACTGCCGCTGATGTAGGGTTTAGTGGTCATCAGCCCGCCATCGGCAAACTGGCTCATGCCATACACGTTGGGAACCATGACCCAATCATACGAATCAATAAAGAGCTCCATAAACCATTTTTACACTTCATCGGGGTCAAACTCGCAGAGCACCATAAAGTTCCCCAACACCATGAGACGCTCGATGTGATGACAATACCCGGTGGCCAGTAGTTTTTTAATCGTGGCGTCTATGGGTGGGATTCCCGTGCTGCCGGTCCAAAACGATGGCGGAATCTTCCGTTTGAATTTCCAATAGTTGGTGGTGCGTTCTTGACTCCCCTTGATTTGATAAACGCCGCGGATAAATTCGCGCCACCCTATAATTTGGCGCACGAACCCTTCGCAAGAGTTGAGAGGAATTTTGTTTTCATTGGCGTATTTAATGGCTTGATCCACAATCTCCCCGGGCGTCAGCAATCCCACATTCAGCATGGGTGTTAGGAGGCTGTGGTGTAATATGATTTCGTCCTTGACCATGGAATCTTCATAGTCGCCGAACTCGGCAAACCGTTTCTGTAAAAATTGGTTCAGCCACGCGCGACTTTCTGAAAAGGTTGTGGGGTAAATAATCGTGTCGCTAATTTCGCCGT
This sequence comes from Elusimicrobiota bacterium, assembly GCA_016721625.1. Classification (NCBI taxonomy): domain Bacteria; kingdom Pseudomonadati; phylum Elusimicrobiota; species Elusimicrobiota bacterium. Next base: position 592,362 of record JADKHR010000001.1, read on the forward strand.
AATTGAAAGGAAAGTGCTTTTTCACATAGGTGGCCGCTTCGGTCCAATAAGCGTTAGGGTTGGGGAATTTTACTTCCGGGGGTTTTTTGCCTTTGGGATACTTCAACCGGTTTTCTGTATCAAACGTCCACTTCCCCCCGACCGGTTGGAGTTTCGAATCGACCAATAGTTTGAAGCGCTTACGTTGCTGGGTGTAGAAGTCGGTCTGGTGGAATCGTTTTTTGCCGCCGAAATAACCGCTGACCTGTTCCGCCGTCAACATAAAAAGGGGCGAATCATGCTTAGTCGCTTTTATTTTCAGTTGGAGGGCGTGTTCCGACATCCTTTTTTCCAAAAGATAATCCGTCACATCGACATAATGAATCTCGGAAACGCCTTTTTGTTTGAGGTGCGGCAGTAGATGTCTAACATCCGAAATCTTTTCTTTTGCCTCGATGTAGGTGACGGCATACCCCTTGCTTTCCAGAAACCGCTGGTACGCCTTCATGGTGGCGCGATGAAAGACCAACTTTTGCTTATGGAAGTTATACTGCTTGAAAAAGAGAAATTCTTCCACCATAAAAACCGCTTGGTTTTTTTGCAACGCGGGGTGTTTTTCGAAAAGCTGATGAGGAAACACAAGAGTGATGGCGCTCATTATTTTATTCCTTTCGTTCGGCATCGATCGCTTCAGGATTTGACCTTGACGGCAAACACCTTAAAGAAACCGCACAAGCCACCCCTCCCTGACCCTCCCCTTGGCAAGGGGAGGGAACACATCCTTTAGGTCGAGCCGTTGTTTCCTCTCCTTCCCAAGGAGGGGATCAAGGGGAGGTCTGAGATTCTGTCTCTGCCCATCATGAGTTAATCGACTTCTATCTGGACTTCGTTGTGACGTAGGAACCACAGAGTAAAGGGCGCGTTGTACCGGGCCAGGATCGGCTCGTTTTTAGATGTCAGGCCTTGCGCGGCGATCCATTGAATCAGCGCGCTCTTTTTTTCTTCGTACCGGGATTCGGACCAGCTTCCGGAGTAGGTGATCACGGCGACTTTTCGCGACGGAACCTGGCGTAGGACGACCGTTTCGTCGTTCGGTTGAGGGGCGGTCTCCGCGGTGTAGATCGATGGAAGAGTAAACGAAACGATGTACCCGTTTTCGGAAAGCACTTGGGTTACGGGTGCGGTCATTGAGATCTTTTCCGGGGAGCCTTGTGATTGTTGGCCCACCGGAGCGGTCATGGGGATTTTTTTCTGGCCCTGGTTTTGACCCTGGATGTAACGGAAGAGCTTCCGGAAGGCGCTATTGCCGGCTTCCTTAAATGTGGCGCGCACCTCTGTTTCCGCCACGGCAAAGGACTCCATCTGCCGGAGCTCAAAATCACCGTCGGTCTTTACAACGCTGAATTTCGGCTGTTCGATTCCCAAGGCGGCCTCCGTTAAGAAGAAGGGAAGGAAAAGGAATAAACAGATCCACGCCGCAGACCCGAGCTTCGACTTATTGAAACCGGTCATTTGGGTTTGAGTGATCGCGCTCATAAATTCCCCCCACTTTCTATCTTACCATTATCAATTTTCTTTCTTTCCGCACCCCGAGTGTAACGCCCCGCTGGACATAAAGGTTCCCGAATCGAGTGCTGAATTCCAGCAACAAGACCGTAGGACGGCCTCCGACCAGCAACGGGGCGCCACACCCCATAGGCTAATTAACTAAATGCGTCCCCCATTTTTGACCCAGGTGGCGGCGTCGTCGAAAAGGGAATAGGCGACGGGGGTGATGAGGAGGGTGATGAGCAGGCAGAGGGACTGGCCGCCCACGATCACGACGGCCATGGTGGCGCGGTTGGCGGCCCCGGGGCCTCGGCCGAAGGCCACGGGGGTCATGGCGGCGACCAAAACTAACGTGGTCATCAAAATCGGTCTTAAGCGGGTTTTGTTGGCTTCCAAGATGGCTTGGTCCCGATCCATGCCGCGGGATCGAAGGGTGTTCGTGTAGTCCACCTGGAGGATGGCGTTTTTCTTAACGATGCCGAAGAGCATGAAAACCCCCATGATCGAAAAGATCGTGAGGGTTTGGCCCACCAGCAGAAGCGATAGGAGGGCGAAGGGGATGGAGAGAGGCAAGGACAAGAGGATCGTGACGGGATGCAAAAAGCTCTCGAACTGGGCTCCCAACACCATATACATGAAAATGAAGGCCAGCCCGAAAGCGATCAAGAATCCCCGGATCATGCGGCCGAACTCTTTGGCCTTGCCCAGCAACCCGCTTTTGTATTCAGGCGGTAGGCGGAGGCTTTTGGTTATTTCCTCCGCCTTTTTGATGGCGTCGCCGATGGGAAGTCCCTCGAGGTTGGCGGTGAAACTCACCTGCCGTTGACGATTGATGCGCTCAATTTGGGCGGGGCCCCGTTCCTCCACGAGGGTGGCCACATTGTCCAACCGCACCAGGCCGCGGGTCGACGGCACCGTGAGACCGGAAATGGCCTCGGCGCGGTTCCTGTCTTCTGGCCTCACCCGCAGTCGGACTTGATAGAGGTCGTCCCCCTCTTTGTATTTAGTGATGTCTTCTTCCCCCCCCACCAAGGTGCGGAGGGTGTTGGCGATGTCTTCCACTTTCACGCCCAGGTCTTGGGCCCGCTCGCGGTTAATGCGCACGTTGAGCTCGGGTTTAGCGAACACGAGGCTGGAGTCCACGTCCACCAGGCCGGGTATTTTTTTCAAACCGGCCTGAATGGCCGCGGCGGCGCTTTGAAGGCCTTTCAAATCAGGCCCCGTCAAAAAATAAGTGAAATCAGCATTATTAAACCCGCCCCCGGAGATGGGGCTGATGACGGCCACCCCGATGCGAAGGCCCTTGTATTTGGCGAAGGCTCGGCGGGCCTGGGCCATGATCGCGAACTGGGACTGCTTGCGCTCGGAAAGGTCCGCCAGTCGAACATAGATCAAGCCGTCATTGACCTGGCGCCTTCCCCTTCCCCCACCGAAGCGAGCAGACTCTTGACTCCGGGAAGACGCCGCAGGTCCGCTTCCATTTGCTCGAGAATTTTGGAGGTCATAGACAGAGACGTGCCCTCGGGCGTTTTGAGGGTCACCTGAAATTCGCTGGAATCGTCCGGCGGGATGAAATCTTTTCCCACATGGCGGATGAGCACGCCCGTGGATAGGATCACCCCCGCCGCCGTGACCACCAACACCCAACGCCGACGGAGCGACCACAGGATCATCCGCCCGTATTTCTCTTTCAGCCCGTCGTTCAGTCGGTCCACCGCGATTTGGAACCGGTGGCGGGGGCCCGTGGACACCCTTAAGTAGCGGGAGCACAACATGGGGGTTAAAGAGAAGGCGACGAAGAGGCTCACCCCAATGGCAAAAGCCACGGTGAGCCCGTAGCTTTTGAGAAACCGTCCCACGATCCCCGGCATATACGCCAGAGGAAGAAAAATGATGATGAGGGAAACCGTGGTGGCCATGACGGCCAGGCCGATTTCGTCGGTGGCTTCGAAGGCCGCTTGCCGAGCCGATTTCCCCTGTTCTTCCATGTGGCGGAAAATGTTTTCCAAGACCACGATGGCGTCATCGATCACCACGCCCACCGCGAGAGCCAACGCCAAAAGGGTCATGTTGTTAGGTGAACCCCGCCGCGTCCATCAAGATAAAGGTGGCGACCAGGGAAGTGGGAATGGCCAGGGACGCGATCAGGGTGCTCCGCCAGTCGCCCATGAAAAGAAGCACCACGAGGCTGGCCAGGATGGCGCCCAGGATTAAATGTTCCTCCACGGTGCGCACAGAAGAGAGGATGAAACCCGATTGGTCTCTCACCAGACGAGCCGACAAGCCGGCGGGAAGGGTCCCTCGCAAATCGGCCAACGCGTCTTTGACGTTTCGAATCACTTCCACGGTGTTGGCCCCGGATTGTTTTTGGACGACCAGGGACACCGTGGGAGCGCCGTCCAAGCGGGCCATCGTTCGGGGTTCTTCTTCGGTATCTTCGACCCGGGCCACGTCTCGAACACGGAGGGGGACGCCTCCGCGATTGGCCACGATGATGTCTCCAAAATCCTCAGGGGACTCGATGCGGCCCATGGTCCGCAAAATGAGTTCGCGCCGGTTTTGGTCCACGCGGCCGCCCGGGACTTCGATGTTTTGTTGTTTAAGAGCGTCTTTCACCTGTTGCACCGAGAGCGAGAGGGCGGCCAATTTTTGCGCGTCCACCACCACGTGAATTTCCCGTTCCCGGCCGCCCACCAGGGTGATGCGGCCGACGCCCTTCAAGGTTTCCAGCGGTTCTTTGATCTGTTTCCGGGCCAGTTCGGTGATCTCGCGGAGAGGTCGGTGGGCGCTGACGGCGATGGACAAGACCGGGCTGGCCCCCGGATCGAATTTTTGGATCACGGGAGGGTCCGTGCCCTGGGGGAGGTTTCGAAGCACGCGGCTGACGGCGTCGCGGACCTCCTGGGCGCCCACGTCGGCGTTTTTCTCCAGGACAAAAGTGACAATGACCTGGCTGAGCCCCTCGAAACTGGTGGAGCGAAGCTCGTCGATGCCGGAGATGGTGTTCACGGCCTCTTCAATGGGTTTCGTGAGAGATGTTTCGACCTCTTCGGGGCTGGCGCCTTTCAGCGTGGTGGAAACCGTGACGATCGGGAAATCGATATTAGGAAATAAATCCACCCCCAGCCGCCCAAAAGAAAACAGCCCCAGCACCACCAGGGCCGCGATCATCATGGTGGCGAAGACAGGGCGGCGAATACTAATGTCGGCGAGTTTCATGGGGCGGGGTCTTTAAGAATTTCCACCGGGCTGCCGTCTTCCAAACCGTAGAGGCCAAAGACAACCACGGAGTCCCCTTCCAATAAACCAGAAAGTATTTCACCCACCGTTTCGGAGCGGATCCCCATGGTGACGGGGCGCCGTTGGGCTTTGCCGTCCACCACCACGAAAACGGCCGCGTCTCCCCCCTCCACCAGGGCGTCAACGGGAACCGTGAGAGCGCCCGCCCGCGACGAGGTGACCACCGACAGGGAGGCGAACATGCCGGACTTAAGGATGCCGGGCGGATTGTTTAACGTGACCTCAATCGGCACGGCGCGGGTGGCGGCTTCCACCACCGGCGATACCCGGGTGATCCGCCCCGGCACATCCCCCTCCGCCCGGGCCGCCACCTGGACCCGAACCCGCTGGCCCGTGGCGATCCGACCGGCGTATCGTTCTGGGACTTCCGCTCGAACCAGCATACGGCTGTCGTCCACCACCAAGACAACGGGGGTGTTCAGCCCCACTTCGGCCCCACGGTCCAGATAAACGCGCCCCACGATGCCGTTCAAGGTGGAGGGCACCGGGGCGGGATTGTATTCAACGCCCACTTCGTCCCGCCGGACCAGGGCCACGGGCTGGTCAATCTTCACGCGATCGCCCTCCTTGACCAGGTTCTCCACCAATTTACCGGAGACGCGCGAAAAGAGCGTGGCCTCGTCTTTCGCTTTGACGGTTCCCACCAGGGTCAAGGCCTCCTCCACCGTTTGCCGACGGACCGAGGCGACGCGCACCGGGAAAGCGTCGGTGGGCAAGCTCATCGTTTCTTTTTTTCCGCAGGCGATACCGACCACCGCCAAAACAAAAAGAGCCACCCGATTCGATGTTTTCATGGAACGATCTCCTTAAAAATGTCGGCCTGTGGTTTTTTCCACGGCGCCGACGCTGGTCCAATAGTCGCTTAAAGCCAAAACGTGAGCCAACCGGGCCCGTTGGAGGGAGAGGGTGGCGTCGTTCAGGTCCAGCTGGCTGGCTTGGCCCGCCCGGTAACGCACCTCCATGGCATCGAGGGCACGGCGGGCTTGGGCGATGGCGGTGTTCTGGGACTGGGCCCGTTCGAGCGCTTCTTGGGCGTCCAAATAATCGGTTTTGAGCGCCGCTCGGACGGACCGTTCGGCTTGCTTTTCCTGCTCCACGCTTTTTTGATATTCGAGCTCGGCTTGGCGGATACGTTCCAGGTTGGACCCGCCCATGAACAACGGTGTGTAGGCGCGAAGGCCCGCCGCCAGGCTTTCTCCTTTCTCGTCCGCCGTGGGGGAAAAGTCCGGCGACTGGGCCTGCCATTCATACCGGCCGAAAAGAGCGAGGGAGGGGCGAGCGGTGCCCCGAACGACACCCACGTTGTGTTGGGCGGAAAGGGAGCGCTGACGAGCCGCCTGAAGGGCGGCGTCATGTTCCAGCGCTAAACCGACCAATCCTTCATAGGGCGGAAGAGGTTCCGTCGGCGATGATAGGTCCCCCGAGATTGAAAGAGGATGGTCCACGTCCATGGTCAACGTCATTTTGAGGAGGGTCAGGCCGGTTTCCAACAGATTCCTGGCCCGAATCAACAACGGTTTTGTGCCCGCCACTTCCACTTCCTGGCGAAGGACCGTGAGGTCGCTGTCCAACCCCTCTTTATAACGGGTTCGAATGGTAAGGAGATGGTCCTCGGCCGAGGTCAGGGTGTCCTGCTGAATGGAAACGGTGGCGCTGGCCAGCAGGATCCGCCAAAACAGCCGTTTCACCGCGAAAATCGTTTCCTCCTGGGCGGCCCGCAGGGATTCTTTGTCCGCGGCGATCCCCGCCCGGGCGGCCCGTTGACCGGCCCGGACACTGCCACCGGCGTAGAGGATTTGTTCGGCGTCCACCGTGGCCGTCATCCCGTTCAATTCCCCCATGCGCATTTTGGTCCCGTTCGTGAACGCCAGGGGGTTCCTTGTAATTGCGAGTGTACACGCCCGAGGCGCTGATCTCCGGCAGGCCCATCCCGACAATTTCGCGATACCGGCTGTTCATTTGAGCGAGATTGTGTTCGGCGAGGACGATGTCCACGTTTCGTTCCAACCCCAGGGCGACCGCCTCGTTCAAAGTCAGAGTGGATGGGTCGCGGTCGGAGGCCGCCGCGCCAACCCCCGGCGATATCGCCAAGAGCCAAATTCCCAGAGCCAAGCCCGTTCGCCCCATGGACTTATCGTTTCCCCAACCCGTTCAGAAAGAGGTCCATCATCATCGCCGTTTGGTTTTTGAGCGGGGCCGACGTCTTCCGCACGATTTTTTGCAGAACCAACATGCGGAGCAGGGAAAAAAAGAACAGGCTTCCCAGGGATCGGTCGTGCCGCTTCAGATCGCCGGCCCGAACACACCGTTGAACCCTGTCGGCGATATGGTCCATGACCCGGGTGAACCGGTCTTGGAGAACCTTCCCGGCTTTTTCCCCGCAAAGATTCGGCGTTTCCCGGGAAAACTGAATCAGAAAATCCGTGTGGGCATCCACACAGTCCAGCAAAGCCGAGGCCATCTCCGACAAAGCCTCGAGCGCCGGCCCCTTTTGCTGGACCGCCAACAACCGGCCTTCAATCCGATCGACGACGTCGCTCAGGACCGCGGCGAAAATATCTTCCTTATCCTTGAAGTAAAGGTAAAGAGCGCCTTTTGAAAGGCCCGCCCGCTTGGCGATGTCTTCCAATTTGACGTCGTGATACCCCTTCTCCACCAGCGCGGCCGCCGCCGCTTCCATCACCCGGCGACGACGAACCTCCAAAGGTTCCGAACGCGTTCGGGACATCGCCCCTCCTATTAATGACTAAACGTTCAGTCAGTAATAGGATAATACGCCAAACGGCGGAGGTCAAGGGTTTTTTGGATGGAATTTCTTGGCCGTTCTCCCGTCATCGACGGGGGTGACCTTTTCCCCATGGGCCAGGGAGGGGGCGGATGGCCGGCCTTATTTCTTTCAACAACATTCCCTCTCCCCCCTCAGCGCCCCTGGCGCCGCCGGCGGGAGAGGGAAAACCATTCAATAGACTAGAAACATAATCAACGAACGAAGGCGGGTTAGGAGCGACGGGGATGTTCGATTTTCGGCGTAATGGTATGATGGGTTGAGTCCTTCACAAACGATGATCTACGGCATCAGCCAAACCCGCGGGAAGGTTCTTCTCCAAAAACTAAAACGGCTTTGGTGGGCCGCTTTTTGGATTCTGCTCGTTGCGTGGGTTGCCGTCGCGTTGACTGGCGTTACCGGGGCCATCAATACCGCGGGACCCGCCAACGAAGGCATGGTTACGTCATGATCTTTTTCTTGTTTGTGGGTGGGTGGATTTTGGCGATCATGTTTTTGGCGTGGCTGTTTTGGGGTCTGGTGGGCCTTTTAATAGAAACCTTTGCTAAAGAAAAGTTTAAAGTGCGGTCCCGGCCATTTGGCGAGGACGTTTCAATTGAACGGCTGTGCGGCGCGGCATCCTTGAGGGCCACCGTTGCAAGCAACTCTGTCAGACCAGGAGTTCCTTTATGCCTTTGGTCGAAATAACCGTCCCCGCCGGGTTTTTGCCCGGCCCGGAAAAACAGACGCTCATCAAAGAGCTCACCACGGCCGTGTTGAAAGCGGAAGGTGTTCCGGACAGTGCGCGGGCCCGAAGCCTGACTTGGATTTTGATCAACGAAGCCAAGCATGGACATTGGGCCATTGCCGGGGAGCCCCCGCCAACCTCCGGTTTCTGGTGAGGGTCACGGTCCCCTGTCGGGGCGGTGAGCCTGGCGCGCAAACGGCGGATGGGCCTTGAAATCCACCGGCTATTATCCAAAACGGCGGGAAAAACGCTCGGGTTCGATGAGGCCTGGATCATCGTCCAGGAAGTCCCTGACGGGAACTGGACCGCCGACGGCAAGATTCTTCAATTAAAAGATCTCACCGCTTTCGTGGGCCTAAAACTCCCCGCAAAACCCGACGATAAGAAAACCTAAAGCCCCCTTGAAAAAGAGGGACGGTTTGCGACGACTCGGATCTATGATCCGTTAGACGTCGAGAAACCCCACCCCCTCCCCAGCCCTCTCTCGCGTCAGGATCGCTGGCGGGAGAGAGTCCACCTTTTAAGCAAACTTGGGCGGTACAGGGCTCGAACCTGTGACCCTTCGCGTGCCCCGCTTAATGCGCGGGGCGTGTGGGCTCGGCCGGTCCAGTGGGTCCGGCCTCTCCCATCCGACAAACCGGGACTATGCCTAGCGGCATTGCGCGCACACGTAAGGCGAATGGTTTCGCCTGTGCTTGCCTTCCATCTAAATCTGGGCGGTGAGGGTTTCGAACCCCCGACCCTTCGCGTGCCCCGCTTAATGCGCGGGGCGTGTGGGCTCGGCCGGTCCAGTGGGTCCGGCCTCCGCGCACACGTAAGGCGAATGGTCTCGCCCGTGCTTGATTTCCATCTAAATCTGGGCGGTGAGGGTTTCGAACCCCCGACCCTTCGCGTGTAAGGCGAATGCTCTACCGCTGAGCTAACCGCCCAAAATCGGACGTTTGGTTCTCCGTTTTCCGCGTGCCCCGCCAACGGCATGCGGGGCGTGTGGGCTCGGCCGGTCCAGTGGGTCCGGCCTCCGCGCACACGTAAGGCGAATGCTCTACCGCTGAGCTAACCGCCCTGCGGGGATGTCGCGCCTCTGGCGCGCCGTGGTTTCAGGGCTAACGCCCTTCAACCATTTCTTCGGGCCCCGCCCTCAGTCACAGGCACCCGAACTCTCCCTTCCTACAAACCGGGACGATGCCTGACGGCAATGCCGGTCAGTTAAGTTTTGATTTGTTGCCCCATTCATGGGGCACTTTTAAAATCAGTTCATTCGTTTCTTTGCCGTCAAAATCGCCCAATAAATTGGGCAACTACGCTTAACGGACCGGCATTGGGCTAAGCCCCTATCAGCTCCATCGGGAAGGTTTTAACCTTTTCCCAGGCGTGATTTTCATGGGCCACGTGCCATAGGTCGAAGTTCATCTGAAGGTTTGTCCACAGCTCCGGGGACGTCTTAAACGCCTTTGACAAGCGGAGGGCCATGTCAACAGTCACTGGAGCTCGTTCATTGATAATGGCCGAAACGGTTTTACGGGACACCCCGAGGTCTTCGGAAACCTCCGTCACGGTTAGGCGGAGGGGTTCCAGGTAATGCCTGCTTAGAATCGCGCCCGGATGGGTGGGCGGTCGTTTTCTTTCGATCATAGTACCCCCTAGTGATAATCCTCAAGGTTGATGGAGGAGGCGTCGCCGTTCTCAAATTGGAAGGTGACTCGCCAATTCCCCGTCACCTTCACCGCCCAAGAACCTTTCTTGTTACCTTTCAAAGGATGCAACCCCGCCCCCGGATAGTTCATATCCTGAATGGCCACCGCCGCGTCCAGGCGGTCGAGAATATCCGTCAGTTTTTGGGCCAGAACGGGCGGAATCCCCCTTTTTGACCCGTCATTGAACAAGCGTTCAAGCCCTTTATGGTCGAAGCTCTCAATCACGGCCTAATTGTAACCTAATACGTTACGTTTGTCAAGAGCCTCGCCGAGGACTTCGGCCATGACGACGCCGTTGGGGGTGCGGATGTCGACGATGAGGCCGGGTTTGGCGGCTTCGGAGCGGAGGAGGGCCAGGCCCAGGGGGCCGTGGAGGGCGGGCGAACGGGCGACGCTGGTCAGACGGCCCACGTCGGCGCCTTCCCAGAAAACGGGCATGCCGGGCGGGACGGGGTTCAACAGTTTTAGACGAACGAGGTGACGGCGGGGTTTGCCTTTGTTCATCAGCCGGGCGATGACCTCCTGGCCCAGGTAACAGCCTTTGTTCGGATGCACGGCGGAGGCGAGGTTGGCCTCCATGGGGAAAACGGTTTCGTCCACGTCCAACCCCAGGCGCGGGACGCCCCCTTCCACGCGCCAGGCCTCGAGCTCGTCGGGTGAAAAGAGGGCGGCCCCGGCATCGAAAAGGCGGTGGACGGTTTCGGAGGTTTTGGCGGGTTCGACCAGCAAGGCGAAGCCGGGCAGGCCCCACAAGCGATCGCCCACGGCGATCGTATCCGGGAAGTTCGCCTGAACCAAGGAATCCGCGGCGCGGGGGCCCAGGACGGCCAGGGCGTTCCATTGGGCGGAAAGGTCTTCCATACGGGTTTCGCTCACGGCGAGATATTTTTCCAGGGCTATTTTGAGCGGCGGCAGAGCGTCGGGCGGGCAGAGGCCGAGGAAATCATCCGCCCTTCGAAAGAGGAAAAAGTGGGAGACCAGTTTTCCCTCGGCCGTCAACAGGCAGGCGTGAATTCCCCGGCCCACCGCCATAGACCGGACATCGTTGGTGAGAAGACCGTTTAATGTTTCAGCGGCGTCGGGCCCGCTGAAACGCAGGAGGCCGAGCGCCACGGGGCCCACCGCGCACCCGGTTTTCGCCGCCTCGTATCCGGTGGTGGGGGTTTGGGGCATGGAACGGTCAGTAGCCGACGAGTCTTAAGAAATCCGCCAAGCGTGCGGCGGAGAGGAAGCGGTTCTCTCTTTTTTCATTCGCCAGGGTGCCGGTGGTGCCTTTGGCCGAATAGTTGTGGCCGGGGTAGAGAACCGTGGTGGGCGGAAGTTGGCCGATCACGCGATTTAAGCTGTCAAATAAATCGGTGGGGTTGGAGCCCGGGAGATCGCAACGGCCGCAAGCGCCCAGAAAAAGAGTGTCGCCGGATAAAAGCTGTTCGTTGACCAAAAAACATTGGGAGCCCGGCGTGTGGCCGGGCGTGTGAAGAAAGGTGATGGACGTGTTCCCCATGGTCAGCTTATCTCCGGATTGGACGGGTTTGACGTGGTCCTTCGGCAAATCCAAAAAGAGACCCCTTGGGGCGCCTTTGTCCAGATACTCGAGTTCTTTGGGATGGACGTAAATCGGCACGTTCCGTTTAGCCAACAGTTCTTCAACGGCGTTGCAGTGGTCGTAGTGGCCGTGGGTTAGAAGAGCCCCTTCCACCGTATACCCGTCTTTTTCGGCCTGGGCCCAGGCGCGGTCGATTTCCCAAGCGGGATCCACCACGACGCATTTTTTGAGCTCGGTATCCCCCACAAGATACACGAAGTTTTCCATGGGGCCCAACTGCATTTGGCGGAGATAGAGGCTCATATCCCCTTCATCATATCAAAATGGTCCGTGTAACCTGGACGCCGATGCCTGAGATGGCGCGACGCGGGATCGGGGCATCAGCGGACGCCGGCTTTGGTGAAAAGGGTTTTTAGGGGGATGCGGCCGGTGTAGCACAGGGCTTTGATACCCAGGCGTTTGGCGGCGCGAACGAATTCGGGGCGATCATCGACGTAAACCATGTCCTTAAAATCAAAACCTGTTTTTTGGACAAGAGTTTAAAAATGCGGGGATTCGGTTTCATGCATTTGAGCAAATGGGAAGCCAGGGGCCAACGGGCGGACTGGAGAGCGGGGTAGGTTCGGAGGAGGTAACGCCAATGGATGCCGCTGGTGTTGGACAAAAGGGCGGTGGAATGCGTTTTCGAAAGACGAATCAACAGGCGGAGGTTTTCGGGAATGGGCGTAAAAATATCCCGGAACGCGGCGCAAAAGGCCGCGTAGCCCATGGCCAGCCCGGCGGGGCGGGCCGCGCGCCGGAAAAATTCCGGCCCGGCAACTCGGCCTTTCTCCAAATCGAGCCCGAGCCGCGTTTCCCAGAGGGCGCGGACCAGAACCGGCCCGGCGCCGGGCTCGATCCGATCGAAATTTTCTCCGGCGCGTTCCTGACTGAAACGCAGGAGAACGTTGCCGATGTCGAAAACGATCAGGGGTTTGTCGCTCAAAGGATGGGCCACGGAAAGCGGATTATATCATCTGGAGGGGGCCTGGATTTGGTAGAATGCTTCCGTCCATGAAACCAGTTTTAGCTCACGAATCGCGGGTGGCGGTTTGGTCGGAACGCCTTAAAACCTACGCTCGGTTCCTCAAACTTGAACACACGCTTTTTTCTCTCCCCATCCTTTTTTCGGGCAGTTTGTTGGCCCATGAGGGGTTGCCCGGTTGGCGAATATCGGCCTTGATCCTTTTGGCCGGCGCGGGGGCCCGAACCCTGGCCCTGGCCCTGAACCGGTTGATCGACGTGCGGGTGGACGCCAAAAACCCCCGGACGGCGAACCGGGAATTGGTGACCGGGGCGCTGAGCGTATTCGACGCCGTCCTGGTGGCCCTGCTGGGTCTGGCCGTGTATCTATGGGCCGCGAAAGCCATCAACAGTTTCTGCCTTCTCTGGAGCTGGGTGCCGGTCCTTTTCTTTGTGGTTTACCCCATGCTCAAACGGTTTACCTGGCTCTGTCATTTCGGGTTGGGTCTCACCTGGGCCCTGGCGCCGCTGGGCGGATGGTTTGCGATCCGTCCAGGTTTCGAGGGAAGCTGGCCCGCCTGGATCCTAGGCCTCTTCAGCGTTTTTTGGCTCTCCGGGTTCGACATCATTTACGCGGTGATGGACGAGGAATTTGACCGGAGAGAGGGGTTGTTTTCCCTCCCGGCTCGGTTCGGCCGGCGACGAGCCCTGCGGGTTTCCGGCGTTTTGCACGTGCTCGCGTTTCTTACGTTGACAGGGCTCTTCTTCTTCACCCTGCATGGGGCCAACGCCGCGTTCCTCTGCTTGAGCGCGGGAACCCTGTTGTTGTTTGAACATCTCGTGGTGGACCACGTGGACCTGGCGTTTTTCAAGATCAACGTGGTCACGGGGTTCGTGGTTTTCGCCATGGTTTTTGTGGGCCTTCGGCCGGAATTTTAGGAGGAACTTATGCGCATTGTGCTTGGAATGACGGGAGCGTCGGGATCCATTTTCGCGGTGGAGTTTTTGCGGCGGTTGTCGGGAGAAGATTCCTATTTGATCCTGTCCCGCTGGGGCCGGTCCGTCCTGCATCAAGAAACCGGCCTGACGGCGGAGAACCTGTCCACCTTCACGAAACGCATTTTCTCCAATGACGACATGAACTCGCCCCTGGCCTCGGGCTCGAACCCCTTCGACGCGTTGGTGATCCTGCCCTGCTCCGTCACCACCCTGGCCAAAATCGCCCACGGAATCGGGGACAACCTGATCACCCGTTGCGCGGCGGTGGCGCTGAAAGAACGGCGCAAACTGATCGTCTGTGTTAGGGAAACGCCCCTTTCCACCATCGACCTTGAAAATGCCCACAAGCTCTCACTGGCGGGCGCCATGATCATGCCGGTGTGTCCCCCCTTCTACCAAAAGCCCCAATCCTTGCCCGACCTGATCAACGGCTACGTGGACAAGGTCCGCGGCGCCGTGGGGTTGGCGGTGGAGGCGGGGTGGCGGGCCAAGGAACTGGAATAGCCTCCGACCATTCGAATCAACCCTTCCGTGAAAATCCCCAACGACCTGCCGGATTTTATTCGTTTATTGGAAAGGTCCGGTGAATTGAAACGGGTTCGGGTGGAAGTCGACCCGGCCCTGGAGATCACGGAAATCGCGACCCGGGTGGTGAAGGCCGGGGGACCGGCGCTGTACTTTGAGAAGATCAAAGGGTCGCCCTATCCGGTCGTCATCAATTTGTTCGGCTCCGAGCGGCGGATGGAAATGGTTTTTGGCCGGCCCCCCGCCGCCATCGGGGAAGAGTTGCGCCTCGCCGCCGAGGACCTTTTTCCCCCGGCCCCCAGCTCCCTCTGGCGCCACCGCTCGCTATTGATGCGGGCGTCCAAAATGTCGCCCCGTCAGGTCGCCCGAGGGCCCGCGACGGAAGTCACCGAGGCACCGGATCTGGACGCCTGGCCCCTCCTCACCTGCTGGCCCGAAGACGGCGGCCGCTTTTTCACACTTCCCCTGGTGATCACCCAAAACCCCGCCCGGAAACAGAACGTCGGGATGTACCGCCTGCAGGCCTTCGACAAAACCACCACGGGCATGCACATGCAAATCGAACGGGGCGGCGGGGCCCATTACGCGGAGTGGGAAGCCCGCGGAGAAGCCATGCCCACCGCCGTGGCCCTGGGCGGAGATCCCGTGACCATCCTCAGTTCGGTTCTCCCCCTTCCGGAAAACATGGACGAGTTCGCCTTCGCGGGTTTCTTGCGGGGCGAGGCCGTCCCCCTCCTCCGCCTCTCCAACGGCGTTTTGGCGCCGGCCAATGCCGAGTTCATTCTGGAAGGGTTCATTCCCCCAAAAGAACGCCGGACGGAGGGCCCTTTCGGGGACCACTTCGGCCACTACAGCCACGCGGCGCCCTACCCGGTCTTCCACGTTCAAAAAGTCCATCGACGGAAGAACCCGATCTACCCCGCCACCGTGGTAGGCAAACCGCCCCAAGAAGACAAGTTCATGGGGAACGCCATCAACGAAATGCTGATCCCGCTCTTAAAAACCATGCGGCCGGAACTGAAAGATTTGTGGACGTACCAAGAAGCGGGGTTCCACAACCTAGCGGTGGCCGCCGTGAAACAACGCTACGCCAAGGAAGCGGTGAAAACCGCCTTGGGGCTCATGGGCCAAGGCCAGATGTCTTTGACCAAATGCGTGGTGCTGGTGGACCCCGGCGTGAACGTGAAAAGTTTCAACGAGGTATTGGACGCGGTGCGGAAGAACTTCCGGCTGGAAGAGGATTTCATCCTCCTTCCCGGCACCGCCCAAGACACCCTCGACTTCACCAGTTTCAAAATGAACCTCGGAAGCAAAATGATTTTGGACGCCACGACTGTCGGAAAAAAGCCAACGGAGCGAAAACCTGTTTCTTCCGCTGGCCCCTCCCCCGATGGAAACATTCTTCAATCCCGCCTTTTGCGGGACGCCCTCCTGGTGGTTCAGATGCAAGGTCCCGGGAGGCCGGTGATCGAGCGTCTGGTAAGAGACCCCGCCCTTTCTGGGTTTCCTTTGATCGCGGCCGTGAGCGCCGATGTTCCCTTGGACGACGAAGAGCTTTTGATCTGGGGCCTGTTCACCCGCTTTGATTGCGCGCGGGACCTCGTGCCCGGCTCGGCCCGGCTCGACGGCGCCTGGCCCAAAATGAGCGGCCCCCTGGGCATCGACGCCACATGGAAACCCGGATACCCGAACCCGCTGGTCATGGACCCTTCCGTCGTCGAAAAGGTCACCCAACGTTGGGGAAGCTATGGGCTTTGACCGGAGCGGGCCGAACGATGACAGGGGCCGTGGAATGAGGGGCCGATGATCTTCACCGACGAACGGCTTCCGATTCTTTGGGAAAAGGTCCAGCGGGGGAACCGGCTGGACCTGGAGGACGGGCGGGTTCTTTTCGCCAGTCCGGACCTTTTGGGCGTCGGGTGGATGGCGGACCAGGTGCGAAAAAAACGCCATGGTCAGAGAGCGACGTTTGTGTTTAACCGCCAAATCAATCCCACCAACATTTGTGTTTTATCTTGCAAGTTTTGCGATTATGCGACGAAAGAGGGCAAGCCCAACGCCTACGTCCTTTCGGAAAAGGACATTTTGGACCGGCTTTCGCCGGAACTGCGCGAGGTTCACATTGTGGGCGGGCTTTACAACAAATGGGGTTTTGAGGATTATTTGAACGTCCTCCGGGTGATTCGCCGGGCCTATCCGCACATTCAGCTCAAGGCCTACACGGCGGTGGAAATTGATTATTTCGCCCGTAAGGAGAAGATTTCCATCCACGAGGTTTTACAGCGCTTGAAAGACGAAGGCTTGGTGTGTCTTCCGGGCGGGGGCGCGGAGGTGTTCAGCGAACGGATTCGGAAAGCCCTTTTCCCCTTCAAGATCGGGTGGGCCAAATGGTCGGAGGTTCATCGCACGGCCCACCAGCTCGGGATCCGATCCAACGCCACCCTGCTCTACGGCCACATGGAAACCATCGACGAGAGACTGGACCACATGTTCAAACTGAGGGCGCTCCAGGACGAAACCGGCGGTTTTCTTTCCTTCATCCCCCTGGCGTTTCAGCCGGGCCAAACGGGAATCGTGGACCGGCCCACCTCGTCCATCGACGATTTAAAAACCGTGGCCGTGTCGCGCCTGCTCTTGGATAATTTCGACCACATCAAATCTTATTGGGTGACCGTGGGCGAGGAAACCTGTTCCATGGCGCTCCGCTTCGGCGCGGACGATGTGGACGGGACGATTTTGGAGGAGCGCATCATGCACGCGGCCAAGGCCGAGACGCCCGTGGGAATGGCGCGGGACCGGCTGGTGCGGATTATTCGGGAGGCGGGGTGCGTGCCGGTGGAGCGGGACGCGCTCTACGGGGTGGTTCGGGTGTTTGAGGGAGAGGCGCAGAAGATGGCCGCCGTATGAATTACCTTTACCCGGTGCGGGTGGGAGAGTTGTCGTTTACGAACACGGTGCCCTTTCGGTTGGCGGGGCGTTGGTATCCGATGCCCTGTTCGTCGCCTCGGCTGTTGGCCCAATGGGCGGAGGAGGACCGGATCGACGCGGGCGTGATCCCGGTCGTGGACGCTTGGCGGTTGGAAGATCGCTTTGATCCGTTAGGGGCCTTCGGGATCGCGGTCAAACGGCGGGCGAGAAGCGTGCTTTTGTTTTCGAAACGGCCCTGGGAGGAATTGGAGGGGGCGATTATCGGCGTGACGGACCAAACGTCCACGTCCGTTCAGCTTTTGAAACTGCTCATGGAAGTGCGGGACGGGTTTTCCGTCGGCTTCCGGGACGGATTTCACCCCTCCGACGAAGCCCGCCTGGTGATCGGCGACAACGCCTTGGCGCCGGACGCCGAACTCGCCGACAAATTCCCCTATATCGCCGACCTCGCCGAGGAATGGCATGCCTGGCACGGAAGCCCCTTCGTTTTCGCCCGCTGGGTGGTGAGGAAGACGGTGCCGCCCTACCTGAGGGAAGAGCTGATGGATTCCTTGGAAGATGCCCTGGATCATTTCAAGTTGAATCAGCAAAACCTTTGCCGCCAGTCGGCACGGTTTCTCAAAATCCCGGCCCGGCAGGTTTTGGAATATTTGAACGGGTTCGTTTACCGGTTGGGGCCGGCGGAAGAGGAAGCGGAAACACTGTTCCGCGCCCTGGTGATCGGCCGGAAACGGCGAACGTGCTGTTGAGATGAACCCCGCCTGGGAAACCATCGAACGGAAAGCCGCCGCCGGGGAACGGCTGAATTCAGCAGAGGGGCGGTTCCTTCTGACGGAGGAGGCTCCGCTCTTGGAACTGGGGGCCCTGGCTCATACGGTGCGAGCGAAAAAAACCGATCCGCGACGAGTGACGTTCGTGGTGGATTCCAACCCCAACTACACCAACATTTGCGACACGGACTGTCTCTTTTGCGCCTTCTATCGCCGGCCAAAAGACACGGACGCCTACGCCCTGACCGTGGACCAGGTCATGGAAAAGGTCGCCAACGCCGTGAGCCAAGGGGCGACCACCATTTTGCTCCAGGGCGGGCACAACCGGGACTATCCCCTTTCCTATTACACGGACCTCGTCCGTGAAATGCGGCGCCGGTTCCCCCAGGTCACGCCCCACTGTTTCACCGCTTCAGAGGTCCAAACCATGGCCCAGGTGGCGGGGATCCCCATGGAGGAGGTCCTTAAAGCCCTTTGGGAAGCCGGGCAACGAACACTGCCCGGAGGCGGGGCGGAAGTCCTATCGGACCGCGTGCGAAAAAAATTGGCCCCAAAAAAAGGCGGCGCGGACCAGTGGATGGACGTGCACCGCGCCGCCCATGCCGTGGGGTTCAAAAGCACCGCCACGATGATGTACGGCCACGTGGAAACCGTGGAGGACCTCGTGGAACACTGGGACCGCATCCGGTCGCTTCAGGACGAAACCGGCGGGTTCACCGCTTTCATCCCTTGGAGCTTCAAACCCCAAAACACCGTGATGGAACGCCGCCACCCTTCCCGCACCGGGCCCGTTCCCTACCTCCGGATGCTGGCGGCCTCCCGGGTCTATTTGGACAATTTCGACCACGTTCAGGCTTCTTGGTTTTCAGAAGGGAAGAAAGCGGGAGAGGTGTCGCTCCATTTCGGGGCGGACGATTTCGGCGGGACGCTGATCGATGAAAACGTCCACGCGGCGGCGGGATTTGTGAACAAAGCCTCCACCGAAGAGGTGGTCCGGCTGATTCGGGAATCCGGTTTTATCCCCGTGCAGAGGACCACGCTTTATGAACCGATCCACGTCTTCGGAGAAAAAAATTGAACGAGTCCCCCCTTCCCTACGAATCCATGGTGTTCGTCTGCACCCATCAACGCGGGCCCGGGGAACGAGTGGCCTGCGCCAACGCGGGACGGGCCGGACAAACCGTTTTGGATGAACTTAAGAAAGGGGTTTTGGCCCGGGGATGGGAAGGGCGCGTGCGCGTCTGCAAGTCGGGGTGTCAGGACAAATGCGAAGAGGGGCCCAACGTGATGGTGGTTCACAAAGACGGATTTCCGGAATGGCGCCGGAACGTGGGGCCGGAAGACGCCGCGGCCATCCTGGATGGGTTGGCTCCAACAAAAGGCTCGACTCTCCCAACCCCTCTTTGACGGCGCCCTCTCCCTCCAGAGGGAGAGGGAAACCGCAGAAAAACCAAACCTGGATTTAGGCTTCCACGGGTTCCGGGGGCGCGGGCGCTTTGGGGGCGACGGGAACGGCCTGGTAGGGGCTCCGGGCGACGTTCCGGGTGAGGGAGGCGACCTCCAGCGGGCCGCGCGGGAGTTCCAGATCGTCGGGGAGCACGACTACATTGTTGATCAGTTGGGCGCCCACCACGCCTTCGTAGGCTTGGCGGAGCATCCAACCGGCGGCGCCGGTGTAGCCATGCCAAATCATGCGGCCTTGATCGAAGGTGGTCAGCATGTCGGCGGACTGTTTGTTGGGCTGGCCGCCATAGACCTCGATTTCGCTGGGCGACAGATGGGACAGCGGAGAAATTTTCATCCAGAGGCGCAGGGCCGTTTGACGGTATTCCTTGGCTTTGGAACGGTCTTTGTCCAGTTCGGCCCGTTCCGCCAAAAGCCGGGCGGCGCGCACCAGCCACTGGACACCGTGGCAATACATCCCGTTTTCCCGAACCCCTTCCGGGTAATGGCTCGACCGGCCGAGATAGGGTTTCGTGTCTTCCCGGAGGGCGGGCCACCCGAGTAAAATCACGTTATCCTTCTCCAACACTTTCAGCGCGGTTTGGAACACGATGCGGTTCCGGTCTGGGTTTATGCCGGCATAAACGGCCCAGGCGGCCGTCAGGGCGTCGATTTCCCAGACGCCGCTGTCTTTTAAACCAATCTCGGTGCCGTCGTCGTGGATGGCGCGCAGGTAGCGGTCGTCCCGCCAGGTGTGTTCCAGGGCGGCTTCCAACTCGTGCAAGCGATGGAGGTAATGTTCCTTCCGCTCCCGACCTTCCTTCGTTTCGATGAGGTCCGCCATGTTCTTAATGATGTAGTACAAAAAGAACCCCAGCCACACGCTCTCGCCCCGGCCCTCGCTTCCGATTTCGTCCAGACCGTCGTTCCAGTCCCCGGTTCCAATCAAGGGAAGGCCGTGGGCGCCCATGCGTTTATCGAGCACGAGATCGATGGCTTTCATGCAGTGGCGGTAAAGCGTGTCTTCCACGGTGGAGCGGAGGTAGATCGTTCCCCAACCGTGTTTGTTTTTGGGGAGAGGCAGGAAAGGGTTCTCCGCTTTCAAATACGAGGTCCGCTCGTCCAGAATAGAGGCGTCGCCCGTCATCCGCACGTATTCGGCGGCGCCCCAGGCCAGCCAGAGAAGGTTGTCGGAGGCGTGGGAACGGTTGGAAAAAGCGGTCCGGCCGTCGTGGAGCGTGTGGAACCAATGGACCACGTCCCCCTCGATAAATTGCTGGGACGCGTGGAGCAGGATTTGTTTCCGCGCGAAGGCCGGGTCCACCCAGGCCAGGTTCACGGAATCTTGCAGTTGGTCCCGGAAACCGAAGGCGCCGCTGGTTTGATAAAAACCGCGCCGGGCCCAAAGACGTTCGGCCACGGCCTGGTATTTGAGCCAGTTATGGAACTGGTCGAATTCCGGCTGGTTGGTTTCCACCCGCACGGTGGACATGAGGCCCCTCCACCAACGACGGGTTTCCTCCAGGCTGGTTTTGGCGGCGTCGACACTTTTGTATTTGCGAATGATTTCTCCCGCCTGGGTCCGGTGATCGGCTTGCCCGAGCACGATGACGATGGTCCGTTCGCCGTGAGCGGGGAGATCCAAGGTTCCCAAAAACCCCGCGACGGGGCGTTCGTCGGACACCTGGGACTCGTCCGCCGCGCCGGTTTCCACCAGATACGGGTGGCTGACGCCTCGGCCCGTGCCCAGGAAACGGCCGCGTTTGGTTTCCCGAAGGTCCGAGGGGAGGGACATGGAAGCGAAGGCCGGGCCCGACCGGAAGGCGTTCCCGGGGTTTTGGAAGAAGAGCGCGTTCAGCTCGTCGTCCTGGTGGATCTGGAGGGAGGGCCGGCGCGGTTCCCCCTGGCCCGCCAGGGCGATTTGGAAATAGGGCGCCACCCGGAGGCGGCGGGGCTGGGCGGATTTGTTTTTCACCGTCAAGAGATAGACCCCCGTGGGCTCCTGGGGCGGCACGAAGACGGTCAGCTCGGTGGCCAAGGTCCCCCGCGACATTTTGAAATGCGCGGTGCCGTCCACGCTGAACTCGCACTCGTGGGCGGCGTTGGGGTCGTTTAGGGGTGGTGCGTGGGGAATACCATTCCTTTTGATCGGCATCGAAAAGGTAAATGGCTTCCCCGGGGACCTCCCGGGTCACGGTGTCGGGCCAGTCCGGCGTGACGGGGTTTTGCTGGGAGTTGCCGTTGGCGGTGGTGTGCAGGCCGCGGTTGGTCACCATCACGTAATGGCCGACGCCGTTCGACAGCGCGTGGTCGTAGGGCCGCGGGGTGAAGGGGGTGCGGACCGCCAAGGTGTTGCCCCCGTCTTCGTATTCGAAGTAGGGGAGCGGCGTGCCGGGAAGGATCTCGCCGTGCCCGATCAGAGGGACTTTCGCTTTTTTCTTTTTCCGTTTGTCGGCGACGGATTTGCCGGCTTGGGGGTGGAGGAGATTTTCAATGAGTTCCAGGGCGTGGTCCCGGTTCTTGGCCGACCCCAGGAGGAATTTGAGCGTGCGGGAGGCTTTGGGTTCCACGCGCACGGCCAAGGACAGGGTCCCGATGGGGTCGAAGGTGGGCGCGGGGGCGGTGTCTTTGGGTTCCAGAAAATCCAAGGTTTCCAAAAGACGGGGAGACCACAGGCTCCGGGCCCGGCCGATGAAATCCATGCGAGAGGTGTGGAACCCTTCCGTCGGAATGTCCGCGGCCAGGAACCCCGTGGACTTATTTTTCTTTTGGTTGACGACAATGGCGTTGGCCCGCGCCACGTATTCCATTTCCGGGAACAGCCGGCCGTACTGGGTGTGGCCTCGGTCCGAATCCGGGCGGTCCAGCACCCATTCCAGGTAGGGGACCAGTTTCAGGTCTTTGGCTTCGTCGCCCAAATTTTCCAGCGTCACCGTCCAGAGTTCCGCCGGGCTCCCGCGGTCGGGAAGCGTGATCTGAAGCGTCGTGCGGACGCCGTGGTGGGTCGTCACCACCCAGAGGGAATCGGCCCCTTTCTCCACGTGGGCGGGGGCGGCGACCTCGGTCGGAAAGTTGCCGAACACGGGCCAGCGGCGGGCCGGGTTTTCGGGCGATTCGGCCGCGTTCACCAGGAAAAGCGCCCGTCCCGCGGGGTCCAACCGGTCGTAGGACCTTCGGCTCAGGTCGTAACCGGACCGAACCAGTTCGCTGTGCCCGCCCCCATCCGCCAGAACGGACACTTTGTATTCCGGGTTGGACAATTCGAAGGAAACGGGCCGGCGGCGGGCCCCCCGTTTCAAAAACGCGCGCACAGTGGCGGAGAGGGCGCTCATCAATAAAACCCCCGCCACAAAAAGGCCCGCCAAGTGGTGCCATTCCAAAGACAGGACGGCCTGGGTCAGACCGCCGCCCGCAGAAGCGTTTTGGATTTCGATGGATTTGGCCCAGGCGAAATCCCAGTTTTCCCCCCGCGGGAGGTAGAAGGGGATCAGGAGCGGGGCCCAGGTGGTGAAACGTTTGACTCCTTCCGGCAAATAGCGTTGGGCGGCGGAAGGACCGATGAAACGGGCGATCTTTTCGTCCAGCTTGTCCATGCCGAGGAAGCTCAGGTTGACGAGGGTGGCCACCCGCAGGCCCATGTGGTCCAGCCAAATCAGGATACGAAGAAAGTCAAAGGCCAGCAGGGACACGAACACGCCCAAACTCCAGGCCTGGAAATCCACGGGGCTCAGCGTGAGGCTTTTCCAGCTAGCGATGAGAGTGCGGATCGCCCCGTCTTGGTTGTACCAAGTGGCTTGGCCCATCAGGCGGAGACCCGTGTTGATGATGGGCGACATCCAAAGTCCCCACCGCATCACGTGGATCAGGTTCACGCCCAGTTCCACCGCGCCGGCCTGGGAGAAGAAATGGCGGATAGGCGCTTTATCCCGCTGGAAATAGGCCGTCATGAACACGCGGTTCACCGCGAATAGCGGTGCGGCGATGGACCAGGTGATGAGCCCGGCCAAGGCTTCATTGAAGAACAATTTGACCCCGCCGGTGTAGGACCCCAGGTCCACCCGGCCCCATTTGCTGAGGAGGGAATAAATCGTGTAGTTCGAAGCCTCCAAACCGGAACTCGTGTAGGCGCGGAATTTTTCGACGATCACGGGCACTTGGGCCCCGTCCATATAGAAAGCCCCCAGGGCGCCGATCAACCCGCCGATGAGCCCGTCCACCAAGTAAACCTTGCCGGACTGAATCCGGCCTTTCCGACGGAGGGCGTTGGCGCCGTCGCAGAAAAGGCTGACCCCCGAGGACGCCAGCAGGCCCACCAGAAACCCGTAGGTCGAACGGTCCCCGGAACCCGTTTGAATGAAATCGCTCCCCAACCCAAACCCGAACCCCGCCCCGGCCACCGCCCCGCGCAGGTAGAGCGTGGTTTGGCCGTAACTGTAGCGGAGCCGCAGGAAGAAGGGCATGCTTCCGTCGAAACTTTCAATGATGGTTTTAAGAAGCGGGAAAAGCAGGGCCCCCGCCAGTGCGCCCGAAAGGAGAGGCGTGGCCGTCAAAAAGGTTTTAGCCGACGGACTGTCCACGACGATTTTGATGCCGTAAAGGAAACCCATGAACAGACCGCTGTAGGCCAGGCCTTTGCGGAGGCCCGTGGACCCGTGCCGTTCCAGAGCGTCGCCGGTGGGAGCGTAGCCGTGCAGACCGTCCAAAATCATTCCGGTAATGAAATAGGCTTCCACCCAAAGGCCGGCCTGGGAGACCATGGCCGAAACAATGGCCGCGAGGACGCCCAGGGAAGGGGGCAAAGCCGCCACGGCGGCGCCGGACCCCCCGTTCGCCACCGAAGGAGAGAGCACAACGCCGAGGGAAACCAGCGACACAAACCCGTGGGCCTTAAGGCCGCGCAGAAAGGTTCCTTTGGCGGCCAACCCGATGGCGTTGGCCACCACCTCGTTAAAAAGGAACACCACGATCAAGCGCCCCAAGAGTTCGCGTCCCGCCGCCCAGCCTTGCCAATCGCTGGACAACAGAGCGCCGCTCAGGGATTGAAGAAGCGACGGGTTCTCCAGCAGGAGAAGGCCCCCGAACAGAAAGGGGGTTCCCACGATCAACGCCCCGGTGATCGCCCGGAGATGTTTGCCCGACCGGGCCAGGGCCGCCCCGTTGGCCACGTGGTAGACGAGACAAGCCAGGGACATGGTGATGGACGATTTCATCAACAGTTGGTGCCAGCTCGTGGGCGCCTGCCAAATGACTTGGGTGCTGGCCGTGGCGGCTAAAATTCCGGTGAGGATGAAATTCTGAAAGACTTCCCCCCCCGTGAGATGTTTTTTCGTTTGCGTGAACTTGAGGAGTTCGGCGATCAAAACCCCCGCCGCCCCAGCAAAACCCCCACGTGGGCCACCCGGAGCGACGGAGCCGCGCCGAACACATAAACGGCCAGGGACGTGGCGCCGATCAGGACGGCGGCCAATCCGTTCAAGGCGTCGGATCGAAGGCGAGAAAGGGCGTTTCCTCGGCTTCTTCCAAAACCGGGGCCGCGGCGGTTTCCTCGCGCCGGAACATCCGCCGCCAAGCCTTCCCCACCCCGCCGGTAAAGAGGGAAAGACCTAAACCGACGAGGAGAACCCACAAAAGCCGTTTCGGCCCGGACACCGGCGACTCTTTTTTAGGGAACGTTCCTTGAATAAATTCCAGGTCCAGGCCCACGGTGCCGGCCCGGTCCCCGCCCACGGGATGGAGAACGAACACCGCCTCTTTCAACCGGCCCACCGCGGACCAATCGATGGCTTCCCGCGTTTCCGTCCACCCGTCCCCTAACGAAAGCGGGATCTGTTGGACCTTGTCGCCCTTCAGTTCCAAGGACAGGTCGATTCCGGCCACCCGCAGGTCTTTAGGAACGTTCACGGCCACCCGCACGCCGTTCACCACCTCCCGGGTCAAGTCCACCGGGAAATCCTTCATCCAAATCCCCGCCGCCGACCCCTTGGGCGTCTTGTAGTTAAAGGAAAGAACTTCTCTTTTCAGGGAGTCGTCCAGGCGCGTTTCAATGAGGCCATCGGACCCCAGAATATTGAACACCCCCCGGGCACCCGCCAAAGTGAATGGGTAGGTTTTAGGGCCGGCCGCCACCAAGGGGCCCGGTTCAGGAACCGCGGGCGGAGGAACCACACCCTTCGGGAAATCGTCCTTGGAAAATTCCAGATTGAACCCGAGCGTGGAGGAAACGAGGCTTGACTTCGGACCCGGCTGGACCACGAACACGGCCTCTTTGAACTCGCCGATCGTCGCCCAGTCCACGGGTTCCCGCACCACGTTCCAACCAGACCCCAGGGGCACGGGGATGCGTTGAATTTCTTTTTGGGTTCCCTTAATTTCCAGCGCCACGGACAACCGCCCCAGCGCGGACCGCGGAACGCGGACCCCCACCGTGACCCCATGAATGGCGGCGGGGACGAGGGCCGGATAGTCTTTCGTCCACAGCCCCACCAGGGACCCGGCGGGAACGGAAAAGGAGAGGGTCGGGATTTCTTTCCGAACGGTTTCGTCGAACACGGACCCCACCGCCACTTGGGCGGGCCCCGTGTTGAACGGACCCCGGGCCCGGGCGTCTTCCAAAGCCACGGTGCCGGGCGCCGCTTTCTTCGTTTCGGGAAGTTTAACGAAAACCAAATCCGCCAGGAGGGTTCCTTTCCGAAGGCCCCCCACGGGGGTGAGGACCCACGGCTTCCTGAAGCGAGCCAACGCGGGCCCAGTCGATGCGGTGGGGAACGGGAGCCCACTCCGATTGGACGGGAACGGGGATTTTTTGGGTATCTTTGGAGCCTTTGATTTCCAGGGAAACCGCGACTTGTTTCGATTGCAGGTCCGTGCCCAACAAGGCGACCTTGACCCCGTTCACGGTCCCCGCGCTCCATTCGGCGGGGAAGTTTTTGGTCCAGACCCCCACGGCGCTACCGGCCGGGGCGGCGTAATCGAACTTCAACACGTCGCGGCGGAGAGCTCCCTCCGGAACCACGGCGACTTTCCCATCCGCTCCTTTCATGGTGAAAATGCCCTTGGCGCCCGCCTGGGTCAGCCCGAACCCGCTCGCCGCGGGCGCGGCCGCCCGCGGGGCCAAACCAAAGGCCGCATCGAACCACAGCGTTCCCCGCCGGGCTCCGCCCACGGGCGACACCACGAACACCGCCTCGGCGAAGTCGCCGATCCGGGCCCAGTCCAGGACCGCTTCGCTCGCGGACCAACCGGCCTTCAGCGGCACGGGGATCCGCTGGCCCCCCTTGTCCCCTTTGACTTCAAAAACAACCGTGACGTTGGCGGGATTTCCGTCGTTGGTTTTGACCGAGATCGTGACGAAATTCGCCGTCGCGGCGCCCAGGTCCCCGTATCCCTTGCTCCACACGCCGACCACCGAACTTTCGGGGGCGTCGAAATCCAGCTGAAGAACGTTTCGTTTAAGCCCGGCGTCGGGCGCCAGGGACAATTTCCCGCGGGATTCCCCGATATTAAAAACGCCGCGCGAGGCGGAGTCCAACAGCGTCCGGGGGCGGTCCCCCGCGCGCAACGGAAAGAGACCCGCGGCGATGAAGAAAAGGACGAAAAAAGTTTTTTTTGAAACCACCATGGTCATTCTCCCTCACAAGAGTTGAGCGATAAATTGAGACGACTTACCAGGTCTTCATCGGTTCAATTTCAGGAACCCTGCCACCCGGACAATCGGTCGTTCCCTCCCCTTCCCAAGGGGAGGGTCCGGGAGGGGTCTCGTTTCAGCCGTGTTCCGGACCGTCACGGTTAACACCTCCCCATTCCCCCTCCGGGTGAAGGAGGGGGAAAAAAACGGCCCCCCCTTCTCCACGCGGCTATCGAAAAGAACGTTCGGGGCAAAATGCAATGCCGGGAAGTTGAGCGTAGTTGCCCGATTTATCGGGCGATCTCCGCTCCGCTCGAGCACAAGCCGCCCCCTGAATGGGGCCAGGACTAGCCCGAATAATTCAGTTGCCCACGGTTCGGCGCAGAGCGCCGAACACCGGAGGCGGCAGAGCCGCTGAACGGGATTCGACGTAAAATCTGACCCTTTTTACTTCACAAAAAAGTTCGACCGTAGTCCCAGCTACGCTCTCACTTTTTTGTTTCGTAAAAAGAGCCATCTTTTCCGTCTCGGTCCTCGCGTGCAACTGAATTATCCGGGTTAGGCATCCTGCACGGCCCGGCGTCGAGGCTAAATATTAACAATTTTTCTCCGGGTTATGAGAAATTCGTGTTTGTAAACAAACCGCAAAAAAAACCCTGGCAAAAACGGGGTTCAGGGGCTAGACTGGATTGAAGGGATGCGGGGGAAAGGAGGGGTTTATGAAACTTCGCCACGAAGGTTCAGCCCGACCCGAAGGGCCGGTTCGATCGGGAATGCGGGAGTCGCGGATCGCTCGACGGATTTTGGGATCCAGCATGATTGAAGTGGTCTTGTTCATGTTTGTCGTTTCCGTTATTTTCCTCGTGGGCGTGCAGGTGTTCCGCGGGGTGGGCATGGGCGTGGCGACTTCCAAAAACAAGACCCTCGCCGCCAACCAGGCTCAAAGCCACCTGGCAACGCTGGTGGCCACAGGATACGGCGAGATTTCAGCCAGTTCAGTCACCGCCGCCGTCCCCGGACTAACACCGGCCAAATACTACGACACCATCCAATATCCCCCCACCAGCACCAAGGTCGGCGCGGCCACGTTCACCCGCTACACCCTGGTCGAGAAAATGTCCCACGGGTCCAATGGCCAGCTGACCGCCCTGGCCGCCTCGGCCGCCGACGAGGGCTTGAAACGGATCACCGAACTGATCACCTGGCGGGACGGAAAAGATTTGCGTTCCGTGGAATTGAAAAACATCGTGGAATCCCCCCGGACCGACATCCGCCTCTGCGAGTTCCGGGGGGTCGTGAAAAGCACGAACAACGTGCCCCTGTCGGGCGCTTCGGTGATGGGTTCCTATTCCGACCAGCGGGCTTTCGCGCCCACCGACAACACGGGGGCCTATACGATCCAGGTTCCCTCGGGCACCTATGTCGTCACGGCTTCCTATCCCGGGTACGAACCCCGGACGATAACCGGGCTGAACCTGTCATTCCTCACCAGCCCGGTCACGGTGGACTTTTCGCTCAACCGCAGTCCCACGGGCGTGGTCCAAGGCTCTGTGTGGACCAACCCGAGCCTCGTCATCAGCCAGGTGGTGGCGTCCACGGTGAACTCGTCCGGCTTTTCACAAGAATACGTGGAGGTCTATAACCCCACCACCTGGACCTGGACCATGCCGGGAAACGTGGGGCTCATGTATCAACGACATGTGTCAGACGACCCTGTGGCGCTCCCCATCAGCATTAACTATTTAAGCAACTTCTTCGAAAACCGCAAATTTTATTTGTTCGCCAACACGAGTCCCGTGGTGGTGGCGGGGATATCGAAAATCCCCGACGCGGTGTGGGACACCTCGGTGGGAAACCCCAACTACACGAATTTCCCCATGTTTGCGGCCAACAAAAACATCATACCGACACAGGAGGATGGTTCAGGATCCAAACCGGGCGTCGGCGGTGTGGGCCTCTGCCAGGCCCCCTGCGTGGCCGGGGGACCCACCAAATGGGACCGGGTGGGCTGGGGAAGCGGCGGGGATGACCCCACCATCGTTGAGGGCATCCGCATTGAAGGCAGACCCTCACCAGGGACCTCCTATAGTCGGATATCCAGCACCTCGGGGGTGAGCAACGTGGACGGTCCCGCCTACGATATGGATGACAATTCGGCGGATTTCGTGGTATCCACCTTCGTGGCCGCCCCGCCGCGCAATATGTTAACAGCGGACACGATGCCCCGGACGGGGGTTCCCCCCACCGGGGCCTATGTGTGGACCAACGACCCTTTGGGTTACCCTACGCCGGCGGGCACGGTTTGGTGGATCAGCGGATCCGCGTCCCGGAAAACCTCGCAATTCACCCTCACCGTCACCACCGCGCCCCAAATGGTGGCGGTCAGCGCCGGCGCATTCGGAAAATCCTACGACCCGAGTTCCTTCATTAGCCCCACCAGCACGGGCCCCACGACAATCAACGTTTCAGCGCGGGAAACCAACCGTTGGGCCATACTTCAAGGCACGGTGAAGGACAACTTGGGATTCCCCATCGCCGGGCTCCCCGTGGTGGAGGGAATGCCCTCTGCGCCGGGCCCCACGGACATGACCGGTCTAAAACTGACCCGAGCCGACGGAACGATCACCGTTGGAACCATGGACGCCGGATTCCGCGCCACCATCAATCAAGGGGCGGCCATCAACCGCAAATATGCGTCCTCCCAGTTTATCCCGGTGGGTTGCAGTGTGGGAGCCGTGTGCGCCCCCCCCCTCGTCCTTTTGCCTTGCCAAGCGACGGTGCGAGGACAAACACTCACATCCGGGGGGTCTCCTCTTTCCGGCCAATCTGTGATTATAAATCCGGGGAACAAAAGTGTCATTTCGGATTCCAACGGGTATTACAACGCTACGGTTACGGAAGGGGTCAACACCTTGACGTCCTATGCGCCTATCGGATATATCCCGCCAAATGACCAAAGCGTTACCGTTCAAGCCACCGATGCGGGGGCGACCCTCGCCGCGCCGCCGTTGGTATTCACGAGCGACGTCCGAACCATGACCGGAAAGGTCACACGCGGCGGCGTCCCTCTAAAAACAGGCGCGATCGTCATCCTGAATAAGAATAGCATTCTGCCGGCTGTTTGGGCCCCCGGATATGCCCCTGATCTCGGTAGCATGCACGAATATTCTGCCACCCGATCCGAAACCGATGGGACCTACCAACTAAATCTTAAAGTGAATTCATGGGCACTGGATAAAGGAAACCTGTATGCGTACGAAACCCATGTCGAAAACGGAAGCGTTGTCACCAACCGAACCGTCGTATCGGGCATTAACATCAGCTCGAATTCAGTCCCGACGGTCGACCTGAATTTTTAGGGGATTCCCATGAACCGTTTTAAAGAACTTTGCGCTCCCCGCGGGCAGATCATGATCCTGGCCGTGGGAATCGTGTTGGTGCTGGCCATCTTGACGCCTCTCATGGTTCACCTGGTTCAGAGAGAGAGCGCCTGGAGCGTCAAAAGCGTCCGCCAGCTCAAAACATCCTCCCTGGCCCAGGCCGCGCTTCAAAAAGCGGAATGGCGGATGTCCACCAGCACCGAGTTCTACGCTCAGGCGTCCAGCGGAACCGTGATCCCGGGGTATAACAACGACCAAGTTTTTACCGATATCGACGAAGGCGAATACAAGGTCCGCCTAACGACGGGCCCCCTCGCCGACCAGTTCACCATGCTGGTCACCGCGCGGGACAAATCCACCAACGAGGTTCAAGGAATTCAAGCCGTCTACTGGAACTCGGGCGTTCAAGGCGCCTTTTACAATAATGGGACGTGCAATGTCAACTCGGACATGATCGTCCATTGGGCGCCCGTTCGCCGGAAGGGAACAATGAACGTCAGCTCTGCCAGCCCGTACGGCGCTCGTCATTTCCCCCGAAAAATTTCGGACTCTCAGATTTCGGTGGTTCCCGGGACGATATATAATAAACTGAACCCCACCGACAACGTAGAGTTTTGGATTCTTCCCACAAGCGTCGGGCCAGACCCGGTCCCGGATTTCAATTACTACAAAGACAAAGCCATGAAATCCGTCGTTCCCACCAGGACGGCCAACGGGAAAATGTTTGCCACCATTAACGGAATCGCCGAGGCCAACCCGGTGGGCTCCGGCCTTTTCCTGAAATCCCGGAACCTGGGCTTTACCACCGTTGGAGCCTATTTCGGTGTTAATTATCAGTTTCAAGACCCCTCCGCGGTATTGCTCTTCGAAAACGATATGACCGGGGCGCAAACAACGGTGAATGCCCCCATTGTTTTCAGTTCTTATACTTTTATCGACGTTGAGGCGGTGATCAATAGATGGAACGGAGCCAACAGCCGACTCTCCATTTCCAGCCTCGGGGCCGGGGTCGTACAGGCGACCATTCCCGCCAGCGCCAATTTGGAGTACCAACATCCCACCGCCCAAACGGTTTGGACCGCGGGCGGGGTCAACAGCATGCAAGTCAAATGGATGAACCCGACCCGATGCTGTTACCCCATCGGCAACGTGAGCGTTCGAGCCTTCATGTATTCAGCCGCGGGGTTCGACGTTATTTCCGGAAGGCCCGTCGTGGTCGGAGCCATGTCGTCGCCCTCTTACGTGGGAGCCCCTGCCGGGGCGCACGGACCCACCATTTATTTCGATGAGGCAAGAATGAAAAATGTTAGGATCAACAACACCGCCACCCGGATTTCCGGAAAAGAGATCAGCGTCCAATGGTGAAACGCCGGTGGGGGCGACCGGCACGAGCCTCCGGGCAACGGGGGTTGACATTAACGGAGCTGTTGGTGGTGGCGGCCATCATGGGGTTGGGCGCCGCGGTTGTTCCAAAAATGATGATCGACCTGGTCCGGTTCACCAACCGCAACACCACCCAAATCGAAGTTCAGCGCGAAGCCCGCATTGCCATGGACGAAATCATCCGGTTACTCCGTATGGCCAGAATTGGGACCACTAGTATCCTAAGCCCCGTGGGCCAGCCCCCCTTTTCCAAAATCACGTTTATAGCGGGGGACGACATCATGTATGTCATCAGACAAACCGGTTCCCAACTCCTCATCGGCCCCGAAACGGGAACGAAAAGGGTCTATTCCAACAACCTTGTCTGGTGCAGTTTCATCAATTCGAAAGGGACTGATTTTAGATCTATAACTGTTTCCATCCAACTCTCCAAGGCCACCATCAAACCCCTCTCGGATTCCGAGATATCAGTTACGGAAACCATCACTCCATTAAACTGAAGAGGTTCTCGGCGGCCAGCGCGTCTTCCGAAAACACGATGGTCGCCTTGAACCGTTTTTTTTCATCCACGGCTCGGGTGAGGCTGGCCCACCGTTCGCCTTTCCCCGCCGCCCAAGATCGGGTTTCAATGCCGCCCTCTGTAAAAACCTGCCCAGAAGAAGGCGACGCGGACGCCGCCGCGAGGGTGCACCCCACCAACAAACAACTGAGCACGCTCAACCGAACGCGCAAACTCACGGGCGCCGCCCCGCGCCGACCGGCCCCGTTGGATCCAGGGAAACCTTTCCGAGGCGCGCCACGCCGAAAACAAAATCCCCCCCCTTGCGCTCCGTCCAAACGGTTCCCAGACGAAACCCGCGCCGCTCCAGCGCCGCGCGAAACTCTTGGCTGGTAAACCGGTTTTCTTTGGGATGGTCAAACAGGACCCGGTACGGCCAGCGGTTCAGCCATGGACGGGTGACTTCTTCAAAATAAAAGGCCCCGCCGGGTTTCAGCACTCGCCGGATTTCCTCGAGGGCGAGATCCCAGTCCGGGACATGGTGCAAGGCGGCGAAATCGAAGACCGCGTCGAACTTTCCATCCGGAAAGTGAATGGCCGTGGCATCGCCTTCTTCCAGCGTGACCCGGTTTGGATCCCAACCGGCGAAACGTTGCCTGGCCCGCCGCACCATATCCGGATCTAAATCGAAAGCGTGAACGGACTTCGCTCCGAAGAGGGTCAGGATCAGTTCCGTCCCGACGCCGCGCCCGCACCCCACCTCGAGGACGTCTCCCCCCTTCACCGGCCCTCCCAAACGCAGAAGAATCGGAGCTTCCACCCACCGCTGAAAAGCCGCGCGCACCCCGCTGTTCATCATCATTTTTTCAATTCGGTTCATTTTCATTGGGGTTTCCCCGTGGGACGACGCAAAATTAACGCCGGTTCTTCCGCGCTCGGAAACCAATAGCCGAAAAAAGCAAAAAAGAGGAGGGGGGGGGTTTTAAAAAAAATCCAGGGGGACCGATTCGCAATGACCGCGTTGAGGTTGTGTCCCAGGGTTCGGCTGTATTCGTCGAACACACGATAATTGCAGAAGGGGACCAGCGTGTCCAAATAGGACCGTCGATACCGAGCGACCCGATCAAACCCGGTTTCCTCCCCCAGACGGTCCAATCCCGCTCCGGTTAAAAGCACCCGGTGAAATGGCTGGTGAAGGGCGGTGGTGGAGCGTTCCAGTCGATCGACCGCGATCGGCGCTGAATCGGGAGTTCCGATATAAAAAAGGCCGCCCGGTTTCACAAAAGAACTGGCGCGCCGAAGAGCCGCGCGCGGATCGGGAACATGCTCAATGACATCATTAAACACCACACAATCAAAAAGTCCCTCGGGTTCGGTGGCGAACGCGGGAAGGAAAGGGTCGTATCCGACGCAGGCGCCCCACCCTTTCAATTTCAGGAAGTCCAGAAATCGTCCGTTTCCGCAACCGTAGTCCAACACACGGTGTTCCTTTTTCAACCCAGCCCGCCGAAGGCGCCGCAACAGATTCCCCATACTGACCCGGGCAAATCCATCGAGAGAAAGCCCGTTCAACGGATAATCGCGGTAAATGTCGGCGAAATCCACCGGGTCGATGCTGTGAACCGTTCCACACGCCGGGCACTTCCATATTCGGAACCAGGTTTCCTTAAACCGTTCGGTATTGCCCCTGACGCGACCGATTTGATTCCCGGGAGGTGGGTCCGCGCGGAACCCACAGAGGGAACACTCCGCGGCCCCTGCGGGCGGGGTTTCATCACCGGATCTTTCGGCGGCCGTTGGGGAGAAAATTTTTCTGCCGACGCGAACCAGAAATTGGACCGGCACGAAGGCCGCTAATCGGCCTATCCAAACATCTTTCCATCGGGTATAAACCAGGGGCGCCCCGCGGGCCAAACCCTGAAGGGAAACGGCCACGACGGTTTCCGGTTTTTGACGGGGATTTCCGTTCTCAATATTGGCCAAGACGCGCGTGGAAAAACCCGCCCGCGCGTTCATGTTTGTTTCAATAACCCCCGGCAGAAGAGTTTGCACCAAAATTCCTTGGGATTCCCACTCGCTGTGCAAACCCAATCCAAAACTCTTGAGAAAAGCCTTGCTGGCGGTATAATTGACCATAAAAGGAGTAACGAAATGCGCCCCCGTGGAGGCCACCATGACGATCGCACTCGTGGGAAACGAGGAGAGATCCTTATGAAGGAGATAACAGAGTTGAACGATGGTCGTGATATTTAGTTGAACGGTCCCCAGGAGGGTTTCCGGAGAGGTCCCTTCCAGCGGTCCCCATTGAACACGGGCCGCGTTATTAATCAAAAGGCGAACGCGAATGCCACGGGATCTGATGGCGCCAACCAGTTCCTCGGCCGCCCCTGCGAAGGAGAGGTCCCGGGCCAAGACCAGGGTCTTGATTCCCGCGCCCTGTTCGAGTTCCGCCGCCAAGGACAGAAGGCGCGTTTCGTTCCGCGCCACGAGGACCAAAGAAAGACCCCCTTTCGCCAACTCCCTGGCAAACGCCATCCCCAACCCCTCGGAGGCCCCCGTGACAAGAGCCCAGTCCCCACGCCAAGAACGGATATCCACACCTCCCGACGCGGTTTGTCTCAGCATGATCAGTTTTTCCCCATTTCTTCTTTCAACCGTTCCAGGGCCTTGGCCGCTTTTTTGTCGTCCGGGTTGGCCCGCAGGGCTTGTTCGAATAGGCTCTTGCCTGATTCTAACTCTTTGGCGGAGTAGGCCGCCATGCCCTTCTCGTAGAATCGCTGGGAGTCCTCTTTGGCGCGTTGCTTTCCGGCGGTTTCCAAAAGAGAGATCCGGGTTTCGCTGTCTTTATAGGTTTTCAACCCTTGCGCGGACATCCGATACAGGTCGATGGCGGTTTGCCGATTTCCCTTGCGTTGGGCCTCGGCCGCGGCGGCGTAGGCCTCTTCCCGGCCGTGGGCCATGGCGCTGGTCGAGGCCGGGTCCGCCGACGATAAGTCCAACACTTTCCCCCAGGCCTGGATGGCGGGCCGCCAATCCTTGTCCGCCGTGAGTTGGCGCGCCCGGGCCCGCCGACGGGATGCCCAATCGG
Source organism: Elusimicrobiota bacterium (assembly GCA_016721625.1). NCBI lineage: Bacteria > Pseudomonadati > Elusimicrobiota > Elusimicrobiota bacterium. The sequence goes on from JADKHR010000001.1 coordinate 627,582, forward strand.
CCCCGAATCTTTCCAGGGGGTGGTCAACCAAATCCTCGGAGTCTCGCAACACCAGGCCTTCACCGTCGTGAGTGCAGAGGACGCTCCTGTGACAAAAGAGCTTCTCCCCACCAACGGCGAATAGCCCCTCTCGCCCCAGAGGAAAAGCGTCGGAAGCTTCGCGCTTTCCCGCCCCCAATAAAAAACCCGCCTCAAAAAGGAAGCGGGTGCTTTAAAAAAATAAAAGTAGCGGGGGAGAGAATTGAACTCTCGACCTCACGCTTATGAAGCGTGCGCTCTAACCAGCTGAGCTACCCCGCCATTCCTCTCATTTTAGCAATTTGTTGAAATGTTCGGGGAAAAACCGGGGGCGTCAGCCCGACATGCGGACGAGTTGGCCGTTGGCGCGGCCGCGTTCCAGCATGCGGAGACAAAACCAGCTGAAGAAAAGCGTGAAGAGGACGTTCAGACCCAGGGCGGCCCAAAAGGACGTCCACGGAAAAAGGCCGGTGTCGATGACGGTTCGCATGGCTTCCAGGACGTGGGTGCTGGGGAGCGCCAAGACGACGGGTTTCAACCAGGCGGGATACACCGAAACGGGATAAAAAATGGCGGAGAAAGGCTGGATTAAAAAGGGCACGCCCCAGATCAAGGCCTCGGCCGAGTGGCCCCATCGGAGCAGGAGGCCCGTGGTGAAAAGGCCCATGGCGTAACCGAACAGGAGCAAATTGGCGGCGATGGGAATAAAATAGAAGCCCAGCGCGGTCACGTTGAAGGCGTAAAAGAGGGCGGCCAGGACCAACAGGATGACCACGATGATCCCCGTTTTGATCAATCCGTAAATGTAGGCGCCGATGACCCATTCCCGGGTGCGGAGAGGCGAGATCAAAAGGTTCAACACGTTACGGGTCCAGAGTTCCTCCATGAACGCCAGGCTGAGGGCCTGTTGGGACCGGTAAAGAATGTCCCAAAAAACCAGGGCGTTAATCAGCGTGATCATCAGCCGTCCGTTGGCGTCCAGGTTGGTGCGCCGAAGATACATGGTGAAAAAACCCCAGACGAACAGTTCCATGACCGGCCAAAAAAAGAGGTCCAGGAGCCGGGCGGGGCTTTTCAGATGGATCAGGACATAACGGCGCACCACCGTTAAAATTCGGCTCATCGGGGGGCCTCCGGGTCCATGATGTCACCGGTGCGGGCCAGATGGATGAACACTTTTTCCAGGGAATCTTTTTGAAAGCGGTCGGCCACTTCCTTGGGCGTGCCTTCGGTGATCGCTTTGCCTCGGTGAAGAAAGAGGACCCGGTCGCACAGGGCCTCCACCTCGGACATGTTGTGGGACGTGTAAAGGATGGTCAACTGAACCCGCCGTTGAAAATCCTGAAGCGCGCGCCGCACCAAGTCGGCGATGTCGGGGTCGAGGCTGGCGGTGGGTTCGTCTAAAAAAAGAAGTTCCGGGTCGTTTAAAAGCGCTTTGCAAAGATTGAGCCGCGTCTGTTCCCCGGAGGACAGGGACCCCGTGCGGCTGTTGGCTTTATCGGTCAGCTTAAAAGACTCCAGCAGGGAATCGATTTTTTCCCCCCGGCGGGGGATCCCGTAAAAGCGGGCGAAGATATCGAGGTTTTGACGGGCCGAAAGGTTGAAGGGCATCTGGACGTAAGCCGAGGAGAAGTTCACACGGGCGGCTAATCGTTCTCGATCCGAAAATGGGGAGAGGCCGAAAAGTTCCACCCGGCCGGCCGTCGGGGTCAAAACACCCAGGAGGACATGGATCGCGGTGGTCTTGCCCGCGCCGTTGGGTCCCAGGAGACCGAAGATTTCCCCCCGCCGAACCCTCAGGGAAAGGCCGTCCAAAGCCGTGACCTCTTTGTACCGTTTGGTGAGACCCTCGACGACGATCAGGTCGTCGGTCACGGGCATCGGCCCGTCCGCTGGTTGACGTCCAGGATACCGGCGTTGCCTTCCCAGGTTTTTAGATCGTCCAGGGAAACCGGCGACACGTAGGACCAATTATGGACTCCCACCGTCCCGGGCAAATTGATGCGGGCTTCCGCGGGGTCCTGGCCCAACAGGGCGCCCCCGGCGTTCAGCCAGTCCTGAAAGAGCTGAACGCTGAAGATGGAAGAAGTTTCCCCCGCTTTCTCTAAAACACGGCGGACGAACTCCGGGGTCGCCGTTTCCGCCGCGGGGCCCTCCATCCCCAGGAAATTCCAAAAAGTCTCTTTTTCCCAGCGGGTCGATCGAAACAGGTCGAGAAAGTCCCGGGCTTCCTCCGCCCGAAGGCGGAGCCCCGCCAAGAGCGCGGGCTCGGAATTGATTTCTTGGCGCCAGTGCAGACGGCCGTGGGCTTCCCGGGAGGGATCGAACAGCCGGGCTTTTAATTCGTCGTGGGGAAGGCGGCGGTCTCGGCATTTGACCTCAAAGGAGAGAGCGTCCACCGTGGCCGTTTCGTCCCGCCACCAGGCGGCGACGATGGACATGTCGTGGGTGGAGGACACCGCCACGGAGTTGGGGCGGTAGCTCTCGGGAGAGTTGAACGCGTAGGTTTTCCCCCAATCCCGCGCCCAGCGTTGCACCTCCAAGCCAGGGATGGAAAGTTCCCGGAGAACCTTATACGAGCAGGCGGGCACCACCCCCAAATCCTCGCCGCAGGGAAGCATCGTGGTGCTTTTCAACATCACCTCCAAGAGCCGCCGCCCGTGTTCTTCCCACAGAGCTTCGTCCTTGGGCTCAAAGATGCCGTCCAAGGCCTGCCGTTCCGGGGGGCTCGACAGCGGGATTGTGAACACCCGGAAAACGCCGATCACGTGGTCGATCCGGAACAGGTCGTAAAAGTTTTGGGCGTAGCGGAGTTTTCGCTCCAGGTAATCGTAGTCGGCCTGGGCCAGAACGGGCCAATCGTAGGCAGGCATGCCCCACCGCTGGCCGCCGGCAAAATAGAGGTCCGGCGGGGCTCCCACGGAGAGGTCCAGGCGGAAATAATCGGGATGGGCCCACACGTCGGCGGAGTCCCGGGCCACCAGGAAGGGCATGTCGCCCATCAACAAAACGCCGCGGGACTCGGCGTGGGATTTCGCTTCCAAAAACTGCTCGAAGATCTGCCATTGGAGCCATTCATGGAAACGCACCGATTCTTTTTCCTCGGCCACCAACTTGTCCAGGGCCTGGGGGTTGCGTTTCCGGTAGGGTTCCGGCCAATCTTCCCAACCGGCTCCGTTAAACCGCCCCTTGAGAATTTTATAAAGAGCATCGTCCCGGAGCCAAAAAGCGGTGCGGCGGCGGAACTGTTGGAAGCGGGGGTCCTCGGGCCGCTCGCGGGTTTCGAACATCCGCCAGAGCAGGCTCATTTTGGCGCCTTTGATCCCGTAATTGACTTGGCGGCCGATGGGGAAACCCCGGCCCAGTTCCCGAATTTCCCCCTCGAAACGCCCGGCATCCACGCCCCACAAGGAACGGAGCGACAGGTACATGGGATCCAAAGCGAAGGAGCTTTTGGCGCTGTAGGGCGCGAAGTCGTAGCCCACATCGTTCAGCGGCAGGAGCTGGATGATGGACAGACCCGTGGCGGCGCACCAGTCCACCAGACCCCGCAGGTCGGGATATTCCCCGATGCCCACGCTGTCATGGGAATGGAGCGAAAAAAGCGGCACGCACACGCCGGCCCGGCGTCGAAGGCCCACCCGTTCCCAGTGGGCGCGCGAGGGACTTTTAAGGAAAGCGCTATAGTCGAAGTCGGTCATAGAGGCACGGTCTCCCGGATCGTATTTGAAAGGGGGTTCGGCATTCCCTCGAATATTCGTTGGGCCGCGGCTTCGCCCGAAGCCACGCAGTCCGGCAGGCCGATGCCGCCGTAGGCGTTGCCGGCCAGTTCAAGCCCGTCGATGGAAGCCACCCGGCGGAAAATGTCACGGACGCGGTCCACGTGGCCCAGCCGGTATTGGGGCATGGCCGCCGGGTAACGGCGGACCACCATCCATTCGGGATCGCCCCGGAGGCCCAAAAAATCGCGCAGGTCCCGCGTGACCGCTCCCCGAACCTCGTCGTCGTCCCCGCGCAAAATAGCGCCCCCCACAAAAGCCCGGAGCAAGGCGAAGCCTTCCGGCGCGCGGCCCGAAAACTTAACGGAACTGAACGTGCATCCCGTCACCGCGCGGTTCTCGCGGGAGGGCACCACGAACCCGAACCCGTCCAGGGGATGGTCCAAGCGGTCCCGCCGCACGGCCACGTTCACCGTCGCCACGTCGGCGTAAGGAATCTGCAGTAACAGCCGTTCCGTGGGCCGGTCCACGGACGCCAACAGGTCCGCCGCCACGGTGGCGGGCACCGCCAAAACCACGGCGTCCGCCTCCACGGTTTTCCCCCCGCTGAGCGTCAGACTCCACCCGCCCGCGTTTCGCTCGAGGCGCGAAACCCGGCTTTCCCCGGCATAGGTCCCGGGGGGCAATCGGTGGACCAACGCATGGACCAAAGAACCGACGCCCCCCTCAAAAGTAGCGAACAACCCGTAACGGGGCCCGCTGGCTCCCACCGCTTTTCCGGCGGCGCGGCGCCGCGCGGCCAAGAGACCGCGAATCACGCCGCCCTGGGCTTCCATCTCTAAAAAACGGGGAAAGGTGGCCTGGAGGCTCAAGGTTTCAGGATCGGCGGAATAGATCCCGGCCACCATGGGCTGGGCCAATCGGTCCAAGGTCTCACGGCCAAAACGCCGACGGACAAAAGACGCCAGGCTTTCGTCGCCCTGGTCGCGACGGGGAGGAATAAAAAGTTCCAGCCCGGCCCGCATTTTCCCTTTCCAGGAAAGAATCTTCGTGCGGAAAAGCGGGCCGAACTTGGAGGGAGCCAACAGATAAAAACCTTCCGGCGTGGGCAAGAGACGCCCGTTCCGCGCCACAAAACTTTGTTGGTATTGCCGGTTGGTGCCGACGACCTGGTTTTCCATGCCCAGGCGCCGCGCCAGCGTCAGGGCGGCGGGTTTCTCGGTGATGAAACTGTCGGGACCGCCTTCCCAAAGGAACCCGTCCCGTCGGCCCGTATCCACCACCCCGCCCGGGCGGGATCCGGCGTCTAAAACGGTCAGGTCCACCTCGGTGCCGGTTTCGCCCGCCCGTTCCCATATCCGGTGCGCGGCCGCGAGGCCGGACAGGCCGCCACCGACCACCACCACGCGCCGTCGAGATCGCCCCCTCCCCCTCACAGGGGCGGGCTGGGCCATCCGAGCGAACTGGGCCCGGACCCGGTCGGCCAGCATCGACACGAAATCCTCTTGGAGCCCCACCGTTTTCGCCCGATAATACTCAGCGCCCACCGATTCCGCCGCCGAGCGCGCTTTTGCGTCCAGGTCGTAGAGGACTTCCACATGATCCATCAAAAACCCCACGGGGATGAGCAGAACGGGGCGCCCTTTCAAATCGTGGTTTTGGGCCAGGGTTTCGGATATGTCGGGTTCCAGCCAGGGGTCTTCCGGCCGGCCGCTCCGGCTTTGGAACAACAAGCGCCAATCGGTTTGATGGAACTGGGCGGCCACGCGGGAGCACAGCGATTGAATTTGGCTGGAATAACCGGAAGCCGCGTCCCAAGACAGGGGAATACTGTGGGCGGTGAAATACCAACGGGCCCGCGGGCGCTGGTCCACGGGAATTCCGTCCAGCGCCGTCCGCACGCGCTCGGCCACCGCTTTTTCGAACAGGGGATCGGCGTGCCAGGGCGAAACGTAGCGGAGCCGAAAACGGCCGCCCACGGAATGAAAGGCTTCCGCCGTGGATTTAAGGTAATAGTTCCAACTGGGGATGGACCGGTAGGCCGCCAACACGACGCCGACCAGGTCGGTCACCCCATCCTCTTTCAACCGCGCCAGTGTTTCCGCCAGCGGGGGCGCCCAGTTCCGCATCCCGAGAACCACGGGGATTCCTTCGGCCGACAGGCGCTTCTCCAACTCCCCCGCCAAAGAGGACGCCAAGGCGTTGTAGGGAGACCGCCCGCCGATCCGTTCGTATTGGCGGGCCACTTCTTCCACCCGGCCAGGAGGCACGGGGCGGCCGCGAAGGACATTGGCCAGAAACGGCCGGATGTCTTCCGGCCGGTCGGGACCGCCGAAACCGACGAGCAGGACCGCGCGTTTCACCGCGAAGAAAACTCCTTCACGCACTGGACCAGCGCGACCACGTTTTCAAAGGGCGTGGCGGGAAGGATGCCGTGGCCTAAATTGAAAATAAAACCCGGCCGGGACCCGACTTCGGCCAAAATCCGTTGAACCTCCCGACGAACGACGCCGCGGGAACTGAGGAGAACCGTGGGGTCCAGGTTCCCCATGGCGCCCACGGGGCCCAAACGTTTCCAGGTTTCCAAAAGAGGGACGCGCCAATCCAGCCCGATCACGGTGCCCCCGGCGTCCCGCATGAGCGGCAGGAGCGCCCCCGACTGGGTGCCGAAGTGGAGGGCGGGGACCCCACGGGGAAGGGCCTGGAAAACGGACCGCGTGTGGGGTTGGGCGTAGGTCTGGTAATCCGACGGAGACAAAACCCCGACCCAACTGTCGAAAAGTTGAACCGCTTGAACCCCGGCGGAAATCTGTTCGTTTAAGAGGTCGGCCACCACGCGGGCTATTTTACCAAGCAGAGAATGCCAGGCTTTGGGTTCGGAGCGCATGAAGGATTTGGTGAGAGAAAAATCTTTCGACCCGCCCCCCTCGATCATATAGCCCGCCAAGGTGAACGGCGCCCCCGCGAAGCCCAGCAAGGGAATGTCCGCCGGAAGAGACAGCCGGGTTCGGCGGACCGCCTCCAAAATATAGCCTAGGGAATCGCCCACGTCCACGGGCCGAAGACGGGCCACATCCGCGGCGCTCCGGATGGCCGGCGCGATCGCGGGCCCCTCGCCCTTTTGAAAAGAAAGCGCCAGGCCCAAGGGTTCCACCGGCAGGAGCAGATCGGAAAAAAGGATGGCCGCGTCGACGCCGGTTTCTTGCACGGCGTTCACCGTGACCTGGGCCACCAGGTCCGGGCTTTTACAGAGTTCCAACATGGACACGTGTTCCCGGAGCGCGCGATAGCTGGCTTGATACCGGCCGGCCTGGCGCATCAGCCACACCGGGGGCCGGGGCGTTTTCTCGCGCCGACAGGCGCGGAGGAAAAGGCTCTCCTTCCAAGGAGAGAGGAGCCCGCCCTTTCCGGTTTTCACCAAACCCCCAGGCATTTTTCCAGCGCCGCCCGGAGCGACGCGGGGGTCACGGGTTTCAACAACACGCCCACGGCGCCCTTGGCTTTCGCTTCCGCCTCGTGCAGGTGCGCGTCCGCCGAAAGCAGGATCAGGGGGAACCCCGCCGACCGGGGGTCGGCTTTAAGGCGGGAGATCACGTCCAGCCCGGACATGTCGGGAAGACGATAGTCCACCGTGGCGGCGTCCGGTTTCTCGCTGTGGGCTTTGGCCAGGGCCGACGCGCCGTCCACGGCGGGGATGGCCGCCAGATTCAACTCTTCGCAAAAGTCGACCATCAGGTCCATCAGGTTCGGGTCGTCCTCCACGATTAAAAGGCGTTTCGTTGTTTTCATGGGCTCTCCCAAAGGATTAAAACATTTCCGCCAACCGCCGCCCGGCCAGGATCTGCGAGCCCAAGACCCACAACGCGGTCAGCCACACCAGGGCCAAAAGGCCGCTGGGCCGCCGCCCGGCCAGAAAACGCCACAGCGAGATGGCCGTGAACGTCGCGGCCACCCAAATCCCCAGAAAGCGATGTTCCCGCCATGGCCCAGCCGACCCCAAAAGACCCATCACCGAATGGGTGCCGAGAAATCCGGTCGCCACCCCGGCCAGAAGACCCGCCGTCCCCGTCCACAGGAGCCAGCGGGCCGCGGGCCCCGCCGGTTGGGGCCGGGCCGCGTCAAACATCGGTTTGACTTCCAAAACGAATCCGACGACGAGCAAAACCATCGGAACGTAGACCGTCCAAACATGAGGGGTAAGTGAGATCACTTTATAAAACCTGATTTAAATTATGGCAGTTTTGGAGCGAGCCGGAGAGCGTTCCCTATGACGGAAAGAGAGCTTAAACTCATGGCGGCGCCCGCGATCATGGGGCTCAGAAACAGGCCGGTCAGCGGATACAACGCGCCCGCCGCGATGGCCACCCCGAGGAGGTTGTAGAAGAACGCGAAAAAAAGGTTTTGGCGAATATTGGTCAGGGTGTCCCTGGCCAGCCGCACCGCCCGAACGGCCCCGATGAGGTCTCCCTTCAGCAGGACGATATCCGCCGTTTGAATGGCGACGTCCGTGCCGGTCCCAAGGGCCAGTCCAGCGTCGGCTTCCGCGAGAGCGGGAGCATCATTGACGCCGTCCCCGGCCATGGCCACCCGGGCGCCGGCCGCCTTCAGTTCGCGAACCGCGTCCCGCTTGCCTTCCGGCGACAATCCCCCGCGCGCCTCCGCGATCCCCAACCGATCGGCCAACGCCCGCACCGCCGCCGGGGCGTCTCCCGAAAGAAGAAGCGGTCGGAGTCCCAGGGATTTTAACGCCGCCACCACCGCCAGCGCGTTGGGCCGGAGGGGATCCTCAAAAAAGAAGCGCGCGGCGCGCCGCCCGTCGATCCTCAAGTCAGCCGAAAGCCGATCGAGCGGGGCGTTCGGCCCGGGGTCCCCCCGCCCCACCTCGACTCGATGGCCATCCACCGTGCCCGAGATTCCCTGGCCGGGGACGTTCTGAAAATCGGCGGGTTCCGACAGGGAGAGGGCCTTCGCGCGGGCCGCCTCCAGGAAAGCGCGGGCCAAGGGATGTTCGCTTCCCCGTTCCAAACTGGCGGCCCAACGGAGGGCGTCGTCGGGGGAAACGCCTGGTTCGGTTTGAAGGTCCACCAGGCGGGGTCGGCCCTCCGTGAGGGTCCCGGTCTTGTCGAAGGCCAGGGTGTCCACCGACGCCAATTTTTGAAAGGCTTCCGCGTTCCGCACCAGCACGCCGGCCCGAGCCCCGCGGCCCAGCGCCACCGTGATCGACATGGGCGTGGCCAAACCCAGCGCGCAGGGACACGCCACCACCAGAACCGAAACCGCGTTCAGAACCGCCCGAGGCCAGGACGGCGTCGGCCCCCACCAGAGCCACAGAACAAAGGTCAGCGCGGCCACCCCACCACCGTCGGCACGAAAACCGCCGCCACGCGGTCCACCAGGGTCTGGATGGGAGCCCGGGTGCGCTGGGCCTCTTCCACGGTTCGAACGATGTGGGTGAGAACCGAGTCGCGGCCGGATTTTTCGACGCGCAGGATGAAAGATCCGTTGCCGTTCAACGTTCCACCGACCACGCGGTCCCCCCGCTCCTTCTCCACGGGCCACGGTTCGCCCGTGAGCATGGATTCATCCACCGCGCTCCCTCCGTCCAAAAGGATCCCGTCCGCCGGAACCCGTTCCCCCGGCCGGACCCGCACCCGATCGCCCGGGAGAAGGGACCCGGCGGGCACGTCGGTTTCCCCCCCCGCATCGTCCAACCGGCGGGAGGTTTTGGGGGACAGGTCCAGGAGCGCCCGAACCGCGCCGCGGGTTTTGCGACGCGCGCCGGTTTCCAGCGCTTGGCCCAGAAGGACCAGAGTGGTGATCACCGCCGCGGACTCGAAATAAACCGGGCCCCCGGCCTGGGTCAAGAGAACGAAGAGACTGAAAAAATAGGCGGCGCCGTTTCCGAGCGAAACCAGCGTGAACATGTTGGCGGCGCCGCGCCGGAGGCCCCCGACCCCCCGGACCCAAAAGGGAGCCCCCGCCCAAAAGACCACCGGCGTCGCGAGTGCGGCTTGAACCCAAAGCCCGGCCGGGCTCCCGCCGGAATGCATGGAACCCATGGCGAGGAGGAAGACCGGGAGAGTGAGCGAGGCGGAGACAAAAAACCGTTTCCAGCTCCCCCGTTCTTCCGCCGAAAGTCCATCCGCCGAGGCCTCCGCTGGCTCCAGCGCCATGCCGCATCGGGGGCAAGCCGCCGGCACCGGGGATAAAACGTCGGGATCCATGGGGCAGAAATAGCCGGAGGCCGGCGAGGTGTCGACGGGGCCGGGGTGAAGAAACGATTCGGGGTTGGATTGAAAACGGCCGTTACAGCGAGGGTTGCAAAAGGCGTAGAGCGTGCCGCGGTAAGTCCACCGGCCCCCGGGCGCGGAGGCCGAAACCTCCATCCCGCAGACGGGATCCTTCACTTGCCGGCGGGATGGCGCGCGGCCAGTTCCTTCAATCGGTCAACGGCAAAGCTGGCGTAGGACTTGTCGCGGGAATTGGCCATGTCCAGGTAAATTTCCGCGACGCGTTTGAAATTCCCCTGCTTCCGGTAGATGTTGGCCAATATATTCTTCACCATGGAAGGGCACTCCGGGTCGAGGACGGCTTCCTCCAGGCGGGAAATGGCTTTATCCATATCTTGCTTCTTCCGGTAGGCGATGGCGCCCGCGTAAAGTTGATACCTCCAGAAACTCGGATCGCCGCGGACCCCGTCATCCAAAACCGCCAAGGCCTCGTCCACGCGGTTCAGGTTGAAGGCCAAGGCTCCCGCGGTGAATAGATAGGGAAAATGAAATCGCGGGTCCAGGGAACCTGCTCGAAAGGCGTAGTCCTTCAATTCGGGGAATGAGGCCGAGGGCCGGTCCGTGGAATCGGCCTCGCCCTCGTGGCCCAGGTGAATGTGGACGTGGCTGGTCTCCCGCTCTTCGATTTCTTCGATGGTTCGGGAGGCCAGGGCTCGACGGCCGTGGGGATGGTGGGGGTTGGCGTTTCCTGGGCTTCCGTAATACTGAAGAAGTTCGATGAACGCCAAGTCGGCCCCCAGTCGGCGGGCCCCGTTCACCACGGCGCCCATGTCTTGAACGGCGAAATCCTCCATGGTGGGCCGTTGGAAAAGAGGAAACGAGGGCGCCGGATGACGCCCCACGACCCAGGCCGCGGCCAGAAGAACGGCCGTGCCCAGAAACAAGGCCGCACTCTCGGAGCGCCGACGAACCGGCATGGGTTAAAATTCCTTTTTGGAAAAAAGCGCCGAACTGAGCGCGAGGCAGGCCAGGGTGTAGAGAACGGCGTAGGCGGCGCCCCACGCAAGGGGGCCGGCCCCGAAGCCGGGAAGGTCCATGACGTCCCGGGCGTTCAGAAGGCTCAGTTTCGGCAGGAGAATCCCCAACCCCTTCGCCAGGAACTGGGCCACGGGGCCGGATTTCGAGGCCAGGTATTGGATCTCGCTTCCGAAGTGGCCCAGCACCCAAAAGAACATGGAGAACACCGCCGCCGTCGGCGCCGACGTGAAGGTCAGCGAACAGAGAAGGGTCAACGCCGTCATCACCATGATCTTCAGCCCCATCATCGGGATGGCCGCGAAAACCGCGGGTTCGGGTTTCCATCCTTTTACGAGGAGCAGGGAAATATGAAACACTTCCATCAGGGCGATGCTGGCCCCCACGGCGAGGAGCAGTCCCAGGAACCGTCCCGCCACGTAATAGGGCCGCGGGAGGGGCCGGGTGAGAATCAGGTAGATGGTTTTCGATTCCATTTCTTCAAGCACCAGGGTCACCGCGCCGAAAAGCGCCGTCGCGAGGCCAAAGAGTTCCGCCGTGGCCAACCCCAAATCCAAGATCACGCGAACTTCCTGGTCTCCCGCCAGCGCGCCGAAAAGAAGAGAGGCGCCCATCATCAAGAGGCCGAACAAAACCACCACGAGATAAAGCCGGTTCCTAAACTGCTGTAGAAACGTGTAACGGGCGATGGAGAGGATGGATTTCATTATCGCACCTTGAGATGGTCCGGAGCGACGGTGGACACAAATATTTCTTCCAGCCGCCCATGTTCGTGGCCCCATTCCGATTGGTCGACGATGCGCGCCAAACGGCCGTTCACCAGGATGCCCACACGGTGGCACAACTTTTCCACCTCGGAGATGCTGTGGGAGGAGAAGAAGATCGTCTTTCCGTCGCGGTTCAAGCCCTGGATCAGCTCGCGCATTTCACGGAGGCCCAGGGGGTCGAGGCCGGTCACGGGTTCGTCCAAAACCATGAGTCGGGGGTTGTGGAGCATGGACTGGGCCAGCCCGATCCGTTGAAGCATGCCCTTGGAATATTCCCGCATGGCGCGATGGGCGTTCTGGGTCATGCGCACGGATTTCAGGACCTCTTCGATCCTCGCCGCCAGAAGGTTTTCCGGAATTCCCGAGAGCCGTCCATAAAACCGCAACACCTCGCGGCCCGAAAGATATTTGTAGAGGTAGGGGATTTCCGGCAGAAAACCGAGGACTCGTTTCGCTTCCGCCGAGCCGGCGTCCGCGCCGAACACTTTTGCCCGGCCGGCGGTGGGAAACAGGAGCCCCAGGACCAATTTGAGAGTCGTGGTTTTCCCTGACCCGTTCAACCCGAGCAAACCAAAGACTTCGCCCGCCCGGACCGACAACGTCACGCCTTCCACGCCCAGGGTGGTCTTCACGCGCCCCAGGTGGGAGCGACGGTAAATTTTCCCCAACCCCTCCAACTCAACCGCGGCCAAGGATTCGTTCATAGGGTGCCTAAATTTTAACCATTTTTGCGGAAAGAATGGAGGGGAAGGCCTTGACCTTGGCTAAAACCTCCGAGGAAGGGGCGCTGTCCACGCTCCAAAGCGAAACCGCCACGCCGCCGGGACGGTTCCGAGCGATGTCCATGCCCGCGATATTGATGCCAGCCGCCGAGAGAACGGAACCCGTGTGGCCCACCACACCGGGCCGGTCTTCGTTCGTCATCACAAGCAGGAACCCCTGGGGGTTGACGTCCACCGGGAGGTCGTCGATGCGCACGAACCGCAAATCCCCCCGACCGTAGACGGTCCCCGCCAACTGGTGGGTTCCGGTGGCCGTGGTCGCTTCCATCTCCAAAAGCGATGCATAGTCTTTGGCTTCCGCATGCACTTGCTCCTGGATCTGAAGCCCGCGCTGTTGCGCGAGAAGAAGAGCGTTCACCGGCGTGGCCGCCACGCCGAGACCCGAGAGGAACCCCGCCGCCGCCGTGGCGGTGTAAAGCGCCGGATTGACCCGGCCCAACTCGCCCGAGTATCGGAGCGAGAGCCGCACGGGCTCGCCCTCCGCGATCTGGGCGAGGAAAGCCCCCTGCTTGTAAGCGAGCCCCACGAACGCCAACAACTGCGTTTGGCCCGCCACGTCCAGGGGCGGGAGGTTGACCGCTTGGCGGGCGAACCCGTTTTGAAAGAAGTCCACGATGGACTGGGACAATTCCGCCGCCACTTTCACCTGGGCTTCTTCCGTGGAGGCCCCGAGATGGGGAGTCAAAATGATTTCCGGGTGTTTCATGAGCGCGGAGGCCGGGTCCAGCGGCTCCTTCTCAAAAACGTCCAACGCGGCGCCTTTCACGTGCCCCTGCTCGACGGATTCGATCAGGGCTTTTTCGTCCACGATTCCCCCCCGCGCGCAGTTGATGATCCGGACGCCTTTTTTGGTTTTGGCCAACGTCTCGCGATTCAACAGTCCCCGGGTTTGATCCGTTAACGGCACGTGCACGGTGATAAAATCCGACTGAGCCAACAAATCGTCCAGCGTGACGAACGTGACGCCCGCTCGACGGCACCAGGACTCGTCCCCCAGGGGGTCGTAGGCCACCACCCGCATGGCCAGCCCCATCCCCCGCACCGCCACCTCGCGACCGATCCGGCCGAGCCCCAGGACGCCCAAGGTCTTCCCGGTGATCTCCGTGCCGACGAATTTGGAGCGTTCCCACTTGCCGGCCCGGGTGGAGGCATCCGCCTGGGGCACGTTCCGCGCCATGGCGAAGAGGAGCGCCAAGGTTTGTTCCGCCGCCGAAATGGTGTTGCCGCCGGGCACGTTGGCCACCACGATCCCGTGCCGGGACGCGGCGCCCAAATCAATGTTGTCCACGCCGGTCCCCGCCCGGCCGATGAACCGCAAGTTTTTGGCGGCGGCGATCACCTCGGCCGTGACTTTGGTTTCCGAGCGTACGAGGAGGGCGTCGCACCCGGCCACTTCCCGGAGCAAATCCGCCCCTTTCAGGCCCGGCTTCACCGTGACGACGAAGTTCGCCTGCTGGCGAAGCGGAGCCAACCCCTCTTCCGAAATCGGATCGGAAACGAAAACGTGAATAGCCATGGGATTTTGTTCGCGTGGCCAGGCCAGCAGCGCTGCGGACGAGGCGGTAATGGGGGTGATCAACTGTTGTTTTGTCATGGACGGCCTCCCGGGATTAATAATCGGTGAACGAACGAAGAGCCATGGGCTCAAGCGGATTTCTTGATGTCCGCAAACATCCGAATGGGCTCTTTTTTACGGGACACGACGTCTTTGTCCACCAACACCCGCTGAAGCCCGTTCTGTTCGGGCAGTTCGTACATCGTGTCCAGCAGAAGAGCCTCAAGAATGGAACGGAGTCCCCGGGCGCCGGAACCCCGCTGGATCGCGAGTTTAGCGATGGCGTCCAAGCTGTCTTTGGTGAAACTCAGTTCCACCCCTTCCAGGGCGAACATTTTTTGGTATTGCTTGACGAAAGCGTTCTTGGGTTTGGTTAAAACGTCCACCAAGGCTCCCACGTCTAAATTGTCGAGAGTCGCCAGCACCGGCAGACGGCCCACCAGTTCCGGGATCAAGCCGTATTGGATCAAATCTTCCGGTTGCACTTTTCGGAGAACGTCGCCCAGGTTCATGCGCCGCTTCGGTTTCGGCTCCACGCCGAAGCCCACGCCGAATTCCCCCAAGCGCTGTTCGATGACTTTATCCAGGCCCTCAAAGGCGCCCCCGCAAATGAACAAAATGTTGGTGGTGTTCACCTGAATATATTCCTGCTGGGGATGCTTTCGCCCGCCTTGGGGCGGCACGGAGGCGACGGTTCCCTCGAGAATTTTCAAGAGAGCCTGTTGCACCCCCTCGCCGGAAACGTCGCGGGTGATGGAGGGCGAATCCGCTTTCCGGGAGGTCTTATCGATTTCGTCCACATAGATGATGCCGCGCTCCGCGCGTTTCACGTCGTACTTCGCGTTCTGAAGCAAGCGGAGGACGATGTTCTCCACGTCTTCCCCCACATAGCCGGCTTCGGTCAGGGTGGTGGCGTCGGCGATGGCGAAAGGCACGTGCAGCAACCGCGCCAGGGTTTGCGCCATCAGCGTTTTCCCGGTGCCCGTGGGGCCGATGAACATGACGTTGGATTTTTGGAGTTCCACCTCGGGGGACATTTCCCGCGAGCTGGCTTCGATCCGGCGGTAGTGGTTGTAGACCGCCACGGAAAGGATCCGTTTCGCCTGTTCCTGCCCGATCACGTAATCGTCCAACACCTTCTTGATCTCCGAGGGTTTGGGCAGGGCTCGTTGCTCGCGGCGCTCCTCCTCCTCGTTCAACCGCGTCAGGAGCGCGTGGGAGTTTCGCACGCAATCTTCGCAAACGTAGATCCCCTGCCCCCCGATGAGCCGGAGCCCCTCGCGTTTTCCCTTGCCGCAGAAAACGCATTGGGAGATGTCTTTGCCTTCTTTGCCGATGGGGGTCGTCATGGGATTCCTTCGCCCGAGAGTTGGGTGGGGCCGACGGTTTCGGTTTTACTTGCGCGGAGCGAAGACCTCGTCCACCAGGCCGTATTCTTTGGCCTCCTGGGACGACATGTAAAAATTGCGCTCGCAATCCGCGCGAACTTTATCAAAGGGCTGGCCGGTGTGCTTGGCCAAGATTTCCGTCAAGCGAACCTTCGTGTTCTCCAGTTCCTTGGCTTCAATGGCGATGTCGGTCACCTGCCCCGAAACCCCTTCGCCGTAAATCAAAGGCTGGTGGATCATCATGCGGGCGTTGGGAAGGGCATAGCGTTTCCCTTTTTTTCCCGCCGCGAGAAGAAGAGCCCCGAAGGACATGGCCATGCCCAGGCAAATCGTCGAAATGGGCGCCCGGATGTATTGCATGGTGTCGTAGACCGCCAACCCCGCTGTCACCATCCCTCCCGGCGAGTTGATGTAGAGGTTGATTTCCCGCTCCGGATCTTCCGCTTCCAGATAAAGCAGTTGAGCGATGATCGCGTTGGCCGAGTCCGTGTCAATGGCCCCGCCGTACCCGCCGATGAAAATGATCCGGTCCCGGAGAAGCCGGGAGTAAATATCGTAACCGACGGCGGCGCCTTGGTTCCATCGCTCAATGATCGTGGGAATCATGCTGGGCATTTAAGTGTCTCCTTTTACGACCGCACTTCAGATGCGGGCGCCTCAGTGATTTTAGCGTTTTGGATAAGGAAATCAAACAACCGTTCTTCCCGCAATTGAGCCTTCACGTTGTCCCGCCGGGACCGCATCCAGGTCTCCACTTCCGCGCGTTGATCCGGCCGGGCGCCGCCCAGAATTTTCTCAATGTGGGCGTCCACGTCCTCGTCCGACACCGCCACTTTTTCTTGCTCCAAGATCTTCCCAAGAATATAGGAAAGCCGAACCTGGCGTTCCGCCTCGGGGCGGGTTTTTTTCGAACATCTTGGGTTCCTGGGCCTGCCAATCCGCCGCCGTCGCCCCGCGTTCTTTCAAAAATTCCTTCAGCCGTTCCGTCAACTGCTTGGCCCGCTCCTCCACCTGGGACGACGGCACGTCGAAGACGTTCCGCTGGAGGAGTTCATCCACCACCTGTTTTTCAAGGTCCTGCCGTTCGGCCCGCGTGCGTCCGGTCTCGAGATCCTTGCGGACGCTTTCTTTGACCTCCGCCAGATCCTTCGCCCCGATATCCTTGGCGAACTCGTCGTCCAAAACCGGATATTCTTTTTCTTTGATGGCCGTCACGGTGGCTTTGAAGTTCACGGTTTTCCCCGCGAGATCCTTCTGGGGATGTTCCGCAGGAAACTTCACGGGGATATCCCGCGTTTCCCCATCCTTCGCCCCCAAAAGCCCCTCCGTGAACCCTTCCACGTTTTGGGCCGCTCCCATTTCGATCAACTGCTGGGTGGCCTTTCCGTTCCGGACCGGAACCCCGTCGAGAAAGCTTTCGTAATCCACCACCACAAAATGCTTCTTTTCAACCGTCCCGTCTTTGGAAAGGACCAGCTTCGCATGGCTCTCCCGAATCTCCGCTAGGCGTTTTTCGATGTCCGCCTCCAGCGGAACGGGGGTTTTCTTCACCAACGGAAGGCCCGCGTAGTCCTTCACTTTCGCTTCCGGCGCGCACTCAACCTTCAGTTCGAAACGCAGGGGCTTCCCCGGTTCCCCGACAATTTTATCCACCACGGGCGCGCTCACCCCGGCCACCTTCTCCTTTGTGAGCGCGTCGTAAATCGATTCCCGCAACAGATGATCCACGGCGTCTTCCCACGCCGCGTCATGAAAATTCTTTTTGACCATATCGAGCGGCGCCTTGCCGGGCCGAAATCCCGGGAGCTTCACTTTCGCCTGAACGCGGCGATAGGACTCCTCGGTGGCCTCCTGAACCCTGACGGCCGGAACTTCCACGCTCATGACCACCGAACAGGCCGCCCGGTCCTTCACTTTCACCGTGAGCCCATCGGACACCGCCGCCGGCGCCGCGGCCTTTTCCCCATCCGCCGTTTCGCTCGTTAAAGGTTTCTCTTTTTTCTTCCAACCGAACATAGAGGTTTCCTCTTGAAGAAAGGATGAACAACACGCGCCCACCAAACATTTGCGAGGGAAGGGACTCGAACCCTCAAGCCTTTCGGCATACGGTCCTAAGCCGTACGCGTCTGCCAGTTCCGCCACCCTCGCTCAGATCCGAACGATTTTTAAACCACTTTCGCTGCCGTCGCCCTTCAGGCTTCTAAAGCGATTTCCCTCTCCCGCCTGCGGGAGAGGGGGAGGGAGAGGGGCTTGCCTCAATAACCTCAGACCTCCCGAAATTCCTCAACCATCCTGTCTGGGCCATGGGGGACTTCCCCTTCCCCCGCCGCCTATCAGCGGCTCCTCCAGGGGCCGGCCGCCCTCGCTTCTTCTGCCCATGGGCAGCGCTCGGGTCGTCTGCAAGTCCCCGCTGTTCTTTCTTTCAACCATCCTGTTTGGGCCATGGGGGACTTGCACCCTCAGCCTCGCGCTTAAGAGGCGCTTGCTCTACTGTTGAGCTAATGGCCCAGACAGGGTGGTTAAAATGAAATGCGCGCCCGGAGAGACTTGAACTCCCAACCCTCTGCTCCGAAGGCAGATGCTCTATCCAATTGAGCTACGGGCGCAAAAGGCGTCGGGGTAAAAAAAAATCCCCGGCTTTAAAAGGCAACCGGGGGTTGTTCCCGTAGAGAGAGTATACAAAAAGCCGGGCGTTTCTGAAAAGTTCTGGAACCTACGCGACGAGGCGGAGACGATCGGCCAAGGCGCGGTACACGCGATGGTCGGCCCGGTCCGGCGCGGCCACGACCTGAGGGCGGAGCGTGCGGTGCCAAACGGAGAAGTAGGCGTTTTCGGCCGCCCACAAGGATAAGGGCAATTCCAGTTCGTCGGTTAAATCGAGAAGGGCTAAACATTGGCGACCGCGCTCGATCGTCGGCTCCTTGGAAAGAAGGTCCATATGCGCCTCCAACCGATGCTGAACGATCTGGCCCACTCCGGCCCAGTTCAGAACCACGTTGAACATGTGAGCGTCCCCGTGCACGCGCTTCAATAAACCCGTGCGGGACTCGTCCTTTTGAAACTCTGTCAGGCTGAGATGCAAATCCCGTCCCAAGACCGATTCCAGGGCAAGGCGAAAAGCGTGGGGCATGGGGTAACAGGCCTTTAAAAGATACGTCATCAATTTTTTGTTTTCATCCACCAAAAGCCGATAGGTCCCCTCGAAACGCGCCAGGATGTCCTCAATGACAGCGCTCAGGATGTGGCGCCGCTCTTCCACCAAAAGATCCTGCAAATCGAAGACTCTCGGTTCGAAATTTTGAGCAAACAAACTTAAAACCTCCGTCATGGAACCGGTGGTAAAAACCTCCACCAGCCGTTGGAGCACGGGGCGGAAACGCGCCATGTCCGGCGAGGCCCGAAGAACGCAATAAAAATCGTGGCCCCCCAAATGGAGAACGGCGTAGGCGGCGTCCAAGACCTCCCGGGTGATTTGAGACCGGACGCGGATTTGTCCGACGGAAAGGGCGGTTCCGGCGGCCCGTTCGGTCCGCCGATCCCCGAACTCATAATCAAAACAATAGACCGTTCCTCGATCCTTTTCCTCCCGCCAAAGGGCTTTCAACGCCTGGTGGGAGGCAATCCGGGGAAGGTCCGCGGACACCGGTTTCACGTAGCGTTCGTAAACGACGGCGCCGTTACCGATTTCGGGCAAATTGCTCTTGGCCGCGGCGAGGCCCGCGATGAATTCCACTTCCAACCGCGCCCCCTCCGGGTAGGCCGCGGCGATTTGAAGCGCCCGCGCGGCCGAGGTCAACACCGTCGTGCTTTCCAGACCCGACACCTCGTCAAAGAACCAGGCGCAACTGGTGAACATCAAAAGCCGTTGCCTCTGCATTTCTAAAAGGCGGAGCGAGTCCGTCTGAGCGCTTTCGGAAAGGGGCCGAACGGAGTGCGTGTCGAAAAACCGTTTCAAGCTTTCGGGGCTTCGGTCCAGGACGACGTCAATGTAATGGTTCCGAGCCAACCACGGCTCGCGAAGATACTCGCCCCCGCGTTTTTCAAAAACGTCGTCCAGCGTTTCGGAGAGCCGGTTCAGAGATTCCCGAAGCGGCGTCCGCCACTCTTGGGTCCAATGGCCGTGCCCGCCCAGCCGACACCCGCAGTTGGAACGCCACCGCTCGACCCCATGGGCGCAGCTCCATGACGAATTTTCATGGATCTGAACTTCCCATTCGGGGGGATTCTTTTCCAGGAACTCCCCGTAATTGGTCAACTGGGCCGCCCCGCTCTCGCGAATCCGTTTTAAGGCAATGGCCAAGGCCATGTCGCCGAACCGATGGTGGTGGCCGTAAGATTCGCCGTCGGTGGCGATGTGCATCAGTTGGGGCCCCTTCCGATCCGCGGAAAAGCCCGAAAGGAGGCGCGCCGCGAAAACGTCCCCGCTGGCCAGCACCCCCTCGAAAGCGACCGCGTGGGAAATGGGGGCGTCGTAGAAAAAGATCGCCATCTGGGCCCCGCTCGGCGACCGCCACAGGTAGGGACGGCTGGGATCAATGCGCCCGCCCGAAACGTCCCCCCATTCGCCGCCGGTCGGTGGGTCCCCGCCGTCCGGCCGGTCGCCGGTGCGGCGCACGGGGCGAATGGCCCGGGCCTGGGTGGGAGACAGCAGGGTAAATTTAATGCCATGGTCGGCCAGGGCTTCCAGGGTGGCGCTGTCAACGGCCGTTTCCGCCAACCACATGCCCTCGGGAAGGCGTCCGAACCGCCGTTCAAAATCGCGAATCCCCCATTTGATTTGGGTGTCCCGGTCGCGGGGAGACGCCAAGGGCATGATGAGGTGGTTGTACACTTGGGCGATGGCGTTGCCGTGCCCCGAACGGGTGGCGCGGCTCGCCCGGTCCGCCTCGATAATCCGCTGGTAAATCTCGGGTTGCTTCCGCTCCATCCAGGAGAGAAGCGTGGGCCCGAAATTGAAACTTATCTCCCGATAGTTATCGACGATTTCAACAATCCGCCCGTTTCCGTCCAAAACGCGCGAGGCGGCGTTCGGGCCGTAGCATTCGGCCGTGATGCGCTGGTTCCAATCGTGATAAGGGTGGGCCGAGTCTTGAACCTCGATGTCTTCCAGCCAGGGGTTTTCCCGGGGCGGCTGGTAAAAGTGGCCGTGAACGCAGAGGAATCGATCCATGGAAAAGGTCTAACGGAGAGGGGAGAACCGGATCAAAAAACCGAAGATCGGAGGCGTCCCGCCCCCTATCTTTTTAAGTGGGCCCACTTGCTTCGACCGCGACCGATGGCGACGATGCCGGATTTGTCCACATGATAGCCGGCCTTCTGGTCGGCTTCGATGTCCTGGCCGATGCTCGTATTATCGGGGAATACGTTGAACCGATCGGCCACCACGCGGCGGAACCGGCAATTTTTCCCGACGATGCAGTGGTCCATCAGAACGCTGTCTTCGATGACGGCCCCGGATTCGATCACCACCCCGCGACCGATCACGGAGTGGCGGACGAAAGCGTCTTTCACCACCACGCCTTCACTCAAAATGGAATCCTCCACCTGCCGACCCAACACCCGCGCCGGCGGTCCGTTGTAGCGCCCCGCCATGATGGGCCAATCGTCGTTGTTCAAATCCAACCGAGGCTTTTCTCCCAAGAGATCCATGTGGGCGGACCAAAAAGATTCCAGGTTCCCCACATCCCGCCAATAGCCCGGCTCTTCATATTCCTTTTGGCCGGGCAACGGAGCGGATTTAAAGTTGTACGCGTAGATGCGGCACTTGTCGAGAAGAGACGGCAGAATGTTTTTCCCAAAATCGTGGCCGGTTTCTTTTTTGATGTCCTCGGTGAGAACTTCTTCCAAAACATCGCGGTTGAAAATATAGTTCCCCATGGAGGAATAGGCGAAGTCGGGGTCCCCCGGCATAGGTTTCGGGTTCTTGGGCTTTTCGTCAAAGGCGGTCAACCGCCCCGCCTTCGTCACGTTCAAAATACCGAAAGATTTGGCTTCGGCGATGGGAACGGGCAAAGCGGAAATGGTCACCTGGGCCTGTTTTTCCACATGGTAGGCGAGCATTTGCCCCACGTCCATCCGATAAATGTGGTCCGCCCCGAACACCGCCACGTAATCGGGATCAAAGTCCCGGATCAAATTAAGATTTTGCGAAACGGAGTCGGCGGTGCCCCGATACCACATTTCCCCCATGCGCATTTGGGGCGGCACAACGGTAATGAAATGGCCGGGCACCAACCCGCGGTTGGACCAGCTGAGACGCAGATAATCGATGAGCGATTGGGACAGGTATTGAACCAGCACGTAAACGGAAAAAATTTCGGAGTTGGCGAAGTTGCTCAACACAAAATCCACAATGCGGTATTTTCCCCCGAAGGGGACCGCGGGCTTTCCGCGCTCGTTTGTGAGGGGCATCAGACGCTCGCCTTTCCCCCCCGCCATGATAATGCCGAGGACTTTTGAACGGATCATAGGGCTCCCATTTTCACTTCGGTAGGATACACAATTTCCGATTTCGCGACAATGCGAACGAACGCGCGAAACGCCTCCGGCGGATCGCAACAGACGGTTCGCGTCCCTCCGTCGGGGTGCGGAAAAGCCAGTCGGCCCGCGTGCAACATCAACCGCGGCGCCCCTCCGACGGGCCGAGGCGGCGGTCCGTACAACGGATCGCCCAACACCGGGTGGCCGATTCCCGCCAGGTGCGCCCGAATCTGGTGCCGGCGTCCGGTCACGGGCCGGACAAGAAGGAGCGCCCCGCCCTCCCAGCGCGCCCAGGTCTCGTAATCCGTCCGGCATGGTTTTCCCCCCGGACCGGCGGCCACCCGACCGGAACCGAACAGGCGGAGGGGAACCCCCACGCTTCCCTTTGCCGGCGCGGGATCTCCCTGGACGGCGGCCAGGTATTCCTTCTGGATATGACGGCCCTCAAAGGCGCCGTTCAAAAACCGGTGGGCCGCCGCGTCCCGGGCGAACAAAACGATCCCGCTCGTTTCTCGGTCAATGCGGTGAACCACAAAAACCTTCCCGCCGAAATGGGCCGCGGCTTCGTCTTTCAGGCAGGGCCCCGACTCCGGCCCCCTCCCTGGAATCACGTTTTGACCCGTGGGTTTATGGACAACAAAAACTCTTTCGTCCTGATAAAGGATTTCCACAGGAATTCAGCGAAGCGCCGGAAAGGCGCCCGGCTTGGGCGCGATCAACGACCACAACGGCACGGGTTCAGGAAAACCGGCGAACTTCACCGCCCCCTTGGGGTCCAACTCAAAAAACGCTTGGACGCTGGCCGCCGTTTCGGGACCCATGATGATTTCCCGCGGCCCGCTCACTTTCTCGATCCGCGCCGCCAGGTTCACGGCGGACCCGATCACGCTGTATTCCGTCCGTTCCTTGGACCCCACACACCCGGCCAGAACCTCCCCCGTGTTCAAAGCGAACCCGACCGCCAACGCCTCTTCGCCGGGGACAGACGAGCCGATGAATTGAAGAATGGTCCGCGCCTTGAGGGCCGCCCGGGCGGCGGCCGCCGCGTGGTCCGGCAAATCCTGAGGCGCGCCGAAGATGGCCATCAACCCGTCTCCCAAAAATTTATTCACCACGCCGCCCCGTTCCTGAATGGCGTCCACCAGAACCTCGAAGATTTGGTTGAGCGCGCGCACCGCCTCTTCGGGAGAAACGCGCCCGGCGTAGGGGGTAAACCCGCGCACGTCGGCGAACAGAATGGTCACCTCCCGCCGTTGGCCCCGTTTCCAAAAATCATCGGGATGATCGAGGACGAACCTGGCCACTTCCGGGGTCGTGAACTGACCGAAGAGGTCCCGAACTTTCTGCATGGAGGAAAGTTCCGTGTAGGCGCGATCCAATTCTTCGCGCAGAGCCCGCTCCCGCTCCAATTCCTTGAAAAGACCGCGCTTCGACGCGCACCGGTCGATGGCCATGCGGAGGGTGTCGGGAGAAAACGGCTTGACCAAATAATCGTAAGCCCCCTCGCGCACGGCTTGGATGGCCGTGGAAAGGTCCGGGAACCCGGTCATGATGAGGACGTCGGTGGTGCTTTTCGCCCGAACCCGGCGCGTGAGTTCCACCCCGTTCACCGAACCCGGCATATCGAGGTCCGTCAAAACGATTTCGACGTTCCCCGAAAACCGCTCCAACGCCTCGTCCCCGCTGGCGGCGGTCTCCACCTCGTAGCCCGCCGCTCCGAGCGTTTGGGAGGCCAGATCGCGCATGGTTTTTTCGTCATCCACCACGAGGATTTTCATGCGGAAGGGGAAGGAGGATCAGGCTTGTTGGGTTTCTCAAAAACGCCGTCCAAAACCTGGCGCACGCGTTGAACCAAGTCCCGGGGCCGGAACGGTTTGGCGAGGAAAGAGGATTCCACTTCTTGGAGAATGTTGTTGTGCGTATCCGTCTCCATGTAGCCGGAGAGATAGAGGACCCGCGTGCCCGGATGAGAAGAGAGGAATTGCCTCGCCAATTCAGGTCCCGTCATTCCGTTCATCACCACATCCGTGACCAGAATATCGATGGGCTCCGTTTGGTCCTGGGCCACCCGAAGGGCTTCCTCGCCGCTCGAAGCCTCGAGAACATGGTAACCGCTCAAGGAAAGAATGCGGACCGCCAGGTTCCGAACCGATCGATCGTCCTCCGCCAGAAGAATGGTTTCGTTGCCCTTGAGGAATTCGTCCGTTTCCGCCCCTTTTTCCCGAACGGACAACCCCTCCTCCACCCGCGGAAAGAACAATCGAAAACACGTGCCGTGCCCGACCTCGCTCGTCACGCGGATATGGCCGCCGGATTGTTGCACGATCCCGTAAACCGTGGAGAGACCCAGGCCCGTTCCGCGCCCTTTTTCCTTTGTCGTGTAAAAAGGCTCAAAGAGATGGGCCAACGTCTCCGCCTCCATTCCGCTCCCCGAATCCGTCACGGTCAAAACCCCGTAGGAACCGGGAGGAACGTCGGCGCGGGCCCCGGGAGGAGGAACCGGCACGTCCACGTTGGCGGTTTCCACGGTGAGGGTTCCCCCGCTCGGCATGGCGTCCCGGGAATTGACACTCAGGTTCAACAACACCTGCTCCAACTGCCCCATGTCCAACCGAACCCGCCAGAGGTCCGGGGCGCGCACCGTTTTAAGAACAATGTTCTCTCCGATCAACCGCCGCAACATTTTCTCCAGGTTGGCCACCACCTGGTTCATATCCAACACGGTGGGTTGCGTGATCTGCCGGCGGCTAAAGGCCAGAAGTTGCTGGGTCAACGTCGCGGCCCGGCCGGCGGTTTCCTTGATTTCCTCCACATCGGCGCGGCGCGGATCCATGCGGTCGAGGGAACGCAGAAGCAGGTCGCTGTAACCGTTGATGACGGTCAGCAAATTATTGAAATCGTGAGCAACGCCCCCCGCGAGGCGCCCCACGGCCTCCATTTTTTGAGCCTGGCGCACTTGCTCTTCCAACCGTTTTCGCTCTTCCACATTTCGCGCCACCACCACTGCCTTGACCGGGACCCCTTTCTCGTCCAGGGCCCAGCTCACAATGGATTCAAACAACGGCCAGGTCCCATTTTTGTGCTTGTAGCGGAATTGGACAGTGCGGTCGATCCGCTTTTCCAAAGCCGCTTGAAAGGCCACCCGCGCCGCCGTTTTATCGTCTGGATGGACCAAGGTGAAGCCTTTGCGCCCCACCAGATCCTTGGGGGAAAGCCCGAGAGACCTTTCGAAAGAGGGGCTGGCGTAGGTGAACTGCCCTTTTTGGTCCAAAAGATAAATCAAGTCTCGGGAATGTTCGGCGATGAGGCGAACCTGGGCTTCCTGCCCCCGCAAATTTTCTTCGGCCTCTTCTTTCTGGCGACGGATGTCCCGGGCCTTCACCGCGTTCAGAACGGCCGAGGGCAGGCGCTTGAGCGTGGACTTTAAGATGTAGTCGTCGGCGCCCCGCTTCATGCACTCCACCGCCACCTCTTCCGACTGGGCCCCCGTCACCAGGATGAACGGAACCTCCGGGAGATAGTGCCGCAGAACCGCCATCGCCTCCAGCGCGTCGAACTGGGGCAAAGCGAAATCGGAGAGGACGATGTCCGGTGAAAATTCTTTCAACTCCTTGAGAAACGCCTCCCGATTGTCCACCCCGCGAGAAACGAAAAGAACTTTCGCCTTCTGAAGCTCGTGTTCCACCAGCTCGCGGTCTTCCGGGCGGTCTTCCACGATCAGGATGCGGAACTGCTCGGGGTTCACGTTCGTTCTCCGGCCACCGAAGCGGGCAGGGTGAAAAAGAAACACGCGCCTTCGTTGGGCCGTCCCTCCGCCCAGACCCGGCCCCCGTGCTTTTCGACGATCCGCTGAACGATCACCAATCCGACCCCCGTCCCTTCAAAATCGGACGTGCTGTGAAGGCGTTGAAAGACGTGGAATAGTTTCCCGGCGTGGTTGGGATCGAACCCCACGCCGTTGTCCTTTAGGTAAAACGTGTGTTCCAGGGGCCCCTCCTCGGCGCCCACCACGAGGACGGCGCGGGCCGTGCGGCCCGTGAACTTGAGCGCGTTCGAAAGAAGGTTGGTCCAAACCTGGCGGATCATGCCGCTGTCCCCCCGGGCCGGAGGAAGCGGGGCCAACTGGAAATCGATGACCCGAGATCCCTTGGGCGTGGTCAAATCCTCGAAGACCTCCCTCGCCATCTCGGTCATATTGACGTCGACCGCCGTCACGGCTTGGCGCCCCAGGCGGGAAAAAGCCAAAAGGTCGTCGATCAACTGCGCCATGTGTTTCGTGTTCTTCACCACGATGCCCAAAATACGGCGTCCCTCGGGCATCATGGAAGAGGCGTATTCGTTCAAAAGGATCTGAGAAAACCCGTCGATGGCCCGCAAGGGAGCCCGCAAGTCGTGCGAAATCGAATAATTGAACGCTTCCAATTGCCGATTGCTTTCCTCCACTTCCCGGGTTCGCCCCTCCACCTGCCGTTCCAGGTTTTCCCTCGCCAAGCGAAGGTCCTCGTCGCGGCGTTGAAGCCGTTCGGCGATTAAATCGACGGCGCGGGCAATTTCGCCCAGTTCTCCCGGTTCCTGACCAATGCCGGTCCGGGCGGTCAGGTCTCCCGTGCTCATGCGCTCCATCACCAGAAGGAGCCGTTCCACATGCCGAGTGATGAAGAAATGGCCCACCCCGCCCGCCAACGCCGCGACGATTCCCAGGAAGAACAGCACCCACACCAAGCTTCGATACACCCGGTTGTGCGCCCGGCGAACGGCCTCATCGCGCGGGATCTCATAGACGATCCGCACCCCCGACCCCGGCGGAACCCGCACCGGGGCGACGGCAAAGATTCGGTCTCCCGCTTCCATTCCTTCTCCGGAAACCCGTTTTCCCGACACCGTCCCCAAGGACAGGCCGTCCGGCAAGGGGAGCGGGGATCCCACCGCTCCCCCCCCGCCCGAGGAAGCCAGGGTGATCCCCTCCCGATCCACCACGTAGAGCCGCGCCCCTTGAGGCAGGGCCAACCGCTGGGTCAGAATGGAAAGCCAGCCCAAATCGATGGAGGCGAAGGCCACTTTATTAATTTTCCCCCAACGGTCGCGAATGGGATATCCGCAGTTGATGCCCGGCCGTAGGGTGACCAATCCCACCTGAAAATCCCCAACGGCAAAATCCCCGGATTCCAAAACCCTCGTGAAATACCCCCGATGGGCCACGCTCACGGGTTTATCGAAGGGAACCGCGCTGGCGAACAATCCGCCATCCTTCCGCGCCACGCCGATGTTCTGGAATTGAGGGTAGCGCCCCAGAAAATTTTTCAACACGGAGTTCGCGATTCCTTGCTCGATGGCCTGATACTCGTCCAGTTGGGCGTAGGCCATCAACATCTGGCGGGCGCTTTCGAACAACCGTTCGTATTCGCCCGCCGCGATCTGGGTCAACATCGCCGCTTCATGGGCCGCGTCTTTCACCCGCAAGTCCCGCTGTTCGAAATGGTCGTGAAGGATCATCCCCATGGCGGGAAGGACGGACAGGAGCACCACGGTAAAAAGTCGGCCCCGGAGCCCGGTGACCGACTTGACCCGGCGCCGCCAGCGTTGCCCCCAGGGAGACCGAAGGAGGGAAACCCACCGCTCCGCCGCCCGGGCCCGTAAAAGCGCCAGAGGAAGGAGTCTCTTCATCGCGGCCTCTGCGCCGGGAACGAGGTGTCCGTGTGTGTGTGCGAATCCGTCACGCAGTTCTCCCTTAAAAGAAACACCGGGGGCTTACCCCGAATTCCCCAGTTGGATCGCGGTTCGGCGCAGAGCGCCGAACACCGGGGGCGGCAGTGCCGCTGAAAGGGGATTCGACAAAAAATTCGGGCATTTTTCGTCTCGGTCCTCGCGCCCAACTGGGGAATCCGGTGTCCTCCGTTATATACCCCCGGAACGGGGCCATGTCAAGACGGAAAAAGGAAGGAGACTCGGTCGGATCAGGAAGCGGTGGGACGAACGACTTTGAAGTCCGGGTTTTTCCGGATCAATCGCCGGGCCCAGGCCAACCGGTAGAGAGTGCGAAGCGCCCGCTCCCCCTCCGCGCCCAGGTCCAGCGTGTCGCGGTTGACGTACATTTTGACGAAACGCTCCCCCACGGCGGGGTCCACCCCGCGGCCGTAACGGAGCGCGTAGCGCACGGCCTCCGCCTTGTGGCGGTAGGCGTAACGAATGCTTTGGGCCAACAGTCCCGCCAGCGCGCGCGCGTCGGGAAGGCCCACATCTTTCCGCACCACATCCAGCCCCAGCGGGATGGGGAGCCCCGTCCGGGACCGCCACCACCGGCCGAGGTCCAACACCTTCACCAGCCCTTGACGGGCGAAGGTAATCTGGCTCTCGTGGATCACAAGTCCGGCGTCCACCTGTCCGCGGAGAACGGCCTGGGGAACCTTGTCAAAGCGGGTATCCACCGAAACAAACCCCGCTGGCCGGGCGAGGCGAAGCAAGAGAAGGGCCGTGGTTTCGGGGCCCGGGGTCGCGATCCGGAGCTTGGACCAATCCTTCCCCGCCAACGCTTTCCGGCGGTCGGGACGGCACACCAGCACGGGCCCGTACCCCCGCCCCACGGAGGCCCCCACGGAAAGCACCCAGTATTTCCGCGCCACCGAGGGGAACGCCGCGGCGGAAATGGCGGTCACCTGGTGAATCCCGTTCCGGGCGTCGGCGTTCAACGATTGGATATCTTTCAACACATGCTTCACGCGCCATCCCGCCGGAAGCACCCCGCCTTTCACGATCCCATAAAACATGAAGGCGTCGTCCGGGTCCGGACTGTGCGCCACGCTCAGAATTCGTTTCAAACCGCCCCCTCTAAAGACACAAAGAGTTCGTCGCCCCGCCGTTCCAGCGAAAAGGTTTTTGAACAGCGGGACGGATCCATCCGAAGCCCCCCCGTTCGAACGTCAAATTCCCATCCATGCCACGGACAGGTAACGACCCCCCCCTCCAAACGCCCGTCCGACAAGGGCGCTCCCCGGTGGGGGCAGACGTTGTCCATGGCGTAAAATTGGCCGTCGACGTTGAACACGGCCACGTCCCGTCCGTCCACGGAAACAGCCCGCCCCTGCCCCGCCGGAAAATCCGCCACCACCCCGGCCCTCACCCACCCCGCCACGCCTACCCCCTGGGAGCGGGAATCCGCTCCAACTGCGCGATGAGCTCCCGGCAGAAAGCCGGAAGATCGTCCGGCTTGCGGGCCGTGATCAGGTTTCCATCGACCGCCACTTCCTGGTCCACCCAGCGGCCCCCGGCATTCACGACATCGTCCTTGATGGCGGAAAACGAGGTGACGGTTTTTCCCTTTAAAATCCCCGCCGATGCCAACACCCACCCGGCGTGACAGATCGCGGCCACCGGCTTTCCGGCCCGGTGGATTTCCCGAACGAAATCCAACACCGTCTCATAGCGCCGCAAGAAATCCGGCGCCCACCCCCCGGGAACCAAAACGGCGTCAAAATCCTTGGCTTTCACCTGGTCGATCCATTGGTCAGCCATGGCCGGATAGCCGAATTTTCCCTTGTATTCCTTGGCCCCCGTTCCCAGAAACACCACCGTGGCCCCCTCTTCCTTCAGCCGCAGAGCCGGGTACCACACCTCCAAATCCTGATAGTCCTTTTCCAATAAAATCGCGACGACACGTCCGGTCAGTTTCATAGAATCCCCTTTTTGGCGCGGAGAAGGAACGTTAAAAACGTACGCACCAGCGCCCCCGTGGCGCCGGGCGGCGAAAGCGGCGTCCCGGTCCCGTTCCAGCCCACGGCGGCCATGTCGATGTGGGCCCAGGGCCCGTCGCCCGCGAACTGCTGAAGGAAAAGACCGCCGATGATGGTCCCGGCCTCGCCGGGGTTGCCGATGTTCTTCCAATCGGCCACCTGGCTTTGAATGTGTTCCAGGTAGCTTTTTTCAAGCGGAAGGGGCCAAAGTTTTTCCCCCGCCTCCGCCCCCGCGTCCCGCAGGGCCTGTTCCAGAGCGGGCCGGTTGGTCATGAGGGCCGCGTAGGCTTTTCCCAGGGCCACGGCGGCCGCGCCGGTCAAGGTGGCCACATCGATCACGGCGTCGGTCTTTAAGCGTTGGGCGAAGGAGAGCGCGTCGGCCAAAATCACGCGCCCTTCGGCGTCGGTGTTCAAAATCTCGATGGTTTTTCCGTTCATGGCGGTGAGGACGTCCCCCGGCTTATAGGCGTCCGGACCCGGCATGTTCTCGGCGATGGCGGCCACCCCATGGACCTCCAACCGAGGGGCGAGATCCGGAAGGGCTTTAAAGAGAGCGAAAACCGTGGCCGCCCCGGCCATATCGTATTTCATGGTCATCATGCCGTCCGCGGGTTTTAGCGACAACCCCCCCGAATCGAAGGTGACGCCCTTGCCCACAAACGTCACCGAACCCGTCGGCTTGCCCGTCGGACGATAAACCAAATGGACCAGCGCCGGCGGGTGCGCGCTCCCGCGCCCAACGCCCAAGAGAGCGTTGGCGCCCAACCGAGACAGGGCCTTCCCCCCATAAACCCGAACCGACACGCGCCGTCCCGCCAGTTTCCGCGCGAGGCCCGCTAAAACCATGGGCGCTTTGTCGCTGGGCGGACGGTTGATGAGGTCGCGGGAAAAATTCACCGCTTCCGCGAAAATTCGTCCCGTCTCCAAAGCCCGCCGCCCGACCGGCGCCGCCGGATCTGAAACGATGAAGGCGACCTCCCGGAGGGGAGTCCCCGGCGCTTTTTCACTTTTGAACCCATCGTGGCGGTAAGCCCCCAGGAGCAGGCCTTCCGTCAAGGCCTGTAGGGCGGGAGGGGCCGCCCCCGGCAGAGCGCCGGCCGGCGGAACCATTTGGATTCGCTCCCAACGGGCCTCCGCCGCCTTTCGCGCCACCGTCGCGGCGGCGCGGCGAAGAACCTGAGCGTCCGCCTCCTCCCGTTTTCCCAAACCCACCAAAAGGACTCGAAGCGCCGGCCGACCGTCCGAAGGACGAACCGTCCATAAGGCCCCCGGTTTCCCCGAAAACCCCTCTTCCCGGGCGTAAGCCAAAACCCGATCGGGGACGTCGCCCCCGGCCCGGCGGAGAGTCTCCCCCTCCGCGAACACCGGCAAGACCAACCAGCGGTCCTTTCGAATTTTATCAGAGAGATGAAATATCATTTGATTTTTTGGATTCGAATGCGGAAACCTTTTTTTCCCTCCACGATGCCCAAAACCCGGCAACCGAACTCCGCGCACCAAGCCGGAAGATCCTGCCGCGTGGCGGGGTCGTCGGCCCAAAGGTCCAAGCGCCCGCCGCTCCCCATTTTCTCCAGGGCCAAAGACGCCATCACGGTGGGCAGGGGGCACAGCGCCCCCCGGGCGTCCAAGCGCTTGGGCCGAACCTGCGGGGCGCGTTCAGGCTTTTGGCGTATCGAACCGGGCCTGACAGCCAATGCAATACCGCGCGTGGGGGATGGCCTTGAGGCGCGGAGCAGCGATGGTTTTTCGGCAAGACTCACAAACGCCGTAGACGCCGGTGTCTATTTTCCGAAGCGCGGCCTCCACGGCGTCCAAACTGTTGCGTTCGTTGTCGGACAGCTCAAAAAGAAGTTCCCGTTCGGAGGATTGGGTCGCCTGATCGGCCTCATCGCCCACGTCGGCCGGCACCAGGGTTCCCCCCTGGGTCCCTTTCACGATACGCATGATATCCGTTCGCATGTTATTGAGGATTTTCTCGTAGGCCTGGGTGCCGGCCTGTTTCTTGACTTTCATTTTAACGGGGCCGGGTTTGGCGGCTCGAACCGGTTTTTTCTTCTTCATCGGGATCTCCTTGATTAGCGAACGGCCACCACTTTGATGGTCCGGAGAGCTTCGCCCTCTTGCCCAACGACGCGGATGTCTTTGTCGGACAGATCGGCGAGGTAGTTTACAATTTCCTTGGTGATTCGTTCCCCCGGAATCAGGACGGGTATCCCTGGCGGATAAGGGGTGAGGGTCTGAGCCGAAATCTGCCCGACCGCCTTGGACAGCGGCACTCGTTTGGCTTTATGCAAAAGAAAAACGTCCCGGGGGTTCATGACCATTTCCGTCGTCAGCTCGGGGATTTGGAGCACCCAATTCTGGGCCCCACCCCGGTATTTCTCGTCAATTTCGCCCAGCGCGTCCACCAATCGGTCCACGTCGGATTTGTCGGACCCGATCCCCATGATGGCGATCATGTTGAACAAATCGGCGGCGTCCACTTGCACCTTGTATTTTTCCGCCAAAATGTCTTCGATCTCATGCCCGGATAGCCCGGTGCGGGTGACGTTGATGGTCAACTTGGTCACATCCAAGTCGTAACCCCGAGAGACGATGTCTTTCCGTGAAAACATAAAAAGGTTTTTCATCTGATTGATGCGCTTCCTGGCCGATTCGGCGTTCCGGATGACCTTTTCCAAAAGCCGTTCCCCTTCCAACACCGCCTGGCGGCGGGCGGCGTCGAGGCTGGCCAGGATGACGTAGTTGGGGCTCGTGGTCTGAAGAAGCGAGACCACGCGCCGAACCCGGCCCACATCCACCAGGTCCGACTGCAAATGCAACACCGATCCCTGGGACAGCGCGGAGAGGATCTTGTGCGTCGACTGCACGCACATGTCCGCTCCCGCCTCCACGGCGGACACCGGCAAATCTTTATGGAACTTCAAATGGGCCCCGTGGGCCTCGTCGACGAGGAGGATCTTTCCCCGGGCCCGGCAAATCTCTTTGATCTTCACCAAGTCCGCGGCCACCCCGTTGTAGGTGGGGCTGGTCACGAACACGGCCTTGGCCTCGGGGAAAAGCCTCAGCGCTTCCTCGATCTGCTCGGGGCTCGAATCGAAAAGGATGTCGAGGTTTTGGTCCACCTTGGGCTGGATCCAAATGGGCCAGACCCCCGACAGGATGACCCCCGCCATGGTGGATTTGTGGGCGTTCCGGGAGATGATCACCGAATCGCCCGGCCGACAGGAGGACATCAGCATGATCATGTTTCCGACGGAGGACCCGTTCACCAGAAAGAAGGAATGTTCAACCCCGTAGGCCATGGCCATCAGTTGCTGAGCCTTCTTAATCGGCCCCACCGGATCATGGAGGGAGTCGACCTCGGGGAAAACAGTGACGTCCATGTAGTAGAGGTTCCGCCCCGTAAAGGAGCGCAGGCGACGGTCCACCCCGCGCCCGTTTTTGTGCCCGGGCGTGTGGAAACTCACCACGCGATTTTTCGCGTGGTTCAAAAGGGTCTCAAAAAGCGGCGCGCGGTCGTGTCTCATAGAGGGAGGAACGCGGAATGATTTTTTAGCGTTCCGGACGGCCTATTAGAAAGCATTTCCAAGGTCCTGTCAAGAACGAACAGCATCCCGCCAGGGCGGTTTCCCGGAAGGAATAAGCAGGTGTAAAACGACGGAGGCTCCCAACGTGGAGTCCCTTCAGTCGTCTAAATCGGCAGCGGTGAAGGTCGTCCGGTCGCCCAGTCCGACGGAGCCAAAAGAGGCGTGCGCGAAATAACTGAACAAAATGGCGGCGCGACGCGCGGGAAGATCGAGCATTTGGTGTCGAACGGCGGGGGTCAAGGAGTCCACCGCGCGCAAAACCACCGAGGTATGATGGCCCGTTTCCAGCTCCCGCGCCACCCGCTCCAGCTCGGGGATCGCGTCCGGCGCCAGGGCGTCCGAGAAGGGCAAGAAGAGCCGGTTCAAGAAAGCCACCACTTCCAACTGCTTCCCCGACCGCTTGAAGGTGAGGGGGCTTCCTTCCAGGATTCGATTCTTGTATTGGTCCCTCAACTGTTCCTGTTGGATGAGAAGTTTGGAGGTCGTCTTTTCGACCGGGGTGAGGAAATCAGGCAGGGGAGCGGACCGCTTCCCCCCCCTCTTCCCACTCGGCAACCCCGGATGGGCCCCCGGCGATTTTGCCCGCCCGGGGGTAATGGCCCAGCTGGGCATGGGGTCGTTGGACTCGATGGTCGCCGAAGGCGCTTCCGCCCGTTTAACCGCACGATTCAAGCGCGCCCCCGTCTCCTGCTCTACGATCTTCCCGGTGCATCGGCTGATGTATTCGCGCGCCACCGCGTTGGAGGGGTCTTCCTTCTTGACCTTGACGAAAATCCGAAGGGCCTTGTCGTATTGGCCCTTCTCGTACAGCTTGGTCCCCTGTTCAAGAAGCGCGTTGGTGTCCGCCGCCCGCGCCGGAAACCCGCGCGTCGCGGCTAAAAACAGGAGGGTTCCCACAAAAAACCAATGGCGTCTCGGGCTCACGGCTGTGTCTCCGGTTCAAGGGTGATCAAGATTTCCGTCACCTCGCCCCGGGCCCCCTGGGCCTCGACACCGGGCTTAAAGTTATCCCCCTCAAAAACGAGTGCGTCCTCTAAGAACCGCTTCAGGGTGTCGGCCCGCTGTTCGGCCACCCCCCGCCCCCCCTCGCCGGCATAGACCGTGACGCGGAAGGGAGACCCCACGTGAACCCGCATAATATTCAGAAGGCCTTTGACCAACGGCACCGCCTCGATCGACAGGTCCGCCGAGCCCCTTTGAAAAAGAACGTCGTTGCGGATTTCAACGTGCAAAAGCCCCCCTTGATTGAACTGGAGGGCCTCCAACTGAATCGGTTCGCCAAAGTAGCGTTGAGTGGAACCCCGGGGGTCTGTCAACGTCAACATCGGCGTATAGGGCACGCCGGCCTGCAGAACGAGGACGTCGTTTTGAAACCCATCCCACACCGCCAGGTCCCGGGGAAGTTCCGGCCCAGATTTGTCGTAAATGACACGGGACATCTGATCCATGACGCCGAAGGACCCCTTAGACGTTTCAAGGCCGGGCGGAACCTCCATCCGAATGAAAGGCGGAGACGGGATGCGAAGAGGCAGGGCCCCCAGCGCCTGGCGAGGGTCCAAAATGGCCAAGCCCAAAATTTCGTTCCCCGGCATATGTTCCACGGGCCCGTCCAAGACCCGCTGGGTTTGGCCAGGCCGGGCAAACCCCACCACGTCCTTAAAGGACAAATCCAAAGGAGGCGGATCCAGGGCGATGGGAATCTCATCCTGAGCGCTGGAGGTGATCTCCAAGCTCCGAGAATTGTCCGGGGCCGCGTTGTCCTTGGGTTTGTCCGACGCCGGAAGCTCCCGGTCGTTGGGGGTTTCCCCGCCCGGAAGGGGTCCCTTCGGTTGGGCCGGCTGAGGTCCCAAAAGAGGGGTGGTCTTGGAAACCACCGGCTTCGCCTCCGGGCCCGCCGCCAGGGCGAAGGGGAGAAAGACGAACAGAAGGAGGGCCATCGGTTGTTTTTTCATTTGAAAGAGAATTTAAATTCAATGGTGCCGCTCTGGACCAGGTTGCCTTTTTCCGGCGGGAGCGAAGAAAAGACCCAGTGGAGCAGGGCGGTCCGCGCGATTTCATCCAACCCCGCCGATCCGGAACCTTTCAGAAGTTCAATGTTTTCCTTCACGCGCCCGTCCCTCGTGACCCAAAAGCGGAATTGGACAACGTTTTGTTCCCCTTTTTTCTTAAACGCGTCGGGAACCTCCGGTAGTTCCTGGTATTTGACCACGCGGTCCTTCAATTCGCCATAAATCGGAAAAATCTCCATCTTGCGCCCCGCCGCCGTGGTCGGAAAAGTGTGGGCCTCCATGACGGGCGAAGGAGAGTCCGGTTCCTCTTTCCCATGCCGGGGGACGACAGGAGCGACGACGCCCACGCCTGGACCTTTCAGAATGGCCGGATTCGATTTAGGATTCGACTCCAAATAGTTAACGTGCCCGGGAGAGATTTTCCCCTCCTTGGCATGCCCTTCCGGGAGAAGCGCCAGATCGAGCGTCGGCCGAGAAGGTTCGGGGATCGTGACGACGGGGGTGTTTCCCGCCGAAATCACCCCGCCTCCAATCCCTTCCAGCTCGTTGGGAGAGATCGGTTGCACCCTCGAATTGAGGTTCTGGATGCGGCCCCGCGGCTCCTCCCCCACGGAACCGGGCAAGGAAATTTTACCGCCGCCCGGAATCCCCGCAATGGAAGGGATGGCACCGGGGGCCGACCCCGTCCCGACGGGTCCCGTCGCAAGATTCGTCTTACCAAGCCCGGCAATCTGCGGGGGCGTCGCGGGCAGACCTTTCAAACCCGCCGGACCTCCAGAAATCGGCGGAATCGCGACCGGGGGTAAAGCGAGGCGCGGAACCAATTTGCTGATCGGCGGAGGAGCTTGAATAAAGTCGGGAATCGCCCGGGGAAGCACCGCCGGACGGCTGAGAATATCTTTAACAAATGCCTCCCCGACATCGATGTTATAAAGAGACCCCGATTTGGCCGAACGGAGCGGCGCTTGAAATTGGAGCAGAAGCAGAGGGAGGTGGAGCGCCACCGCGACGCCCAGGAGAACAGCGTCCAAAGAAACAGGGGGCCGCCCGTAAACCAGGTCCCAATGCCGCGACATCATGGCGTAGCCCCCTCCGCTCCCAGGGTCGACTCGTCGCCCTCGATCTCGCGCGTGCCCAAAGCCACGTGGGTGGCGCCCGCGTCCTTGGCGATCTTGATCAGTTCGTTGAGGCGCCCGTATTGAACGTTCTCGTCCGCGCGGATGATCACGTAAACGCCGGAGCCTCGAACCTTCAACTCGTTGCGAACCGCGCGTTCAAGGTCTTTCAGATCCAACTCTTGGGAGTTCACGGCCAGCCGTCCATCCGGGTTCACGGAAATTGAAATATGATTTTCCTCATCCTCTTTGAGGACGTGGGCGCGGGGGAGCGTCACCTCCACGGGCGACCGGTCCATGAGGGGCGAGATGACCAAGAGGATCACCAGCAGGACCAGGCAAAGGTCGATCACAGGAACGATGTTAACGCCCCCAATGGCCGAATCGGTGGTGATCCGTCGCCGCACATCCATCATTTTATTTTCTCCTGTTCCTTTTTCTTAAGGCCCAACAAGGAGAGGCTTTTCGCGCCCGCCAGCTTCGCCCCATCCAACACTTGAACCACCTGCCGGACCACCACACGCTCGTCGGCGCTCACGAGAACCGACCGCTCCGGATTGGTCAACAATCGCTGTTTCAAGTCCTCGAGCATGGATTCCACAAACTCAAAAGGCTCGCCGTTCAACAAGAACCCGTTCTCCCGGATGTCGACCCGGAGGGGCCCTTCCTCTTTTTTCGCCTCGGGGCCCGCTGCCCCCGCCCCCGTCTTCACCTGGGGCGTCGACACGCGGATCAAGGACTGGCTGATCATGGGAGAGATGACCATCAAGATGATCAGGAGAACCAACGTCAAATCCGCCAGCGGAACCACGTTGATCTTCTCCGTCTCCTCCATCTCCCCATCCATTCCCGGATCATTCATTCAGAATCCCCCCCGCCAGGCACTTAAACAAAGTTGCCCGATTCATCGGGCGATTTTGAAGAGATGCCGAAAAACAAACCGCCTCCCTGCTTTACAGGACACCGTTTCGCCGACAAAGTTCACACGTCCCGGCCCAGCGTCACGATGAGGGCGATTTCCTGCCCAAAGATATTGAGGCTGTTCAGCACGTGTTTGAGCTTGAAATTGAAATAGTTGTAAATAAGGGCCGCCGTCACAGCGACAAAAATACCCGCCGCCGTCGCATAGAGCGCCTCGGAAATACCCGCGGCCACCACCCCCGGCCCACTGCTCTGAGCGCCCGCCAAATTTCGGAAAGCCGTCATGACGCCCAGCACGGTTCCCAGAAGGCCCAAGAGAGGCGAAATGAAACTCAGGGTTCCGAACAACCCCAGCCGGCGGCTCAGCATGGATTGGGTTCGTTGAAAATAAAGCGTGAGCACATGGTCCATTTCGCTCCGTTCCCGGGAGTGGGACGCCACCAGAACCGCTTCCAAAGACTCCGCGATCAACCCTTTCCCCTGGGACGCGGCGACTTCGGCTTCTTTCAGTTTCCCGGCGATGAGGAAATCCTTGATGCGTTTGAAAAGGAAGGGGTCAATCTTTCCCATGCGGGAGAAAAAAAGCAGGCGTTCGATAAAAACCGCCACCATCAGGATGGACATAAGCAAAAGGACCGGGATGACCAAACTGATTTTCAAAATCCCAAACAGACTCAACGTTTCCATGGGTTCTCCTTAATTCGTTTTGTTCGTCGTCCCTTTCGGGGTCTTCGGCGTTTCGGGCGCCGGCGTCGGCGGCGGAGCGTCCAAGATCGCGCGAATGGCTGAAATCTGTTGTTGAGCGAGGGCCCGGCTGGCCTCGTCGGTGGCATTCTTCTTCACATCCTCATAGGCCGCCAAAGCCTTGGGGGCGTCGTTCGCGGCGACGAAAAGGTCCGCCAGGGCTAGGATCCCCGCGATGCGGTAGGGGTCGCCCTTGGCCGGAATGGTGCGAAGAGACTCGTAGGCCAGCTTCTCGCCGGCGGGTTCGGAAAGATTTTTATAAAGCCGAGCCAACAGATAAAGGGACTGGGCGTATTCCGGCCGTTTCGCAGGCACGCGCTTGTAGGCCTCGATGGCCCGGGATTCCTGGCCGACTTTCTCCAAAAATTGGCCCAGTTGAATAAACGCCGCCCCGAGGTCGTCGGCATCCGGATAAGCCGCGGCGTAGTTGATATAGGCCTGGTTGGTCTTGTCCACATCGCCGAGCCGGGAGTAGGAGATGGCCGTGTTCAACGCCGCGTTTTTCGCCAGCGGATCCGCCGGGAAGTCCTTGCTGTATTGGTCGAACACCGCCGCGCTCCGTTCAAAGTTGTTCAAACTGAAATAGGAAACGCCCAAATGGAACCGGGCGGGAGGAACGTTGGCGTTGTCGGGAAATCCCTGAAGGAATCCGTCGTAGGCCCCCACGGCCTCCAAATATTTCTCTTCAAAAAACAGCGTTTCGGCCCGATAAAAAGAGGCCTGCGCCGCCCAGGAAGAACTGGGAAATTCGTAGAGGATTTTCTGAAAATTCTCCCGGGCGGCGGCGTAGTCCTTTTCGTTGTATTGTTTCGCTCCTTCCGTCCAATAGATATCCGCCAGCACAGGGCTTTTTGTTTTCCCCTGGAACAAGGCGGTCAGCTGAGCGGCGGTCATCCCCGAATTGAAAGAAGCCAGCTGGATGTAGTTATCGACCTGGGCCCGTTCGGGATCGTCCGGGAACCGCGTCTGGAAATCGTTATAAACCTTGATGGCATTGGGCCAATCTTTGGAATTGAAGTAACACTGTCCGATTTGGAACCGGGAATCCCGCACGAACGGGGAGTTGGGAAAGTTGCGCACCAAGGATTGGTAACCGACAATGGCCTCGGTGTACTTGCCCATCTCAAAACGCGTGCGGGAGGCCCGGAAAAGGGCCTCCGCGGCGCGGGGATCCCGCGGGTATTGAACCGAAAGCCTTTCCCACGCCGAGACCGCTTCGTTGTAATATTCAGACCGATAAAGGCTCAGGGCCTCTTGGAACAGCGCGAAGGGCATCTGCTCATTTTGTGGGTCGATTTGCCCCAACCGCCGGTAGTTGGAAATCGCGTCATCGAACCGCCGAGCGTTAAAGGAAATGTTGGCCATGTCCAAGGTCAGCTTGCCCATCAGGTTTTTCTGGCCCCGCTCCTCGGCGCTCTGGTAGGCCCGTTGAAGCACCGGCAAAGCCTCCTTCACGCTCTTGTCCATGGCGAAGGCCAGGGCCTGGGAGCGAAGGGCCTCCGCGACCCAGGGATGGTCCACCGAAGCCACCGAGAGAAATTCTTTAAACTGTTTCTGGGCTTGGGGATAGTCCCTCAGTTTCATGGCGGCGTGCCCCATCCAATAAATGGTTTCGGGGAACTTCTTTTGTATTTCAGGGTCCACCAGCCGCCAGAGACTGTTGACCTGGGTGGTCATGGATTTGTACTCCCCCGCGCGGAAAAAACTCATGCAAGCCAGCTCCGCCGCCTTGGCCGCGTAGGGCGTTCCCGAGAAATGTTCGGCCACCAACTGATAAGAGGCAAAGGATTCGGGTTCCTGCCCGAGCCGTTCAAAGGCGTAGCCCTGAAGCAGGAGCGTGCGGGGCGTTAGTTCCGGATCTTCCCGCTCGTTCAAGAACTGGTTGGCTTGCTTCGCCGCTTTCTGGAATCCCCTGGGCCGCCCGAGCCCAAATGATTCGATAGTTGTTTTCGGGCGTTCGTTTGCGGGCGGGGACCTGCTCGAGGATCCCAACGATTTTCGAAATTTTGTCCTGCGTGGCCAGGGATTCAGTCAAGAGATAATTCACGTTGGCCGCCAAAGCCGGATCCAATTTGGATTGGTTCAACGTCCATAACCGTTCTTCAGCAGAGCTGTATTTTTTCATACGGACATCGCAACAGGCGAGCCTGTACAACGAGAGATAGTCCCACTGCTTCGTCCGGTGGGAGCGAAAAATGTCCCCGAAGGTCTGGGACGCCAACAAATAATCCCCCTGGAGGTAGAACGTCTCGCCCAGCTCAAAACGAGCGCGATCCGCCCAAACGCTTTCCGGAAATTCTTGCGTGATCCGCCGAAAGGCCCCGCTCGCTTCAGGGAACATTTTCAATTCCCGGTAGCAAAGTCCGGAAAAATATCGGCTGGCCGGGTTGCGATCGTCGCGCAACAGGTAGTCGAGGGCGCCTTGGTATTTTCGCACCTCCCACTGAATGAGTCCCAAGGGAAGCATGTACCGGGGGTGGGTCTTGTAGGCGGGATACAGCGCGGAAATCTCCCGAAAATGTTGGTACGCCTTTTCGATATCTCCCATGGAAAGCGTGGCCAGGGCTAACCCGATGATTGCCTCCGGCACGAGAGCCTTGGTTTTCCCCTCCGTCACCGCGGCGAAATAGGGGGCGGCCTGGGAATACAACCCTTCCTCATGTAACAGGTGGCCAAACGCATCATCACCGAGGCGCGAAAATAGTCGTCTTGGGTAGGGACCTCCGATAGGTTCTTAAGAAGCCGGGCCGCGTCTTCAAAACGCCCCTGATCCATGAACAGGTCGGCCACCGTGTACTGGGAGCCGATGCCTTCCAGGCCGGGCGCGACCTTCTGCAAGAAGGCGAGGTAACTCCGAATCGCATCGTAGGCCGCGTCTCTTTGGAATTTAAATTGGTAGGTCCGGATGGGATCGTGAACGGATTCATTTTTCTTGGGAGCGGCGGACGGGGACCCGACGAGGGTCGAAAAGAGGAGAAAGCTCCCCCCCAACGACCGCCATACCGGTCGAAAAGAAAAACGCGGGAGATCCGATGTTAAATGGCGAATCATAGGTTGATAGAGTTGAGTTGATGATCTACCGAGGTATTATGCAACGCTATGGCCAGAAGGTCAACGCACAATCGTCAGGAGCGATCGTCCCTTGGCGTCGGTGCGCCGTTGGTTGGGGTCTCGAACGGCCTTGCCGTCCACAATGAAATTATAGGAGTAATCCCCGGGGGCCATCGCCACGGAAACGCTCCACCGGCCCACGGTGCTTTTGCGAAAGGCTTCGGGGGTCCAGTTGTTGAAATCCCCCACCAGTTGAACGCTTTTCGCATTGACGTTGTTGTACACGAAGGTGCGGCGAGAAAGCGCGCCGGTTTTTGGCGGCCCCGAAAGCGAGGAAGGCGTCGATTTTGGATTTTCAAAGGGAACGGCCGGGTCCACGGGGGAGAGCCCCGCCGGGGCCGCCGTCGAGAGCACCGGTGCGGCCGCCGTCGCCGGACTGGTCGATGTGCTCACCCCTTCCACAGGGGCGGTGGAGGACACCACGGGAAGGGGCGTTACCGTTTCGGTCGCGGGAGGTTCCGAAGGCGCCGGGAGCGGCGCCGACGAAGGGGCGCCTCCGCGCAGGGTTTCGAACCGCGTCCAAAGACGAAATCCGACCACGCCCAGAAAGACGAGGTCAATCAAAATCAAAAAGGAAAGGGCTTTTCGGCTCATGGCGCTGTCGGTGGCGTAGGCCCTTCCGCCAGGTGTTCCAGGATCTTTTGAAGGCCATAGACCTTTTCTTTCAAAGCAACGAATTCCTCTTTAAACGCTCCCGCCTCCGGATCCGGCATAGCAAAACCTTGGGCAGGAGGAGGGGCCTCCACCGAGGGGGCCGGCGACGGAGGGGGGGGTGGCGGGGGAACCGCGTTCATCTTCTCCGTCATTTCCTCGATTCTTTTCTCGATCTGGCTCAGCCGCTTGATCATCGGGTCCAAAAACAAAGGTTCCTTTTGGACCGCCTCCTCAACCCCCGCAATCCGTCGAATCAGCGCCTCCTGCATGGCGGGATCCACCGGTGGCTTTTCGCCCGATTCGGGTTGGGGCGCGCGCACCGCCGCGGCCTCGGCGGGAGAAAGAACCACGGTCTTGGTGATGGCGTCAAATTTTGACGGGTCCGGCATCGGCGGCGGGGCCACAGGAGGGGAAGGCGCCTTTGGTTTGGCGGGAGGCGGGGCCGGGGCCGGTTTCGCCTTTTTCGCCTTCTTCTCGTTTCCTCCCCATTCCATAATCCCTTCCCCCACCGGCTCCGGCGCTGGAAGAATCACATCGGGAGCGGCCGTGGGGACCGCCTCCGGGGCCTGCGGCGCCGTCGTCAGAACCTTGGGAACCGCCGGGGATTGGATCAGTTTCGCGATCAGCCCAAATAACATAACGAACCCGGTGATGAAGCACGCGACGTAGATTAAAAACTCCAGGTCGCCCATCAGGTCGATGTAGGTGGTTAAGAAGTCCATTTGAACGTGAATCTAATGGAATTTTCGCCCATTGTCAATGCGTTTGTTCATGGAAAAAGCCCTCGCTGTTTCATCGCGAGAGATAAACGGCCGAGTCCGACGAGGAACGCCGCGAGCCTCAAATCCACTTTCTGCTCTCCGGCCACGCGCCAGACCTCCTGAAAGGCCCGGGCGAGGATGGCGCGAAGCCGTTGGCGCACTTCTTGTTCATCCCAAAAAAAAGCCTGGAGATCCTGCACCCATTCAAAATAACTGACGGTCACCCCGCCCGCGTTGGCGAGGATGTCCGGAACCACCGTAACGCCCCGCGACCGAAGGATTTCGTCCGCCTCGTTGGTGGCGGGCCCGTTGGCCCCTTCAACGACGAACTCGGCCCGCACCTTCCGCGCCACCGCCGCCGTGATCTGGTTTTCCATGGCCGCGGGAATCAGCAGATCGCAGTCCATTTCCAGGAGCTGAGCGTTCGTGACGCCCCGCCCCTTCGGGTATCCGGCAAGGGGGCCGGTTTCGGCATGGCGCCGAAGATCGTCCACGTCCAACCCCTCCGCCCGCGCGGTCCCGCCCTCCGCGTCGGAAATCGCCACGATCCGAGCCCCCGCCTCGTGCAAGATCCGGGCCGCGTTGGCCCCCACGTTCCCAAACCCCTGCACCGCGATCCGGAGGTTCTTCAGTTCCCGTTTTTTCACCCGGCAAAGTTCTTCGACGATATAATACAACCCGCGCCCCGTGGCCTCCCGCCGCCCCACGGTCCCGCCGATTTCCAAGGGCTTTCCCGTCACGACGCCGGGCACCGAATGGCCGGCCTGCACGGAATAGGTGTCCATGATCCAGCCCATGATTTTTTCGTTGGTGTTCATGTCCGGGGCCGGGATGTCCTTGTCCGGCCCGATAAGGATCGAGATCTCGGCCGCGTAGCGGCGCGTCAACCGTTCAATTTCTCCCTCGGAAAGATTTTTGGGATCGCAGACCACGCCCCCCTTGGCCCCGCCGAAAGGAAGGTTGACCACCGCGCACT
Organism: Elusimicrobiota bacterium; assembly: GCA_016721625.1. Taxonomy (NCBI): domain Bacteria; kingdom Pseudomonadati; phylum Elusimicrobiota; species Elusimicrobiota bacterium. The sequence continues at coordinate 671,164 of JADKHR010000001.1, forward strand.
TGATCGTCATCCAAAACGCCAGCGCCCGCACGTCGTCTAAGGAGAGGTCCGGATGGTAGCGGATCCCGCCCTTGGCCGGCCCCCGGTCCAGGTTGTGCTGAACGCGGTACCCGTCGAAAACGCGAAGCGACCCGTCGTCCATCCGCACCGGAATGGACACCTGCAAAATCCGTTTGGGTTTCCGGAGCCGTTCCACGATCCAGCGCTCCAACCCCATGCGCTCCGCCCCCCGCTCCAACTGAGCCAAAGCCTCCGCCCAAAGGGAGGATCCCGAGGGAGAAGAGGACGTCATGCGCCCCTCCCCTCTTTCACACAAACAGGAGAGGTCAAAGCGAGAGAAGAGAACCCAATGCCCCTTTCTCCCCCTCCTTCCCAAGGAGGGGCCAGGGGAGGTCTCAACGCCGTCGTCATGCAATGCGAAGCGATTTGCGTAGTTCGAATTGGAAGTAATGTTTCTCCCCCTCCTTCCCAAGGAGGGGCCAGGGGAGGTCTCAACGTTGTCTTCGTGATGGGACGGACCGTTCCTCTCATCCCTCCCTATCTACACCCGATGGAACCTTTTCGCAAGGTCTTCATCCGAAAATCGGAGGAAGGAGGGGCGACCGTGGGGACACGTCCACGGCCGCGGAGAGGCTTGCAGCTCCCGGATCAAATGGTTCATCTCCAGCACCGTCAAGGGATCCCCGGCCTTCACCGCCCCCCGGCACGCCGCCCGCGTGACCAAGGCGTCCCAGCCGCGGGGGATGCGCTCCGTCAATAAATCATCCGCCAACCCCTCCAACAGGGTCCGCACCTTGTTTCCTTCCCCCAGGGCGGCCGGAACCGCCAACACCCGCCAAGCGCCCCCGCCGAAAGGTTCCAAATCGTATCCGAGCTTCTCAAATTGTTCCCGTTGGGCCTCGATGACGGCCGAGGCCTCCGCCGAGGGTTCCCAAACCCAGGGCAGCAGCAGGGATTGTTTGGCCGGGGTCCCGCGGGCCGCCCCGGCGGTGAGGACCTCATAAAGGACCCGTTCCGCCGCCGCGTGCTGATCGAAAAGGAAGAACTGGTTTTCCACCCGGGTCAAAAGGTAGGTGGCGTACAGTTGAGCCACCGGTTCAAATCGCGCCGCCCGGAACGTTTCCAGGGGCATGCCTTCCCAGGCCGGCGGAGCGAGGTCGGGAGAAGCGGAAAGGAAAGGAGCCTGAAGTTGGAACGCCGCCCGAGATTCCGCCGCCGTGGGAGACCGCCCAAGGGACACCGAAACGCGCGGGGAACCCTCCACGGGATCCGGAGGAACCGCCAGGTCGGCGGGGGCGAAAACCGACGGGGCCTGAACGCTCCGCCCGAGCGCGTTCTGCACGGCGCGGCTCAAAAAATCGTGAACTTCCGCTTCGTGGGAAAGGCGAACCTCGCGCTTGGCCGGATGAACGTTCACGTCCACCAGGGTCGGGTCCATTTCCAAAAAGAGGAGGGCCGCCGGGTGCCGCCCCACCATCAGCCGGCCGCGGTACCCGTCGTAGAGGGCGTGGGCCAACCGGCGGCTGGTGACGGCCCGGCGGTTCACGAAAAACCGTTGATAGCGGGCTGTGGATTGGGGCTGGTTCACATCCGACACCCACCCCCGCACCCGCATGAACCGCCCGTTTCGTCCACCGCTTTCAAAGACGCCGCGCGGTCCGCCCCCCACAGAGATTCCAACCGCTCGATCAGCCGAGCCCCGTCCGCCTCCAAAGCCGGAAGCGAGAGCGCCTCCTTGCCCTCGGACATCACCCGAAAAGCGGTGCCCGGAGCCGAAAGAGAGGCGTCCTCCACGGCGCGAAAAAGGAGGGAACGTTCGGTGGGATCGGATTTGAGGAATTTAAGCCGCGCGGGAACCGCGAAGAAAAGGTCGTCGGCCGTGACGGAGGTGCCGGCGGGGGCACCGGCGGGCCCGTCGAAGGAGATCCGCCCGGCCTCGGCCCGAATGGCCCAAGCTTCAGGGGCCCCGGCCGTGCGCGTCACGAGCTCAAAGCGCGAGACGGCCATGATGGACGGCAGGGCTTCGCCCCGAAACCCAAAGGTCCCCACATGTTCGAGATCGTTTAAATCGCGGATTTTGGAGGTGGCGTGCCGTTCCAAGGACAACCGAGCGTCGTCCGGCGCCATGCCCTCGCCGTCGTCCCACACCCGCAACCGTTTCCGCCCCGCCTCCCGCCACTCCACATCGATCCGGCGGGCCCCCGCGTCCAGGGCGTTTTCAATCAGCTCTTTCAGAACGGAAGCGGGCCGTTCCACCACCTCGCCGGCCGCAATGCCCCGGACGATTTCTTCCGTCAGTTTCTGAACGCGCGCCACGGAGACCCCTCCAAAAAACGCACCTATGAGGCCGGAAACCTTTTTCCAACTGAAAAAGATTTCCCTCTCCTCTTGGGAGGCCGTTCGCAGAGCTCACGGCACCGGGGGCGTCGTAGCCGCTGATGCGAGGGCAGGGTGAGGGATTCGGTTTCGACGGAAAACGCTCTTCCGTCATCCGGCTTCCCTCCTATCCCTTCCGCCCGAAAGGGACCCCGCGTCGACCCTTCTTATTTCAGCTTAACGGATTTGGCGCAGAGGGTAAAATACCCGCACTTCCGAAAACAAACGTCTTTGACGCCGAAAGACAACTTCAACTCGCAATCCTGAAAGTCCTCCGCCATGGAGTTGATCTTGTCGACCGTCTCGCGCTTCAGATGATCGAAGCGAACCCCGATGGCCGTGGTGTCGCCCTTGGGCTCCGTCCAGGCCACCCGCCCCTGAAGCTCCATCCCCTCCAACCCGTGAACGTCCATCATCATTTTCAGCTTGGCGTTCCCCGACACATGGGCGAACACCACCAACGCCATCCCGCCCGCGGAAAGGTTCGTGAGCACCGCCGGCACTTCCTTCGCCGGATGGTCCATCACGAACAAATCCACCGGCTCCGCCATATCTTTCAACACCGGAAACCGCTTGTGGTTTCGCTTCTCTTCTTTCAACATACCCCCCCCCTCCCCACCCCATTGAGTGCCACCCATCATAACACCCCCACCCCCCCAAAAGCAAGATGCGTCCTCCCTTTGAAGTGCCCCCGAAAAAATGCGTAACAAGAAAAAGCGTGTAATCACCCATCGTTGAGGGGACGTCCTTCACTTTTATACTATGCTTCCACTCGCCAGGGGAACTCGACCAGGGAGCCATTGTCCATGGACCTGCTGGCGATTGGCCCGACCGTCGGCGGGTCCCTACCCCCTGGATCCGACGATCGCCGAACTAGAAACCCATGGATAGATAAACCCGAACGTTGTCCCGACTACCGAAAGCGGGATTATCGTTGTTGATGTATTCGATGTTGATCGGAAGGAGAAAACTGTTCAACCAGAGGGCGTCCAAACTCGCCCCGGCCGTGATCTCGTTGACCCGATGGGATCCTTTGAAATCGTCGATGGCGTAATGGTCGTAGGAAAGATAAAGCCCTTCCCGACGCAGGGACAGCGGAAAGGTGAAAAAGTATTGGCTGAAATTCAGGACCTTCTTCAACCCGGCCGACCCCTTCACGACCTTTTTCACGTACCTCGTTCCGTCGAGGCTCGGCATCGTCATCACCGAGGGGTCCCCTTCCACGAGGGAGGTTTTTGAAACCAGTTTGATTCCACGCCGCTCGGCCGCGCTCATCTGTTCCCGATCGCTGACGGAACCTTTTCCCCCGAAGGAAAGGTACCATTCTTTCGGAAAGTCCCGCTCAAAAGCCAACGCCCCGCCCATCCCCCTATCGCCGCGATCGGAAACCGCAAACACCTCGCCATCGACACCGCTATGGCGGTAAAAACTGTGGCCGAATTGTTCACTCTTCGAAAGCGCCACGGACAACCCGGCCGGCGCTCGTTCCACCGATTCCACGTCTTGGGAATAGGAAGCGTTCACGGCGCCGTCCCAATACCCTTTTTTCAGATAAGGGACGGAAGCCATCCCAACCACCCCGAAGTCCCGGTAGGTGGAGGAGGGCAACGTCCCGTTCTTTTCCGTCACCGCGTAGGGAATAACTTTAAACCCCACCAAGGATTGCGTGTTTTCATAACCGACCCCCAAGACGGTGACTTCGTCGTCCGTTCGTGAAGCCAAAGCGGTCACCGCATTTTGGGTTAACGGATCGGCAAAGACCATTTGAACATCGTAAAGCCACCCCGCGTCCGGATCCGACTGTAAGTTAACCATCGTCCCGCTGTAGTGCAAATCCAAGAGGGAATGGTAGGGTTTGGATAAATCCACCCTCTCCGTTTTTCCGTTCTCATTTTCCTTCACCGCGAAGGGCGGATCTTTTTCGAAAAACAGCTGGGGCTCAAAGGGCGCTCCTTGTTTTGCCTTCCACGGACTCACCACATAGTAATAATCGTCCGCGCTCGTGGCCGCCAACAACACCTCGCTGTCTGAAATCCAGCGCGCTTCCACAATATTGTCGGCTTCCGAAACCCGTTACACCTTCCCGTTTGGATCCGCGCGATACAACGTGGACCCCAAGGCGGAATTGGCGACGAAAAACACGTTCCCCGCATCGTCCACGTCGGCCACGATCCCGTAATATCCCTGAAAGGAGCACAGCGGCGATTTATTTTTATATAGGGTCCGGGTCTTGTTTTCCTGGGAGAAGTAATACAAGTTGTCTTTCCAGTCGATCAAAACGGAGGAATGAACATCGTCATAAAATTGGTCTCCCACAAACAAGCGGGGATGGTCGAACGAACTGGAAACGTCGAAATAAACCGCCCGACCGTCTCGCAAATAGCCTTGAATCATCATCCCTTCCGTTCCCTTTAATATCACCCCCCGCTCATCAAAGAGCCCTTGGTATATTCGCAGAGGAGAAACGTACCCCCCGCCCTGGGTATAATAACGGCCTTCGGCCTTAACCATTTTCCCCATCTGGTAAGAAGCCCGCTGTCGATCGACGTTTTTCGTCTTCCGTTTCAAACGGACCCGTTCCGGCGCGCGCACCCCGTCCTCGTTGACCAGAAAAAAGATCTCGTCGCCGTCCCGGTTCAACGATGCAAAATATTTGGATCGCGCAATAACAGTTCCCTGGGCTTCCACCACCTGATCCGCCAGAGGCTTCGTTTGCGCGACGTAACCCGACATCAGCGATTCAAAATTTTGGGTGACGGCGCGTTCCATGGCGGCGTTGGTGAAAAACGGCCAAAACCAATCCTGGGAATTTTCTTTCATAAAACCGTTGGTTTTCTGAATCCCATAATTCTCCGCCAGAAAATACTGGAAATAACTTCCCATGGTGTAGTAATGCTCGCCATAGGGAAAAAACAAGGTGTCGTTGTGCATCCGGGCCGGGGTAAAATATCCCGCTTTCACCTGGAGAAGCGTCTGGGCCAGAAACCGCCCGCTATAAAGGCGCCCCCCGTTGCCATGCCAGGATTCGTTCAAAACGGCGTTCCCTTCAAGAAAGAAAGGACTCACCGCCAGGTTCGGGAGCGTGAAGAAAGGACTGAAAAACCAGCCGTTGCCCAAAACAGAATGAAACGATCGGGAAATGAGGTTGTCTTTCGCGTTCAACTGATAATTGTGGGCCGTTTCGTGGTAAATCAGGGTGTCGAGCCAGGAGGAGGCGCTGAAATAGTCCACCATCTCCGTGCCGCCGATGAAGTTGATTTGCCGGTTGTTGGGAATTGGAGTCGAATACCCGTTGGCGATTTGGTTGTAGTCCGACATCAACCCCACATAAAGTTTTTCATCCAGCGCAAACCCGAAGAGCTTTTCGTAGCGAGGATGAATATATTTTTCCAACGCCGCCGCCCGTTCGGCGGCCGCCTGGTTTTTCTCCGTGAATATCAGTTGCACGGAATCGGTGTCAAACTTGAAATAGGGCTGGTCGTGGGGAACGCCGTCCGCGCCCATGACCCGACCAACCAAAAACAAAAAAAGCGACCATCGGTGAATTTTCATTTAATTTCCCTTTTCAAAAGATCCCCAATGATCCGCCCGTCCGACCATCGCTTTCGCGTCATGGTTTGGCTCCCCCACCAAAGTGATTTTTATCATCCCAGGACTCTTCTTACAAGCGACTCTTTTTAGGGAGAGTTGGGCCCATCGTCTCAATGGCGAACGGGGACGAAGCGATGAAGGGAGATGGATTTAGGACAGCCTTATCGTAGGCTTCCGTCAGGAGTCTTTTGATCGGAAAAAGGGGCGGTTCCCAAACGCTGGGCGAAGCGTCAATCCCACCCGGGGGTCAGGCGTTGATCGACAGGAAACGGAGGGTGCGGAGGGCGTTCTCCAGTTCGTCGCCCAGCGGTTTCACCAACGGCACGAGCCTCGCGCCCAGAGCCTCTATCGCCTCGACCGATTCGACCAACGCGTCGGGCGTGAAACCCACCAGGGCCAAGGATCCCGGACGGCCGCGCCTTTCGGTGTAGGCCGCCACGGAGAACCGGCCCCCCGCGATCATGGCCGCGCCCTCCGTCTCCGAGGCCAACAGGAGCGTGGCGCGGGGAGAGAGCGCGCCCCCCGGAGACAGGGGGGCCAAGGCCTTCAGGACCGCGCCCCGCTCGATCGCCGACCGAACCACCACGGTCAAGCGGGCGTCTTTATTTCGGCGGGCTTGAATTTCCCAAGCGGCCAAGATCGTCGCGACCCCTCGGCGGATTTCGTCCGTGGGGTTTTCCAACAACGGGGTGATGTCCAACACCGCTTCCCGACCCAGGAGTGCGTTCCCGATCAACGAGAGCCGCAGGGTTTCGCGACGCAATGCGTTGTAGGAGTCCTCGAACCCCCCCAACACTCTCGCGCGGGTTTCCGCGGGGAGATCTTTCACGGCGGCGGCCCACGCCTTCACGGCCCAGCGCACGCGGTCCGCCGCGTTGGCGTGATTCAAGCCATCCCGGGCGCCCAGCGCGGCCCCCGCCGCGCGGGCGGCGGGCTCGGTGGCGATCGGTTGGGCCCACAGAGCCAGAGCCAAAGCCGACAGGTTCCCTGGCGCTCCGTCCGCGGCCAAAATCCGCCCGCCCACGGCGTCCCCGGCCCCCAAGGCTTGGAGCGCGTTCTCCCATTCATGGTGGATCTTACCCCCGCCGCCCGTTCGTGGCGCCTCCGGAACACGCCGCCAATCAATCTCTATTTCCAAACGATCCATGTCCAAGGGGCCCGGCGACAGCATCCGCAATCGTTCCAACGCGGCCCCGTCCGTCGGGGGGCCCGTCCGCTCCCGAAACGCGGGGGGCGAGACCGCGGCGTCCCGCACGGCCCGCGCCACGCGGCCCCAGGCCCGTCCCGCGGCCCAGACAACCCCCGCCGCTCCGAGGGTCATCAGCATGACCCAAGGATCGATCGCCGCGCCCACCGCGGCCGCCGCCCCGAAGGCGTTTCCCCCCATCAAGATGAGCGTCCCGGCCGCCAAGATTTTCTTTCCGGGAGAAGACCCCGATTTCTCGGCCCGTATTTTGGCGATTATCATTATTTCGTGTTCGGCCTTTTCTCTGTCCGTCACCCCATTCCGCAACCGGGCGACGATCGCGCGCAATTCTTTTTCCCCGCAGAGGAACGGACCGGTGTTGACGTAAGACCACGCCTGAAACCGGTAGGTGATTTCGTCCGGGTCCGGATGTTCAAAGTGGGCGGCCAAGGACCCCCAGCGATTGAAATATTGTTGCACCAGCCAGGCCCGCTCCATCATGCGAAAAATACGCGCCTTCGAATCTCCGTTGGCGTCCCCTTCAAGGGCAAACCGAGAACCCAGGGACAAACGCTCGCTGGCGTTGGTTTGCAATAACTCGTCGCACCACTCGGCCAACGCGTCGAACAGGCGGTCGGGACTGAGGCGAATGTGCGCGACGAAGGCCGGGCGCTCCTGGCGGGCCTGGTAAACCACGTAAAGGTCACGCCCTCCGTTCGAGGTTCGAACCTCCGCGAATTCCCCCAGCGCTTGTTGCAGATACCGCGAAAAGCCCAACACTCCCCGGCGATTCACCAAAAGGAGAAACCGGGCCGAGGACCGCCCTCGGGCGCGGGACGCGCGCGGCCCTTCGATGGGATACACCGACGCCGCCCCCCCGCGCGCTTCCGGGGGCGGGGTGTAGGCCGCGATCAATCGTTCCAGCGTCTGATGCATTTTTTCCGATGAGTCGGGCACCCCCCCCCCGAACGCCACGTCGGTCTCGTTGGGACGCAAGTCCTCGATGGCCCGGTCCACCTCCTCCGGTTGAAAAAACGCCCCTTTGAGGGGAAACAGATGAACGTCCCGCCTGCCCCCAACGCGCCGGGCGGCGGCCGTAATCCGCGCGTATATTTTGAAACGCGATTTGATATCCGCGGCCCCCTCGTATTTGAACACCGGCACGGCCCCGATCCCGTCGACACTATTCAACCTCACGCGATACGCCCGCCCCTTTTCGCCCAAACCGTGGAAAAACAAACGAAGTCCTTCAAAGGGATCCTCCCATAGGTGGCTCCCGCTCACGGTGGTGGTGAAAACCCATTGCAGTTCTCCCAGGAGCCCTGTCAATTTTTGGTCTGGGTTTCGCTGACGCCCCGCCAGCTCCGCTCGTCGCAATAACAGGCCCGGGTGCCGTTGCACCCCGAGGCGCGCCTCGGTGCGGTTGGGGAAAAGTCCGAGGCGGAGGGGAGTGACCGACCGTCGATCCCCTTCCCCGCGCAAAGCCCGGAGCCACCGCCCTAATGTGAAAACGTGAACCCCGTCTTTCCCTTCCAAGAACAAGACATAGCCCCCGGCGCGAAACCACTCGACCTGGAGAGTGTAGAGGCTGTTCGGGGACAACACCATGGGGAGCGTCAACTGCCGCATTCGGCCCATTCGCCTCGAAAAGGTGAGAGGGGCTTGGCCTTTTTTGTCCGAGCGCACGGTCCACTCCGCCCGGTTGAACTCCTCCCGCCGCGCGGCCGCTTTGGGAGGCTCTTCCCAATAATTCAGGAAATCCTCTTGGGAAACGGAAAGAAGCAGCGGTTCCAGGGCGCTGCTGAGAAGGCCCTTTTGCGCCAACGAAAAGTGGCCCGCCGGCGTGCCGACCACCTCATCGAACTGCCCCGCGTGGGCGAAACGGCCTAGAGCAAACACCATTTTTTGGCCGCCCCCCGTCGACAGCAATTCCAGGGTCGATGTCTGACGAAAGAAACGAAGGGCGTATTCTCCGGGAGCGCGGAACACCAACGTGGTCACCCGGGTCCCGTCCGAACGGAATAGGGGAAAGGACGGGGTTTCGCACAGCAGGGTTGTGGATTGGGCGTCCGCCAACCGCACCCGAAGATCCGCGGGGGAAACCACGGCTAAGGCTCCATCGAGTGTCGTGGCCAGGTCGAAGTAGCGGGGCAGTCGCGCCAGGGCTTCCGTGAGGGAGGGAAACTCCCAAAGAGGGGGGGCCCCGATCTCCCGGTTCCCCTCGGTGGAATCGAAATACCGTTCCACGGCGAAGGCCATCGTCCTGCCATCGGTCCGCGTGAGGAGGACCACCGGGTAGTGGCCCCGGGGCCAAAAAAGTTTCATAGACGCGCTGTCATCTTTCAGAAAATCGTTGTGGAAATTGAGACGGCGGTTATCCCCGCGGATCAAGGTCAACAGGCGGTCGGAGATCCGCACTCCCTTGCGACGAGAGCTAACGGGAAAAGGAGGCGCCGCGGCCTCAAAGGCGGCCATGTCTTTTTCGATTTCTTCCCGAACCTCCAGCTCCCGCCCATCACGCACGGCGCGAACGGCGCGTTCCAAAAGGGCGAGCGCCTCGACTCGGGCGTTTTGCAACCGCTGTCCCGAGGAAACGACCGCCAAGTCATCCACCGGCTGGGGCGAAAGGACGGCGGTCGGTCTGGTGGCCAGGGCTTCGGCGTAATTATTGATTAGAAACACCCGCAACGCCGAACCCGCGCTCAACGTCAGAACCAAGCCCCACCCCGGCCGCCATTCCAGCGCCGCTTTCCAATAGCCCCCCCCCGTCAACTTAACGAACCGAAAATAACGCCGGATCCCGCGGTAAAAGAGATCCCATCGTCCCGAGGGGGACGGATTGGCCAGATACCCTTCGTCATTGAACGACTGGATGGATTCCAGGAACAAGGCGGGGAGGTCCGCCGTTTCCAGGTTTTTGTCCAAACGACTCCCTTCCATCAAGAGGTCGAGGAACCCCCGCACGGCGTCGGCCTGTTCGCGCAAAACCGGGCCCACCGGCGCGGCCGCGATCGCGGGTTCGCTTCCCGGCATCGACCGATGGGTCGCTTGTTCCACAGCGAGCGCGGCGGCGGGGCCCAGGGCATCGACGGCGGCCCGAGGGTTCCGCCAGCGATCGAGGGCCGACCGGAAAGACGGGTCCGACTCGAACACCTCGCCGACGCGCTGGACCCTCTTTTGCTCGTGGAAAATAGCCAACCACCGCGCGTGGAAGGCAGGATCGCCGAACAACCACTCCGCCCGCAACACGCGGCGCACCCGCTCCCACAGGTCCCGGGGTTGAAATTCCAATTCGGACACCACGGCGGAAACCGGGTCGCCGGTGACCGCCCGAACCTGAACGAAAACCGACCACACGCGTTTTCCGGTTTGGCTGGGAAAGATCAAAGAGAAATGCGTGCGGGGGCCGATCACCGCGTCGGCGGACTTCACGACGTCGGTTTTTTTCAACTCGTCCAACCAGTCTGTAATGAAGTCCATCAAGACCGGGCCGAGGTCCGTGCCGGCGGATTTCTTTCCAAAATCCAAAACCAAATGCACGTCCGGCGGCGGTCCCTTTGACGCGTCCCAGTCGCCGCCCATGACGATCAACCGCGCGGGGACCAGCCGCCCTTCTTCGTCCGCGATTTGGGGAACGGTCCGGCGCGCCGTGTCGAGAAAGCGTTCCATGTCGAAGCGACTTTTTTTCATGTTCGCTATCGGCCCGCTGTTTTTTTCCGGGGCGGCCCCCGCGAACAGCGACATGAAAGGCCAAGGTCGCCCGGAGTTGCGCCCTTCCCTCACTTCGCGGTGCTGAAACATCACCCATAGATTCACGAGGACGTGCGCCAGGATGTTGCTCCACCCGTCCGGGTCCGCGAAATACATCGCCGTGAAAACGGCTCCGAAATACAAACGCCAGACGCTGTCGATCCACCCCTCGGGCGGAAGCACCGTTCGACCCGGCCGGTTGTAGAGCCCCCCGGCCAGCCCCCGAAATACAGGGTGCAGGAACGTGAAGAGAAGGAGGACCGCGCCCGCGTAGACATAACCTTCTCCCAGAAATCCCAGCCACGTCGGGGCCGACACGGCCACGCCTCCGGCCAACAGGAATTGACGAAAGAACCACTCCTCGGCGGCGCTTAACGCCAACACGGCGGCGCCATAGCCCCAGGCCCCCGCCCGCCCGAGTTTTTTAAGCGGGGCGAGGAAAGGTTCCAAAATCATCATCGCCTTCGGGTTGGCCTCCTCGGCGGGCAACAACAACACGCTGGCCGGCCGGTCCAGGCGTTTCTCGATTTGCTCCCGGACGGGAAACGGCAAGTCGCTGGGATTGTCGGGGATTTCCGCGGCGACCTGGAAAAGGCGCTTAGATTCCGCCGTGGACTGGACCGACGGCGGGCCGAGAATTCCCGACTGGTTTAACCACCCCGCCCCCAAGAAATAATCCCGCTCCAACGCCACCGCCTCCCCTGATCGTTCAGTCGACCGGGTCAAGGCCTTCAGATTTTTCGCGACGACATCCACCGGATCCTCGGAAGTCGGGTGAATGTTCAGCAGAAACCCAACCGTCTCCCCTTTCATGGAGGGGATTCTCACGCGAGCGCCTTGCGGGTCGGGGTCAACCCGCGAACCGGGCGGCAAGGCTTCCAGCAGTTCGCCAAGGAACACGTTGACCACCGTCCGCGGTTGAAGCCACTGGCCGACCACAGGATCGTCCGGGCGATAGCTCAGAAACACGTCAACATCCCCGCGATCTTCGGCGAAACGGTATCGACTGCCTCCCACGATATCGGCGCGCACGGGCATCCCCAAACGGCCCAAATCCGACGTGCGTTCGGCGGCCCGCCACAGAGCCGACTCCAACACCGCCAAATCCGGCAACCGAAGGATTGTGACGCGCTCCACCGTCGCGGCCCCGCGCCATACCCGAAGGACCTCCAGAGCCCCTTGGCCGTGCGCGGAGAGGGGATCCTTCATCACCCGCTCCCACAACCGCCGCTCCTCCCGCCGTTGGGCCTTACGGGGCCCTAGGCCCGCCGTCGGCAACGCCGCCAACACCGTTCGGGCGTGGCGGCGAATGAAGGGGGAGGGATCGGCTAATTTGGCCTCGAGACGCTCAAACAGCGAGTTAAAATAACGGGACGCTTGCGTTTCGTTGGGAGCCGTCTTCAATTCGTCCCACGCCAAACGCAAACCCAACCGGTCGATAGACCCATCCGATTCATGCGGGGGATTGACTTCCAACGGATCGGCCACAAACCGGGCGGCGGGAACGACTTCCCGCAACGTCGTGGCTTTGGCGAAAACGAACGATCGGATGTTTTCGAGACCCACCCGCCGGGTCCAACGGTGAGTCACCGGGTCCAAAACGGATATCGCACGGACGGTGGAAAGCGGCACGCCTCCCGCCAACGGCACGGGTGGCAGGTGGTCTTCGCTCAAAGAGGGCAACGACGTTCCGGCGGCCGCCAAGGCGTCGTGGGAGACTTCGATCACGACCGCTGGGTCTTGGGCCGTTTGACGGGTCTCCGCGTATTCCTGGGCTTCACTCCATTTGAATGTGAATAAGGGAGCGTCGAGGAACCCGGCCCGCCCCCCAACCCATCGCACGTTCCCCCCCGACTCTTCGATCCGATTTTTACGGAGATCGGACACGGTGGTGCCCCGGTAAAGAACGCCCGCCGTGGGCGCCAGCAACGTCAGCCCCGAAACGGACCGGGTGGGCGACGCGGTCGGCGGCAAAGAGCGGACCTCCATCGCCATGTCCGGCTCCAGGGCCATTTTCCACTTTTTCTCTTTGAGCGACCAAACGCGCAACAACCCCGGCCCAAATTGCCCCTCCAAGAGCGTATACACCCAAAGACAGTCGCAACCGCGATACTCCAATTCGGCGGCCCCCCCGGCGCGGGCCCAGGCCAAAACCAAATCGAACACGCGGACCACATCCACCGGGGTTTCCCAATCGTCGTTCATCTTCAGGCTTTGAAGGACCGCCCGTTGCCGATTTTTTTCCAACCGCATCGACGCAACGGTTCGACCGTTGAGCCCCATCACCACGTGGGTAGGACCGTGCGCCCCAAGCCGCGTCAACCGGGACTCGAGACGAAGGGGCACATCGCTCGGTGTGATTCGAGCCGCCGCCGTCGCCTCAGTTTTTTCCGTAGGCCCGACCGCTGGAGGGCCCCGAGAGGCCGACAACCGGCCGCGTAGCACGAGCCCCGTCAACATCTCGTTGGAAACAAAAGAGATTCCCTCCGACCGCAACCGCTCCAAAAACCCCACGCCGTTCCAAGGCGGGGCGTGACTCCAAGGCAGCCCGACCGCCAGGTCTTTTTTAAACATCACTCGCAGACGGTTCCCGTCGAAAAGGTCCGGGGCCCGGTGGACGGCCATCACCCACAGCGCCGCGGAAAACTGAAGGTCACGACCGGGGGCGGCGTCGGCCAACATTTTGAAAAAGGCGGAGGGAAACCCGAGGAGAACGCGGTAGCGAAGTTCCACCTGGGGTTCCTCCACCGCCAAAACGCCTCCGTCCTGAGGGAGCAAGCGGAAATGGCCAATCGTTTCACCTTGAAGAACGATCTCTTTCAACCGGGGGTCGTTGCCCACCGCGTCGCGGAAGGACAACCCGGCGAATTCCTGGTCTTCCACGAACGAGGGGGGCTTTGTTCGTGAAACGGGAACTTGAACCGGCGCGAGGAGCTGACGAACGCGCACCCCCCATCCGTAGGGGTTTTGCTGCCAATGCGTTAAAGCGCCCCGGGATGCCTCCGTCAGCCGGTCGTCAAACATCGGCCCCCACACGGCTTCGTTGGGGACGGAAATTTCCTTGGCGACAAAGGGAAAATGACGGCCGTAATCCTTGGCGACCAGAGCGTCCTTCCAGACGAAATCATCCGTGACGAAGAAAGCCCCGGGGCGGAAAGAGGCGGCGATGTCGAAAAGGAAACTATCGGAGCGATCGTAGACAGAGGCCAGACCCATGCCCGCGCGAAAGTAAAACCCGTCCAACCCCCGGCTCAGGATATCTTGATAGGCCGCCACATTTTCCAAGCGCCCGTCGTGGAAGACAACCGTGCGGGGGCGGCCCTCCCAGGGGAAACGAAGCGCCGGTCGACCATCGATTTCGAGGACCTCCACCGCTGAAGGGGGGACCCCCAGCGCCGTCACTTCGATGGCGATGGCCAGGGGCAGATTGGGCGACGCGCTTAGAAAAATTCCCCGGGAATAGCCCCCCCTGAATTTTTCTTTGCTGTAAATCGTATCCGTTGAAGGAACGCCTTGGGAAAAGGTCGCCCGCAGAAGATCCGCCGTCAGCCCCGGGTAAGGGGCCAACATATAGACCCGTTCGGGGCTCCAGGTCATCAGGACGTTGGACACGTCCGCCCCGGCGCCGCCGTACAAAACCGTTTTCCCTTCCCCCCGGGGGTTCACGATCGACCGAACGGCGAGATCGTGATGGACGAATGGCGCCGACAGTAATTTATTGCCAATGACGGGGTGATTCTCCGTCGATTCGTCAAAAGGTCGGGGAGCCGGGGTCGACGCCGCCACGAACCCGCCAGCGGGGACAAACCGCACGTTAAGACGGTTGCCGTACCCCTTCAACTCGGCTTCGGGAACCCCTTGATGAGATCCCCTCAAGGATGTCTTCACCTTTTCGAACAGTTCCTCCTCGCCAGGGAATCGGGACACCGGCAAAGCCAGGGGAAACCGCGCGGCGTTGTCGCCGTTGTCGCTATAATGGCCCACCCACACATCATCCGTCGCCAAAACGCCCTCGGGCGGCATGGCCTCGGCGATATCCGATAAAAACGTCGAAGGATGACGCGCGAACTCTTTCGAAATCGCCATACCGGCGCGTTGCAGGTAAACGTCCACGCCGCGCTCAAGAACGTCTTGGTAAGTTTCGGGGTAAAGGACGTTGGCACTGACGAAAACGATGCGCCGCCACCGAAGGGGTTGCCCCGCGTAGGCCCACGGAAAGAGGATGGCCAAACGCCCCTCAAACATTTCAATGCGGACCTTGGCGGGGTCCACCCCCATGGCCGTCAACTCGAGGCGGAGAGCTTCCAGGCGTTTGGAAGAGCTAACCATCGTCCATACCGGGGCGTAACCTTTTTTCCTTTTCTCGGCCAAATATTTCTTTTCAAAACCGGGCGTGTACGGCACCTCCGCCGCGGTTTTTTGCAAAGGCTGAAGGTCTTCTTCGCTCAGCGGGCCGTAGGTGTCCAGAAAGTAAAACAACGAACCATCGGTATCCAACA
Organism: Elusimicrobiota bacterium; assembly: GCA_016721625.1. Taxonomy (NCBI): domain Bacteria; kingdom Pseudomonadati; phylum Elusimicrobiota; species Elusimicrobiota bacterium. The sequence continues at coordinate 686,566 of JADKHR010000001.1, forward strand.
AAGCCCCCGCCACGTCGCCCCCCGCCCCGCCCACCAGGACGCGTAGCGGCCGATGAGCCGGGTTGATTTGCCGCCGCATGGCCAGGCGATAATCCACCATCGCCGGAGCCAGAAGCCCGGCGTCCACCAGGCGACGATCGGTCAAATTTTCCGAACGTTTCGATCCCCGGGCGTTGAACAGGGAAACAGTTCCCATCATCGCCAAACCCCATGTTTCGAAAGTTCCCCCGAAAATCAAATGGCGAAAAACATATTCCACCACAACGGGCGCCACCAGCACCGCGAGCAAGGCGTACGCCGCGTAACCCTTTTTTGCCTTTTCTTTCAGGTGGCTGAAAAGCGAATCAAAAACAAAAAGCGGTTTGGCGCCAAAATGAGAAAAGAAAACATTGGTCTTTTTCCCCAGTTCGCGCGATGCCGCGGAGGGAAATTTCTTCAAGCGGCGAAAAATGCCGGCCAGCGAAGCGCTCGTCTTAAGGGAAAAGACCGGTCCGTTGGGGCCCATTTCGACCGACACGGGGGTTTTCGACGACCAGGGCGTCTCAAGGCCGTCCTGTCGAGCGAACGCGTCGGCGGTCGGGATCAGCATCGACTGCGTCGCCCGGGCGCGGGGCCGATCCATCGGGTCCAACTTATCCAGCGGGACCAACACCCGCGCCAGGGGCAATTGAACCCGGTCTCCGGCAAAAATTCTCTCCAGAGGCAAAGGATCCCGGGCGAAGGCGTCGAGCGGTCTGGTGTTCGCCTTTTCAAACCGCGGGGTAACCACCACGGCCCCGGCGCCTTCCAACGCCAATCCGTTTAGAATCCCCGCGGTGTGGAACCCTCCGACCACCAGAGCGACGGTTTTCTGCCCGCGCGCCCAGCGCAACGTATTGGCGACCAGAGATCCGTTTCGGGCGACGGCCTTTTCGCAAAATTGCTCGAAGGGCGCCAGATCGGGAAGGGCCGGCGCGGAGTCCCCGGCCAGGGCGGTGAAACGTTCGGGAAGGCGTGCGATATCCCCCCGTCGTTGGCGATACTCCCCCCAGGCCGCCGGCGTCATTTCGTTGCTGACCAAGCGGGCCGTCAGATCCACGTCGTTCGACAAAGCCAGAAGATCCTTTTGGCGCGAGGTCACCGCCCATCGACGGCCCGCGGCGGCTTCGGCCGCATTAAGCTCCTCCAACAACCGCGGTCGGGAAATGGATTCAACGGCGGCCACGTAGTCCAGATAGGCCGAAAAGGCGGGGGTGGTTCGAAGGTCCACGCCCGCGAGGTGGCAAACGGTTTTCAAATGAGCGTGAAATTCTCCCGCGGTCATTCCCCCGGAGCGGTACCGCTGCGCTTCGCGGAGCAAAGCGCCCGTTTGATCGGCGGCAAGTCGCGCCGTGAGATGCTCCAGGACGCCTCGCCGCTCCCGCTCGGCTCGGGCGAAATCCAAGCGGGCCTCCATCTCGAGCGCGGCCACAAAACCACGCAACGCCGGCCCGGTGCCGTGGGGAGCCAAGAACCGGGCGTAGTCGCCCACCCCGCCCCGTCCGGCGTGAAACGCCGAGCGGCGTGCGTCCAAGGTGGCGAGTTCAGGGGAATAAAGAGCTTTTTTCAAGGGACCCAGCCGACGCCCCCACACCGCCACCGCGGCCCTGGCCTTCGGTCCTTCGGCCACGCACAGCCGGGCGGCCCGCACGTTGTCGTAATACTGTTCAAAGGATTCGACGCCCACCAGGCGGGGGACTTTCCCCAGCGCGAGACCGGCCCACTCCGGACCGCTGATGTATCCCTCAGCGCGAAAGAAATCGGCGGCGCGGGCCAGGGGCCGGGGGTGAGGGTAACGGCGATATCGCTCAAGCTCGAGAGGGACCCACGCGCCCTCCAGTCCCGCCGTGGCCACGCCCTTGTCGGCGAGCGCCTCCAACAACCGACCGATGTTCGCTTGGGCGGCGTCCTCCGTGTGAACGTCCTCAATGACCACGACAAAGGGGGCCCCGGGCGTCCCGGCCCGAACTTCCCCCACCGCCCCGAAAGGCCGCACGGCGGCCTCCAGGCCCGGTCCGAGGGGCGTCTGATCTGTTTTCGATGAGAGTGGGGAGCAGGTGACGCCATCGCAGAAAAGGGAGTCCAACGATGGGGACGACGCGGCGAGGGGGGGCGACCAGAACCCCTCGCGGTCGGGAGGTCGTGCCGCGCGCCGTTGTTCCCAAAAACTCGCCTCGTTGGCGTGAGCCGCGACCACGTTCGAAAACAAAGTGGCGCCCGACAGAACAACGGCAACAACCCTTCGAAAAGGAAACATCATGGAACCAGTATAAACCCTGCCATCGAATTTGCTCTTAAGAAAACGTAACAAAGTTGTAACAAAATCAACCGCCACCGCTGTCCGGGGAAAATCGGGATTTTCCTTCCCCTCTTGGGGGAAGGTGCCCCAGAGGGGCGGATGAAGGAAATGTTTTCCTTCAACAAACCCATTCCCCTCACCCTGCCCTCTCCCAAGGGAGAGGGAAAAACTACGGACAATGCAGCAAGGATGTCTTATTGGCTGACGATCCGTTAAGAACGGGCATTTTTCCCCGGACAGGCGTGATCAACCGCCACCGCTTGTCCGGGGAAAATTAAAATCTCAGGTGGCGATAAAAGAAGATTGGAGTTGGGGGTCCAGTCGATTCAACCGTTTCAGGCTGGTTTCATTCAAAAGAGACACTCCGCTTCAGGGGATTATCAAGGGAGCCCAAACTTTTCGAATTCCTTCGTTTTCAGTCGAGGGCCTGTCGGACCCTTTGAAACATCAAAGGGAGAGCTTATTTTTAATCTCGTCCAAGGCCTGCAGGGCGCCCATGGGGGTCAGCTGGTTGGGATCCAAGGCGCGAAGCGCCTCCAGGGCGGGATGGCTGGCGAAAAGATCCCGTTGGGCCGGGGGGTCGGCCTTCTCAACGGGGCGTTTTCCCGCCTCGAAGGTTTTCAGGAGTTCCTTC